>NZ_JBHTDL010000011.1:0-424337 GCF_042675075.1 Nocardia sp. GCM10030253 | reverse complement strand
AGCCCCAGCCCGCCGCCTGATTCGGTCTCGGTAGATCACCGCTCCGTCCGTGCCGCCCCTCAGGGCCGGACTTCTTTTGTGCCACTACGCAACACATCAGCGAGTGCACACTATTGCAGTGAATTTGCCAGAATCGCACCGGTCATTCGCCGTGTCGGACCCCGACGGGCGGACGCGCATTTGAAGTGCCCGCCCAAGACGGGTAAACAGTTCACTCGCCGAGTCACCGACCAGCCCACAAGCATTCAACGCCGAATGCCATCCGCGCACACGCCGCCGCGGTCGGGAGTACGTCACGAAACTGGTCGGTACCGGTAGCGTTTACCACGGTCGGCAGATGGTGACCGGCCGTCCATTCCGCGCCGGAAAGCCCATCACCGCACGCCGACTTCGTAGCCCTCCGGACTCGGTGCCCGACCACATCGAGGGTGCATTTCTCCCAGTCCGCGTAAAGACCGCGCTCGGCCTCCTCGAGGAAGATGTGCGAGGCGGTGTTCAGGCCCGGCATCGGCCGACTGTAGAGGAGCCCGGCGAGGCGGTTCCCGGCGAGCACGTCCAGGCGGTGGTCCATGATCAGACGCCGTCGATGACGCAGGTTCGGTAGAGCCGGTCGCCGTCGCTCAACGCCGCCCAACGGCCGTGCTGTCGCGGTATACGTCCCCTCAGCCACCTCCACGGTGACCTGCGGCTCGGCTGGCGCATTCAGATCGCCGAGCCACGCGCTCCGCGACTATCGCAGTTATATCAATGCGCGGGCTAGGTTCCGAGATCGAAGCGGATACCGGCACGCAGCATTGTCGTGGCGGACAGTCCGATCATGTCGCGGAAGGTTTCGCTGAAGTGGGACGGGGTGGCGAAGCCTGCGTCGATTGCGGATCGGGTGAGGTCGTGTCCGGCCACAGCCTTGCAGACCGTTTGGATCAAGCGGTTCCACCGCTGATACCCGCGGAATGTGG
Source organism: Nocardia sp. GCM10030253 (assembly GCF_042675075.1). NCBI lineage: Bacteria > Bacillati > Actinomycetota > Actinomycetes > Mycobacteriales > Nocardiaceae > Nocardia > Nocardia sp. GCM10030253. The sequence goes on along the minus strand of NZ_JBHTDL010000011.1, from coordinate 423,381 downwards.
TGCCATACTGCTCGGTGAATAGCCGCAGGAAATGGGTGGTGGACAGGCCAAGGTTCGCGGCTATCCGGTCGGCGCGGAAGGTTCGTGACGGGTCAGTGCGAATAGCGGCGGCGACCTGCTCGATTCGCGGATCGGCGGGCGGTGCGGTGCCGGCGATGGCACAGGCGTAGATGCGGTCGGGGTCTACTCGCTCGGCTCGGCACAGCTCGGCCAACTCACGTTCCCGGCGGTGGTTGAGTCCGAAAGATCCTGCAGCAGAGGTCATCTCGTCAACAATTGCGGTGGCCGGTGCGCCTGCGGGCTCGACGAACAGCGCCAGGATCCATCCCTCGGTGGCGACTATGCGCTGCGTCGTGCGGGCGGGAGCGAAAGCACTGCCGGTGCGTATCCGCCCATGCGCGCCGGTATGCAGTACAAGCGGCGCGTCCAATCCGACGCTGAGCATCGCGACAGAGGGAGAATGCTGGTCGACGCCGAGATCTGGCCCGACGTATCCGATGTGACCAGGTCGCATCCACGCCACCGGTGCCCGCGCGGGGCCGCGGACCTCAGAAAGCGCGTAAGTCGTCACGCCTGCCAGGTTAGCGCTACGCCGCCTGCAATGCAGCGGCCGACGTACGGCATCACGAACAGGCATTACCGGACGTCCGGCGCCGCCGTGGAGCCGGTAGAGGTTGTTCGGCTTCGGAACTCCACGTGGCCGAGCCTCCGCTCGCTGGTTGCACGCTCGGATCGAAATGGTTGTGCAGCAAGGGGTTCGGGCCTGCGGTTGCTTGTCTTCAGTCGAACAAGCGCGGTACGACACCTACTGCACACGAGACCCGAGAACGGTCACACGGACCCTCTCGGTGCGGGAAAGCCCGTTGCGGCGTTTGGGGCTGAGGTAGGACGCGGCCTTAACAGGCCTGGTGGCCGCTCTTAACAGCGCAACCAGCAGGCATTTCCGGGCGTTCGTCGAAGGGGCCGGGCCGACCGTTGATCACCATCGGCCGTACGTCCTCCCGGCGGCATTGCTGCGCATCCACTGCCCACGAAACTCAGCCGAGAGCCGGAGCAGCTAGGTCACGACTTCGCCGGAGGCAACACGCCGAACACCAGTCATGGTTCGTGCTCGGCGGTGAGATCAGTCGGCGATATAGCGCGTCGCCCGATCCGGCAGGATCCCTGCCCGGACGAGTTCCTCGTAGATCCGCTGCTGCTCGTCGTCGAGATTCGAGTACAGCATGTCGTACGCCAGATCTTCCTCGGCGAGCACCGCGACCGGATCCCAGTCATCACCGAGCGCCGCGACGACGGCGCTGCGCCGTCGTGCCTCGTCCAGTGTGAGGTCGTAAGCAAAATTGTGGTCGGCCATATGGGCATCTCCAACCAGATTCTTTCCAAGAATGAATTGACGACGATGCCCAACCACGCCTTCTCTGGCAATGACCTGCATCACGTTCCACGGTTGGACTTCGTCACATTTGATGCCCGTGCGCGGACTGGACCACGGAGTAAATGCGGCACGAGCGGACGTTTGCATTCTGCCCGCAGGACTTGGATTACTCTGGCGGCGTGGGGTTTACCGAATATGCGCCAGGTGATGTCGTCTATTTCCCGGAGGGGCCGTTCAGCGGTGTCTGTGGGGTCGTGCGGGCAGTCGACGCCCCGGTATACAGGGACGACGACGGGCGAGGCACCGACCGAACCGCTTGACACTAAACGACTTACGCTGACCTGCGGTGTTTGATGCCGGGCGTGATCATGCGGCGCCGCTCGACGCGGCATGGTGACCGCGCGGAAATACGATCTCGGGTGTGGATCGGTTGGTCCTCGCGAAATCGGCGAAGCTCGACTCGCTGCGCCGACGCGTCCTGCTAACCCACGCAGGCGGCGATCAACGACGCACCCGGCATTGATCGCAGTGTTCGCGCTCGCGCTCGTCTAGGGTGTGGGTGCGGCGAGGCCGCGCAGTCAGATATGCGTGAACAGCGGTACGTTCCGTGGTTGTTTCCACCGAATCGAAAGGCGCTGCATGGCAAAGGATTTGACGCAAATCGAGCTACTGGCGGAGCTGGAGCCGGTCGTCGCGGCCAACATAGACCGGCATGTGGCCACGGTCAGGGACTGGTGTCCGCATGATTATGTTCCCTGGGACGAGGGCCGCAACTTCGCAGCAATGGGTGGCGAGGATTGGGATCCTGAGCAGTCACGGCTCTCGGAGGTCGCCAAGGTCGCGATGATCACGAATCTGCTGACCGAGGACAACTTGCCTTCCTACCACCGCGTGATCGCCGAGAACTTCTCTCGCAACGGTGCGTGGGGCACCTGGGTTGGCCGCTGGACCGCCGAGGAGAACCGGCACGCCATCGCCATGCGTGACTACCTCGTATGCACCCGCGCTGTCGATCCCGTCGCTTTGGAGAACGACCGGATGGTGCATCTGACCCGCGGTGTACACGCGCCGGATGGCTTCGGCGGTGTGCTCGATCAGGTCGCGTATGTGACTTTCCAGGAGTTGGCTACCCGGGTCAGCCATCGCAGCACAGCGCGAGTCTGCGACGATCCGATCGCCGAACGGATGCTGCAACGCATTGCGGCCGACGAGAATCTGCACATGATGTTCTATCGCAACATCACCGGTGCGGCGTTCGACATCGCTCCTGACCAGACGATGGAGTCGGTGACCACTATCGTGAAGACGTTCGCCATGCCGGGCGCCGGCATGCCGAACTGGCGTCGCAATGGCGTGTTGATGGTCAAGCACGGGATCTACGACCTGCGCCAGCACCTGGACGAGGTCGTGCTACCGGTCCTGCGAATCTGGAATGTCTTCAAGCGCACCGACTTCACCGCACGCGGCGAACGCAGCCGCGAAGAGCTCGACAAGTACCTCGACAAACTCGCTCGCGACGTCATCCGATTCGAAGAACAACGCGCCCGCATCCTCGCCCGCGAGGCGGCGCGGGTCGGGTAGGGCACGTCGGCGCGAGTCGGCCGAATACCGGTGGTTACCTGGCCGTTCGCGCCGCGGGTCCGGCGTCGCAATATCGTGTCCGACTTTGGCAACGAATCACGGTGCCGCCCCATTTCCGGCCGGGCTCACTTCGTGATGAATATGCCCGCCACGTCAGCCTTCTTGATCGGCGTCTCCGCATTGCGTTGCGTGCCGCACAGCAGGTCCACCGAGATCATCGTCGTGTCCACCACGGTTCCCGCGGGCTCGCGATCGTCCTTGGTCTGCTCCTTGACGAACTTGGTGATCGTCACCCGCTTGGTGTCCTGATCCTGCTTGACGTACTCGTTGCAGGGAGTGTCACCGCCGCGATTGAGCACCCGCTCGATATCACTGCACCCCGCCAGCAGTAACGCGACCGCCGCGACCCCGAGGCCGGTCCGGCCGGTCCGTGACAGCGTGGCATTCATCTTTTCCTCCTGGCAGCTGGTCGCGCGGTATTGCCCGCAACGATCGCTCCAAGCGTAGGGCCAATGAGGCTGGTCGTTCGCTATGGTGCTCGTGCGAGTTCAGCGCGCGTCGCACATTACCCGCCAGCGCGCGTCGACTACAGAGGTAAGCAGGTCGTGGGCGGTCAGGGGCGGTGGACGCGCAGTGGCACGTTCACTTCCGCGGGCGTGAGCGATCCGTGGTGGCCGATCAGCATGGATTGCAGTGGCTCGGCGCCGGTGCGGACGATGCCGCGGGAACCGGCCGCGACGACGACGAGGTCGCCGATGCGATCGGCGAAGCCGGGACGGACGGTGGGGCCGAACCAGCCGCGGGTGATGACGTCGGCGCGAGGCAGGACGTGGAAGTCGGGGCCGAGGAATTCCTGCCACGCCGATGCGACATCGGTGGCGGCGCCTCCGGTGGTGTAGACGTGGCGGGCGCGGGGTTCGCCGCCGAGGAGGGCTACGCCGTCTTGGAGGAGTGGGGTGTTGTCGAAATCTATTCGGGCGTCGAGCTCCACCATGCCGTGGTCGGCGGTGACGATCAGTGCGCCGTCCGGCGGTAGGTGTTCGGCGATGGTGGCGGCGAGGCGGTCGACGTGCGCCAACTCCAAAAGCCATGCGTCCGAGGCGGGCCCGCGTACATGGCCGGTGGTGTCGAGGTCGCCGTGGTAGGCATATACCAGCGAGCGATCACCTGCGCGCAGCGCTTCGGCAACGCCTGCGACGAGGTCGCCGGTCGAGAAGTTGGGGCGAAACTCGCAGCCGCGCAGTACCGCTCGGGTGAGCCCGGAGCCGGCTTGATAGTTGGGTGCCACCTGGGTGACCGTTATGCCATCGGCCGCAGCGCGCTCGAATACCGTTGCACTGGGCTGGAATTGCTCAGGGACGAGTTCGCTCAGCAGGTCGATCTTCGGTCCCTCGCCGTGCAGGCGCCAGCGCAGCGAGTTCACCAACCGGTCGTAGCCGGGAACGTTGATGAGATACCCGACGATTCCGTGCTCACCCGGTGGGACGCCGACGCCGAGAGAGCTCAGGCTGGTCGCGGTGGTGCTGGGAAAGCCCGCGGCGAGCTCGGCGGGCGCGAGGCTCGACAGGAACGGCGCCGCATCGGGATTCGCCGCCAATGCCTCGGCGCCGAGGCCGTCCACCAGCAGCACGCAGATCCGTGCGGCCGTGCAGCCGAGGCCGAGCCGATCGACCTCACCGGGCACGCCGAGCCCGGCGAGGACTGAGGGAAACAGATCTGCGAGGGAGCCCGTACCGTAACGGGGCGCGACGAACACGAGCGTCAGCCTGTCAAGAACGGGGCCGCGACCGCAAGAGTTTCAGGCTTGCCCGGTCTCGAATCGACTGACCTTGCCGTCGCGGAGGATGAAGCGCCAATTGGTGCGCATCGATCCCCAGCGTGAGTTGGTGTAGTTGGCCACCAGGTCGGTGCCGTGGTCACCGATCGATTCGACATCCAGGCGCCCGTTGCTGCCGAAGACCTCGGAGTCGGTCCACTGCGCGAGGTTGCGTTCGACGCCGTCGTCGGACATCGATGCGTCATCGGTCAGGATCGCAAAGAACCGGTCCTGGTCGCTGGCATTGAGCGCGTCCACGAATTCCTGGACCACTGGATCGAGCTGCTGTGCGGTCATCCGGTCTTCCCTCTCGGATCAGGTGGGGAGCGTAGGCGAAACAGCAAATATCCGGCACTCACTCTAGGTCGGTGCGGGCCTCGAGCGTGTGACCTTGCGGTGCGCGTTATGTACCGGGTGCGATGAGGGTGGTGAATGTGCGCATGATGTCGTCGACCAGCGCGGGAGCCGCGGTGCCGAGCTGGACAGAACGCTTCTCCAGTTGTCCGTCGAGCCAGAGCGAGGCGAGACCGTGCGCGAGTCCCCACCAGGCGACGGCGAGGGTGTCGGCTTTGTCGCTCGGAAGCAAGCCCGCGGCGACACAGTCGGCGACGGTTTCGGCCAGCACCGCGAACGCCGCGTCGCCCGCGGCCATGCCGTCGGGATGCTTGTCCGGCTGCGAGAGTTCGGGGCGGAACATCAGCCGGAAGTGGCCGGGATGTTCCTGGGAGAACCGCACATAGGCCTCGGCCAATGCGGTGAGCGCGTGCAGTGGGGTGTCCGCGGCCGCGCGAGCAGCGGCCACATCGCTGCCCAGCAGTTCGAAGCCCTGGGTGGACAGGGCGGCGAGCAGTGCCGAGCGATCGGCGAAATGGTGGTAGGGCGCGCCGGTGCTCACGCCCGCCTCGCGGGCGACGCGGCGCAGACTCACCGCGCCGATGCCCTCGGTTTCGATCAACCGGAGACAGGCGGCCAGCAGTGTGTCGCGCAATGCGCCGTGGTGGTAACTCGTCCGCGTCACTATCCGAGCCTATTCGACGAGCCCTGGACAACCTAACTATGCAATGCTTAGATTATCTGAGCGGCGCTCAGATTGGTTGGCCGCACTCTCACCTTCGAAGCGGGTAAAACGCATGGGCACACAGGTACTCGTCACCGGCGCAACAGGATTTGTCGCCGGACATTGCATCGCCGAACTGCTGGAGCACGGCTATGCCGTACGCGCGACGGTCCGGGATCTCGACAAAAAGGACAAGCGGGCGCACTTGGTGGCGCTCGCCGATCGCATCGGTGGCGAGCTGACGTTCGTCGAGGCCGATCTCGATGACGATTCCGGCTGGGCGGCGGCGGTTTCGGGTTGCGACTACGTCATGCACGTCGCATCGCCGTTTCCCGCGGCGCCGCCCGACGATGAGCGGGCATTGATCGCCACCGCGGTCAACGGGACCCTGCGGGTACTGCGCGCGTGCGCGGACACCGACACGGTGCGGCGGGTGGTGCTCACGTCCTCGATCGCGGCGGTAGCGCACGGTCATGACGACCCGGAGGCGATGCGTACCGAGGCGGACTGGTCGGTGGTCGAACGCAGCGCGTCCTATCAGAAGAGCAAGACGCTGGCCGAGCGCGCCGCCTGGGAATACATCGGCGAGCTGCCCTCGGGTCGTGGGTTGGAGCTGGTAGTGCTCAACCCCGGAATGGTGCTCGGGCCACTGCAATCCACGGCGCTGAGCACCTCGCACGTGCCGGTGCGGTGGCTGCTCGGGCGCGCTGTGCCCGGCTCGCCGCGGGTGGGCTGGTCGGTGGTCGACGTGCGCGACCTCGCCGTGGCCCACCGGCTGGCGATGGAGCTGCCGCAGGCAGCGGGCAACCGGTATATCTGTGCGGGCGAACATGTTTGGATGGGGGAGATCGCGGCGCTCCTTGCCGAGGAATTCGGCCCGCGTGGCTTCCGGGTGCCCACCCGAGGTATCCCCGACCTATTGGTGCGGGCGATGGCGCTGTTCGACAAGAGCGTTCGCCTGGCTGTACCGACACTGGGGCGACCAGAACGACTCAGCTCGGAGAAGGCTCGCCGGGAACTCGGCTGGGGTATGCGCCCGGTGCGGGAAACCGTTCTGGACACCGCCGAGAGCATGATCGCCAACGGTGTCGTCGCGGTGCCATGGCGTTCCGGTGCGCGCCCGTCCCGGCCGACAAGCGTCGTCGGCGCGTAGGGCCTCACCATGCTGATCGCGACATTGATCGTCACCATCGTCACTCTGGTCAAGCGCCGGCTGAGTAGGCGCACCACCACAACGTCATCCGACAATCGTCGGCGGATTCGTTCGCTCGGGTCATCACGATGGATCAACGTGCGGCGGCCGGTGCCGGTATTGGCCGCGGCGGTGACGCTCATCGGAATCGCCGTCGCGGCGGGCACTCTCGCGCAATGTTGACCGGCCGGCCACGGTGCTGAACGCCTTCGTGCTGAACATGCTGGGAAAGCCCCGGATCCGTCAGAATTTGCCCGTTTGATGCTCGATGCGGTGTCCCAGTTGTGCTCCGAACTCGGTGATGAAGGTGTCGGTGAGTGGTGGCCAACCCCAGAAGTCGAAGGCGAGTGCGCCGAGAGCGAACCCCCACGGCCATTGCCATTCGGTGACCGGGATGGCGTCACCGCAGGACTTGCAGGCGGCAGTGCCGACGCCTGTCTCCTTCCACGCGTCGATGCCGTTCCGGAATGGCCGCCAGATCTCGGGATCGGCTTTCCACTGCTGCGGGTAATCGATGACCACGGTCTTGGTGTGGCAGTGCGGGCACACAGCCGACTCCGGCTCGATCTCGCCCTGCCCACCATAGTGGTCGTCGCGCCCGACGATCACGGCTACCGGACCGGGGATCCAGTCGCCCCATTCCTGGGTGACCTGCGCCCAATCCGATCCTGGCACATAGCCTTCGTCCACCCCGAGGCTGTACATCGCGTCGCCGGACATCTCGCGCGAGAGCAGCCGCCGGGAAATCATCCAGTCCAGCATCCGGGCCGCCACCGCGTCCGCCTCTGTGGCAGTCACCTCGATATCGACGATCCGTTCGAAGTAGTCACCCATGATTTGTCGAGCACCTCCTAGAGCCGTGGTGCACACTCTGCCAGCACGAACCGACAGCGATTCGGGATACCGCCGATGCCCTGCTGCGCCCTGGGGCCGTGCTACCCATCTCAGCGTGGTGTGTCGAAGTCAATGCCCACCAGTGGCGGGTCGGGCCACCAGTTCCACCACGATCAGGGCCACGATGGTGACGAGGACGGTCACCACCACGACTACGCCCGACGGGTATCTCCAGAACACGAGGGTCATCACCGCGATCGCGATGATGACCACGCGCAGCGGGATGCGGAACTGGGCGGCGACGGACTCGATCGGATACGGGGCGCGCCCATGCTTCGGCGCTCTCGCCGCGTCGACTGCCTTGCCGAACGCGCCACGGATCGCGACTGCGGACCCGGACGGTCCGATGAGGTATCCGAGGACCGCGATGACCACCGCCAGCACGAACACCGCGCGCAGGGTGGTTCTCAGGGGGACCAGGAGGGTTTCGATCAGAACCGCGGCCGCTTGCGGCGCGAGAATATCCGCGGGCACGGCCCCGAGGTAGACCGACCGGCCCACGCTGATCGCCACGGCAAGCAGTGCCATGGCCACGGCCAGGCTGACCCCGACCAGCGAAAAGGCCCGCCGGCGTGCGCCTTTGGGCGCCACCCACACGACAGCGGCGGCCACGAGCAGGGTCAACCAGGGCAGCACGTCGGAAGCCTTCTCGAGCGCCGAGGTCGCCCGCTGCGCCTTGACCAGGTCCGGGGAGTGCAACAGCACGAACGACTTGTCGATCTCGGGGATATTGTCCGCGAAGGCGAACCCACGCTCGGTCAGTTCGGTGCGAACCCTGCCGATGATCGGCGTCAGCGAGATGCTCACCGTCCCCTGGTCACTGATCTGGATGGCAGCCCGGGTTTTGCCCGTCAGCAGCGCAACCAGCTCCTGATGGGCTTCCCTGTTGGCCTGGATCCACAAGGCTTCGAATTCGTCGGAGGACACGAACGATTCCACCGTCTTGTGCACGAACGATTGGGCCTGCTCGCCGATCACCGGTGCCAGGCCGACCACGGCAGGTGGGACGCGGGGCGCGTCCTCGGTGATCGACTTCAGTGCCTCGGCGGTGACTTTCTCGACGTCCAGCCGAGTCATGATCTCGTTGGTGATCTGGTCGGCGAGCTCGCCCTGCAGCACCGGATTCGATCCCAGCGGCGTCACCGTCTGGACGTAACGGTCGGTGTCGAGCAGCTCGCTGCGCGTGAACCGCGCCAGAACCGTGGAGAATGCCAGGACAGCGAGCAAGATCAGCAGCAGGACCGCCGCGGTCCAGCGCAGCGCCGGGTGACCGGCCGCCCGCGGTTGCGTGCCTGGTTCGCCACGAAGCTCCGCCAGCTCCCGGCGGAGGCGCTGAAGTTCCCCGCGCTCTGCCGCGCTGAGCGGTTCGTCAGATCCAGAAGCGTTCATGAATCAGCTCCGATCGGCGACGACCAACCCATCGGCCTCTCGACCGCTCGAGTCCAGGATTTTCGCGGCGGCGCGGTCTCACCCGCGGCGGGTGAGACCACACTCGCGCAGTCCTTCGGCACACTCACCGCGTTCACAATCGGCGCTGTTCGAATTCAGGTCGGTGAAATGGGCTGGAAGGGCCGGATTTCGTCAGCGCCGGCTCGGACCAGCCTCGCCGATGATTCCGGCACTTCGTTCCACGCGCCTGCCAGGTCGCGAAGCAGCGGCTCGGAGACCACGAAGCGGGTCTGCTCGCCCAGGTGGCGCAGCACCTGTACTTCGGGATGGAGCGCACGCAGCTTCGAGATCTCGGTGGAGTAGAACAGCGACCTCGTCTGCCGCTCGCTGGAGTAGCGGAAGATCCAGAAGGATTCGCCGTCACTGGTCGCGACGGTCATCTGTACGGGATGGTCGATCCCGTACGCGCGGCCGACATCTTCGACGAAGCCGACCGCACGGGCAACGCCGCTGAAGGGATCGTCTTCGAGACCGAACGTCAGTGCGAGGAAGAACAAGGCTTCCGAGTCCGTCGAACCTTCGATGTCGGGGAACAGGGTCGGGTCGACAGCCATCAGCAGATCGCGCTTGATCTCTTGAAAGCCGTGGAGGAGACCGTTGTGCATCCACAACCAGTGCCCGTGCCGGAACGGGTGGCAGTTGCTGCGCTGCACCGGCGTGCCGGTCGAGGCCCGCACATGCGCGAACAACAGCGGCGTTCGCATTTGACGGGTGATCTCGCGAAGGTTCCGATCGTTCCATGCTGGTTCGATGCTCTTGTAGACCGCCGGTTCGCGGCCCTCGCCGTACCAGCCGACACCGAAACCATCGCCATTCGTGGTCGTCGCCCCGAGATGGGAGTGCAAACTCTGGACGATCAGCGAATGCGCCGGACGGAACAGCAGATCCTCGGCGAGGATCGGCTCACCGGAGTAGGCCATCCACCTACACATATATCCATTGAAGCAGAACCCTCACTGGCTGCGACAGCAAACCGGGAGCGTGCCGTACCCAAAGCCGAACGGCCGTCGACGTGCCCGTAGGCCTACTGCACTGTTCGGCGCGGTGTGCGCCAGCGGTGCGGAGCCGCAGGCACACTTTCCATTGGCAGCTGCTGTCTTTTGGGATGGGACCGGTACCAGCGGACATAGCGGTCGGTCAACGGTGTAGCGGTCAGGCCGTGGGCATAGACGGACATGCCGATGGTGGTCACCGCGGCGAGCAGCAGCGTGTGCTCATTCGGTAGGTCTGCGTCCTGGATCAGCAACACGCCGAAGACGATGGTGGCGAGGCCGCGTGGGCCGAACCAGCCGACGAATGCCACGGTCTCTTTCCGGGCGCCGGTCCCCAACAGCGACAACGCCACCGGCAACATGCGCACGACGGTCAGGCTCAGCACGGCGTACAGGGCAAGTCGCCAGGTCAGGTCGTCCAGAACGGGGCCGAGGATAGCGGCGCCGAAGACAAGGAACGTGACAGCGTTCAGCAACTCGCCGCCCTGGTCGACGAGGTCGGTCACGTGGCCACCTACGCTGCCGCGGAGCGTGCCGAAGAGGAGACCGCCGACGAACGCGGCGATGAACATGCTGCCATGGAGCCCGTCGGCGATTCCAGCGCCGAGCAGTGCCGTGGCGACGGTGAGGATCTGCAGCCAGTACCGCTCGATCCAGCCGCGCTTCGCCCCGATCCGCAACGCGAACGCGCCGAGTACTCCTGCGATGACGCCGCCGACGATGCCATATCCGATCTCCTCGAGCACCAATCGGACCGCAGCGTGCTCGGTCAGCGCGCCCGCTTCCGCCTGGGCAAACCCGATCGCGATGAAGAACAGTGGCACGCACAGCCCGTCGTTGAGCCCACTCTCGACATTGAGTCCCTGCCTGATGCGTGACGGGATCCGTTCGTCGGTCACCACGGCCTGCCCCAGCGCCGCATCCGTACACGCAACCATCACCGCGAGCACCAGCGCTTCGACGCCGCTCACGCCCGGAAGCACCGCGACGCCGACCACCGCGCCCGCGGCAATGGTCAGCGGCAGACCGATCCCCAACAACCGGAGCGGCACGGCGTACTCGCTGCGGAGTCGGCCGAGTGAGATCCGGGATGCGTCCGAGAACAGCACCAGCGTCAAGGTGACCTCGACGAGCAGCTTCAGTGTCGACGAGCCGACCTCGAGTTCGAGGAGCCCGAGCACGGGTCCCGCAACAAGGCCCGCCGAGGTGAAGAAGATGGCAGGCGTGACCACGACCGAGAGCTTCCGCGAGAGCACCGCAAAGGCGAGCAGCAAGAACGCGATGGTCGAGATGTCCCAGGAATCCACGCGTCCAACCCCTTCGTCTGCCCAATCACCGGCTTGTAAGGGACATCGCCACTCTTGGCCCACCACCGGTCGCTGAGCACCATCCCCAGTGGGTGATTCGCGCTCGGCAGTCTCTTTCGCGCGCACTGGACGGCAAGCCGCACGCCGCGATGCTGGATGGCCGCCACGCTCGGAGTCCCGATAGTGCCGGATGTATCACCCGCTGCGGGTGATGCGCGCGGCCCCGCAACTGGGCACGGTCGCGTGCAGAGCGCTGAGTAGCGGATGCGAGGAGGCGGTCCATGGCGGCAGCCAACCAGGCAAATACCTCTCACGCCTCCCTCAGCGGGGAGACCGGGAACTCGGCGAGCGATCCGCTCCCGAGCTGGCGAGCGGGCGCCAGCAAACAGGCCATCCTGGGCTTCGTCGGGCAAGTGACGGCTGAAGGCGGGCCCGATACCGTCCCGCCCGAGGACCGGGTCGCGGTCTTCGACAACGACGGCACGCTGTGGTGCGAGAAGCCGATGCCTATCCAGCTCGACTTCATCCTGCGCCGCTTGGTCGCCATGGCCGAGCATGACCCGGCGCTGCGCACCCGCCAGCCGTGGCAGGCCGCCTACACGAAGGACTACGGCTGGCTGAACGGCGTCATCACCAAGCACTACCACGGCGATGACAGCGAGGTGGGCGTGCTCGCTTCCGGTGTGCTGACGGCATTTGCCGGCGTGACCGTGGAGGAGTTCGAGATCCGTGCCGATCAGTTCCTGCGCACGACCCGGCATCCCACTCTCGGCCGCTCCTACCTGGCATGCGGTTACGCACCGATGGTTGAACTGCTCGGCTTCCTGGAGGCCAATGGGTTCGACAACTACATCGCCTCGGGCGGGGGCCGCGACTTCATGCGACCGATCAGCCAGCAGATGTACGGCATTCCCCGCGAGCGTGTCATCGGCAGCAGCGTCTCGCTGGTCTGGAAGGACGGCACGCTCGTCCACAAAGCCGAGGTGGATGTCCTGGACGACGGACCCGAGAAGCCGGTGCGGATCTGGAGCCGGGTCGGCCGGCGACCCATACTGGCGGTTGGAAACACCAATGGGGACATCCCGATGCTGCAATTCACCGAGCAGCCGGACCGGCCGTCGCTGCGGATGCTGGTGCTCCACGATGACCCCGCCCGGGAGTTCGACTACGTGACGGGCGCCGAGCAGGCGCTCGAGCTGGCCGGGATTAATGGCTGGACGGTGGTCAGCATCAAGGACGACTGGGCGACCGTGTTCTGACCCGCCGCGCGGGGGAGACGCTGGGCGTGCTCGATCGAGGCATGCGGCGGGTTCGACCGAGCACCGGAAAGCGTCAACCCCGGGATCACCTGCGCATCACCCGTCACGGGTGATGTGACCCCATCCGCGGCTACCTAGCTTGGAGCGGGGGCCTACCTGTGAGGAGAAACGCCCATGGCAAATCCATTCCGCGGTGTGGTCAACCTCGACATCCGCGACTCGGTCCCGGACTGGGGCCCCTACGAACAGCCGAAGGCCCCGCCCGGTTCACCGAATGTGCTGTACATCGTGCTCGATGACGTCGGCTTCGGCGCCATGGGCTGTTATGGCGGCCCGATCGACACCCCGAACATCGACCGGATCGCCGCGAAAGGGCTGCGCTACAGCCAGTGGCACACCACCGCGCTGTGCTCCCCGACCCGCTCCTGCCTGCTCACCGGCCGCAACCACACCACCAACGGTATGGCCTGCATCAGCGAGTGTGCGGTGGGCTTTCCCGGCGCCAATGGCCATATCCCCCCGGAGTGCGCCACCCTCGCCGAGATCCTGGTCGAGCGGGGCTTCAGCACGGCCATGGTCGGCAAGTGGCATCTGTGCGCCGAGGACGAGATGAACTTGGCGTCCACCAAGCGAAACTGGCCCATCGGCCGCGGCTTCGAGCGCTTCTACGGCTTCCTCGGTGCGGAGACCAATCAGTGGTACCCGGACCTGGTGCACGACAACCACCCCGTCGAGCAGCCGTCAACGCCCGAGCAGGGCTACCACTTCAGCGTCGACATCACCGACCGAGCCCTCGAGTACATCGACGACGTCAAGGCGATCGCCCCCGATCGTCCGGTCTTCCTGTACTATGCGCCGGGCTGCGCGCACGCTCCGCACCACGTGCCACGCGAGTGGGTCGAGCGCTACAGCGGCCGGTTCGACGCGGGTTACGAGGCGATGCGTGAGCAGACTCTGACCCGGCAGAAACAGATGGGTCTGGTCCCGCAGAACACCGAGCTACCGCCGCTCAACCCGATCGGCACACCCGAGACTCGCAGCGGGCCAGACGGTCAGCCGTTCCCACCGCTGGACTACACCCGCCCCTGGGACACCCTCTCCGACGACGAGAAGCGGCTGTTCGCCCGCATGGCCGAGGTGTACGCGGGCTTCCTCTCGCACTGCGATGACCAGATCGGCCGCCTGCTCGCCTACCTGGAGCGGATCGAGGAGCTCGACAACACCATCATCGTGTTGGTCTCCGACAACGGAGCCAGCGGCGAGGGCGGCCCGGACGGCTCGGTCAACGAGAACAAGATCGCCAACAGCGTGCCGGACGACCTGGCCGAGAACCTGGCCATGCTGGACGAGCTGGGCAGCCCCAAGACCTACAACCACTACTCGAACGGGTGGGCGATGGCCTTCAACACCCCGTTCAAGATGTGGAAGCGGTACTCCTTCAACGGCGGCACCTGCGACCCGTGCCTCATCTCCTGGCCCGCCGGGATCAAGGCCCATGGCGAGACCCGCGACCAGTACCACCACGCTGTCGACGTGGTGCCCACCTTGCTGGACTGCCTCGGCATAGAGCTCCCGGAAACGGTGAAGGGCCATGCCCAGACGCCGATCCAAGGGGTGAGCATGCGCTACAGCTTCGACGCGGCCACCATCCCGACCGCCAAGCACACCCAGTTCTATTCGATGCTCGGCGGCCGAGGCATCTGGCACGACGGCTGGAAGGCAGTCACCACCCACCCGACCCTCAGCGGGTGGAGTCACTTCCCCGATGACACCTGGGAGCTCTACAACACCGACCGGGATCGCGCCGAGCTTCACGACCTCGCCGCCGAGGAACCCGGCAGACTGGCCGAACTCGTCGGCCTGTGGTTCTACGAGGCCGGCGCCAACCAGGCGTTCCCGCTCGACGACCGCTCCGGTGTCGAGATCCTCACCACGCCGCGCCCCCAGCTCGCGCCGCCGCGCAACCGCTACGTGTACCGTCCCGGCGGTGCCGAGGTGCCCGAGTCGGTTGCGGTCAACATCCGCAACCGCTCCTACTCGATCGGCGCGCTCGTCGACCTGCCCGGCTCGGGTGCGGCCGGGGTGCTGTTCTCCCACGGCGGCCGGTTCGGCGGACATGCCCTGTACGTCAAGGACAACCGGCTGCACTACGTCTACAACTTCCTGGGCAGCGAGGAACAAAAGATCAGCGCGACCGAGGACCTGCCGACCGGTCAGAACCTGATCCTGGCCGCCTCCTTCGACAAGACGAGCGAGGACCCGCCCGGCACCGCCCGCGGCACCCTCAGCCTCTACTACGGCGACCGCAAGGTCGGCGAGGGCCGGATCAGGACCCAGCCCGGCAAGTTCAGCATCGCAGGCGAGGGCCTCAACGCGGGCCGCGACAATGCGGAGGCCGTCACCGACGACTACCCCGGAACCTCCCCGTGGGCGTTCACCGGCGGGACTCTGCACCGGGTCGCTGTCGACGTCAGCGGCGAACCGTTCGTCGACCTCGAACGCGAAGCCGTAGCCATGCTTTCCCGCGAATAGGCATGAGCGGTCGCACACCGCTGCCTGCCGACTCGAAGATCCCCGCATCCTGCGGACACGGCGGCAAGCGCACCGGCCCGCGCGCGGTGCTCAGCTTCGAGTCGGCCGGTGCGCGTCCGCTCGCGTTCCGGCTGCTGGCCGATATCGCGCTGCTGGGCGAATGAAGAGATGGCCAACCGCTTTCCGCGCCTGTGACGGCGCTGGCGGACTGCGTCATTCGTGGTCGCCGCTAACCGGACCCCGCAGGTAGCGACCGACGGAGGTCTCGTCCAGGGCGAGCGCCTCGACCACCGATGCCGCGCCGACGATCACTACCGACATGACGAAAAGCCAACTGACCGAGGTGAAGGCAAGTCCCAGCGGACCGAAATGCTGCTGGGCGTTCGTCGTGATCCGGGGCAAGACGACGCGACCCGCCACGTGCACCGCGGTCAAACCGACGGCGGTGAGCACGCCGGACACCCAGAGCAGGCGCCCGGTCAGTGCTCCTTTCGTGAGCAGGAACGGAGCGAGAGTCCAGACGAATGCCCAAATAGCCACCTCGCCCACCAGGGCAAGCGGCTGACCTGCATAGCGGATCTGCGTAAGTTCCCGTGTCTGCCCCACGAGCCCTGCCGAGAGTGCGACCGCGAGCAGCGTGGCGAGCCACCGCCAGGCATCTCGAGGACCGATCACCGGCACCTTCCACACCGCTCCGTAGACGCGCGCCAGAGCGCGCGCGAACGAAGTGCCGCCGAGCACAACCATCAGCAGTCCAACCACACCGAACGCCGCGAAGGATGGATCGACCGGCACGGATCCATTACTGCCGGACAGCGATCCGGCATCGAAGCCGAACTGGTCGTTGATCGTCTTCGCCCCCGCATTCCAGCCGCTGAGAACGGAAGCGGTGATGATCACCGGCAGCACCGAGGTGAAGATCTGCGCGGCAAGCGCCAGCGACCGGTCGACGATCTGTATCGCTACCAGGCCATCGATCACACGCCGCAGCGTGCGGCCATATGGTGTTCCTCGCAACCAGCCGGTCACGGCCTCGGTTCGCGCCACCGATACTTCTCGGGCCAGCGCCACAGATAATTTCACGGACCGCACCGTGCTTCACTGCCCCTCTGCTTTGCGAGAACTATCCGTGAGCACGCACACACTGCCGAATCGACGCTACGCGGTCGTCGCGGCAACCACGTCGGCTTACATTTATCCGGTGACAAAGTCTCCATGACTCGGGCCCGGAGTCCGAGTGACTCGAAACGACACTCCCGACGATGCGCCTGTGCGAGGATCGGTAAAACTGCACCGTCGATCGAAGTGTGCACGCGGACTGTCTACCAGGTTCGATCTCGCGGAAGTTCCGATAATTCCCGGCATCGCGATGAATGCCGCAGATGGGATTTTCTCGCCGAATACAGGAGCAGTCAGATGGTATCCAGAAACAGCATCGGCGGAATCGCCGCTATTGCAGTAGTTCTGATCATGACCGCAGCCTGCGGGTCCGACAGCGACTCGCCCGATTCGACTACCTCGCCGAGCGTCCACACGAACGGGATGCGGAGCAGTATCGCCGCAACCGCCTCCTCTGTCGTGGGCTCCGCACTGAACACCGCACAGCAAGCAATCCAAGATGCGATCAACACGGCGCTCGCCGCCGCACCGATCACCTTCAGCAATGGCAGCTCGGATCTCGATGCAGTGGCTGTCGCAACTATCAAAGTGATAGCGATCCCGCTGAAAGGTAACGACACCGCGATACAGATCACGACCTACGCCCAGGATTCGAACATGATCGCGGCGAAATCCCTGGCCAACTCCCGTGGCGACAACGTCGCGGCGGCGCTCGAGGCCGAGGGCATCGACAAAACACGGATCACCGTGCGAGCCGACGCCAACCCGACCACGCCAGACGTTGAGGTCGACGAGGTACAGATTGCGGTGGTCGCCGAATAGGCGAGCCCGGCGCCGCCGCGCACGACGGCGATGGGATCAGAATGAATCCAGCATTCGCGTGCTCGAGTTCTTCGGCCCCTCGGGGTGTCGACCGGGACGGAGCCCGCATCGTCTACGCCGGCGTCGATACTCCTCGGAATCGCCGGTGCGGCGGGCACACTCGCGCAATGTTGACCAGCCCGTTGTGGCGTGCGGCCGCGACCGTGCCGAATCGTGATGGTAGACAGACCAGATGACTGTGCAACGTCCGTTCCGGTTCGGCGTCAACATGGTGGTTCCCGACTCCCGCGCGAATTGGATCGAAAAGTGCCGCAGGGCCGAGGAATTCGGCTACGACGTGATCGGAGTGGCCGATCACCTCGGGATGCCGGCGCCGTTTCCCGCGATGATTCTGGCGGCCGAGGCGACCGAGCGGGTCCGGCTGAACACCTTCGTGCTGAACACGCCGTTCTACAACCCGGTGCTGCTTGCTCGCGATGTGGCCGGCGCGGACCAGTTCACCGACGGTCGAGTGGAACTCGGGTTGGGCGCGGGCTACGTGCAGGCCGAATTCGAGGCTGCGGGCATCCCGTTCGCCAGCGGCGGCAAGCGTGTCGAGCACTTGGAGAAGACAATTACCACGCTGCGCGGACTGTTTTCGGATCCGGAGTATCAGCCGCGCCCCGCACAGCCGTCTGGGCCGCCGATGCTCATCGCGGGCTGGGGTGACCGGCTGCTCGGCGTTGCCGCGAAGCATGCCGATATCATCGGATTCACCGGGGCCGCGGCGGCGCGCAATGGTGGGCCACTACAGATGGCGGGGCTCGAAGAAACCGCGGAGCGGATCGACTACGTGCGCGCTCTGCTTGGCGCGCGAGTCGATCAGGTGGAGCTGAATATCCTGATCCAGCGCGTCGTTCCGCCGCATGAGCTGGCGGCCGTGCTGGAAGTATTCGGTCCCGCACTGCCGCCTGATGTCGCGGAGAGTCCGGAAGAGCTGCCGATCCTGCTGATGGGGACGCACGACGAGATGGCGCAGCGGCTACGCGATCGCCGCGAGCGGTACGGCATCAGCTATATCACCGTGCTCGAAGACAGCATGGAGAACTTTGCGCCGGTGATTCAGCTACTGCGTTAGCGTGCTTCGGCGCTTCCGGCCCCTGCTTTCGTGAGGACGTCGACGATATCTCGAGCCAGCGGCATGTCTGCGGCGGCGATGAATTTTTGTCGGTGGCCCATGGCCTTTGCGATATCGGCCAACGTGCCGAACCCGCAGTCGAGAGGTATGGGGTCACCTTGCAGGTCAAGGACGGTGCCGCCTGCAGCAGTGAGGATGTAATGGCCTGGAGCGAGATCCCATATCGCGAACCCCTTCGCGAACTCGATCATCGCATCGGTGAATCCGGCGGCAACATGACAGAGTCCGATGGACCCGAAGTCGACGCCGAGACGTCCGCGCTTGCTCCCGTCTGGCGAGGGTCGGCTCAGGGCTTGGATGAGTCCGGTCTGTTCAGCCAATGGAAGGAAGCGTTCCGCCGGTTTCATGAGGTAGTTGGTGACCAGCGACTCCGACAGGGCAGCGGATCCTTTCAGACGCAGTGGATGCAGGATGCCGTCTGTTGTGATGACAAAAGCCTGATCGCGCCCGGTGTGATCGCGCGCCGCGAGGTAGAGCTGGAGATGGTGGAAGATATCGCCGACCACTGCCGCGATCGGACGCCTGAGCGCGCGCGAGTAGACCATGACGTGGGTGTAGCCGTGCAGGGCGCGGACCGCGAGCTCGCTGGTGTCGAGTGGATCTACCAAGACGCACAGGTCCGGATCGGGATCATCACCGATGATCTGCGGGTCCGCTTCCTCGGAGGCGTAGACGAACGACGGAAGAAATTCGGTGAGCAGCTGCCGATACCGTTCGTGCATCCACAGATCGTGAACGGACAGAAAGTTGTCACTGTGCCGAAGGTTCGCGCTCTCCGCATGTTCGCCGGAGATCGCCCCCTCGACCAGCCGAGGGCGGATTTCACCGATCACTGTCGAGACCATGCTCGCAAGGTGTTGTGCGAGCTCCGGTTCGAGCTGAGGCCGGGTGGGCATCACAGTGCGTTACCTCTCGAATCAGCGTAGTTCCAAGGGCGGTTCGATACCGGGAGGGCTCATGGTGGCAGCGATGAACACCGCCGCGAAGTCAGCGGCTCTCATGATCGCGGCACCGGTCAAGTGATCGAAGCTTGCCACCTCGAGATCACATGCTTTGGTCATTGCCCCGAAGACCGCGAAGTAGATTTCAGCTCCGGGGTAGCGGCTGCGGATCTCGCGGCCGATGAGTCCGACTACGTTCGCATGCTTAACTTCGAAGTCGCATAATACGATTGTCGGTGCGTTCGGTAATCGGGGATAGATGGATGCCGGATCAAGAGTGATGTCGTCGCGGCTCTTATTGCACTTGAGGTATCCGATCGGGCAGCGGCTGAACTGAGCCGAGGCGAGAAAAGTCGCCATCACCAGCCCTGCCTCGTTGATGCCGAAACATGCATCGGCATCGAGGCGTCGCCCTAGATTTTTGATCTGGTGGATCAGCCGTTCGAGCCCGAAACCAAATGTCGCCCATGTCAGGTTCAACAGCTGGCCAGGCTGGGGATTCGGCAACGAGAACAGCCGAATCGCCGGATTGCCGTACTCGACGGTGGGCACGGCAAGTTCGAAGTCGGTGCCGATCAGGTTACCTTCCGCGACAAGCCGCGCCGCTGATCGCGAAGCAACGGGCGATGAGGTTGCAACGCCGGTGAACTTCCCGAGCGAGATCTGATCCTCCGGCGCGAGGCGCTCATACGCCTCGGCGACGAGGTCAATGGGAGAGATGCCTTCGTCGGCCACCCCCAGCGGTCCCCGCCCGTAGGCAGCAGCGAGAATCAAGAGGCTGGAGAAAGTCGGAGGCGAGCC
Organism: Nocardia sp. GCM10030253; assembly: GCF_042675075.1. Taxonomy (NCBI): domain Bacteria; kingdom Bacillati; phylum Actinomycetota; class Actinomycetes; order Mycobacteriales; family Nocardiaceae; genus Nocardia; species Nocardia sp. GCM10030253. The sequence goes on along the minus strand of NZ_JBHTDL010000011.1, from coordinate 403,067 downwards.
GGAACTGCCACGGCCGCGGGCCCAGGTCTCCCATGCGTTGATAGTGGTACCGCCGAGGCTGGTCTGATGGTCTGTGATCTCGTTGTACCGGGCAGCGGCTTGATCTTGGGAGATGCCGCACGCATACCGATGCGCCTGCAGGCTCGAGGTTTTCGGATGGCGGTTCATCAACTCGACAGCCGCGTCTTTGACCGACCCGACTTCCTGCCAGAGTTGCCGCCCGACGCGCGCTCTCTACAGCTTGCATGGCCGCGTCGCCCGTCGCGTCCTATGCTGCGCCGCCGGATGTCATCGTCCGATTCGTGCAGGCGTTGCGGGAGTGGGATAGCGACTACACGGTCACCGTGGATGCCGATTCGGTCGGGTCTGCGCCGATGCCGTGCTGGCAGCTGTGGATCTGGGACTGACGCGGGTGCGGGGTGCGTGGCATGTCATCGCCGCTTCCGCAGGCGCGGTTAGTGAACTAGTTCGGCGAGTGCGTCTTTCAAGTAGGTGGCGATGTTCCAGACATCCGGGATCGTGTCGGTGCAGGCGAGGATGCCGAAGTCGAGGTGGCCGTTGTAGGACATGACGGTGATGTTGAGTGGGCCGGATAGGTCGGTGAGCACGGAGATGGGGTAGCTGCCGGCCACGCGAATTCCCCCGGCGTACAACGGCATCTGGGGGCCTGGCACGTTGGAGACGACCATGTTGGCCAGGGGGAGTGCGGGCGCGGCGGCGCGGAGCAGCATTCGGGTCGCCAGGCCGTGCAGGATCTGGGGGAGGACCGCGGTGGCGTAGTGCAGCAGGGACGGTGGGGTGGCTTGGAAGCGCTCCTTGGCGGCGAGCATGGCGGCGTGGGTGAGTTTCATGCGGTGCTGCGGGTTCGCTTCGCCGATCGGTAGTTCGCACAGCATGATGGAGAACTGGTTGCCGGCGGTGCCGCACTGCTCCGCGGTGCGGACCGAGACGGGTATCGCGGCAACGGCGGGGTCGTCGGCGGGTATGTCGTGTTCGACCAGCCAGCGGCGAAATGCGGAGGCGCACAACGTCATCACGACGTCGTTGACGGTGCCGCCGAAGCTGTTCTTGACCTGCTTGACGGTGTCGAGGGGCAGGGACGCGAAGGCAAAGGAGCGGTCGGTGCCGTTGGGGCCGGTGCCGGGCAACGTGGGATTCACCTTGCGCATATCGTCGAGCGCGCTCGGCAACATCGGTCCGAGGCGCAACGGCAGGCGCATCCGGTCGGCCTGGCGGGTCATCGTGTTCGCGATGCCGCGGCCGAGCATTTCGGCGGGGTTGGGAGTTCGGCCGAGCTTGACCCCGTCGGTCGGTGGCGGCACCGGCTGAGACTCCGGGACGATGTCGAAGACCACGGCCATCACCTCGGCACCGGATACGCCGTCGATCAGTGCGTGGTGCACCTTGGTGTAGATAGCTTGGCGACCTCCGGACAGTCCCGAGATCAGGTGGCATTCCCACAGCGGTCGGCTTCGGTCCAGCGGCCGCGCGTGCAGGCGAGCCGCGAGATCCGCCAGCGCCACGTCGGTCGAGCCTTCGGGCAGGCGCGTGTCGCGCACGTGATAGCCGAGGTCGATGGTGTCGCAGTCGTCCCAATAGGGGAGATCGAGACCCCAAGGGACAGTGCGCAGTCGCCACCGCAGCGGTGCGACGAGGTGTAGGCGGCTCGCGATCAACTCCCGCAATGCCGTGACGGTCAACGCGCTGCCTTCGGCGGTCGGCTCCAGCAGCGTGACGGATCCGACGTGCAGCAGCATGGTGGGTGATTCGGCATTGAGCAGCTGGACGTCGAGCGAGCTGAGCTGCCGAGACGGCCCGCGATCACTCGATAGCGGAATCCTTTGCGACGGCGCTGCCGAGTTCGCGGGTGTGCCGCCGGCGAGTTGGCCGGGCGTCGTGATGCGGACGTCCAAGTGGCTGGCGGGTTTCAGGTCGGCGTGGATCATGAGGTCTCCGCGGTGTCGCTGGGTCAGGACAGACTGCCGACTCGGTTCAGGCGCGGAGCGCGATGGTGCCGCAACGCATTGACGATCTGCCGGTATCTGCGAGCGCTAAGAACCGTGCGAGCTGCTGTGCTCGTCCGGTGACGCCACTGTCCGTGTCAAAGACGCGTCATTGATTTTAGTGGTCGACCGGGTGCTATCGGTCGCCATCGTGTGCTCGGCAGGTTAATTCTGCGCAAACCCTCGACAAGGGTGTGTAACTCCGGCGACCGCTCGTCGACTCCGGACCGCGCGCCCGCAACCGCGTCCGGGTGCGGCGCCAGGCTGAAATTGCCCTCGAGGCAGGACATTCCGGACTGACGCCTGGGCGTGATGCGTGAGGTCGGCGGGCGTTTACGGCCGTTCGGTGTACCGCGCTCGCGGACGGTGTGGAGAACTGTGCGCCGGTAATGCATATGCTGCATTAATGTGATATGCCTCACATCACCCCGCACAAATTGTCGGTGTCGGATGGCATGGTTGTCGGTATGCCATTGACCAATTCCGTTGCCGCCACCGATGTCATCCGAGTGTTGGGGGCCAGCGAGCACAACCTGCGCAATGTGTCGCTGGAGATTCCCAAGGACAAGATCACGGTGTTCACCGGTGTCTCCGGTTCCGGGAAGTCGTCCATCGTGTTCGACACCATCGCCGTGGAATCCCAGCGCCAGCTCTACGCAACGTTTCCCGCATTCATCCTCAACTTCCTGCCCCGCTACGAGCGCCCGCACGCGGAGGCGATCGAGAATCTGACCGCACCGGTGATCATCGACCAGCAGCCGGTCGGTGGCGGGCCGCGCTCCACCGTCGGCACCATGACCGATATCTACTCGATGGTCCGGGCGATGTTCGCCCGATTCGGTTCGCCTTCGGCCGGATTCGTCTACAACTACTCCTTCAACGTGCCGCAGGGCATGTGCCCGGATTGCGACGGGCTCGGTCAGGCAGTACGCGCCGATCCCGAGCGGCTGGTGGATCGGAGCAAGTCGCTCAACGAGGGTGCGATCCTCCTGCCCGGCTATGCGGTGGGCAGCGGAGACTGGCAGTTGTACGGCAACTCCGGCCGATTCGATCCGGACAAGAAGCTCGCCGACTACAGCGACGCGGAGTTCCAGGATCTGCTGTACGGCACCGGCGGCAAGGTGGAGCTGACCTTCGCCAAAGGCACCTGGAAAGCGAATTACGAGGGTGTGGCAACCAAGTTCACTCGCACCCGGCTGCAACGCGACACCTCCACGCTGAGCGAGAAGACCCGTGAGCAGATTCAGAAGTTTCTCACCGAGGGCGTGTGTCCGACGTGTAATGGCGCACGGCTCAACGCCGAGGCGCTCGCGACGAAAATCAACGGGCGCAATATCGCCGACTGGTCCGGGCTGCAGATCACCGATCTGATCGTGGTGCTGGACGAGATCGCCGATCCGGCCGCGCTCGGGCTGGCAGCCGCCATTCGCACCGCATTGCAGCGGGTGGCCGACATCGGGCTCGGCTATCTGAGCCTGGACCGGGCGACCTCCAGCCTGTCCGGCGGTGAGGGGCAGCGGCTGAAGATGATCAAGCACCTGGCCAGCACGTTGATCGGTATGACGTATATCTTCGACGAGCCGAGCGTCGGCTTGCATCCGCGCGATGTCGGGCGGTTGAACAACCTGCTGAAGGCATTGCGGGACAAGGGCAATACCGTGCTGGTCGTCGAGCACGATCCCGATGTCATCCAGATCGCCGATCACATCGTGGATGTCGGACCACGCGCGGGTGTGCACGGCGGGCAGGTGGTGTTCGAGGGTAGCTTCGCGGACCTGCGAGTGGCCGACACTCCGACCGGCGCCGGGTTGCGCAGGCCGTTCACGGTGAAGGACACCTTCCGGAAGTCGAACGGCGAGTTGCTGATCGAGCACGCGAACGTCCACAACCTGAAGGATGTGACGGTCGCGATCCCTACCGGCGTGCTCACCTCGATCACCGGCGTCGCGGGATCCGGTAAGAGCAGCCTCATTCGGGATGTGTTCGTGCGCGAGCATCCCGAGGCCATCTTCGTGGACCAGTCGGCCATCGCGGCGTCGTCGCGCTCCACCCCGGCCACGTATCTGGGGCTGATGGATCCCATCCGCAAGCTGTTCGCCAAGGCCACCGGTGAATCGCCGGGGCTGTTCAGCTTCAACTCGGCGGGCGCGTGCAAGCAATGCGAAGGCCGCGGCGTGATCATCACCGAGGTCGCCTACATGGATCCGGTGACCACACACTGCGACGCCTGCGATGGGCGGCGCTTCTCCGAGGAAGTCCTCGCACATACCTTGCGCGACAAGTCGATTGCCGACGTGCTGGAGATGTCGGCGGAAGAGGCGGTGCAGTTCTTCCCGGAGAAGGCGCTGCATACGAAGCTGCGCACCATGAACGAGGTCGGCCTGGACTATTTGAGCCTCGGTCAGGCGATGAGCACCCTGTCGGGCGGTGAGCGCCAACGCATCAAGCTCGCCACGCAGCTGCAGAACACCGGCACCGTCTACGTGCTCGACGAGCCGACCACCGGCCTGCACATGTCGGACGTGGACACGCTGCTCGCGCTGATGGACGGGCTGGTGGAGCGGGGCAACACGGTGGTGGTGATCGAGCACAACCTCGATGTCGTCGCCCACTCCGATTGGGTGGTCGATCTCGGTCCGGATGGTGGTAAGGACGGCGGTGAAGTGGTCTTCACCGGCACGCCCGCCGCGTTGCTGGAGCATCCGACGTCGCTCACCGGCGAATACCTCCGCAAATACAAAGCGGCGTAAGCGGCTCCGAGGTGACCGGGTCGAGTACCGGCCCGGTCACCTCGCTGTTCCGCTGGTTCAGCCAGGTGGAGCTGCCCGAGGCCGACCGGGTGCCGTCGCGCGGCAGCACCCGACTCGACATGGCGCGGGTCGCCTTCGCGCCCCTTCAGCAGACCTTGTCACCCGAACAGCTGGATCGGCTGACCAACGCGGTCGCGATGGTGTTCGGCACCGAGGCGATGGCCTAGCGATGATCGGCTGCCTCCGACCTCGGGGCGAATCAGTTATGGCCGGTGAACTGTTGGGTGCCGGTGATGCGGAGAAGGTCAAGCGCTGAGGCTACGGGGGTGCCGGGTGCCGCGGAGTAGACGATGACGGTCTGGTCGGAGTCGGGGACGAGGAGGGTGTCGCACTCCAGGACCAGGAGGCCGAGTTCTGGGTGGTCGACCGACTTGCTGGCACTGCGCCATGGTTCGGATGGCCGATCGTTCCACAACTGTTCGAATCGTGTGCTGCGCGTACGGAGTTCGCCGATCAGACGCAGCAGGCCGGGGTCATCGGGGTAGTGGGCTCGGGCGCTGCGCAGGCTGCTCACCGAGAAGACGGCAGCCGTCTGCGCCTCGGTCGGGGTCGTCGCGACACGCCGCGGTCCGGTGCCAAGGAACTGCTGCCAGATGATGTTGCGTTGCGCGGGCGGCCACTCGGTGAAGTCGCCGAGTAGGGCCGCTGCCATCGAATTCCACGCCAGCACATCGCCTTTCGCGGAAATGACCAGGGCGGGCAGGTCTGCCATCCGGTCCAGCAGTCGCAGCACGCTCGGCCGGACAACCATGGCGATCCGGCCCGCTTGCGGTGGTGGCGATCCGGCGAACCGGAACAGCAGATCGCGGTCTTCGTCGTTGAGGCGCAGAGCCCGGGCCAGGGCCGCGAGTACGGCGGTCGAGGGTCGTGGGCCACGGCCCTGTTCCAGCCGAACCACGTAATCGACGCTGACACCGGCCAGTTGCGCGACCTCTTCGCGGCGCAATCCCGGCACCTGTCTGCGGGAGCCCGCGGGGAGCCCGACATCGCGGGGCTGGATGCGCGCGCGGGCCTGCCGAAGCAGGGCGGCGAGTTCCGTGCGATCCATGTCCTCGATCATGCCGCAGCATTCGCACCGTGGGGTGGTACCACCGGTCCCAGGAGATACCGGTCCTGGAGTGCGGGTAATGTGGCCGGCGATGCTCGGACGATGACCAACCCCACGAACTCCACGACGACGGCTCTGATCACCGGAGCGAACAAAGGACTCGGTCGCGAAACCGTCCGCAGACTGGCGAGCCTCGGCTGGCAGGTGTTCCTGGCCGCACGCGACGCCGACCGCGGAAAGGCGGCAGCGGCCGACCTCGCCGACGCCGGTCTCGACGTCGAGTTCATTCAGCTGGACGTCACTTCCGCCGACTCCATAACCGCGGCCGTCGAGGCAGTCGGACAACGGACGCGGCAGCTCGATGTACTGGTGAACAACGCCGGAATCGGCGGCACCCGCAACCTCCCACCCGATATCGAAGCCGCGGACTTCCGAGAAGTGTTCGAAACCAACGTCTTCGGCGCGGTCCAGGTGACCAACGCGTTCCTGCCGCTACTACGCGCGGCCACCCAACCTCGAATCGTGATGGTGTCGAGCGGCATCGGGTCGCTGGCACGCACCTCCGATCCGACCCGCGTCGAGTCCACTGTGCTCGGCCTGCCGTACCCGTCCTCGAAGACCGCCCTGAACATGGTCACCTCGATGTACTCCCGCGCGCTGCCCGACATCCAAGTCAACGCCGCCGACCCCGGCTACACCGCAACGGATCTGAACAACAACTCAGGCCACCAAACAGTCACCGAGGGGACCGACGCGATTGTCCACTTGGCGTCGATCGGACCGGACGGACCGACCGGCGGATTCTTCGATCGCTTCGGTCCGGTGCCCTGGTGACCACGTTCGAGCGGTGAGGAACCGGATCAGCGGCGGGTTCCGCTACTGGTCCGGCTCGGCGGTGCGGTGGCCGTCATGACAGCAGTGCTCAGCGGGTCGTATTGATCGAAATGGACTGGTACCCGGCGGTTTGCGCGGCGGCGGCGAGCAGTGCCCGGACATCGCGGGGCTCGGCGGGTAGCAGTTCGAGCAGGTCGGTCCGGCTTGCCTCGAGTACGCCCGCGCCGATATTGGCGAACAGGGAGACGGCATTGGTGACCTGGTAGGGCTCCATTCCTATGTCCTGTAGTGCGATTCGAGTGTCGAACAGTGACATGGATCGGTAGCTCACCGGCCGGTTGAGCGATTCGGCCAGCACCGCTGCGATGTCGGACCCGCCGATCGTCGTGACACCTTCGAGTTCGTAGACCTTGCCCGCGTGCCTGCTGCGACCGCCCGCCGTGAGGTCGCGGCTGGTTTCAGCGGCCACTCGCACCGCCACGTCGGCGAGGTCCTCGCGAGCGACAACCGACACCCGTCCATTGCCGAATGCGGCTGTGTAGAAACCTGTTTCGGCAGCCGCCGCGGCGCCTGCCGCCGCCAATCCGACCGGCACCTCGGCGTACAGGCCGTTGCGCAGAATCGTCACATCGAGCGGCGCCGAGGCCAGACGCGTCTCGGTCCATCGGTGTGGGAGCGCGATGGTCATCAGGTCGCCGGAGCCCGCGAGGCTGGTGTAGACGACGTGCCGGACCCCGGCCGCAGTCGCGGCGGCGACCACCGCGTCGTGCCTGGCCAGCACCACGTCGTCTTCCGCGTATCCCAGCGCATGCTGACATTGACCACCAAGAGGCTGTGGCGGGACGGGATCATCGAACGGATCGCCTACCCGACCATCCCGCCGCAGGTCGAGTACCGGCTCACCACGACCGGTCGGAGTCTCGCCGAGACGATTCTTGTGCTCGCCGGCTGGTCGCGCGAGCACAAGGGTGTCATCGCTGCTGCTCGGCAGCAGTGGGATGCCGAGCACGCATCCGCGAATCAGGCTTGAACGGAACTGTGCGGCTGGTGTGCCGCTATCGGTCTCAGCGCTTTCTTTCGAGGCAGATCCACTTGCCATCGGCTCCGCACTCGCAGAAGAGGGGACCTTCTTCTTTGGTCTGGCCTACTTGGCACTCCGGCTCCGGGTCCTGCTGCGTTACGGCAGCTGCCGTGGCACCGGACAGCGCCAGGCTTCCGGCGGTTGCCAGGCCCGCGAGGAGGATTGTGAGTGAGCGGTTCGGCTTGACTTTCATTGCCGTGGCTCCTTCCCATCGACGTCGTCGATCGAACTACTCATTGTCCTCGCCATACCGGGCGGTCGCTATAGCGGCACTCGGGCTCGCTCAGCGGGCTCCACCGTTGACGTAGAGCGTTTGGCCACTGACGTAGGAGGCCTCATCGCTGGCCAGGAACGCGATGACGGCGGCGACCTCCTCGGGCTGTCCGACCCGGCCGAGCGGGGTGTGCTCGGCGACGGACTGCTGATGTTCCTCGGCGGTGAGCCCGACTCGGTGGGCGGTCGCGGCGGTCATTGCGGTGGCGATGTAGCCGGGGGCGACCGCGTTGACGTTGATGTTGTAGGGGCCGAGTTCGATGGCGAGCGTTGCGGTGAGGCCTTGGATGCCGGCCTTCGCGGCGGCGTAATTCGCCTGGCCTCGGTTGCCGAGTGCGGAGCGGCTGGAGAGCGAGACGATCTTGCCGTAGCGCTGGGCGACCATGAACTTCTGTGCCACCTGGGCGCAGTGATATGCGCCGGTCAGGTTGACCGAGAGCACCGCGTTCCAGTCGTCCTCCGACAGCCGGAAGAACATGTCGTCGCGGGTGATCCCGGCATTGTTGATCAAGATGTGCGGTTGCCCGAGATCCGTTGCCACCTGGTCGAATGCGGACTGCACTGACGCGCGATCGGTGACATCGCAGACATAGCCGCGGGCCGTGCCGCCCGCCGCGGTGATCTGCTCGGCGGTCTTGTCTGGGGCATTGCGGTCGAGCACCGCCACCGCCGCGCCCTCGGCGGCCAGCCGCACCGCGGTGGCCGCGCCGATGCCCTGTGCCGCACCGGTGACGACGGCGATCTTGTCGGTGAACCTGTTCATCGATGGTCCTTTCTGTTCTTCGACGAGGCCGGGTCCGACGTCGTCAGAATGCGCTGATTCCGGTCAGGTCTCGGCCGATCAGCAATTTCTGGATCTGGCTGGTGCCCTCGTAGAGGGTCATCACCTTGGCGTCGCGCAGATACTTACCGACCGGGAACTCGTCGATATAGCCGTAACCGCCGAACACCTGCAGCGCGCGGTCGGCAGCGCGCACGGCGGCCTCGCTCGCGAACAGCTTCGCCTTGGACGATGCGACCGCGAACTCGGCGCCGCGGTCGATCAGATCGGCGACCCGCCACACCAGCAGCCGGGCGGCGTCCACATCGAGTGCGATGTCGGCGAGCAGCTCCTGCACCAGCTGGTGGCCGGCGATCGGCTTGCCGAATTGCTCACGCTGCGTTGCGTATCCGACCGCGGCGTCGAGGCACGCCTGCGCGAGGCCGACACACCCCGCGGCCACCGACATCCGGCCCTTGGCCAGTGCCGCCATCGCGACGGTGAAACCCTTGCCCTCGGCGTGCAGTCGCGCACTGTCAGGTATCCGGACGCCGTCGAGCACGAGTTCGGCGGTGGCCTGCCCGCGCAGGCCGAGCTTGCCGTGCACGGGGCGGGCGGTGAAGCCGGGGGAGTCGGTCGGAACGAGAAATGCCGTGATGCCGCGGTGTCCCGCGCCGCCGGTGCGGGCGAACACCAGCGCGATGTCCGCCCAGGTGCCGTTGGTGATGAACATCTTGCTGCCCGAGAGCACCCAGTCGTCGCCGTCGCGGACCGCGCGCGTGCTCAATTGTGCCGCGTCCGAACCGGTTCCGGGTTCGGTGAGCGCGAAGCAGCCGAGTGCTTCGCCCGCGGTGAGCCGGGGCAGCCAGGTGCGCTTCTGTTCGTCGGTGCCGTAGCGATGGATGGACTTGGTGACCAGGCCGAGGGAGACCGAGACTATGCCGCGCACTGCGGAGTCGCCGCGGCCGAGTTCCTCCAGCACCAGGCAGTAGGTGAGATGGTCGCCGCCGCTGCCGCCGTATTCCTCCGCAATAGTGAGACCGAGGAACCCGAGCTCGCCGAGCCGCGGCACGATCGCCGGATCGACCGACTCGGCGCGATCCCATTCCGTTGCGCGCGGTGCGATCTCACGGTCGACGAAATCGGCGGCCATGCGCTGCGCCGCGGTCTGTTCGTCGGACAGTTCCAGGTTCACCGCAACTCCAAAAACTAGCGCCGGAAGTTTCTTGTAGGCTAGCTCCGCATAAACTAACAACGCAAGTTTATGAGCTCGCATGCGACACTGATAGCCGATCGACCAGGAGGTTTTCGTGGGTAGACCGCGCCGACCATTGCTGAGCCGCGACCGCATCGTGTCAGCCGCGCTGGCCCTGGTCGATGCCGAAGGGCTCGAGGCGGTGTCGATCCGCAGGCTGGCCACCGAACTCGGGGTCCAGGGGCCGTCGCTGTACAACCACGTGGCCACCAAGGACGACCTGCTGGACGCGATGGTCGACACGGTGCTCGGTCAGGTGGACCTGTCGATGTTCGCCGGCAACCCGGACTGGCGCGGCGCGCTCGCGGCCTGGGCCGGTTCCTACCGCGCGGCATTGGCGGACCATCCGAACCTGGTGCCCGCCTTGCATCAGGGCATGGGCAGGCGGCCGAATGCGCTGCGCCAGGCGGATGCGGTCTTCGGTGGGCTGGTGACCGCCGGATGGCCACGGCGCGAAGCAACGCAGGTGGGCGCGCTCATGCGGTTTTTCGTCACCGGTTCCACCTTGGGATCGTTTGCCGGCGGTTTCCCCGAGGACGCGGCGGTATATCGCGGCAACTACCCGCACCTCGACGAGGCGCACCTGCTGTCGGGACGCCAACGCGAAATCGACGACGCCGCTTTCGAAACCGGCCTGCGCGCACTGCTCGATGGCCTGACATTGCGCTTCCGAGCACTGTCCGCGGCCGACGGCTGACCGCGCGCCGGTCTCGCTGCTGCCAGCAGTCCCTTTGCTGCGACGAGGGGCGTGGAAGTACTGGTCAGCCGCTTGTCTCGGCGCTGTCCGCGACCGCGGGTTCGCCGAATTCGGTCAGCCAGTCCGGAAACTCGGTGAGGTTGTCGAGCACGACGTCCGCACCTGCCGCGCGTAGTTCGTCGGCGTCGCACGGTCCGGTGGTGACGCCGACGGCGGTCACGCCCGCCGCCCGCGCACCCCGCATATCGCCGGCATGGTCGCCGACGAATACTTCGGCTCGCTGGTCGCGCAGCACTCCGGCCTTGCCCGCTGACCAGAGATCACCTGCCAAATGGTCTACCCGCCAACCGAGTTCGACCAGATGCAGCCGGGCCAGCGGCTCGTGCTTGCCGGTGACGATCAGTACCCGCCCACCGCGCTCGGCAACAGCGGCCAGCGCCGCATCGGCACCCGGCATGGCCGGAATATGCGGCACCACCGTCGGATAGAGCTCGCGGTAGCGGGCGATCAAGGCCGGAATGAGGTCGGCGGGCACACCCGCATCGGCCAGCAGCATGTGGAGTGGGGGACCGAGCCGGTCGGCGAGCTCGATCCCACGCAGTGCGAGACCGAACTCGGTGGCGATGGTGTCGATCGCCCGTGCGACACCGGGACGTGAGTCGATCAGAGTCATGTCCAGGTCGAAACCAACGGTCCAGGTCACCAGTCGACCCTATCGGCCGGTTGATCGGCTCTCGCGAGTGCCTGTTATGCCTTGTCGTTCGGTTTGCGTTGTTCCTGAGGTCCTTGATCGTCCGGTGCCTCGATCGTCTCGGCTGCCTGGATGAACTCAGCGATCGGCATGATCTCCTCGGCATGTGCCGATCCCAGCTCACGCAATGCGTCGGGATCGATCTCGAGCTCCAGCAAATTGACCAGCGGCAGCGGTGTGTTTCGTACCGCCAGAAACGTATCGAGGAGCGCGAGCTCGTCGACAGTCATGTCGTACCCCAGGTATGACAGCTCGTCCTGCAGGATTTCCCGCCCTGGTGCTGCCTCGATTTCGGGTGATTCGAGATCGACACGCCGCCATTGGACGGTTGCCGTCCAGGACGGGTCGCCGCAGGTCCACGCCCAGATGACGTCACGGACCACGGTGTGCAGCATGGCGTATGCGCGGAAATGTTCCGAGGCGGAACCGGCCCGATGCTCTATTTCATAGACCGCGTCGCAGCGCCGCGTCTGGATGTAGGTCTCGTCGTCGCGTGCGACGACCAGAAACGGATCGTCCGGGTCGGCGGCACCGACCACCAAGTCCGCGAGCAGCGCGGTGGTGAGATAGGGCAGCGACCTTCCGTCGCCGACGGTGACGTGGACATCGACGCGGCCACGGGGGTCGTACAGGTGCCCGGTCTGAGCGTCGAGCACAGCGAGGTCGCGGTCCTTGGTCAGTTTCAACACGGTGAGCAGGTGCTGATCTCGGCCCGGTCCCCAGGTGCGCAACACTGCTCCGCGGGAATCCGCAACGGCCGCAACGAATCCGACGGCGCCACCGTTGCGGTTGATCTCGTCCACGAGATCGAGGACGACAGGCGCCGCCGCACTGCTGTCCGGAGTGGCGCACATCCGCTCATAGCGCTCGAGCGCGTCCAGGGCCGTATCGATTTCGTCGGCCGACATCACGCCGAAGTCGCACGTGACAGCCAGGCTGGTCAGCAGTGTCTCGAATTCCGGAGTGGGGTGGACCGCGACATTGCCGTCGCCATCGGTCTCGGTGTCGGCGGCGAGACTGATTTCCGAGTCCTTCCACCAATAGACCGCTGGGCTGACGGGTCGCGGTTCGCTGCGGTAGGTGTTGGCGGCTACCTTGCCGAGCAGGGTCATAGCGGTCAGCGTGTCCGGCCCGATGATCGGGTGGGCATACACGCTGCCTTCGTGGGACGCGACGAAAAGTGCACCGTGCGTTCCGATTACCGGGTAGTCGCCGAGCCACCGGGCGTGTGCGCTGGCGAAATCCGACCCGCTCAGGATGGCGAAGTTGGCATCGTTGTAGCCCTTCCACTCGAGATCGAGGTAGCCGTCGGCACGAGTGTTCGCCTCGGCCAGATCGAAGAGTTCGTCGAGCCCGATGCCCCAGATGGCGAGCATGTCAGGGGTGACGGCCACCGCGGTGAGGAGCTGACCGATCACCGCCGACTGAATGATTCCCGGCGCGACGTCACGGTGGACGACATCGATACCCGTGTCGGTGCCTGCCGGAGCGAAGTGGGTCCTGAGCAGGCCGCAGACCGTGGCGAAGTCGTTGGTGTCCAGCGGATCGGTGTATTCCATGTCCACTTCGGCGAGGAACGTGCCGACGTAGTCGGTGATGAGCGCCGGCCACTGGTCGGCAGGCTGCTCGTCCAGGCTCCGGCGCAGGTTGTCCAGCCACAGGAAGTGTGGGCCGTCGCCGCGCCTACCGATGAACTCCACCACTTCGTCGGCATTGGTTGCCCGACATACATAACCCATGCGTTGGGCTGCCATGGTTACCAGCGAAATCAGCGTGTCCGAAGGCAAATTGGGCAATGTCCCTCCCCGAGATCGGCGTCGTGACGACCTTAGATGAAGCGCCCCCACCGCCGGCGCCGCTGTTGCCGTCGATGGGAGGCCGAACCGAGCGTCTGCGCGTCAGGTCAGGCAGTGGTCGCGTACTCCTCGCTGAGGTGGACGAGCTCGGCGCTTCGGTCGGCGAACGTGGGGCCATAAGTAACCCTTGCTGGTATACATTTAAGCGGAAATAAGATTTCTGGTCTCGATTATTCGACTTCACTTTCATTTGCTCAGGCCCGGCATTTGCCGGGCCTTATCTATTTAAATGGACTACGGGATGTTCGGCTCGGTCGAATTCCGCGCGGTCCGGGGCCGATGACTGCCGCTCGCGCTTCGGTCGCCCTCTTCAGGGTTGCCCTCTGGATAACCAGGAGTATGCTCATTAATGAGTCCACTCATTGTCTGAGAGGTGCGGGATGTCGGATTCGCCCGAATCGGTGCGGGTAGGCCGTCGAGTGCGCAACATGCTCGACAAGCAGTCCCGCATCTTCGAGGCGGCCGCCGCGCTGATTGCCGAGCGAGGGTTCGAGAACATCACCACGCAGGAGATCTCCGACCGCGCGGACGTCGCCGCCGGGACGCTGTTCCGGTATGCGTCGTCCAAGGGCGAGTTGCTCCTCATGGTGTACAACGCGGATTTCCGGTCGGCGCTCGAAGTGGGCGAACGGGAGTCGCGAGCACAGCGTGATCCGGCGGAGGCGGTCTTCGGCATGGTCAAGCCGATCGTCGAGACAGCCGATCGTCGTATCGAGAACATCGTGGCCTACCAGCGTGAACTCTTGTTCGGCGCACCGACCGAGAAGTACCACGCGGAAGGGCTCGCGCTCGTCGCGCGGTTGGAAGCGATGATCGCCGACCGGCTCACCTCGGCCGCCACAGACCTTGGCCTCGAATCGGAGCGCGTTGCGGCACAGGCCCTGCTGGCAGGCCGCAGCGTATTCGCGGTGCTGCATCTGATCCTCGCCCGGCCGTCGACCGGTGCGTTTCCCGGTCACGACGCGCTGCGCGACCTGCGTGACCAGATCGCTCAGATCGTCGCCGGTTTCTTCGTATCGGTCGACGCAGTGGACATCGAGGGACGAACGTCGCCCCCCGAAGGAAGGAGAACGTCATGACGATCGAGATCCGCAAGGTGACCGTGCTCGGGACGGGGGTGCTCGGTTCGCAGATCGCGTTCCAGACCGCGTTCAGTGGGTTCGATGTCACCGCATACGACATCAGTGACGACGCCCTCGCCGCGGCCGGCGACCGCATCACCAAGCTGGCGGCGACCTATCGCGACGAGGTACCCGCAGCGGCCGACGGCAAGGCCGACAAGTCGGCGGCGGGCATCGCCCTGACCACTGATCTCGCCGCGGCGGTCGCAGACGCCGACCTCGTCATCGAAGCGATACCGGAGGTCCTCGCCATCAAGCAGGAGACCTATCAGCGCCTCGGCGAATTCGCGCCCGAGCGGACCATTTTCGCCACGAACTCCTCCACTTTGCTGCCCAGCGACATCAAGGACTTCACCGGACGCCCCGACAAGTTCCTCGCGCTGCACTTCGCGAACCTTGTGTGGAAGTACAACACCGCCGAAGTCATGGGCACATCCGACACGGACCCCGAGGTGTATCAGGCGGTCGTCGATTTCGCCGCCGCGATCGGCATGGTGCCGATCGAACTGCACAAGGAAAAGGCGGGGTACGTGCTCAACTCGCTGCTCGTGCCGCTGCTGAACGCCGCCATGGCGCTCTCCGCGGGCGGATACGCGGAGCCGGAGGCGGTCGACAAGACCTGGCGGATCGGCACCGGCGCCCCGGTCGGCCCGTTCCAGATCCTCGACATCATCGGGCTCACCACCCCCTACAACATCCTCGCCAACAGTGGCGAGGACGGACAGCAGCTCGCCGCGTGGCTGAAGGCCAACTACATCGACAAGGGCAAACTCGGTATCGCCAGCGGCGAGGGGTTCTACCGGTATTCGGCCTGATGAGCGCAGCCGGACACGGCGTCGGACCAGACCTCGGGGGCCACGGATGTGCTCAGTGACGAGGAGTGTCAGAGCCGCGAGGTCCGACGCCTACGCGGTCGTTGGTCCCGACTCGAAGCCCAAAAGTTCTGGTTCGGCTTCGAAAGTCGTTGTCGCGCTAAGGTGGGGTTTCGACAGCGGGTGTTGTCGCGTTCGGCGGCAGCGGTTTTCCAGATGCTTGCCGCATCTGCCGGTCGGCGTGCCGGGGCGGGGTGTTCGCGGGGATGACGAGCAAGGTGAGGCTGGCGCCGTCGGAGCCGATCAGGTGCATGACATCGGGTGGTTGGTTGTGGCCGGGTCCGTGCATGCGTATGCCGTCGTCGTGATCGATGCGGCGTTGGGTGAGACTGACGGCGTTCCAGTCGAAATCGATACGCACCGTGTGTCCTAGGCGTGGGGTGAGGGCGCTGATGAGGTCGTGGAGTTCGGCTGTGAGGTTTGCCGTCCAAGGCCACCATGCGCCGTCGACTTGGCTGGAGCGGGTGCTGTGTTCGCGTAGTAGCAGGCGTGGTGTGCGTGTGGGTGTTCGGAAGGGTTGCTTGTTGCTGCGGGGTGGACCGGTATTCCTGGTCATGTCGAAGTGGTTGGTGATAGGGCGTTGGGTACTGATGCGGGTCATGATCTGGCTTCCTTCATCTGGAGGTAGCGACCGCCGGTTCGGGGGCGACGGCGGCCATCAGGGCCGCATGCGCGGCGGGCTGGTTGGTTGCCGACGGGATTACCTGCAGCACGGTCAAGCTGCTATCGCTGCCGAAGACATACATCGTGTTCCACAGCTCGAATGGGTAGGCGTCGAGCCGAATTGCGTGACCGTTGGCGGTCATCTGCCGTGGTGCCGGTGACCAGCCTGTGGGGTCGTAGACGACTCGCCAGACGGGGCCAAGTCGAACTGTCAGTACTGCCAACAGATCTGGTAGTTCCGCGGTGAGTCCGCTGGATCGGGGCCACCATGCGCCGTCGAGGTATCCGCCGCGTTCGGCTTTCGGCTTCAACCGCAGCCGAGGCGTGTAGTCGGGCGGGACGCGATGGCGCGCGGAGTGTGGGTGAATCTGAGCTGAGGTCATGGTGCGGCTCCTGTCTCGGCTGCGAAACAGCTCTGTCAGCACCGAGTCGGTGCCGAATTCCGCTGCCGGAGTTGCCTGATCGGGCGGGTGCCCGGTCAGTCGTAGTGGAAGTCGCCATGTGGGGTGGCGACCGCACAGTGACCGGCAGCCATACGCCCGAACGGTCGACCCGACCGGGGGTCGGCCTGGCTGTGGCGGTTGACCCGGCGGCGTCGCCGGATGACCGTTGCGCTGCTGGAGACGCGGGAGTGAACGGGCGCCAGTGCTATGCCGATGGCGGCGATCAGGACGATGATGACGATCCTCGGATCTGTGTGGTCCTTCCAGTAGACGCCGCTTACAGTCTCGTGTCAACGGTGTAGGTCTACACTCATGACCTACGGGCGTGGATTAGCATGCAGACTCGATATAGATGAAGGAGCGTCCCGTGATGGCCGAACCGCCGACCAGCCGAACGAATTCTCGATCTGAGACCGATCGGCCCGAACCCGCGGCTATAGGTCCGAGTGGGAGTCCTGTCACGCGGGCGGCGGTGCTGAAGGCCGCACTCGAGATCATCGACCGTGACGGTATCGACAGGTTGTCGATGCGGCGGCTGGCCGATGCCGTCGGGCGCGATCCGATGGTGATCTACCGGCATGTGCCGAACAAGGCCGCAGTGCTCGATGGTGTCGCCGAGATCGTGTTCGAGCAGCTGACGGTCGATGCCACCGATACGGACTGGGTCGCCCAGTTGCGGGTGGTCGCCCGCGATTTCCGCCGACTCGCGCTGGCCCATCCGCGGACTGTGCCCCTGCTGGTGACCCGACCGCTGGCGACCCCGTTGGGGCAGCGCCCGCAAGCCATCGTCCGGCCGTTGGAAGACGTTCTCGCGCTGCTGACCCGCGCCGGATTCGCGGGGGCCGATGCGCTGCATATCTACCGTGCACTGTTCGGTTTCCTCTACGGGCACGTGCTCAACGAGTTGCAGGAAATCGTGGAGCGCCCCGAGGAGACCGACGAGGTGCTGCGGCTCGGGCTGCATCGGCTGCCGATCGGGGAGTTCCCGTTGCTACGCGGCCTGGCGCCGGTTCTGGCGGCTTACGACGGTGCCGCCGAGCTCGAACGCGGTCTCGATATCCTGCTGGCGGGCCTCGCCGCGACGCTGCCCGGCCCCGGGTGACCGTCGCGCTTCAGCGGGATTCGCCTCCGCCTTCGGAATCCCAACGCTGCTGTGCGGCAACTGTTTCGGTGTCGTCGATGCTGTCGGGCGCGGTGCTTTCCGGCAGCTCGTCGATGGTCGAGGCTTTGTGCGGGTCGGTTCGGGCGAGTTGGAGTGTCATGATTCAGGCTCCTGTCTGGGCTGCGGACCGGCGTGGGTCATGGTCATGGAGAGGCCGGACAGCAGGATGTCGAGGCCGCGTTCGAGCTCGGTGACGCCGTCGTAGGCGGCCAGATCCGAGGCGAGGCCGCGCAGCAGGGGGAATTCGCCGATCGGTAGGCGGTTGAGGCCCAGGCGTAGCAGGTCGGTGGTTTCTTCGGGGCGTTCGACGATTTCCTGGAGCTCGTTGAGCATGTGCCCGTAGAGGAAACCGAACAGGGCACGGTAGATGTGTAGGGCTTCGGCGCCGCTGAATTCGGCTCGGGTGAGCAGTTCCAGGGTGTGCTCCAGCGGCCGCAGCGTGCCGAGTGGCTGCAGTCCGAGCGGCGTGGCCAACGGGTGGGTGACCAGCAGCGGAACCACGTTCGGGTGAGCCACCGCCAGCTGGCGGAAGTCGCGCGCCACTATGCGCAGCTGGTGGCGCCAGTCGGGGTCGTAGGGGTCGACGGTCAGTTGCGCCAGCACGCTCTCAGCGACTCCGTCGAGGACTGCGGCCTTGTTGGCGGCGTGCCGGTAGAGCGCCATCGGGTCTCGACCGAGCGCCTCGCCGAGGCGCCGCATAGAAAGTTGGTCGACGCTGTCATGGTCGATGATCTCGAGTGCGGCGGCGAGCATCGCGGCGCGGGTCAGCGGGCTGTGCCGGGCGTGTTCCCTGTCGGGGGCATCTTCGGGGATGTCTGGGCGCCTGGTTGGTCCGTCTCTGGTTGCGTTCATCGAATTCAGCTCCTCTCGGCCGGAATCATTTCTGGCCAGCGCCTCGTCTACCAGCTGCGGCGCGCACGGCTTCGCCGCCGCCTTGGCCGGGGGCTGTAGCTACGCCAGCCTCGCATCGAACGACCGTTGGACCCCATGAACATCAGCACCGCGCCGATGATCAGAACCACGATTCCCGCGGTGACGAGCAAAGGGATGCCAAGCAGGAATCCAGTGAGGAGCACGACGGCTCCAAGGACGATGACGATCATGACGGTTACCTGGTTCAAGTAGATAAACAGATGAGGCAGAACAACTTCGGGTGGTGGTCAATTCGGTGTTCGGGTCCCGACCGACATGGCTGCTTGGACCCGGCTCGCGGGGCGCGGGCCGTTGGTGTGGTTCGCACGGGTCGGAGTGGATGTGACAGATCTTCAGTACACGCCGATATCGGCGCAGTGTCAACATTGTAGGTCTACACCAGTTGACTACAGTGTTTCGGGCGGTCAGATGTAGCGGGTCCGCTGCCTTACGGCAGCTCGCAGCGGATTGATCATGATTGCGGCTCCGGTCACGGCCATCCAGGTCGGGAGCGGATAGAACACCAGTCGCTCGGTGATTCCCACTTGCAAGCCGATGGCCAACAGAACGGTGCCGGTCAGTCCGGTCGACGCGCACAGCGCCGACCACATCGCGACGAGCCGACGCTGATTCCACAGCCAGATCGCCAGGAGTATCAGCACGATGTGGCGGGACACGAATGCCGGCATCACAGCCAGAAAGTGAACGACGGCGCCGTCGTTGGAGGGGAAGAAGCCGGTTGCGGCTGTGCTGAGGCCGATGATCACGGCCAGGGCGACGATCGACCACTGGCGGCGCCCGTGGGGCAGGAGATCGCGGAATCCGATCGCTCCGACGATCGTCAGCAGGCCTAGCGCTACGAACGCTGCATTCATCACCAGATGCAGTGGTGAGCACATGCTCGGGGTGCATGCGGTGATGCCGAGATCGCTGATCGTGTCGTGGCGGAAGCTGTAGGCCGTCTTCCAGGCGGTAGCGGTCACCAGCTCGGCGAGCAGATACGCGAACCCCAAGGTCCACGCGATTCCCGCCGTCGTGTGTCGGAAGCGATGAGGGTTGCTCGGGTCGCCCGCGCCCGCGTCGGTCTGGCGTCTCGGTTCGAGCAGTGGTTGTTCGGTCATCGCGAAAGCCCCCTTCTTTCGGGACAAACAACTGTAGTTCTGGAGTGTAGACCTACATCGTTGACATAGGGGTCTTGGCGGCGTCTACTTGAAGGACCCCCTCTTCCACGAAATTTCACGTACTTCTGAAGTCAGGTATCCACTGATGATCATTCTCGGAGCCGTCCTGCTGATCGCCGGATTCTTCCTCGGCATCACCCTGCTCACCACCGCCGGATTCGTCGTGCTCATCATCGGTGCAGTGCTGATGCTCATGGGTCGCAGCGGCCGTTCGGTCGGCGGCCGACGCCACTACTACTGACCGGTGCTCTACCCGGTCGACATCTACTGTGCCGCGATTTGTCTGCGCGGCAACCTGGATCGAGAGCAGGACACGATGCGGCGATCCGCTATCGACAACCGGATCGAGACGATCTCGATCCTCGAGGAACGAACTCGATGTGGTCTCCAGGAGATTCGTACCCCTGGCAGCCCGGAATTCAGTGGAGGTGTGTGATGCGCTTAGTGTCGTTGCTGGTGCTGGTGTGGTTGATCTTCGGTGTGGTCGCCGCCGGTCAACGCGGATACTTCACCGACCGTGAACAGAACTGCGCCAGCGTAGGAACGATCGCGGTGACGGTGATCGCGGGTCCGTTGAACTACGCGGGCGTCAACCCCAAAGTGACCAGCTGCAACGTGCCCCAACCCAGTCCGTAACCGGCCGACGCGATTTATGGCGGATCGCCGGGTTTGCGGCACGATGCGGTTCTCGATCAGCTGCGATGACTGTCGTTGAACGACTCCCGCCGGGCTGAATGTTGGAACCAGCCCGAGGGTGGGTATGCGAACATCCACCATGCAGAACGACGCGCTGGCCCGGTTCGGGCATGCGCTGTCGGATGCGACGCGCACGCAGATCCTGCTCCGGTTGCGGGAGGCGCCGGGTTATCCGGCCGACCTCGCGGAGGCGATCGGGGTTTCGCGGCAGATCCTGTCCAATCATCTTGCGTGCCTTCGGGGTTGCGGGTTGGTGGTCGCGGTGCCGGAGGGGCGGCGCAACCGGTATGAGCTGGCCGATCAGCGCATCGGACGGGCCCTGGACGATCTGCTCGGCCTGGTGCTCGCCGTCGATCCGGCGTGCTGTCCAGATGCTGCCGAGGGGTGCTGCTGATGGCGCGATCGCTCGGGAATTCGAGCTGGTCGGACTTGTCGTGGCGCCGGGTGCCAGCGATGGATCCGATGGGCACGGGGGAGGGCCGCTCGTAATGGCGCAATCTCTGGGGATGCCGATTCGGCGCGGACTTACCGAGCAGCGACGGATGGTGCTGTCGCAGCGGATTCGGTGGCTGGTCGCCGCGACCATCTCCTACAACGTGATCGAAGCGGTCGTCGCGCTGGGCGAGGGTGCGCGGGTGTCATCGACGGCGCTGATCGGATTCGGGTTGGACTCGGTGGTCGAGGTGTCCTCGGCGGCGGCGGTTGCCTGGCAGTTCTCCGGTCGGGATCCCGAAGCCAGGGAACGGCGTGCGCTGCAGGTCATCTCGTGGTCGTTCTTCGCATTGGCCGCGTATGTGTCGGTGGACGCGGTGCGCGCGCTGTTCGGTGCGGATGAACCGCGGCATTCTCCGGTGGGCATCGGACTGGCGGCGCTGAGTCTCTTGGTCATGCCGGTGCTGTCGGCGGTGCAGCGGGGAGCCGGGCGTGAGCTGGGATCCCGTTCCGCGGTGGCCGATTCCAAGCAGACGCTGCTGTGCACCTATCTGTCGGCGGTGCTGCTCGTAGGGTTGCTGCTCAACGCCTTGTTCGGGTGGTGGTGGGCCGATCCGATCGCGGGGCTCGGTATTGCCGCGATCGCTGTGAAGGAAGGGTTGGCCGCGCGACGAGGGGAGGGCTGCTGCGCCTCCGGCACCTGCCGGGATTGATGCCGCACGTCAGTCGTGGCAGCAGGGATGGCGTCGATGCATTCCGAGCCGTGGTCGAAGGCGATCCCGCTGCGCCATTAGGCAGCCGGCGTCGGAAGCGGCCGCAGCGACGCGACGGCCGTGCCGCGCACTGGTTGGATGCCGGAGCAGCTGGGCACCGCGAGCAGCATCGCTGCCGCGGCGCCCAGCAGTCGATAGCGATGCCACATGCGCGGACCCTGGGTCACCGATGAATGCCTTCGAGTAGAGCACTGGTCCGACATCGTGGGCGGGGTTCTTCGCCGGAACGAAACCTGAGCGGTATCGACGACAGGCTGATTCACGTGGAACTCCGCGTGCATTCGATGCGGTGTTGCGCGTGAGACGGCCGCCGCCAAGGGGAATGGCAACCCTGCGTTGCGCGCACAATGGCATTCAGTGAATCTTTCGTGCGGCGCTCGGGTGTTGACGGTCGGCGAAAGCCGAGTTCAGAGCGTTATGACGCGTGCAAATCACCTATTGCGTATCTGCGCGCAATTCCGTTCTGTTCTCGGGGAGTCACGGAGTAGCGCCAACTGCACTGTTGCATCGAGTGCAGTCGCGGAACTCGCGTCGAGCTATCCGGCCTCCGATTCGACACTGGTGTCGGGGAAGGAATGGTGCTCGTGCACCACGACCCAGCGCCCGTCCAGCTTGCGCAGGCCCAGGGTCAGGCGAAGCCGTTTTGCGGGGTCGGTGGCGAAATCCTCGGCGGTGCCACACAGCAGCAGCGCATAGGCGAAGGCCACGTCACCGGAGGCGGCGACCTCGAGGGAGACGATGTCGAATGTCGCGCCCTGGGACTGCCATTCGAAGAAGCCGGGCCAGCTGTCCCGATAGGCGTCGATGCCGCGGACACCCTCGTTCGGCGGCGGCACATCGAACATCACGATGTCGGGGGCGTGGTCGGCGAGGACACCGGCGAGATCGCCGACGTGTACCGCGGCCGCCCACCGTTCGATCAGGATCCGGATCTGCTTCTCATCATCGGACATAGGGTTGTTGTCCTTTCCGCACGGCCGTGGAGGGTGAGTGCCGCGACTCTTGCCAGAGAGCGTGCCGAAATCCCTGGTTATCCGCAATGAATCGGGAATCCTTTTGTCGAATTCGTGCAAGATCCTAATTGCGGGAAAGTCGCCCGCTACCGCTCGGCCTGAACTGTTTCCGCAGCGGTTTCCGGTTCCGCCATCACCGAGCGTTTACGGCCATAGCCCAGGTAGACGGCAATACCGATGGCCACCCAGACCGCGAAACGCACCCAGGTCAGCGCGTCGAGAGTGGTTGCCAGCAAGATGCAGCCGACCAGTGCCAGGATCGGGACCAACGGCACCAGTGGGGTGCGGAATGGACGTTCCCGGTTCGGTTCCAGCTTGCGCAGCACCAGCACACCCACGCATACCACGGCGAAGGCCGAGAGCGCGCCGATGTTCACCAACTCGACGACGATGTCGATCGGCAGCAATCCGGCGATGGTCGCGCAGACGGTGCCAAGCAGCAGTGTCAGCTGGACCGGGGTGGACCGCTTGCCGGTGGTAGCGAGATTGTTCGGCAGCAGCCGGTCGCGGCACATGGCGAACATCAGGCGGACCTGTGCGTACACGATCAGCAGCAGACCCTTGGTGAGCGCGATGATGGAGGCGATGACGATGACATTGCCGATCCAGCCGATGCGCAGTCCACCGAAGGCGGTCGCGATCGGCGAGGCGTTGTTCAGCGTCGGGAAGGGGGCGATTCCGGTGAGTACCGCGCTGACGAGCGCGTAGAGCACGGTGGCGATGAGCACCGTGCCGATGATCGCGAACGGCACGTCGCGGCGTGGGTTGCGCGCTTCCTCCGCCGAGGCCGCGACCACGTCGAAGCCGAGGAAGGCGAAGAACGCGATAGCGGCGCCGCCGACGATGCCGCCGATGCCGAAGGGCGCGAACGGGGCCCAGTTGCCCACATCGATGTGCGGGGAGCCGACGGCGACGACCAGCACGAGCACGCCGATGGTCACGCCGACCAGCGCCTTGGTGATGCGGGCCGTCAGCGAGACCTCGCCGACGAGCACCGCGACGATCACCGCGATGATCAGCACCGCGGGCAGGTTGACGACACCGCCCTCGGTGGGGCCTGCCGTGATGGCCTTCGGCAGCGTGATTCCGAACATCGTGTCCAGCGCGGACACCACTGTGCCGGACCAGCCGATGGCAACGGCCGCGCCCGCGATGACGAATTCCAACAGCAGATTCCACCCGACCAGGAACGCGGGTCCCTCGCCGAGGGTCGCGTAGGTATAGGTGTAGGCGCTACCGGAGACCGGCACCATCGCGGCGAGTTCGCTGTAGCAGAGCGCGACCAGCACGCAGACCGTGCCCGCGAGTATGAACGACAGCACGATCGACGGACCGGCCTTCTCCGCGGCGGCCACACCGGTGATCACGAAGATGCCCGCGCCGACGATGGTGCCGACGCCCATCGCGGTGAGGTCGACGCGGCCGAGGCTGCGCTTCAGCGTGGCGGAACCGGCATCGGGCGTGCTCGCTTCATCGGGGAAGCGGCGGCGCCACCGCCGCGCTGGTGCGCTTGTCATGGACTCCCTTTGGACGAAAAATGGTCTGCCGAGACCGCCCGGTGGGGTCGGACTCGACAGACCATTCTGGTCGTTGCGACACCAGTGCCCATGACTGGGGGTACTGCGGTGTCGGCGACGACACAGTGCATGCGTAGCTGCGTCACCTGCCGTTACTCGTCGCCCCGGCGGACGCCGGGGCCCATCTCGCCATGGATTCCGGCATCCTCCGAGACGACGAGTACGGGTCGTCAGCTGCCGGAGGACGCCGCGAACGGGGTAGCGCTCGGGGTGACTGTTCTGCTGACCGGGTTCCGCCACAGACCCTTGCGTTCGAGGATGGGCAGCACGCCCTCACCGAACCAATAGGCCTCTTCAAGGTGCGGGTAGCCGGACAGGATGAAGTGGCTGACGCCGACCTTCGAGTACTCGATGAGGCGCTCGGCCACTTCCTCGTGCGAGCCGACCAGTGCGGTGCCCGCGCCGCCGCGCACCAGCACCAGGTGCCCGTCGGGGTGAGCACGGCCTCGAAACCGTTGTCCTCGGCGGCGGCGCTGATCTGGTTGAGGTAACGCAGCGTCGCGGGGCGATCGCCGGACATGAAGGTGCCGTGCCCGCCCGCGACCAAACCGCGGGAATCACCGTAGGTGGGCAGGAACCAGTGGAACGACAGACTCATCGGAGCCAATCTCCCTTCAGGGGTATCGGTGGATCGACGATGCACTCACCGACCCGGCTGAGCCCGCAAGCAGCGCGAGACCGGCCGCAGTCGTTCATGATGTGCGCGATGAGTCCCCGGGGGCACCCTTTGTAACCAACGCGGTTTTAATGATCGGCGACCTGGCCGTGTCGACCTGCGACTAGACGTAACTGTCAATAACACGTAATCTCGTGGGAACGCGCGGCCGAGGGCGCCCGGGCGAGACCAGACGAAACGAGTACCTCAATGACGCGGCATGTCGACGTACTGATCATCGGCGCGGGCCTGTCCGGAATCGGCATGGCCTGCCACCTGACGCGCGAGCAGACCGGGCGCAGCTACGCGATCCTGGAGCGCAGGACCGCCATCGGCGGCACCTGGGATCTGTTCCGGTACCCGGGCATTCGCTCCGACTCGGACATGTACACCTTCGGCTACGGCTTCCGGCCCTGGATCGGCACCAAGGTGCTCGCCGACGGACCACACATCCGGCAGTACATCGAGGACACGGCGGCGGAGTACGGCGTCACCGACCACATCCGGTTCGGGCGAAAGGTGACCACAGCGCGCTGGTCCACCGAGTCGGGACTGTGGACCGTCGAGGCCCTCGACGAGCAGACCGGCGGCATCGAGGTCTATACCAGCAATTTCCTCGTCGGATGCACCGGCTACTACGACTACGACAACGGGTATCGGCCGGAGTTCCGTGGCGAAGCCGACTTCGGTGGCCAGATCGTGCATCCCCAGCATTGGCCCGCGGATCTCGACTACCAGGGCAAGCGGGTCGTCGTGATCGGCAGCGGCGCGACCGCGATCACGTTGATCCCCGCCATGAGCGATGACACCGCGCACGTCACCATGCTGCAGCGTTCGCCGACCTACATCACGGCACTGCCCGTCGATGATCCCGTCGCGGTCGGCATGAAGCTCACTCGCGTGCCCGCCAAGGTGGCCTACAAGCTGGGCCGTGCCCGCAATATCGCCTTGCAGCGCGCCAGCTTCCAGCTGTCGCGCACCAACCCCGAGATGGCCAAGAAGCTGCTGCTCGGCGCGGTTCGGATGCAGGTCGGCAAGGATATCGACATGCGCCATTTCACGCCGTCCTACAACCCGTGGGATCAGCGACTGTGCGTTGTCCCGAACGGTGACCTCTTCAAGGTTCTGCGTAGTGGCCGCGCCTCGATCGTCACCGATCGCATCGAGACCTTCACCGAGACCGGCATCCGACTCGAGTCCGGCGCGGAGCTGCCCGCCGACATCGTGATCAGCGCGACCGGCCTTACTGTGCAGATGCTGGGCGGCGCGACACTCGAGGTGGACGGCGAGCCGGTGGTGACCCGCGACCGAGTGGCCTACAAGGGCGCATTGCTCAGCGGCATCCCCAACGCCATGGTGGTGCTCGGCTACACGAACGCGTCCTGGACGTTGAAGGCCGACCTGGCGGCCGAGTACTTCTGCCGCTTGCTCAACCACATGAAGGCCAACGGCTTCGATCAGGTGGTTGCCGTGGCGCAAGACGGCGACCGCGCCGAAGACTCCCTGATGGGCGGCGCCCTGACCTCCGGCTACATCCAGCGCGGCGACGCGGTGATGCCGCGCCAAGGCACCCGCGGCCCATGGAAGGTGATCAACAACTACTTCCGCGACCGCACCCTGCTCCGCAAGGGCCCCATCGAAGACGGCGTACTCACCTTCACCACCCCCAACGCCGCTACCCGCCCCGGCCAACGACCCGTGGCCGACTCCCGAATCGCCTGAGCACCCCGCCCCTTCCGAGCTTGCCGCTCGGCAGACACTTCGAATTCGAACCCTTGCTCGGGATCCGCACCGACTCTGGGCACCCGCAGGGGCGCGAATCCCGCTAAAGGGTGCGGACTTTCGAGTGTCGACCGACGAGCGGAGGTGTCGCTAGTCGGGAGACAGGTTGAGCAGGGTTTCGGCGACTGTGTGGAGGTGGTTGAGGTATTCGGCGCGGGTGGCGGGAGGGGCGACGGCGCGGGCCAGGGTGCCGCGGGTGAGGGTGTAGCCGATGGTTTCGGCGATTATGCGGGGTGGGACCACGGGGGTGATCCGGCCTGCGGCGTGTAGGCGTTCCAGGTAGCGGGTGAAGCGGCGGATGGGGCGTTCGGCGATCTCTTCGGCGAGGGCGGCGACGCGGTCGTCGACGGCGCCGCGTTCGTCGATGAGACGCAGCATCGGGCCTGCGGCGAGGACGGCGGCGGCGAACGATTCGATGGTGGCGGCCAGCATGTTTCGTGGATCGTCGGCGTCGATGTCCGGCTCCTGGGCGGCGAGGAAATCGTCGCGGACCTGGGCGGCCAGGGCGAGGAAGATTTCCTCCTTGGAGGCGAAGTAGACGTACAGGGTGGCTCGCGAGACTCCGGCAGCCGCGGTGATGTCGGCGACGGTGGTGTTGTCGTAGCCGCGGGTGGCGAAGACCTTGGCCGCGGCGTCCAGGAGCGCGCGGTGGCGGGAGGTGTGCGATCTTTCTCGCGCCGCGCGCACCGACCAGCCGGCCTCTGTCATGGGTACATCGTCGTTGACATTGACGTCAATGTCAAAGCACACTGTCGGCATGCGCATAGCGGTGGCAAACAGGGGCGAGGTCGCGGTCCGGGTGATCCGGACTGCTCGCGAGCGGGCGTACTCGGCACTCGCATTGCACACTGGGGACGAAGCCGCAGCGCTGCATGTCCGGCTGGCGGAGGACGCGGTCCAACTGCCGGGATCCGGGGCGGCGGCGTATCTCGATATCGCTGCGGTGGTCGCTGCGGCGCGCAAGGCCGGTCCCGGCGCACTGGTGCATCCGGGCTACGGATTCCTCAGTGAGAGCGCGGATTTCGCGACAGCGTGTGCGGACGCGGGACTGGTGTTCGTCGGTCCAGCGCCGGAGGTGTTGCGGATCTTCGGCGACAAGCTCGCCGCGCGAGAGGCCGCGCAGCGGGCAGCGGTCGCAGTGTTGCCTGCGACATCCGCGGGGCCGGACCCTGGCGAGATCGCAGCGCTGCTCGCGGACAACCCGGGCGGGGTGATGGTGAAGGCCGCTGCCGGGGGAGGCGGGCGGGGAATGCGCGTGGTGCGCGAAGCATCTCGGATCGCCGAGGCGCACGAGCGCTGTGTTGCGGAGGCGCTCGCCGGCTTCGGTGACGGCACCGTCTATGCCGAAGCGCTGGCCCCCGGCGCGCGGCACATCGAGGTTCAGATTGTCGCCGACGGCACGCGGGCGGTCGCGATCGGCGATCGAGATTGCAGCGTGCAACGGCGTCACCAGAAGCTGATCGAGATTGCGCCTGCGCCGAATCTCGGTGCGGCGCTGCGAGAACGGCTGCACGAGGACGCCGTCCGGATCGCGGAGTCGGTGGGCTGTCGCGGCGTGATCACCGTCGAATTCCTGGTCGGAGGCGACGACGCGTGGTTCCTCGAGGTCAACCCGCGGCTACAGGTCGAGCACACGGTGACCGAGGAGGTGACGGGTGTGGATCTGGTGGCGGTCCAGTTCGATCTCGCGCGGGGATGCGCGCTCGCCGATCTCGCGCTGCCGGACGGGCCCGCGCGCGGATTCGCCGTGCAGGCGCGGATCAACGCCGAACGGGTAACTGCGGGTGGGGAAATGATCGCGACCTCGGCGTCCATCTTGCCGAGTACGGGCACCGTGACACAGTTCGCCGCGCCAACGGGAGCGGGCATTCGGGTAGATACCGCCGTATCCGCGGGTATGCGGCAGAGCGCGCTGTTCGATTCGTTGCTGGCGAAGGTCATTGCCCATGGGCCGACGTATTCGGCCGCGCTACGACGTTGTTCGGATGCGTTGGCGGAAACGGTCGTCGTCGGGGTGGACACAAATGCGGATCTGCTGCGGGCGGTGCTCGACCAGCTTGCCGGTGGCAGCACTGTGTCAACCTCGTGGTTCGAGGAGAATATCGGCGAACTCTCCAGTCGCGCAGCTGATTACGCATCGACCATGGTGCACGTCGATCCTGCTGCCGAGTCGTCAGCGGTCGGCTCGCATGGACAGCACGAGATCCCGGCCATCGAGCCGCAGGAGGCCATGCGCGACGACGAGCAGGCGCTTCGATCCCCGATGGGTGGCACCGTCGTCGCGCTCGCACCGCTGGGAGTCGTCATCTCCGCGGGCGCGGAAGTCGTTGTGCTCGAAGCGATGAAGATGCAGCATGTGCTGCGGGCCGAGCAGCCGCTGCGAGTGCTGCGCCATGTCGTCGAGCCGGGAGCTGTCGTCGACCCGCACGCGCTGCTGCTGACGTGGATCGAGGCGGACCACGATGGTCCGGCCACCGACTTCGACGCGGTGGATCTGGACACCATGCGCGCGGATCTGGCGGAAGTGCTGGAGCGTCACCGCATCGGGCTCGACGTGGGCCGTCCGGATGCGGTGGCCAAACGCCGTCGGCTCGGTCGCCGCACGGCGAGGGAGAACATCACTGATCTGGTCGACGACGGCAGCTTCGTCGAATACGGTGCGCTCGCGGTGGCCGCGCAGCGGCTGCGCCGCAGCCAGGAAGACCTGATCGCGAACACGCCGGCCGACGGGTTGATCGCGGGCATCGCGACCATCAACGCGGACCGCTTCGGCGCGGAATCGGCCGGCGCACTGGTGATGTCCTACGACTACACCGTGCTGGCGGGTACCCAGGGCATGCGCAACCACGCCAAGACCGACCGGATGCTCGAGCTGGCACACGAGCAGCGACTTCCGGTGGTGTTCTTCACCGAAGGCGGTGGCGGGCGGCCGGGAGATACCGACTATGCCGGTATCTCGGGTCTCGATGTCACCACGTTCCGTGCGATGGGCGCCCTGTCGGGCCGAGTTCCCTTGATCGGCATCGTGTCCGGACGCTGCTTCGCGGGCAATGCCGCGCTGCTGGGCATCTGTGACGTCGTCATCGCCACTCCCGACGCGAATATCGGCATGGGTGG
The DNA here is from genome assembly GCF_042675075.1 of Nocardia sp. GCM10030253. Taxonomy (NCBI): domain Bacteria; kingdom Bacillati; phylum Actinomycetota; class Actinomycetes; order Mycobacteriales; family Nocardiaceae; genus Nocardia; species Nocardia sp. GCM10030253. The sequence goes on along the minus strand of NZ_JBHTDL010000011.1, from coordinate 373,300 downwards.
TCCGGCGATGATCGAAGGCGGCGGACTCGGCGTCTTCGCTCCCGAGGACATCGGGCCCATCGATGTGCAGCGCCGCAATGGCGTCGTGCATGTTGTCGCGACCGACGAAGCCGAAGCGGTTGCGCTGGCTCGTCGCTACCTCGCGTATTTCCAAGGGGCAGTGCGGGACTGGGAGGCGCCGGATCCGCGCTTGTCCAGGCACGTGGTGCCCGAGAATCGTTTGCGGGCCTTCGATATCCGGGCCGCCATCGAATCGGTTGCCGACGTCGACTCGGTACTGGAACTGCGGCGTGACTGGGGTGTCGGTGTCGTCACCGCGTTGGTTCGCGTGGAGGGCCGCCCGTTCGGTCTGATCGCCAACAACTGCCACCACCTCGGCGGCGCGATCGACGCGCAGGCCGCCGACAAACTGAGCGCATTCCTGCGGCTGTGTGACGCTCACGGGCTGCCGATCGTCTCCCTATGCGACACGCCGGGTTTCATGGTCGGTCCGGAGGCCGAGAAGGAAGCAACGGTCACCAAGTTCAGTAGGCTGTTCATCGACTCCGCCGCCCTGTCGGTCCCGTTCGGTACCGTCATCGTGCGCAAGGGCTACGGCCTCGGCGCCCAAGCCATGGCGGCGGGCTCCTTCCGTGCCCCACGCTTCGTCATCGCCTGGCCCACCGGCGAGATCGGCGGCATGGGTCTGGAGGGCGCGGTCCGTCTCGGCTTCGCCAAGGAACTGGCTGCCATCGAAGACCCCGACAGACAACGCGAAGCCTTCGACAACCTCGTCCAACTCGCCTACGCCAACGGCAAAGCCCTCACCGCCGCCACCGTCCTGGAACTCGACGCCGTCATCGATCCCGCCGACACCCGTCGCTGGATCAGTACACTGCACTGACGCCCGATCGACTCCCCAGGAGAACGAAGCCGTTCGCCGCATTGCCTGCCATCGGCGCAATAAGCTGCTCTGATGGTGCCCGCCTCCCATCTCGTCGCGTTCGCTCTCGCCGCCCTCGTCATCGTCGTGATCCCCGGCCCGAATGTGCTGTTCGCGATCGGGAGGGCGTTGACGCTCGGTCGCCGTCCCGCATTGCTGTCGGTGCTCGGTGCGACACTGGGATCGACTGTGCCCTTGATTGCCGTCGTGCTGGGGCTCGGCACGGTTCTCGCGTCCTCGGCGATCCTGTTCACCCTCATCAAAATCGCGGGTGCCGCCTACCTGATCTACTTGGGCGTCATGGCAATTCGCGACCGCAAACACATGGCGGCCGCTCTGGAATCGGCCGCCGAAGCACCGGCTGTGGGCCGTATGGTGCGCCAAGGATTCGCCGTCGGAGCCACCAACCCGAAGGCCTACGTTTTCCTCGGCGCCGTCCTGCCTCAGTTCGCGGTCCCCGAGGCGGGCGCCCTGCCCATGCAGTTCCTGCTCCTCGGCGCAATATGCCTCGCCATCCAAGTGCTTTCGGACAGCACCTGGGCGATCCTCGCCGGCACCGCCCGCTCCTGGTTCGTCCGCTCGCCACGTCGTCTCGAGGCGGTAGGCAGCACCGGCGGCCTGATGATCATCGGTGTCGGCGCTAGCGTGGCGCTGAGCGGGAATCATTGACGGGCGGGATCACCGACGGCTAGGCCGAGGGCCCTGGCCCCACTTCGCGACTGACCGGCCACCGCTGCTGCGGTGTGACAATGACCAGATCGCACACTGCGCACAGCTTGTCCCGCGCATCGACGACATGCTCGACGCTTGGGGCGATGACCGCGGCGGCGTTGAGCCGGTTCAGCATCGCGATCAGCCGGTCGATGGCGTCGGCCGAGGGGCCGAGCATCACCATGCGGGCCATATCGTAGCCGAGTTCACGTGCCCGCGAACGGATTTCCATTTCATGGCGTTCTTGTCTGATGCCCGAAATGTCGCGGCGCAGAAATCCGATCGCCTTCGGCCTCATCGGCGCTCTCCCGTGTGCGAGTGTGGAGTTCGGTGGCACCCGGCGCAACGGACATTCGTCACCGACCAGCGGCTCACTGCAGGTCGATGTGCCCACTGCATCGACCCCGCGCCGGGTGCCGAGGCAAAATGTATGCGCCATCGTGGCCGAGACGGAACACAGTTGCGATTTGTTGCTGTACTGGCCGCACACCCCTTGACGTGCGGCGAAGACGCGGTTCAGGATGAACACGCGACGCAATTCTTCGCAACCGTCGAAGCCAGGGGGCATCATGCGGCTGACGTTCATCGGCAAGGATCCTGGTTCGAACCCGGCCGGTTCGCCAACGGTCTACCGAACCGATCGCGATTCGTGGGTGGTACAGGGTTGGGTGGTAACCGATTCGGAGGCTCTTGCTCAGATGGACATTCCCGCTGGTGAAACATGCGTAGAGATCCCGGACAGAATGATGCGGTTCTTCGGGCAGGGAGATCGTGGCGTCGATATCGGATGATGAGTTCGACCGGCTACTAACGCAATTCGAGCGCGAAGCCGTGCACCTCGAGGCACGTGATGCGTACGGGACGGCGGTCGAACTTCCGCACATGGCGAAGTGGGCGACAGGTCAGCCGGACGATCTGGCATGGCTTCGAGGATGGTGCGCGACAGTGCGTCTGCACAGCGTGGCGGGGCGTTCGGTTCGAAGGATCCGGATCGTGTCCGAACCACTGAGTGACTACCAGCGCTGGTCACACAGTATCGCCTGGCCGATGGTCGAGGCCGGAGAAGACATCCGATGGGCGCCTCGCCGATCGGTGTCCTCGGTCGCGATTCCCGGCAACGACTTCTATCTCTTCGACGATCGTCTCGTCGTATTCCTGATCTACGCGGGTAACGGGCTCGCCATCGAGAAAATGGCGTCTACCGAACCGCACGATGTTCGACTGTGCCGCACCGCATTCGATGCGTTGTGGCAGCTGGCGATACCGCACCGTGACTACCAACCCGTCTAGTTCTGCTCAGGAGGCGCGACGCGCGCTCGGCGGGAGGCTTCGGGACCTCCGCAAGGACGCGGGTCTCACCGGACGTGAGTTGGCGGCCGCGACCGGCCAGCACCCCACGCGGGTCAGCAAAATCGAGAACGGTGCCCAGGCGCCGACCGATCACGACATCCGCCGATGGTGTGCCGCATGCGCCGTCGACGACCAGGCCCCTGATCTGATTGCGACCCTGCGCTCGGTTGATTCGTCCTACTTGGAGTTCCGCAGGCAGAGCCGCGCCGGAATGAAACGGGTGCTCGGCGCGCATACGCTCCAGCAGTACGAGCAGACGAAGGTCTTTCGCATCTACGAGCACAACGTCATACCCGGAATCTTCCAGACGGCGGAGTACTCGACCGCGATGCTCTCCTTCTGGACCAAGTTCCTCGGCGCGCCGAACGATATCGACGAAGCGGTGGCCGTCCGCATGGAACGCCAGCGCGTCATCCGGCGCGGCGGCAAGCGGTTCGTCGTCGTGCTCGAGGAGCAGGCGTTGCGTACCTGGTTCGGCACCGCGGAAACCCAAGCAGGGCAACTCGGTCGGCTCCTCGAACTGCTGTCACGGCCGAACATCTCACTGGGAATCATCCCGTTGATGACCGAACGCACGGCCGTGGGCTCGACCGGCTTCTGGATCTTCGACGACACGCTGGTCGCACTCGAAACGCCCACCGCGAGCATTCAGGTCACCCAACCGCAAGAGTGCACCATGTATGCGCGAATGTTCGAGGCGCTGAAGGGCTCCGCCGTCTACGGACGAGCCGCGCGCGGACTCATCGTCGGGATACTGAGCGAGCTCGATCGTGCAGCGCCGCCGTCCGAACAGTCGCAGCCATAGGTCACCGCATTGCGTCAGGCCGGCGCGGCGTCGACGCGGCCGAGCTGAGTGCACGACTGCTCGTCACGACCGCCGTTCAGCTCGCCGCCGCGGATGCGCATTAGACTAAGCCATTGCGCCCGGCGCATCGAAAAGGGTTTCCGCGATGAAATACATACATTGTTGGGAGACTGAATTTTCATGACCACTTTCGACGATCTGCGGGCACTATTCATCAACTGCACGTTGAAGCGTTCCCCGGAGCCGAGCAATACCGAAGGCCTCATCAACGTGAGTGCCCGCATCTTGGAAAAGAACGGTGTCCAGGTTTCCCATATCCGCGCCGTCGATCACGACATCGCGACCGGTGTCTGGCCGGACATGACCGAGCACGGGTGGGCCACCGATGCGTGGCCCGCGCTGCAGCGGCAGGTCATGGATGCCGACATCCTGGTGCTGGCCGGGCCGATCTGGTTGGGCGACAACAGTTCGGTCACCAAACAGGTCATCGAACGGCTCTACGGCAACTCCTCGATCCTCAACGAGCGCGGCCAGTACGCCTACTACGGGCGAGTCGGTGGGTGTCTGATCACAGGCAACGAGGACGGCGTCAAGCACTGCGCGATGAATATCCTCTATAGCCTCCAGCACCTCGGATACACCATTCCACCGCAGGCCGACGCGGGCTGGATCGGTGAGGCCGGACCTGGCCCCTCCTACCTCGATCCCGGTTCCGGCGGACCGGAGAACGACTTCACCAACCGCAACACCACCTTCATGACCTGGAATCTGCTACACCTGGCCCGGATGCTGAAGGACAATGGCGGTATTCCCGCGCATGGTAATCAGCGCTCCGAGTGGGATGCCGGGTGCCGTTTCGACTTCGAGAACCCCGACTACCGGTGACAAGGTCCCCGTCCGCCAGCCCATAGATCGGGGTCGATATATGAAGCGCTACCGCCTAGGTCCCGTGCCCGAGGCGGGTTGCCAGGTCGGAGAGGTAGCTCTGTCCGGCTGGGCGCGCGTGGGTCTTGACGTCGGCGATGATTGCGGCGGCAACCCACACCAGCAGTAGGCCGATAGCGGCCATCGGTGCGCCGAGTGCGACCGCGAGAATGATCGGGAGCACTCCGGCGAACAGTGCGAGATTGGCATGTCTTTTAAAGCCGGAACCTCGGTTTTGCCCATCCGCCTGGTCTTCTGCCGAGGTGTTGCTTTGTATGTCGTGGTTAGTCGGGCTCGATGCGAACAGCGCAGACGGCTTCTCGGACACAACGAACTCCTCGGGATCACTGAGTGCGACGCAATCGACTAGGGATCGGTCAGTGCCTCGACCTGGGGGAAGCGTAGCCCTGTTGCGTGCGGGGTCCGGGCAGGCTCGCGGTGTGGTGTGGGAAGCTCGAGGATCCCGTGCATGCCAGAGCAAATCAGACTGGTGTACGCGTAATCGGCTGATGCTCGTCGGGCGAGTTGCCGAGCGATCGTGCTCAGCTGCTGTGGCCCGGCGCGTGCATCGATGTCCGAGAATGGTCAGCGGCTGCGACGTTCCTGACGAGCGGCATCAGCGCGATGCCGACAGAGCAGAGGAGTTGTCATGAAGTACATGATCCTGAGCTACGGCTCGCAGCAGGACTACGACGGCATGGTGGGCAAGGGGACCGGCAAACCGGCGTGGAGCGCCGAGGAATTCGCGGCGATGGTCGAGTTCATGGGGGAGTTGAACAAGAAGCTGGAGGAGTCCGGCGAGTTGGTCGAGACGCGTGGACTCGCGGAGCCGGTCCATACGCGGCGGATCGGCACCAAGCACGGTGCGCCGTTCGTGACCGACGGCCCGTACGCGGAGACGCAGGAAGTGCTGGCCGGCTATTGGATCGTCGAATGCGAAAGTTTCGATCGCGCCACCGAAATCGCGGCCGAGCTCGGTAAATGCCCGGCCCCTGCGCATATCGCCGAGACGGCCTACGCCGACGTGCGGCCGATCATCGAGTCCGCAGCCGAGTTCAGCTGAGCAAGCTCGGTGTCGGACACCGCGGTGGAGGATCTGCTGCGCCCGCTGGCGCCGCAGGTCCTCGCCGCCTTGGTTCGGCGGTACGGACACTTCGACACCGCCGAGGACGCGGTGCAGGAGGGATTGCTCGCGGCGGCGACGCAGTGGCCTACCGAGGGCGTCCCCGACAATCCGCGCGCCTGGCTGATCACGGTCGCCGCGCGCCGATTGACGGATCTGCTGCGCAATGAGCAGGCGCGCCGTCGTCGCGAGGACACAGTAGCGCGGTGGGCGCTGCCGGAAGACTGGCTGACGCCGCCCGCGGACCGCAGGCAGACCGATTCCGACGACACCCTCGTGCTGCTGTTCATGTGCTGTCATCCGTCGTTGTCACCGACCTCGCAGGTGTCGCTGACGTTGCGCGCGGTCGGCGGCCTGAGCACCGCCGAGATCGCCCGCGCGTTCCTGGTGCCCGAGGCGACGATGACCAAGCGCATCGGCCGCGCCAAGAAGTCGATCAAGGACAGCGGTGTGCCGTTCGCGCCACCGTCGGCCGCGGATCGCGACGTGCGTCTCGCCGCGGTGCTGCACGTGCTCTACCTGATCTTCACCGAGGGCTACGCGAGCACCTCGGGAGCGAGCCTGCATCGCGCCGAACTGTCCACCGAGGCGATCCGCCTGACCCGCCTTGTGCACCGGTTGCTACCAGACGACAACGAAATCGCAGGCTTGCTGGCCTTGATGCTGCTGACCGATGCCCGTAGACCGGCTCGGACCGGCCTCGGCGGCGAACTCATCCCGATGCAAGAGCAGGACCGCACCCGCTGGAACACCGAGGCCATCACCGAGGGCGTCGCGTTGATTACGGCCGCCTTGCGGCGAGGGGTGCCTGGCCCCTATCAGTTGCAGGCAGCGATCGCCGCCCTTCACGATGAGGCGGCTACCTATGAGGCCACCGACTGGCCACAGATCATGCTGCTCTACGAACGGTTGCTCGGCATCGTCGACAACCCGATGGTCGCCCTCAACCATGCCGTCGCTGTCGCAATGGCCCGCGGTCCACACGCCGGGCTGATACTGGTCGACGAGCTCGAAACCGACGACCGAATCGCGGACGACCACCGCCTGCACGCCGTCCGGGCTCACCTGCTGGAGATGGCTGGGGACAGTGTGGCAGCCCGCGATTCGTATATCCGTGCCGCACAACGGACTACGAATATTCCGACGCAACGTTACCTCTACGCCCGTATCGCCGAAATCGAGCGTGTCGGCGATTCCTGGTAGGCAAGGGGCGCCGTCGACAACGCTTCGACTGCACACGGCGATCGGCAGGATTCGAAACTCCAACTGTCCGTGACACTTCGACCGAACGGGTAGCCGCATCGGCGATGCGAGCCACTGAGGGGCGGCCCGACGGTCCATCGAAAGATGCGCCCGCAGCGCGACTCTCGTGCAATCCTTCATATGTGAATGTTTCATTCCAGCAAACATCATTTGCTTAGCAACAAGCTACCGGTTGGTAACTTTAGCTATTTTTGTGCACACTACTAGTGTTTGACGCCAAACCAGGGTCGTCGTATGTTCCTCGTCACAACTCCGGTGTGATGTGGTTGGCGGCACAGATGGTGGATGATGGGTATGGCCTACGGGCCTTGCTGACGCGGGCGTTACGCCGGATTCAGGAGTTGGAGGCGGAGCAGCACGGGCACGAACCGATCGCCGTCGTGGGGATCGGCTGCCGGTTGCCCGGCGGCGCGAACAGTCCAGACAACTACTGGGACCTGCTGATCTCGGGGCGTGACGCCATCGTCGAGGTCCCCGCGGACCGGTGGCCGATCACCGATCCGGCGCAGCCGAGCGGGCTGCGCCGGGCCGGTTTGCTCGACGCGCCGATCGAGGCGATCGACGCCGAATTCTTCGGAATCGCGCCGCGGGAGGCCGCCGCGATGGATCCGCAGCAACGTCTTGTGCTCGAAGTTGCCTGGGAGGCAATGGAAGACGCTGCGCTACTGCCCGACAGCGCAGCCGCGGCAAGAACCGGCGTCTTCTTGGGCGTCAGTTGGCAGGAGTATCAGCGGACCATCACGCCGGACGGGGTGCGTTCGGTCGACGCGCACACACTCACGGGAACGATGTCGAGCATCGTCGCGGGACGGGTGGCTTATCTGCTCGGCTTGCGCGGTCCAGTCGTCGCTCTCGACACAGCCTGCTCGTCGTCCCTGGTCGCGGTGCACCAAGCGTGTCGCAGCCTGCGGTCGGAGGAGTGCGACGTCGCCTTGGCCGGTGGGGTGAATCTGCTGCAGTCCGAGCTGACTTCGGCGGCGTTGTCGCGGATGGGCGCGCTGTCGGCCGACGGCCGGTGCCGACCGTTCGACGCACGAGCGAACGGGTATGTGCGCGGCGAGGGCGCGGGTGTGATTGTGCTCAAACGGCTTTCGCGCGCGATCGCGGATGGCGACGAGATACGTGCGCTCGTTCGAGGCTCGAGCGTGAACCACGATGGTCGTTCGATGGGGCTGACCGCGCCGAATCCAGTGGCACAGCGGGAGTTGCTGCGCGAGGCGCTCGCCGACGCGGGTTGTGACGCGGCACAGATCGCCTATGTCGAGACCCACGGGACGGGAACCCCACTCGGAGATCCGATCGAAATCGAGGCACTGTCGGAGGTTCTGGGTGCGCCACGGTCCGACGGGTCGGTGTGCCTGCTCGGCTCGGTGAAGTCCCAGATCGGACATCTGGAAGCAGCCGCGGGGATCGCGGGACTGATCAAGGCGGTGCTGCTGTTGCAGCGGGGACGGATCCTGCGCCAGCACGAATTCGACACGATGAATCCGCGAATCGCGCTCGACGGCATGGCATTGGCGGTGCCGACCCGCGATGTCGAATGGCCGGAGGCAGACCGGCCGCGGCTGGCCGGAGTGAGTTCGTTCGGGTTCGCCGGGACGAACGCGCACGTGGTGCTCGAGGCGGCGGCCGCGGTCGGCGAAAGTAAGAAGTCCGCTGAAATGCCTGCGGTGCTTGCCCTTTCGGCTCAAACCGGAACAGCCCTCGAGGCACTCTCCGCGCGATACCGCTCGCTATTGGCACACACGGAGCTGCCGCTCGCCGACATCGGCGCTACCGCGGCGCTCGGGCGAACGCACTTCGCGCACCGGCGCGCGATCGTCGCATCGACCTCGGCTGAGGCGGCGCGCCGACTCGCGGCGCCGCAGCGACGCGCTGGGTTGCCGGAAGAGCGGCGAAATCCCAGGGTCGCCATGCTGTTCACGGGCCAGGGCGCGCAGTACGCGGGTATGGGCGCGGTGCTGTACCACCGTTACCCCGCCTTCCGGGCGGCTCTGGATCGCTGTGACGACATCCTCGGCGTGCTGCCCGGTGGGCTGCGGCTGCGGTCGCTGCTGTTCGAGGTGAACGACGAAGTGCTGACGCGCACCGAGTACGTCCAGCCCGCACTGTTCGCGTTCGAGTGGGCGAGCGTCGAACTATGGTCCGCGTGGGGAATTCGCCCGGATGTGGTGCTCGGGCACAGTCTCGGCGAGCTGGTTGCGGCGACGGTCGCCGGAGTGCTCGACCTCGAGGAAGGGCTGCGGCTGGCGGCCGAGCGTGGGCGGCTGATGCAGGCGGCGCCGCAGCGGGGTGCGATGGCTGCGGTGTTCGGCGCGCAGGGCGAGTTCACGGATCTGCTCGGTGAACTCGCGCCGAGCCTGGCGGTGGCGGCCGTCAACGGGCCACGGCAGTTCGTTGTCTCGGGCACGGAGGCCGCGGTACAGCGAGTCCGAGACTTGGCCGCTGAGCGTGCCATTCGTGCCGTCCCGTTGCCCGGCACGACAGCGTTCCATTCGCCATTGCTCGACCCGATTCTCGACGACTTCGAAGCGAAGGTGGCCGAGCTGGTGGCGGGGTCGACCCGGATCGCCTCGATCCCGTTGGTGTCGAATGTGACTGGACAGTCCATCGAGGCCGCCGCGATGGATGCGGGGTACTGGCGCGAACACGCACGCGGGACAGTGCGTTTCGCTGAGGGAATGCGGTCGGTAGCCGACTTCGATGTGGACGTCTACCTCGAAGTGGGGCCTCATCCTGTGCTGCTGGACTTCGGGCGACAGGTGGATCCCGAGGCGCTGTGGCTGCCGAGCCTGCACCGCTCCTCCTCCGACGACACGACCATCCTGACGAGCCTCGGCGACATCTACTGTGCCGGAGCGGATGTCAACTGGGCAGCGGTGGTACCGGAAGGCGCCCGGCGACGGAATGGACTGCCGACCTACCCGTTCGAGCGGGAGCGTCTGGCGTTGCCGCTGAGTGCCGGTGCGTCGGTGGACACCGGATACCTCGCCGAACATCGGTTTCAGGATCGGCCGGTGGTGCCTGCGGCATACCTGGCATGGGCAGCGCTGCGGGCCGCCGGTGCGGATCGTGAGCTGGTCGATTTCGTTGTTGTACGGCCGGTTCCGCTGGAACAGCTCGCTGCGCCGGTCCTCGACGCGGCAGACGATCGCATCGACATCAGGTTCTCGGTCGAAACCGGGAGTGCGGCGATTGTTTCCGCGTCAGCAGTGCGCGCGCAACCGCCGCAGCCGGGGGGCACGAACGACCTCGCCGCGGCCGTGCACAGCGACGCGGCGGAATGGGACGTCGCCGAATTCTATCGGACCTGTACCGAGGCGGGCCTTACGTTCGGCCCCCGGTTTCGGTGGATCACGCAGCTGCGTGCCGGCGGTCATTTCATGCTGGCCAAGCTGTCTCGCCCCGCCGAGCTGGCAGCCGAACCGCAGGCGTTGCTGCCGTGCCTGCTCGACGCCGCCGTGCAAACCGGGCTCGCGTTGGTGACCCGGCCGGGGGATACCGGCCAATTGCCGGTCGGTATCGGCAGATTGCGCGTCTACCGCACAGACGAGGTCGAGACGGCGTGGGCACTCGCGACCCGTACCGGCCGAACGAGTCGAATCCGGGTTTTCGATACCGACGGCGACCTCATCTGCGATATCGAAGATGTGTGGTTCGCGAAGACCGGATTCGGTCGACCGGCGCACGATCGGGCGACCATGCCCGACCTGATCCACCTCCCGACCTGGCAGCGAACCGTTGCCGAACTCGTTGTGGCCGCGCCGGATTCGTGGCTGGTCGTTGGGCCCGGTGAGCAGGCGGATCGGCTGGCCGTGGCGCTTCGTGCGGCGGGTCACTCGGCTGTGGGGATCGAGCGGACGACCAACCGGGCCGCCATCGAAGGGATGCTCGCCGAGGATGGCCGTGCGGTTGTCTATCTCGGTGACGCCGAGGCAGACGACAGCGCGATCGCGGCGCGTATCGAAACCGAGTCCGCCCTCGACGTCGTGCAATCCCTGGCCCGTACCGCGCACGACGGACCCCTGTACCTGGTCACCACCGCTGGCGTCGCGGTAGCGCCGGGCGAGCGAGTGCGTCCGGCGGCCGCCGCGGTGCGCGGACTCGGGGCGGTGGTGGGTACCGAACTTCCGGAGTTGCGCTGCCGTCTGATCGATTTGCCGGATCGCGCTCGATCCGATGACCACCGGCTCGTCGCGGAACTTCTCGCCGCTGCCGCCGATCGTGCGATTGCGTTGCGGGGACGGGATCGTTATGCGCCACGCATGGTGGCACCCGCGGGCGTTGCAGGGCTGGACGATCCTGCCGACGCCCAGCGTGATGTCGGGCTTCCTGTACCGCGCCTGTCGGAACTAGACAGTGCCGCAGCCTATTTGGTTACCGGTGGTCTCGGTGCGTTGGGCCTGCTCGCTGGGCGGGCACTTGCCGAGGCAGGTGCCGCAACGGTGGTGCTGGCAGGCAGGCATAGCCCGAATGCGCAGGCCGCGGCAGCGATTGCGGGCATCGCGGCGCTCGGCACTCGGGTGGAGACGGTGCAGGTCGATGTTGGTGATCGAGAAGCGCTGTCTGCCTTGATCTCCCGATTCGGTGGCCAGCTGCCGCGGCTTGCCGGGGTTGTGCACTGTGCGGGAATACTGGACGACGCGCTGTTGATCGAGCAGTCCCCTGAGCGGGTGCGTCGGGTGTTCGTGGGCAAGGCGCTCGGTGCCTGGAATCTCCACGAGCTCACCGCTGCCCATTCGCTCGACCTGTTCGTGCTGTTCTCCTCGGCTAGCGCCACCATGGGCACCGCCGGACAAGGGAACTACGCGGCCGCGAACGCGTATCTCGATGCACTGGCCCGAGTCCGGATTGCCAGTGGCCTACCTGCCCTGAGTATCCAATGGGGACCATGGGCAGGCACCGGGATGGCGCGCGGCCTGAACGCGGCGGCCCGCCGCGCCTGGGAGCGCCACGGCGTGGCACAGCTCGAGGTCCAGGACGGAGTCCGAACTCTGAAGTCGCTGTTGGCCGTCGACGGCGTCGTAGCCGTATACCCGCCCTCCGCCGCGAGTTCGGAGCACGCCGCCGCACAACCGGCCGCTGCCGTCTACCCCACCCAGCCCGCCGCAGCCACTCGATCAATGGCAGCCACCCAATCGACTTCCGCCGCGCACCCCCCGATAGCAGACTTCCTGGCGACGGTCCGCGCCCACGCCACCACCGCACTCGGCCGCAAGACGCCGGTCGCCGACCGCACCCCGCTGCGTGCGTTCGGCCTGGATTCGATGATGGCAGTGGAACTTCGGAACACCTTGTCATCGGAACTCGGGGTCCGACTACCCGCCACACTGCTCTTCGACCACCCGACCGTTGCCGCCGTGGCGGACGAAATCGCCCGGCTCGCCGCTGAACAGCTCCGGCCACGCGTAACCGGCACAACAGTGCACGAACCCGAGAACACGGCGACCTTCGCCGCAACCGAAGACGCTGAGCCCGCCACACTCGCTGCGGCAACGCATGAACCCGCCTACCGCACCACCGTCCCGACCCTCGCGGCGGCCGGCGGAGCCGAACGGCTCACTACCTCTGCTCAGCCGGGGGAGGCTGGGTGGCCCGAGGTCGAGGATCGGCAGGATCAGGATGTCGCCGGATCGAGTGAGTACGACGACGCGATCGCGATTATCGGGATGGGATGCCGGTATCCGGGTGGGGTCCGGGGCCCAGGGGATCTGTGGCGGCTGGTGTCGGAGGAAACCGACGCGGTGACCGAGGTGCCCGCGGATCGATGGGATGTCGAGGCGTACTTCGATGCGGATCCGGATACCGAGGGGAAGACGTATACGCGGTGGGGCGGGTTTGTCGACGGTGTCGAAGAGTTCGATGCGGGATTCTTCGACATTTCGGTCGGCGAGGCGCGGATGCTCGACCCGCAGCAGCGGTTGCTGCTCGAAACATCCTGGGAAGCATTGGAACACGCGGGGTATCCGGCGGACCGGCTGACCGGGAGCCGCACCGGGGTCTTCGTCGGATTGATGTCCACCGACTATGCGGAGCGGATGGCGCGGGCCGATGTGGCGCCGAATGCTTGGTTCGGCACGGGAAATCTGGCGAGCGTCGCTTCGGGACGGTTGTCGTATTTCTTCGGCGCCAATGGTCCGAGCCTGACCATTGACACCGCGTGCTCCTCGTCGTTGGTGACGGTGCATTTGGCGGTGCAGAGCCTCCGGCGCGGAGAATGCGATCTGGCGCTGGCGGGCGGTGCGACCGTGGTGCTGACACCCTCGCTCGACATCTATTTCGCGCGGGCGCGCGGGCTGGCCGCGGACGGGCGGTGCAAGAGTTTCGATGCCCGCGCCGACGGTGTGGTGTGGAGCGACGGCGCGGGAACGCTTGTGCTCAAACGATTGTCGGACGCGCGCCGCGATGGGGACACGGTGCTTGCGCTGGTGCGGGGCTCGGCGGTGAATTCCGATGGCCGCAGCCAGGGCTTGAGCGCGCCGAATGGGCCCGCACAGGAAAGGGTGATCCGGGCGGCGCTGGCCGACGCGGCGCTGACGGCGGCCGATATCGACTATGTCGAGACGCACGGCACGGGAACGGCGCTCGGCGATCCGATCGAAGTGAACGCGCTCGCCTCGGCACTGACAGGCGAACGGGCCGACAGCACACCGCTGCTGATCGGTTCGGTGAAATCGAACATCGGGCACACTCAGGCCGCTGCCGGGATCGCCAACATCATCAAGGTGGTCGAGTCCATGCGGCACGACCGGATCCCCGCGTCCCTGCATTTCCGGTCCGGGAATCCGCATATCGACTGGGACGACATCGATGTGCGTGTCGTCGCCGAGGAGCGGGCGTGGCCGCGCTCGTCACGGCCGCGCCGGGCCGGGGTGAGCGCGTTCGGCATCAGCGGGACGAATGCGCACGTCGTACTCGAAGAAGCCCCTGCGATTTCGTACACCGACACTCCCGACCGTGCCGACGGGCACCTGCTGGCCTTGTCCGCGAAGAGTGCGGTCGCCTTGCGTGCCCTGGCCACTCGATACCTGGACTTCCTGACCGCACACCCCGACACCGGGCTCCGCGACCTGTGCGCCTCGGCGAATACCGGCCGCACGCATTTCGTCGACCGAGTGGCGATCGTCGTCGACACCGCCGCACAACTGCGCGCCGCCCTCGAGTCGGTGGCAACCGGGAGCAGCGCCGCAGGCACAGTCGCGGACCTGACCACCGCCTCCGACGAGTCGGCAGCGATGGCTCGCCGGTATGTCGAGGGTGACGATATCGATTGGCACACACTGTATTCCGAACGAGCATGGCGGCGAATCGAACTGCCGACGTATCCTTTCCAGCGCAAGCGGCATTGGCTCGACCTCGCGCCAGCGCGGCCGGTCGAGAACTCGACGCGCCGAGGGTCGGCTGATGGCGTTGCACCTGAGAGGCCCGGCGGCGGGCTGTCGACCAGCGTGTTGGCGGTCGAGCCCGGGATGTTCAGCGGCCATCGGTTGCACGGTGCGCCAACGGTTCCCGCGGCTTGGATAAGCACGCAACTCGCCCGGATTACGGCCGAGCTGCCCGGGCCCGATCGGTGGGAGGTCACCCGGTTGCGGCTTACATCGCCTCTTGCCGTCCGGTCAGTGGGCGCGGTCGAGATACGGATGGAGGCCGTGGCGACCGGATACGACGTTCGATTCATCAGTAACTCCGGCGCCGGGGGTGAGGCGAGCACTTTCGCTCGGGCGGCGTTGCGAGCAATCGAAGGAGATGCCGGGTCCGCTCCGTATCGTGGCGGCGACTCCGCTTATGGTGCAATGGATCTCGCTGCCTGGCCTTCCTACTACGACAGGGTGGCGGAGCTGGGTCTGTGGTTGGGAGAGGACTACCGGTGCGCTGCCGGTTTCCGGCGCATCAGCGCCACCGAATCCGAGACCTCGCTGCGGTCGTTCGCTTCGAGCGAGTCCGGTTCGCTCGATCCGGTTCTGCTCGATGCGTGTTTGCACAGCATCGTGCTGACCGCCGATCCGGACGCGCTGTATCTGCCTGCTTCGATTGATCGAGTCGCGCTGTCCGGCAGTGCGGTCGCCGCCGGTGACAGTCTCCGCTGCCACGTTCGGGTGACCGACCGCGGCGAGCGAGTGATCGCTGGTGACGCGATCCTGATCGACAGCGCCGGACGCACGATCGCGACGATCGGCGGTGCGTGCCTCATTGCGGCCGCGGGTACCGACACCCCACAGGTGGCGCGAACCTCGGGCGTGAACATGGAATCCGTTGGTCCCGCGCATGCGGCAGCCCGGGTCGATCGGCTGCTCCATCATCTCGAGTGGACACCGATCACACTCGGTGAACAGCTCCCCGCGGGCCGGGACTCCGCGGGCCGATGGCTGGTGTTCAGCGACGGACCGACGGGGGATGCCGTCGCCGCCGGGCTTTCGACGCGAAGTATCGAGACCAGCCTTGTTCGCCCGGAAGACGTTCTGGGCCAAGGATTGTCGTTAGAGCCCGCCGAAGCGAACTTTACGGAGCTCCTCGCCGGCGCACCGTTGGGCGGCATCGTCTACGCATGGACCACCGGTTCCACGGCGGTTCGGGTCGGCACAGTACTGCGGCTCGCCCGCTCGCTGGACGGTGCCGGCCGCGTGCGGTCCACGCTGTGGCTGCTCACTGTGGGTGCCCAACGCGTCGCGAACTCCGACCGCCCCGACCCGGAGCAGGCCATGATATGGGGGCTGGGGCGCACTCTCGCCACCGAACATCCCGAATTCGGTTGTCGGCTGGTGGATCTGGAAGCAGAACGCGCCGTCGACGCGGCGCTGGTCGTCGATGGCATGGTCGCCGGGATCGAAGACCGTGAACTCGCTGTTCGGGACGGCCGGTGGCTCGCCGCCCGCCTGGCAGACGGACTGGCGGGTTCGGATGTGGCGGACAACTACCGTCTGGTGGCTCACCGATCCGGTGACCTCGGCCGACTGCACTGGGATTCGACTGCCCGTCGCGCCCCGGCGCCGGGCGAAGTGGAAATCGCGGTCGAGGCCACCGGTCTGAACGCGCGTGACCTGTGGCTGGCGTTGGGCACTCACCCGGATGCTCCGGCACCGCTCGGCTCGGAATGCTCGGGCCACGTCACCGCGCTGGGCGCCGGCGTCACCGAGTTCCGCATCGGTGACCGCGTGGTGGCATTGGCGGGCGGCAGTTTCGCGCGCTACGTCACGGTGGACCACCGGCTGGTGGCGCCGCTGCCCGCGCGGATGACGTTCACCGAGGGTGCCACCATCCCGGCCGCGTTCGTGACCGCGTGGTACGGACTGTTCGAGGTGGCGGGTCTGCGCGCGGGTGAAAACGTGCTGGTGCACGCTCCCGCGGACGGAATCGGCATGGCAGCCGTGCGGTTGGCCGGGTGGGCGGGGGCGCGCGTGCTCGGCACCCGCGCACTCAGCCGATGGGCGGCAGGCGTCGGACTCGATATCCCGCAGGTCGACACCTGGCGGGTACACGGCCTGGCCGACCAACTTCACACGCTCACCGACGGCCGGGGAGCCGATGTCGTCCTCAACGCGATCGCCGGTGAGTTCGCCGCGCGCGCCCCGGAAATCGTCAGCCCACAAGGACGATTCATCGATGTTGATGATCCAGGTCAGTCCCGACGGGAGCACGGGGCACAGGCAGGGCACGGCATCGATTATCGAGTGGTCGATCCGAACACGGCCGATCCAGAACGTCTGGGCACGATTTTGCGCACGGTGCTGGAACTGTTCGACAACGGGACGCTGGCTGCCTGGCAGCCGGCGGTGCATGACGCAGACGACGCCGAGACCGCGTTCCGTGCCTTGTGGCAGCGCCATCACTCGGCCCCGATTGTGCTGCGGCGCAATACTGCTCGCGGTGCCACGGACGGCACCCGAACGGTCGCGGGCACGGGCACCTATCTGGTCACGGGGGGATTCGGTGGACTCGGCGCGGCAGCGGCACGATGGCTCGCCGCACACGGGGCGCGCACGCTGCTGTTGGTCGGCAGGCGCGGACCGGACGACGCGGGTGAACAGCTCATGGCTTCGCTGCGTGCAGACGGCGTTCGCGTGGTATCCCGTCAAGTCGACGTCGCGCAGCGGGAAGCGGTGGCGGAGCTGCTCGCCGGGATCGACGAATCGGGGTTGCCGCCGCTGCGTGGCGTGATCCATTGCGCGGGCGTGCTCGACGACGGTGTTGTCACCGAATTGTCCTGGTCTCGCTTCCGGACCGTCCTCGGACCGAAATATCGTGCGGCCAAGCACCTGGACGAGCTGACCCGCGGCACGGAACTGGACCTGTTCATCACCTACTCGTCGGTCGCGGGTTGGCTCGGCACTCCGGGGCAGGCGAACTATGCCGCCGCCAACGCGGCGCTGGACGCGTTGGCATGGCGGCGGCGCGCCGACGGGCTGCCCGCGCAAAGTATCGCGTGGGGACCCTTTGCCGATGTCGGGATGGCCGCGGGGCGGCCCGAGCTCACGCGGCGTCTCGACCGACGGGGTCTGCCGCCGCTGCGCGCGGCGGACGCCACCGCGGCACTGGACCGATTGCTGACGGTCGACAGTCCTTGTCCCGGCGTCTTCGATTTCGCGGCCGATCGTTGGTACCGCGCTTATCCGGGCCGCGGTACAGCCACGGAAGCGAAACGGGAGTCGATGCAGGACACGCAACGTACCGGTGCTGATACAACCCCGTCGCAGGTGGCCGGGCGGCACCCTTCGGAAAGCACTGCTACCCAGAGCGATACGGCTCCCTGGGTAGCGCTTGTACAGCGAGTCGCGATGCGCGTGCTCGATCGGTCCACCGAAATCGATCCCGAGCTGCCGTTGCACGACATCGGTGTCGACTCGCTCACCGGGATGGAGTTGCGCGCCGCACTGGCCACCGAGATCGGTGCCCCCCTGCCCGTCGGACTCGTCTTCGACTATCCGACCGTGCGTGATATCGCGAAGTTGTTGCAGCGCAAGGGTACTGACGACAGTCTCAACCGCTCCGACGGTGTCGGCCAGGTCAACCATTCGGACCGCGCGGATCATCTCGGCCACCCGACGAGTGACTACCGCCTCAATCACTCCAACGGTGCCGGCCAGGTCAACCACTCGGACCGTGCGCATCACCTCGACCACCCGAAGAGTGACGACCGGCTCGACGGGGTGGCGAGCGCCGTCCGTCACGACCGTGACGCCACGCACATCGACGACGAGGACGACGACCCGATCGTCATCGTCGGCATGGCTTGCCGATTCCCGGGTGGCGTCCGGACCCCGGAGGAGTTCTGGGACCTGCTGTGGGCGGGCCGGGACGCGATCACCGAGGTGCCGCCGCAGCGGTGGGACGTCGACGCCTTCTACGATCCGGACCCCGCCGCCCTCGGCACGATGTACACCCGATGGGGTGGATTCATCGACGGCGCCGACGAATTCGATCCCGCTTTCTTCGGCATCGGCGCGGCCGAGGCCAGGGCCATGGATCCGCAGCAGCGCCTGCTCCTGGAGACGAGCTGGGAGGCGCTGGAGCGGTCCGGACGGGCGCCAGGAAGTGTGGTGGGCAGCCGGACCGGAGTGTTCGTCGGCTTGTGTTTCAGTGAGTACCCCGGAACACCTACGCAGGCAACGGATCCGGCGTCGATCGGCGCTTACTCGGTGATCGGTTCGGCGCCGAGCGTCGCGGCCGGGCGGGTGGCCTACGCTCTCGGACTGCAAGGTCCCGCGGTCACGCTCGACACGGCATGCTCCTCGTCGCTGGTCGCCGTGCAGTCGGCGTGGGACGGCCTGCGGGCGGGGCGCTGCGATCTCGCGCTGGTGGGTGGCGTCAATCTGCAGCTGGCACCGGAGACCACGATCGGGTTCTGCCGTCTCGCCTCGCTGTCGCCCGATGGCCGCTCGCGGGCGTTCGACGCCGACGCCAACGGCTATGTCCGCGCGGATGGTTGCGGTGTCCTGGTGCTGACGCGACTGTCCGCTGCTCGGCGGCACGGCGACCGGGTGCTCGCGGTTGTTCATGGCATCGGGGTGAATCACGACGGCAGGTCCAATGGGCTCACCGCGCCCAACGGACCGGCCCAGCAACGGGTCATCCGCGATGCCTTGGCGCAGGCGGGAGTTCGACCCGATGAAGTCGACTACGTGGAAGCCCACGGCACCGGAACGCCGTTGGGTGATCCGATCGAGGCGACGGCACTTGCCGAGGTCTACGGCGAGAACCGCACCGCGCCACTGCTGATCGGTTCCGTCAAGACGAACATCGGGCACACCGAAGGGGCGGCCGGTGTCGCTGGTGTGATCAAGGCCGTGCTGATGCTGCAGCACGCGAAGATTCCGCCGAGCCTGCACTTCCACACGCCGAATCCGCTGATCGACTGGTCGGGGATGCCGCTGGAGGTTGTGCGGGAGCCGCGTGTGTGGCCGGAGACCGGCCGCCGCCGCACGGTCGGTGTCAGCTCGTTCGGGATGAGCGGGACAAATGCGCACATTATTCTGCGGCAGCCCGCACCGGAATCCGCTCGCAACCCGTCTGATTCGGCACCGCAGGTACTGGTGCTGTCGGCACGTGACGACGCCGCATTGGTCGAGTCGGCGCGGCGCTGGGCGGACCGGTTGAATGTCAGCAGTGGCGAGCTTGCCGATTTCGCCTACACCGCCGCGACCGGGCGCACCCACTTCGAGGAGCGCCTGGCAGTGGTCGCCGAGACGGCGGATGCCGCCGCCGCTCGATTGCGCGCTGCGGTCGCGGATGCGCGGTCGGCGGTGCGCGGCCGGGTCGAGCGCGCCTCGGCCGCGCCGAAGGTCGCGCTGCTGTTCACCGGGCAGGGATCACAGTATCCGGGCATGGCCCGGGGGTTGTACGAGTCCGAACCGGTGTTCCGGCGGGCGCTTCGGCACTGCGATGACGTGCTGGGGCCGATCGCGGACGGTGTCGGGCTTCTCGATGCCTTGTACGCCGACCGCGCGTCCGCGGAGGTGCTCAGCCGCACGGTGTTCACCCAGCCCGTGCTGTTCGCGGTCGAGTGGGCGCTGTGGGAGATGTGGCGCGACTGGGGGATTACGCCCGCAGCGGTGCTCGGCCACAGTGTCGGCGAATATGTGGCCGCGTGCGCGGCAGGCGCGATGCAGGTGGACGATGCGCTGCGGTTGATCGCCGTCCGCGGCAGGCTGATGCAGAGCCTGCCCGATGGTGGCGGAATGCTGGCGGTCGAGGCCGATCCGCCGGCCATCGCCCGGCTGCTCGAACGATACGAGCCCGCGGTGGCGATCGCCGGATTCAACAGCCCGGCTCAGATCGCCGTCGCCGGACCGCGCCGCACACTCGAACTGCTGCGGGACGACTTGGCATCGGCGGGAATTCGCGCGAGCACCCTCCCGGTGTCACATGCGTTCCATTCGCCCCTGATGGACCCGATTCTCGATGATCTGGCCGAAGCCGCCCGGCGCACCGTGCGGCAGGATCCCGGGATCCCGATGATCTCGAATGTCACCGGCGCACCCTTGCGCGCCGGAGAGCTCACCGCGCAGTACTGGGCGAGACATGCTCGGCAGCCGGTTCGCTTCGCCGAGGGGATGCGGGCCCTCGCGGAACTCGGAATCGGCACGTTCCTCGAAATTGGGCCACAGCCAACACTTTCCACGCTGGGCGGTCGTGCAATCGAGGCCGACGCAAGGTTTGTCGCAGCACTGCGTCGCGGCCGCGATGACCGGGAGATGACGGCGAATGCGCTGGCGCAGCTGTATGTCGGCGGCGTGACCATCGATTGGGAGCGCGTACACCTGCCGCACACACGGCGACGGGCACTCGCTCCGACCTACCCTTTTCAGCGGCAGCGCTACTGGGTCGATAAGCCGCAGCAGACACCGGCGCTCGGCCAGGACGAACACGACGCGACCGCGCACCGCCTCGGAAATGCCGGTCCTCGCCCGACCGCTACCACGCCGACAGCAGGAGTGAATACGCCGCTTCCGTTCGTCCCGTGCCGTCTCGATTTGCCGGGAGATGCTACGCATTTCGCCCTGACCCTCGCCCCGGCCGCACCGCGCTATCTGGCCGATCATGTGGTCGATCGCGACGTGGTGGTTCCGGCCGCTTGGTTCGTCGCCACCATCATGGCGACGGCGCAGGAAGTGACCGGCGCCGAAGTCGTCGCGATCGAGGATCTCGTGATCGCAAGCGGTCTTACGGTGACGAAGGACCATCCCGTTCAGGTGCGGTTCGCGCCACAGCCCGACGGTCTCGCCGTAGAGGTCGCGAGCCGAACGGCGGACGGCTGGCGCACCCACGCTCGTGCGCAGGTCACCACCACCGCCACTCCAATAACCGCCGAAGTCACCGTCGCCGATCTGCTGAATCGTTGCGCCGCACGGCAATCCGCCGACGACTTCTACCGGATGCTCGCCGCCGCCGGACTGCACTACGGGCCCGCGTTCCGGCGTGTCGTCGAGGTCCGGACCGGTGATCGAGAAGCCGTGGTGAGGCTATCGGATCCCGACACCGATCCCGGCGCCGACATGCTGCACCCTGTCCTGCTCGATGCGGCCTTCCAGGCCACCTATGCCGCGATGGTGCCGCAGGCGGGGGAGGGGCATACCTGGGTGCCCCTTGCCATCGACCGGGTGAGCGTTGCGGCTGTGGGCGGGCGAGTCCGATTCGGCCAGGTGCGCGTCCTCGAGCAGACGCCACAGCTGTGTATCGCCGAGGTTCGACTGCTCGACGAGGAGGGTGCTCCGGTGCTGATCGCAGACGGTTTGCGAGTGATGCGGATGGCCACCGAAGGTACGCACAGCGACGCGACCCTTCGGGATGTGTACCGCATGGCTTGGCAGGACGCCGGGTCGGTCGCGATCGGCGCTGCGGTGGGCCGCTGGCTCGTCGTCGGTGCCGCGGGCGGACCGGGCGACGCGATCGCGGCTCGCCTGCGGGCATCGGGCGCGCAATGCGCGGTGGCGCGGCCCGGCAGCGGGTTCGGGTTCCGCGGGGACGACGAGTTCGACGTGGACCTCGGGGTACCGGCGGCGGTGCGGGCCTTGCTCGGCGCGGCAGGGGACGGGCGGACGGCGCTACGCGGCATCGTCTACACGACACCGGTGTGCGACGCCGACTGCGCGACGCCGGATCGGGCGCAGCAGGCGGTCGTCGGCGCGCTGCACCTCGTGCAGGCCGCGGCCGTGACCGGCGAACCCGCAGTGTGGCTGCTCACCCGCAACGGTCAGCAAGTCGACGCGTCCGATCTGGTCGCACCGGATCAGTCCGCACTCTGGGGGTTTGCCCGCAGCGCGCAACTCGAACAGCACGAAATCGGCTGCCGGATCATAGATCTCGACGAACGAGCGGCAGCGAACGCGGACGCGGTTGTCGCCGAGATACTCTCGAACGCACCACACCGGCAACTCGCGCTGCGGGGTGGAAAGCGGCTGCTGCCGCGGCTTGTTCCGGTGCGGCAACTCCGACCGGGACTGGACAGTTTCGACAACGTGGCGACCACGCAGACGGTGCTGATCACCGGGGGACTGGGCGGAATCGGCCGGGCCATGGCCCGCTGGTTGGTCGACCGCGGTGCGCGCAGCCTGGTTCTGGCCGGGCGCAGCGCACCGGACGCCACGGCAATCCAGCTGATCACCGAGCTGAGGGAGCGTGGCGCGCGTATCGAGATCCGGACCCTCGACGTGGCCGATCGTGCCGCGGTAGCGGCCACACTGGATTGGATCGACCGTGAACTCCCACCGCTGGCCGGGGTCGTTCACCTGGCGGGCGTGCTCGATGACGGGGTGATCGCAGAGCAGACCGCGACCCGACTCGGCCGGGTGTTCGCGCCGAAACTGCACGGCGCCTGGCATCTGCACGAGCTGACCGCACCGCGCGCACTGCGGTTTTTCCTGCTGTTCTCCTCGGCGTCCGCGGTGGTCGGCCTGCCCGGCCAGTCGAGTTACAGTGCGGCCAACGCGTTCCTGGACGGGTTGGCCGAGCTGCGCCGCGCCGCCGGCCTGCCCGCGCTGTCGATCGCCTGGGGCCCCTGGGCCGGAACCGGCATGGTTGGCCAGCTCGGCGATGGCGATGTACAACGCCTTGCCCGCCGTGGCTACCACCTGCTCTCCGACCGTGATGCGCTCGAAATCCTTTCGCACACTATGGATTCGGGGAGCGGTGCCCTCACGGCGCTGCCGCTCGACCTGCCCGCCCTGCACCGGTCCGGCGTCGAGGTGCCCGAGGTGCTGGCGGGCCTCGTCGGCGGTGACACACCGCCGCCCGCCCCGGCTTCCGTCGAGGCGCAGCACCGGCGCACCCACGATCGAACCGGATTCGACGCCGAGATGGCGGCACTGGTCCGGCACTGTATCGGCCTTACCCCGGAGGCGGACCTCGATCGTCCACTGCACGAACTCGGCCTTGATTCCGTCGCGGCCATCGAGATCCGGGACGAGCTGTCCCGCTCCGTCGGGCACCGCCTGCCCGCCACACTGGCCTTCGAATACCCGACCCCGCGTGCGGTGATCGACTTGCTTGTGCAATTGGGTCCCGCTGGCCGACAGCCGGATTCGCGGCACCTCGGCTTCCCCGCGGCGAGTTCGCCACCACCCACGGACGGCCCGGCTCGGGATGCGGTTTCGCGACCACCACAGCGCGACGTTCCCGCGGAGACTGACAGCTCCAGCTCGCCTGCATCGGCAAACGGTGTCCGACTCGAGGATGTTCGGGCAGCGGGTCCCGCGCCCGATGAGAACGGTGCACATGGGGCTGCGAGGAGCGATATGGCATCGGAAACGGATCGGGCAGCCGACCTCTCGCTCTCGGCGCCGGCTCGACGGGAGCATCCGAGCGAGGGCCTCGGGGATATCGCCATCGTGGGTATGAGCGGACGCTATCCCGGGGCGGACGGGTTGGATGAGTACTGGCGGGTGCTGCTCGAGGGACGCGACTGCATTACCGAGATTCCACGGGAGCGGTGGGATCATTCGCGGTACTTCGTCCCGGATCGGCACAACCCGTATACCTCCTACACCAAGTGGGGCGGGTTCCTCGACGATGTCGATTGTTTCGATCCGCTGTTCTTCGCGATCTCGCCGCGTGAGGCGGAGGTGATGGATCCGCAGGAGCGGCTGTTCCTGCAAACTGCATGGGCCGCTTTGGAAGACGCGGGGCATACCAGGGCCGATCTGGCGCGGGGCGGGTTGCGTCCCGAGGACGCCGGGGTGTTTGTCGGAATCATGTGGGGCACGTACCAGATGTTCGGCGCGGAGGAGTCGCGGCTGGGACGCGGGACCTTGCCCGCGTCGACCTTCTGGAGCGTCGCCAACCGGGTATCGCATGCGCTCGATTTCCAGGGACCGAGCATGGCCGTGGACACCGCTTGTTCGTCCTCGCTGACCGCGCTGCACCTGGCCTGCCAGAGCCTGCGGACCGGGGAGTGCCGGTTGGCCGTGGTCGGCGGGGTGAACCTGTCGCTGCACCCCTACAAGTTCGTGGCGTTGAGCCAGGGGCAGTTCGCCTCGACCGACGGCCGCTGCCGTTCCTTCGGGGCGGGCGGCGACGGGTATGTGGCCGGCGAGGGTGTCGGCGCGCTGGTGCTGCGGCCGCTGGCCGACGCCGAGGCCGATGGCGACACCATCCACGCGGTCATCAAGGGTACAGCGGTGAACCACGGCGGCCGGGTGAACGGCTTCACCGTGCCCAATCCAACGGTGCAGGCGGCAGTGATCCGTTCGGCGCTGCGCACCGGCGGCGTCGATCCGGAGTCGGTGTCCTACATCGAGGCACACGGCACCGGGACCGCACTGGGCGACCCCATCGAAATTGCCGGCCTGACAAAGGTATTCGGTGGTACCGGGCGGGCCGAGCTGCCGATCGGTTCGGTGAAGTCCAATGTCGGGCATCTGGAAGCCGCGGCAGGCGTGGCGGCACTGACCAAGGTGCTGCTCCAGCTGCGCCACGAGATCATCGTGCCTTCACTGCACGCGACGCCACCCAACCCGAACATCGACTTCGCAAGCACTCCGTTCCGGATTCCCGAGCGGCCGATACCGTGGCCGTCCGGTGGTCCCGGGCAGCCGCGCCGGGCGGCGATCAGCTCATTCGGCGCCGGGGGATCCAATGCGAATGTCGTGCTCGAGGAGTACGTGGATCAGCGGCCCGCCACCCGATGGCATGGCGATCAGGTCGTGCCCGTATCAGCACGGGACGCCGAGCGCCTCGCCGAATACGTTGCCGCACTGGATCGTTTCCTCTCCACGAACGAGCCGAACCTTGCCGATCTGGCGTACACGATGCAGGTCGGCAGGCTGGTCGGCAGCGCACGGGCCGCATTCACAGCCCGCGATCTGGACGAGCTTCGCGTGGCGGTTCGCGCGTGGGTGGAAGATTCGCCGGGCACCAGCGCTACGAACCGCGCGGCCGCGGATCACCGTGTCGCGGGCTGGCTCGAGGGCGGCGAGATCGATTGGGAGAGTGTGGGTGAGAACGGACCCCGACGCCGCATCCCCCTGCCGACCTACCCGTTCGCCCGCGAACGCTACTGGATCCCCGACGTAGCGGACGGAAACGGGAGTTCGACGGCGGTCGACGCGACCGCCTCCGCAGCAAGTGCCACCGGCCGCGAAGTCCGTGCCGCAGACCTCGGAGCTCATGCCGGACACCGGGAAGCTCCCGAGGCGGAAACAGTCACCCCGCGCGCGCCACAACGTGCACTGGTACCCGTTTGGCGGCCCGCGGAACCCGGCCGCGGTGATGTACGCGACCACCGTCCATTGGTCCTGTTCGACGACCGGACACCCGCATCCCTGGTCGAGACACTCATAGCAACGTTCGGCGATCCGCAGCGTCTGATCCGGGTCACCGATGTCCCACGCGGCGGTGAGCTCGATCGCGCCGACTTCGCCGCGGGTGCCCAGCTCGGTCGCGCACTGCTGGCTCGATACCCGGACACCGACAGCGTGATCGATCTCTGCGACCTCGCCCCGCTGCCTTCGGGTCACCGGCCGACGACGGATCTCGGCCGAATAGGCTTGTACCAGGGAGTGATCGATGCCCGAGCAGGCGCCCTGATCCTGCTGCACATGGCAGCGGGCAACCCGGGCGCCGACGGTCCGGAGTGCACGCCGCTCGCCGGATTGGTCGCGGCCCTCGCCGACGAGATCGGTGACGTGCACACCCGAACTGTGCATCTGGTCGACCACCGTGCCGCCGTCTGCGCTGATCCGAACTCGCTGATCGAGATCCTCGGTGCGGAGTGCGCGTCCGTCGGTGACGATGCCCCGCGCGTGCGGTACCGGGCCGGGCGGCGCGAGACTGTCTGGCTCGATCCGGTGACGCCACGCACCGGACTCGTCGTCGATCCCGCACGCACCTATGTCGTGACCGGCGGAACTCGCGGCCTCGGCGCGGAGTTCGCCGCAATGCTCGTAGAGCGCGGCGCGCGGCGGCTGGCCGTTCTCGGACGCGAGCCGCTGCCACCCGAATCCGAATGGTCTCGGCTCGCCGATACCGACGGGCCGCAGGCGGCCAAGGTGCGGCGGCTGGCCACGCTGCGCGACCGAGGCGTCGCGATACGTACCTACTTCGGCAGCCTTACCGACCAGGCGGCACTGACCCGCTTCTTCGCGGAGGTCCGGCGCGAGCTGGGCCCGATCGGCGGGGTATTGCACTGCGCGGGCAGTGTTTCCGCGGAGAGTCCCGCGTTCGTCCGCAAGACCGCGCCCGCGGTGGCGGACGTACTGGCGCCGAAGATCGCCGGAACGGAGGTGCTCGCGGAGGTGCTCGCCGCGGATCGGCCGGACTTCTTCGTGTTGTTCTCCTCCGTCTCGGCTGTCCTGCCCGGCCTCGCGGTCGGGTTGTCCGACTACGCGATGGCCAACGCACACCTGGACCGATTCGCTGAGGCCCAGCACGCCAACGGCAGGACGTGGTTCCACTCGATCGAGTGGCCGTCCTTCCGTGGCACCGGGTTCGGTGAGGTGACAACGTCGGCGTACCGGTCGACCGGGCTGCCGACGATGACTGCCGCGGCGGGTTTCGATCTCCTCGACGGCATCCTCGGCTTGGGCGATACACCGGTCGTGTTGCCCTATCACGGTGCACCACTGCAACTCTCGCTCCGACCGTCGAAGCCCGCCGCGGCCTCGACACCGGCCGCGGCCCCGCCTGCCGTCGACGCCGCCCCACGCGGCCGGTCGAGCCGGGCATATCAAGAGTTGCTGGGGATCTTCTCCGACGAGCTGAAGCTCGCTCCCACCCGTTTCGAGGGGCACAAGCGCTTCGAGGAGTACGGCGCCGACTCCGTACTCATCGCTTCCGCGGTGCGCCGCATCGAAAACGTGACCGGACAGCCCTTCGACCCCGCGCTGGTGCTGGAGTACCCCACACTGGACGCACTGTCGGACTTGCTGACCGAACAGCATCCGGAACTGTTCGCCGCGACATCGCATTCGAATCAGACTGCATTCCAGGTTGATTCAGGTCCAGCGAGCACAATCGACCGTGCCGCGACCAATGGCACTGGCACGCACCGCGCCGGCGCACTCCCGGCGTCGGACGAGCGGCGCGGAGGGTCGGTGGCACCGATCGCCATCGTCGGCATCGGCTGCCGCCTGCCGGGCGGGGATGACCCGAACGCGTTCTGGCGCATGCTCGCCACCGGCGAATCCGGCATCCGCGAGGTCGATCCGGCGCGCTGGGATCCCGCGAGGTACTACCACCCGACCGGTGGTCCGGGACTGACCAACAGCAAATGGGGCGGGTTCGTCGACGGCGTCGACCTGTTCGACCCCGAGTTCTTCGGGATCAGTGACGCGCTCGCCTGGCAAATGGACCCCCTGCAGCGGTTGCTGCTGGAAGCGTCCGTGCTGGCGACCGCGGATGCCGGATATCACCGCGACGAGCTCGCGGGCCGGCGGATCGGGGTGTACGCAGGCAGCCGTACGGCCAACTACTTCAACCGCATCCCGGTCGCCGACCGGCACACCATCGTCGGCATCGGGCAGAACTTCATCGCCGCTCGTATCTCCGACTACTTCGATTGGCACGCAGGCAATCTCATACTGGACAGCGCCTGCTCGTCATCGCTGGTGTCGGTACACCTGGCCTGCCAGGCGCTGCGCGCGGGTGAACTCGACGCGGCACTGGCCGGTGGCGTCGAGGTGCTGTTGGACGAGACACCGTTCCTGACACTGGCCGCGGCCGGTGTGCTGTCCCCGAACGGCCGTTGCGCCACCTTCTCCGAGCACGCCGACGGTTTCGTGCCGGGAGAAGGCGCGGCACTACTGATGCTCAAGCGACTCGACGACGCGGTCCGCGACGGAGACCGGATCTACGCGGTGCTGCGCGGCTCGGCGATCGGCAACGACGGGCACACGATGGGCATCACCACCCCCAACATGCACGCGCAGATCGAGGTCATCACCGCTGCCCTCGACACCGCGGGCATGTCGCCCGACGCGCTGTCCTACGTCGAGGCACATGGCACCGGCACCATGATCGGCGATCCGATCGAACTGAAAGCCTTGGCGACCGTGCTCGGCGACCGCTCGCGCGGTCCGGAGCCCTGCGCCGTCGGCAGCGTGAAAACCAATATCGGCCATCTGCTTTCGGCGGCCGGGATCGCCGGTGCGGTGAAAACGATTCTCGCGGTGCACCATGGTGCGCTGCCACCCTCGCTGCACTGCGAGAACCTCAACCCGCGTTTCGCGTTCGCCGGGTCACCGCTGTACATCAACCGCGAGCTGCGCCCGTGGCGCAGCGCCGACGGCAGGCCTCGTGCCGCGGGCGTCAGCTCGTTCGGGTTCGGCGGCACCAACGCACACCTGATCGTCGAAGAGGCACCTGCGGCGCACCGTCCGGTGCGTAATCCGCTGTCGTCACCCGTCTTCCGCAAGAGGAGCTTCATGCTGCCGAAAACGGTCCCGAACACACCGGCCGATCCCGGGCCTCGGTTCGTGCTTCCTCCGGTGCCCACCGCGCCCGCGCCGAAAATGCCCACCGCGTCGTTTCTGCGCGTGGAGCCGCTGGTATGAGAAACATCGAGCTGGACAGCTTTGCCACCACTGTCCTCGCGGACGATCCGGTAGTGCGGGACCATCGGGTGCACGGCGTGCGGATCCTGCCCGGTGTGGTGTATCTCGACATGATCCTGCGTGCCGCGATGGCGGCCGGCTACGCACCGGCGGACCTGGTGATCCGGGAGGCGTTGTTCCATCGGCCGGTCGCGCTGGACTCCGGCGGCGCGGTCCGCATCGCGTTCCGAGTGGAGACGAGCAGCGGTCGCGTTCGGATCGATGTGCAGCGGCTCGACTCGGGCGTACCGACCGGGCCTATCGAGTTTGTCGCCGAATGTGTTGTCACGCACTCTGATTCATCTGCCGACCCGGAACCGGCGGAGCTGGGTGCCGTTCGGGCGGCGCTGATCGCGGCCCGTGGTCTGGACGAGATGTATCGGCAGAGCGGTAGCCGCGGCATCGAGCATCGCGATTTCATGCGCGCCGCAGGCGTTTTCGGTCGCCATGAGGATGTGGTGACCGCAGAGCTGACGCTTGGCGCCGAAGGGGCGGCGTACCTGCCCGGGTTTCTGCTGCATCCGACGTTCTTGGACGCGTCGACGATCGTGCCGTTCGTCGATCCGCATCGACTGGGCATCGATGACGACAGCGCGTTCATTCCGATCCACTTCAGCGAGGTCCGGGCGTGGCGCCCGACGCCGGAGCGGGTGTTCGTGTATGCCACGGTTCGTGGCCACGCACAGGATCTGTTGCGGGCGCAAGTGCAGCTGTATGACGAGGCCGGCCGCGCGGTCGCGGAATACCGGCTGACCTCCAAACGCGTTCGAGGCGGCGCGGACATCCATCGCTTGCTGACCGAGCCCTACGCGGCGCAGCCGACGGCGACGATGTCACCGGTCGCGGCTTCGACCGGACCGGCACAGGCCGGGATCGGGTCCGCGCCGAGCCATCGGGCGGATACCCGGGATCCGCTCGCGCTGATCACCGCGGACCTGGTGGCGCTCGTCGCCACCGAGATAGCCATCGACTCCACCGGCATCGCGACCGACGTGGGTTTCTATGAACTCGGCCTCGATTCGAGCCGACTACTGCGATTGACCGCAGAGTTGGAGGCACGGGTCGGTGAACCGCTCTATCCGACACTGCTGTTCGAATACCAGACCATCGACGCGCTCGCCGGACATCTGGCCGACACGGTCGGCTCGCGGTACCGTGCGGCCACGACGGAACCGGCGGCAGTGGAGCCGGTCGCGCCGCGTCGCGCCAGTATGGTCAGTTTCGGATTCGATTGGCAGCCAGCGGATTCGCCGCCTCGGCGGCGGGAGCCCGAAAGCCTGCTCGTCTTCGACACCGCGGACCAGCCGTATCGGCACCAGGGACGGGCCACGGTCGTCCGCGTCCGGCCCGGTGGTGAGTTCGTCTCCGGTACATCCGAATTCGTGGTCGATCCAGCCGACCCGCAGCACCTGCGATTCCTGCTCACCGAGCTGTCCACCCGACGCCGAACCTTCGACGCGGCGGTGTACCTGTGGAGTGAGCGCCTCACGGGAGCCGAGATCGACCCGCACCGGATCGCGGAGCAGGTGTACCTCCCGTTGCGCGAGTTGGTGCGGGCCGTGGCCGATGCTCCGGACGCACCCGTGCGCCGGGTACTTGTCCTTTCGACAGCGTCCACACCGGGAACGCTCAGCAGCGCACTGATCGGTGGCTTCGCGCGCACCGTCCGGCTCGAGCTGCCACGGCCGATCGTCCGGGCCGTGCTGTGTGACACGACAGCCGATCTCGACGCTGTGATCGCTGCCGAACTCGCCATTGATGACCACGACGCGGCGACCGAGATCCGCTATCGCGCGGGCCGCCGCGAGGTCCGGACACCACAGGAAATCTCCGTAGCCGCAACGGGAACGACCGCTCCGCTGCTCGAACAGCACATGGTGGCGATGGTGACCGGCGGCTTCGGTGGCATCGGCAAGCAACTCGCCCGCAGGCTCGCCCGCGAGTACCGGGCCCGGCTGCTGCTGGTGTCACGCAGTCCGCTCGACGAGTCGGGGGCAAGGCTGCTCGCCGAGATCACCGGTCTCGGCGGCGAAGCCGTTCACGTACGGGCCGACATCTCGGTCGCCGCCGACGTGGAACGAGTCGCGACTATCGGACGCGCCACCTTCGGGCGTATCGACGTGGTGTACCACGGCGCCGGAGAGCTGCGCGACGGTCTGCTCGCCAGCACTGGCGGCGACGCGGCGAGATCGGTTCTCGCGCCGAAACTCCGCGGCGCGGAGTGGCTGATCAGGGCTGTCCCGGAGGCCCGCTTGATGGTGCTGTTCTCGTCGATCTCCGCGGTATTGGGCAATCCGGGGCAAGCGGATTACGCGGCGGCGAACCGGTATCTCGATGCCTTCGCCGAACTGCACGACCACACCGCGGGGTCACCCCGGGTGATCAGCATCAATTGGCCGCTGTGGGCCGAGGGCGGGATGCGTCCGCCCGCCGAGCAGATCGAGGCGTTGGGACGCGCGGGAATCGGGCTGCTGCCCACCGACATCGGGCTGGATCTGCTGATGTCGGCCGCGTCGGCCGATCGCGCCCAAGTGGCCTGTGTCTGGGGCGACGCGGAAACTGTGCGTGCACGACTACGTCCGAGTCCGACCACCCCCGCGGCGACGCCAACCGAGATACCCTCGGGTAACCCCGGCGTACCCGCAGGGCCCGAGCCCGCACCTCTACCGCAGAGTAGCCGCCCCGAGGACGAAACCGCCCTCGCCATCGTCGGTTTCAGCGGCCGCTACCCCGATGCCGATACCCCCGACGAGTTCTGGCGCAACCTGCGCGACGGACACGACGCGGTCGGACCCGTTCCGGCACAACGGTGGTGGCTCACCGCCCACGGCTCGGCGGGTGACCCACCGATGACGGGTGGCTTCCTGCGGGACGTGTCCGGTTTCGATCCGCAGTTCTTCCGTATCCCGCCAGCCCACGCCCCCCTCATGGATCCACAGGAGCGGCTGTTTCTCCAGCAGGCGTATGCGGCGCTCGAACACGCCGGCTACCACCACGAGGATCCGGCCGTCCGGGATCGGCGGGTCGGGGTGTTCGTCGGCGCGACCTGGAGCGACTACCGGCTGCTCGGCGTGGAGGCCACGCGTAGCGGCGATCCCGTTGCGGTGGCGTCGATTCCGTCGTCCATCGCAAACCGGACGTCGTACTCTCTCGGCCTGCGCGGGCCGAGCCTCACCGTCGACACGGCGTGTTCGGCGTCGCTCACCGCGCTGCATCTCGCCCGGCGCAGTCTGCTGGACGGCGAGTGCGACGCGGCGATCGTCGGCGGGGTGAATCTGCTGCTGCACCAGGACAAGTTTCTGCTGCTGAGCAGTTTGGGCATGATGTCGGACACCGGCAGGTGCAGGCCGTTCGGCGCGGGGGCCGACGGTTACGTGCCCGGCGAAGGAGTTGGCGCGGTCTATCTCAAACCGCTGCGTACCGCCCTCGCCGACGGCGACACCATCCACGGCCTGGTGCTGGGCAGCGCGGTGAATCATGGAGGGCAGACCGCCGGATACAGCGTGCCCCATCCCGGGGCGCAGGCCGAGGTGATCACCGAGGCGCTACGCGCGGCCGGAGTCGAACCTGGGACGATCGACTACCTCGAGGCGCACGGCACGGGCACCGCACTCGGTGATCCGATCGAAATCGCGGGCCTGGCAGCGGCATTCGGTCGTCACATCGGCGAGGGGCGACGGCGTGCGCTCGGCTCGACGAAGTCGAATATCGGGCATCTGGAGGCGGCCGCCGGCATCGCGGGCCTCACCCGAGTGCTGCTGCAGTTCCGGCACGGCCGCATCGCACCGACCTTGCATGCGGCACAGGTGAATCCGGCGATCGCGTTCGACACGGTGCCGTTCCATCTGCCGCAACAGCTCGAAGACTGGCCGCGCGCCACCGTTGACGGCGTTGCGGTGGCGCGCCGTGCGGGGATCAGCGCGTTCGGCGCGGGCGGTGCGAATGCCCATGTGGTGCTTGCGGAGTTCATCGACCAACGGGCGTGGCCCGCGGCGACGGGCGAACCGGAGGTCTTCGTCCTTTCGGCGCGGTCGGCCGGCCAGCTCCGGCGCTACGCCGAGACGATGGCGCAGCATTTCCGCGCGCTGGACCCCGCCGATTTCGCCGATGCGGTGCATACGCTGCAGGTCGGCAGACCCGCGCTCGGGCATCGGCTCGCGGTCGTCGCGACCAGCCCCTATACGGTGGCAACCGCGCTCGAGCAGTACCTCAGCGACCAGCCGAGCCCTGTGATGACCGGAACTCTCGGCGCCCGCACGCGGCGAGCGGAACTCGAGCCGGCGACGTCCCCCGAACAGATGGCACGGCAGTGGGTCACCGGAGCCGCGGTCGACTGGACCGAACCAGCCCGACGGATACCGCTGCCGGGATACCCATTCGATCAACGGGATTACTGGATCATCTCGCCACCGAAGTCGGGATTCGACGCGGCCGTGGCACGATTCGAGTCCACCCCGCGCCAGGGCGGGATCGTCGAGCCCGGACAAACGGAGCTGGGGCGCTACGCGGCGATGCGACTGTTCGGCGTGCTGACCGACCTCGGACTCACGGCAGGGGAGTGGTCGGTCGAATCGGTGCGTGGGCGTCTCGGTGTGCTGCCACGCTTCCGACGTCTGCTCACCAGCTGCCTCGACATCCTGCTCCGGCACGGATTGGTGCGGGGCGAGGGCGACGAGATCGTGGTCACGGGCCCACCGCCGGGCACGACGTGGATGCGCGCGGACCTGCTCGCCCGATTCCCCGAGACCGAACCGTATGTGGCGCTGCTCGACGCCTGCCTGGCCGCCTACCCACAGGTGCTGCGCGGCGAGCTGGCCGCGACCGAGGTGTTGTTCCCCCGCGGCGAACTCGATCTGGTCGGTGCGATCTACCGAGGGAACGCGGCCTATGATTTCGCCAACGGACTGCTCGCCGATCTGGTGGCGGCGGTCGCGCGGGAACAGGCAGGCAACCAGGAGCGGACAGGCACTGCGGTGCCGCTGCGGGTGGTGGAAGTCGGCGCGGGCACCGGCGGCTCGACGCACGCCGTGGTAGCCGCGCTGATCGCTACCGGAGTGCCGTTCGAATACCACTACACCGACGTATCGCAGAGCTTCGTCGCGCACGGCCGGCGCACTTTTGCCGACCGGGCCGGAATGCGTTTCGGGGTGCTCGATATCGAGGCAGATCCGGTGACGCAGGGTTTCCCCGTCGCGGGTGCCGATCTCGTGGTGTGCGCCAACGTCTTACACGCGGTACGGGCGATCGAACCCGCGCTGCATCATGTCCGTCGTCTGCTCGCGCCGGCGGGGGTGCTGGCGTTCACCGAGGCGACCACCGATCTCGAGGTGCTCGCGTTGACCTTCGGACTGCTCGACGGCTGGCACGGGTATCGGGATCCCGAACTGCGGATCGCGCACTCGCCGTTGCTTTCCGAGGATCAGTGGCGCGACGCGCTGACGAACGCCGGTGTCACCGGGGTGCAGGCTTGGGGTCCCGGGCTATCGGCCGACACGGAGCCGAGTTTCCGCCTGCTGGCGGGCGTAAGCGACTCCGTGCCCGTGCCCGTGCCCGTGCCTGCGGCCGCCCTCTCGCAGGAGGATGCGGTTGGCATCGCGACCCGGCCCGCGTCACCTGATCATGTGGACTCGGTGAATATTTCGAGCCTCGAAGCCGAGGTCACCGGCATGGTCGCGGAGGGTCTCGGGGTGTCGCGCGCCGAGGTGCACCCGGAGCTGCCGCTGTCCGAGTACGGCGTCGATTCGATTCTCGCGGTCAAGATCATCGACCGGGTCAATGCCCGCTATGGGTTGTCACTACGGCCGACGGTGGTCTTCGATCACCCGTCGGTGCGGCAATTGAGCCGCCGGATCGCCGACGACGGCGCGATCGTCGCCGCGGCACCCACCGAAGCGTCATCCGCCGCCGCGGCGCCCGCCGCCGCGGCGCCAGACATCGCCGCACCGGTCGCCACAACACCCGTCACGGCCGCGTCCGCGCGCCCCACGATCGCACCGTCGATCCCTTCAGGAAGGACGGTGCCGGAGTCGATGGATATCGCTGTCATCGGAATGTCGGGGCGGTTTCCAGGCGCCGCTGACCTCGAAGAATTTTGGCGAAACCTCGCCGAGGGCCGGGATGCTGTGACCGAGGTCCCGCCGTCGCGCTGGCCGATCGCCGACCATTTCCGGCCGGGACCGGTGACGCCGGGTAAAACCTACTCGAAATGGGGCGGATTCCTCGACGACGTCGACCGCTTCGATCCGACGTTCTTCGATATGGTGCCCGCCGAGGCCGACTACATGGACCCGCAGCAGCGGTTGTTCCTCGAACACAGTTGGCTGGCGCTGGAAGATGCCGCGATTGATCCGAAGTCGCTGCGGCGCAGCCGATGTGGCGTATTCGCCGGGTCGCCCGGATCCGATTACGCGGCACTGCTGCGCAACCGTGCCGGGTTCGGCTCGCACCATATGTTCACCGGCAACAGCCCGGCCATCCTGCCTGCCAGAGTGGCCTACCACCTCGATCTCACCGGACCGTGTCTCGGGCTGGACACCGCCTGCTCGTCGGCGTTGGTCGCGGTGCACCAGGCCTGCCGCAGCCTCGCCACCGGTGAATCCGATCTCGCGCTGGCGGGCGGGGTGGCGGTCTTCGTGACACCTGAGTACCACCTGCTGGCCTCATCGATGGGGATGCTGTCGCCACGCGGCCGCTGCGCGAGCTTCGACGCGGCCGCCGACGGGTTCGTTATCGCCGAAGGCGTCGGCGTGGTGGTTTTGAAGACGCTGGCGGCGGCCGAACGCGACGGCGACCCGATCCATGGGGTGATCCGCGGTATCGGGGTGAACCACGACGGTCGCACCAACGGCATCACCGCACCGAGCACACGCTCCCAGACCGCGCTGGAACTGGACGTCTATCAGGCCAATGGAATCAACCCGTCGAGCATCTGCTACATCGAAACACACGGGACCGGAACCCGATTGGGCGACCCGATCGAGATCGACGCACTCACCTCGGCATTCCGCCACTACACCGACACGGTAGGTACCATTCCGGTCGGCTCGGTGAAGTCGAACATCGGGCACGCCTCGCACGCGGCCGGAATGGCGAGCCTGTTCAAGGTGCTGCTGGCCATGCGCGCCGGGCAGATTCCACCCTCGTTGCACGTCGAGTCGGTGAACCCGCTACTGGATCTGGCGAATTCGCCGTTCTTCGTCAATACCGACCTGCGCGCGTGGCCGGAGCCGCGCCGCGCCGCCGTCAGCTCCTTCGGATTCAGCGGCACCAATGCCCACCTCGTCGTCGACGACTACCCGTCGGTTCGGGCACTCCACCGGCACACCGGAAGCGATGGACCGCAAGTGGTGGTGCTCTCGGCCCGCACGGCGGGCAGCCTCAGCCGCGCGGCGCGGGCGCTGCGCAGACATCTGGCCGCGCACCCGGAGGTCACGCTCCCGGATATTGCGCGTACCTTCGCCTTCGGCCGAGCGGCCTTCGAGCACCGCCTCGCGATCGTCGCCGATTCCGTCGACGGCCTCGCGGCTCGGCTGGCCGACTTCATCGAAGGCGACACTCCGGCACGGATTTTCACCGGCCTGACCTCCGACACCACCATTGCGGAACACGCCGCGACGGTGCTCGCTGATCCGACCGAGACCGCGCGGCGATGGGTCGCCGGCGAACGAGTCGAATTCACTGGCTGGTCAGCGGAATTCGCGCAGCGAGTACACCTACCTGGCTACCAGTACGAGCGAGAACGGTGCTGGGTGCCCGACGACACCGCACCCGAGATCACAACGGCGGCGACAACAGTTGCCGAACCGGTACTTCGACCCACACGTGCGCCGCAGTCGGCACCTGTCGCCGAAGGGGGCAGTTCACCCTCCGCTGCCGCGATGGCGGTACCCGTTGCGGAATCAGAGATTCGACCCACGGGAGTCGGCACGCCGACACCTATCGCGGAACAGGCGCCTCAACCCGGCGAGTCCGCCGACGAGGCTTCCCTCCGGCGGATCGCGGAGGAGTACCTGAAGGGTCTACTCGCCGGATACTGCCGGCTTGATCCCGACCGGATTCGCACACGTATTCCGTTGCAGGACTATGGAATCGATTCGGTACTGATCAGCAAAATGAACGATCGACTCGAGACGGACTTCGGCGCACTGCCGAGCACCCTGTTTTTCGAATACCAAACTGTCCGGGATCTCGCGGGCTACCTCACCGAGGAGCACCCGGAACGGTTGGTGACGCTGCGCACCGAGGCCACTCAGCCGTTCGTGCCCGACGCCCCGGCCTTCGCCCCCACAGTCACCGCATCCGCGGACCCCACCCCCACGGCCGCCGTCAACGTCCCGGGCACCCGCCCCGCACGTGACGTGGACGACGACATTGCCGTCATCGGTATGGCGGGCCGGTTCCCGATGGCGCGGGATATCGAAGAGTTCTGGGCCAACCTGGTTTCCGGCCGCGACTGCATCATCGAGGTGCCGCCGGACCGCTGGGACCACCGCGCCTTCCACTCCGACGACCCCGACGAGCCGGGCGCCACCTATGCGCGCTGGGGCGGTTTCATCGATGACGTCGACAAGTTCGACGCACGGTTCTTCGGTATCACCCCCAAAGATGCCGAGGAGATGGACCCGCAGCAGCGGCTGTTCCTCGAAACATCCTGGGCTGCGTTGGAAGACGCCGGTTACTCGCCGGACCGATTGCGGGCCGGCGCGCGGGCCCGTGGGCTGGTCGACGCCGGTGTCTTCGCCGGTGTCGGGTATGCCGAATACCAAGCCTTCATTGGTGTGCCGATCTCCGGCTATTTCGCCATCCCCAACCGGGTTTCGTATCACTTCGGTTTCAGCGGCCCGAGCCTGGCCGTGGACACGGCGTGCTCGGCCTCGCTGACCGCCCTGCATCTCGCGTGCGAGAGTCTGCGCCGCGGTGAATCCGCATATGCCCTCGCAGGCGGCGTGAATGTGTCGATCCATCCTGGGAAGTACCTGTTGCTCGGCTACGGACGGTGGGCCTCCACGGATGGCCGCTGCCGCTCGTTCGGCGCAGGCGGCGACGGCTATGTGCCGGGGGAGGGCGTTGTCACTTTGGTGCTCAAGCCTTTACGGCATGCGCGCGCCGATGGTGACCGGGTCTACGGCGTGATCCGGGGCAGCGCCGTCAACCACGGCGGCCACACCAACGGGTTCACGGTGCCGAATCCGACGGCACAGGCCGATCTCATCGGCCGTGCACTGACCACGGCCGGGGTGGATGCCCGCGACATCGGCTACGTCGAGGCACACGGCACCGGTACCGCACTCGGTGATCCGATCGAAATCGCGGGGCTGACGAGGGCCTACCGCCGGTTGACGACGGAGCGGGGCTACTGCGGTATCGGGTCGGCGAAATCGAGTGTCGGGCATCTCGAGGCAGCCGCGGGCGCGGCGGGCGTCGTGAAGGCGCTGCTGCAACTGCGCCACGACACGATGGCGCCGAATCTGCACAGCGACCCGTCGAACCCGGCGATCGACTTCGCCGCGACCCCGTTCCGGATTATCGACACACCCACCGCGTGGCCGCGGCCGGATGACGGAACACCGCGAATCACCACTGTCAGCTCGTTCGGTGCGGGCGGGGCCAATGCCCATGTGATTCTCACCGACGCCGACCAACTCCCACTGTCCGAGTCGGATGACCAGCCGCGGCTTGTGGTGCTGTCGGCGCGCGACGCCGATCGACTGACCGAGGCAGTCGGCCGATTGGCTCGCCAGCTGCGGAAGAACCCGCTGCCACTCGCGGATGTGGCCTGGACACTGGCCGTCGGCCGCGCGTCGTTCGAGCACCGGCTGGCCGTGGTGGCCACCTCGACGGCGGAACTGGTCGAGCTGCTGGAGAGTGCGGCCGATCCCGCCGCGCGGGTGCCCGCGGCGGGTCTGCTGGTGTTCCGAGGCGTGGCCCGCACCCATCGCGAGCTCGACGAGTTGCCCGGTGAAACCGAGGCGGACCGCACCGAGCTGCGCGGCCTGCTGCGCTCCGGCAACTTGCCGCGGGTGGCCGAATTGTGGGCCGCCGGGTGGACTGTGGAGTGGGAACAGGTCTACG
This sequence comes from Nocardia sp. GCM10030253, assembly GCF_042675075.1. Classification (NCBI taxonomy): domain Bacteria; kingdom Bacillati; phylum Actinomycetota; class Actinomycetes; order Mycobacteriales; family Nocardiaceae; genus Nocardia; species Nocardia sp. GCM10030253. The sequence continues at coordinate 334,112 of NZ_JBHTDL010000011.1, read as the reverse complement.
AGCGCCCCTTCGGCGGCATCGTCAGCCTGCCCACCTACCCTTTCGCGCGGCGCAGGCATTGGATCGTGCCCGAGGACTACCGCCGCCACACCGAACCAACCGGGACGTCGCAACTGGTGGTGAAGACGGTTGTCGCGCAGAGCCAGGAGCCGACCGGGTCCGGCGAGCGTAATGGCCACCGGCCCAATGGTGCGCCCGCGCAGAATATCCCGGAGGTGGGCGAGGCGAACACCGATACCGAGGACAGCAACGGCGTGGTGCTCCTCCCGATCGTGGCCGAGCCGGAACCCGCATCGCCTGCGAAATCCGACGAAGAGCTGCGCGCCGTACTGCAGGAGCAGATCCGCGATATCTTCGCCGATCTCACCAAAACGGATCCGGCGGAACTCGAGCTGGACGCGGACTTCGTCGACTTCGGCTTCGACTCCGTGGCCACGGTGCGGATGCTCAACCGGCTCATGAAGCTGCACGAGGTCAAAATTCCGGCGGAGTCGATCGAGCTTTACCCGACGATCAGCTCGCTCGCCGACTACCTCATTGCCGAAGGGATCATCGCGGCCGCGACCCCGCCGATCGGCGCTCCGCAAGGCTCGGCCGACGCACGAGCCGTCGATGCGCAGGACGACATCCCCGTCGTCGCCATGGACGCACCGATCGCGGTGGAATCGGTTTTCATCACCGGCGTCACCGGTGTGCTCGGCGGCAAGGTGCTGCACGATCTGCTGGCGCACACCGACGTTCGGGTGACCTGCCTGGTGCGCGGCACCTCGTTGGCCGCGGCCGAGAAACGGATCAAGCACTTCCTCGCCACCTACGACCCGGACGGTGCTCTCGACGCCGCCTTCGCGGCCAGGGTCACGCCAGTGCTCGGTGACGTATCGAACGACCGGTTCGGCCTGGACGAGGTGACCTGGCGCAGAATTGCGCAAGAGGTCGACCTGACCATCCACGCCGCGGGCCGTACCACGCTCGTCACCTTCTACGATGCGCTCGCCCCGATCAACGTCGAAGGCACGAGGCGCGCAGTCGATTTCGCGCTCCAGTCGCGTGGCAAATACCTCATGTACATCTCCAGCTTCAGTGCGCTGGGTGACCGGCTCAACTTCAACAACCCGCCGTTCACCGAGCGCGACCTCGAATTGGGCCAGGGTTACGACCATCTGCCGTACCAGCAGACGAAATACGAGTCCGAGAAACTCATCAGGGCGGCGAGCGAGCGTGGCCTGCTGTGGGACATCGTGCGTCCGGGAAACATCATGGGCGACAGCGTCACCGGGCGATACCCGTTCTCCGAGGTGAGCGTCAAGGGCGCCTACTACGACATCCTCAAGACGATGATCGAGACCGGCGAGACGATGCTGACGCCGGTGCACTGGGACATCACCCCGGTCGACTATGTCAGCGCGGCCATCGTGCACATCGGGTTGCGCAGACCGACCTATCGGGAGACCTACCACCTGACCAACCCGGACATCCGGCGCTACTACGACGTCGTGCGCTACGTCCAACGGGCCGGGTACGACGTAGGTCTCGTGCCGCTAGAGGAATTCCACCGCCGGGCCACCGAACGGGAGATCTATCGCCGCGGCACCGACGAGGTCTACGACAGCCAGACCCTGGAGATGTTCAAGTACGGCATCGAGCTCTTCGGCTTCATCCACTACGAGGAGAGCTCCTACGCCGATTGCGCGTATACCCGCCGGGTACTCGGCGCGGCGGGCATCGACTGTCCGCCGACCGAGCAACTGGTCCAGGCCTATCTGGCCCACTGCGCGGAGGTCGGCTACATCCCGGCACCGAAGGCGGCCGAATCGTCCGTCGAGGCGGCGCGATGAGTGGGCACTGCCGGTCCGCGGAGGTAGTGCGATGAATGCCGAATGTAGCCTCGTATTTCCTGGTCAGGGCGCACAGCGGGTCGGAATGGGCGCGGACTTTTGCACCGAATTCCCGCTCGCGCGTGCGACTTTCGACGAGGCGGCCGAGGCCGTGGGGGAGGACCTGCTGCGGATCTGCGTCGAACGGGATCAGCGGCTGCATCGCACGGAGTACACCCAGCCGTGCGTGCTCACCATGGAGATCGCGGCGCACCGGGTGCTGACGGCCGAATGCGGTGTGCAGCCGGTCGCATTCGGTGGACACAGCCTCGGCGAATACAGCGCGTTGGTCGCGGCCGGTGTCCTCGAGCTAGCCGACGGGGTCCGGCTGGTGCGGGCCCGCGGTGCGCTCATGCAGCGGGCGGTGGCGGAGGGTCGTGGCGCGATGGCCGCACTCATCCTGCCCGACATCGCCTCGCACGCAGTGGCCGAACTCGTCGCCGGCGTCGGCGCCGAGGTTGCCAACGACAACTCACCGGAGCAGCTCGTCATCAGCGGCGCCACCGAGACCGTCGCGGCCGCCAGAGTGCTACTCGCCGAGCGTCTTCCGGAGCTGCGGTTCGTTCCGCTGCGGGTGAGCGCACCCTTCCACTCCCGGCTGATGCGGTCGATCGAATCGGAATTCGCCGGGTACGTCGCCGACTGCGCTCCGCGGCTGCGTGCGGACCGTGCGACCGCGGTGACCTCGAACTTCACCGGCGAGTTCCACCGGCCCGAGACACTTACCGACCATCTCGTCCGCCAGATCAGCGCGCCGGTCCGCTGGCAGGACAATATGCGAGCACTCGGTCGCACCGGAACGGCGATCGTCGAGGTCGGCCCCTCGGCGCCCCTGTCGAAATTCTTCGCGGCAGTCGGGGTCGAGGTGTCACGACTGGTGACCGTTGGTGATCTCGCCGTGTTCAGGTCCGAGCCATCGCAGGTGGCCGCCCGCACGGAGCCGACCCCGGCGCGAATGCCCAGCGCGCGGCCCGCGCCGCCGCTGCCGACCACGCCGAGTGTGCGGCCCGAACCACCCGAACGGCCGGTCGTACCAAACACATTCAGCGGGGGCGACACCGCGGATCGGCTGGTGCTGCACCGGCGGCAGGCCACCCCTGCACTGTTGCGCCTGTTCTGCTGGCCGTTCGCGGGTGGGAAGGCCGCGGCCTACACGCAGTGGCGGACACGGTTGCCCGATTGGGTGGAGTTGTGCGCCGTCGAATTGCCCGCCAGGCACCGGCATCTCGGACAGACACCGATGCGCGGGTTCAGGGAATTGGTGGATGCGGCAGTGGCACAGGTGGTTCCGCTCACCGAGTTGCCCTTCGCATTTTTCGGCCACAGCCTAGGCGCGTTGACCGCCTTCGAGGTTGCGCGTCGACTCCCTTCCGGGATCGCCCCGGAGATGTTGTTCCTCGCAGGGTCGGTGGCACCGCACCTGCCGCGACCGGGACGTCTGTCGAGCCTGTCGGATGATCAATTCCTCTCCGCGGTAGGGCATTACGGCGGCATCCCGCCTGAGGTCCTGGACACCCCGGAGGTGATGGCGCTGTTCCTGCCTGCATTGCGGAGCGACTTCGAGATCTTCGACGACTATCGGTTCGTCCCGCACCCGCCGCCGACCTGCCCGGTCCACCTCTACGGGGGACGGGACGATCGCCAGGTGGCGGCCACGCAGCTCGAGGCGTGGCGCGATGTGCTGCCGGGGGCCGGCTCCACCGAGCTGCTGCCCGGCGGCCACTTCTTCCTCCTGGACCAGCGCGACGCGCTGGTCGACTCCATCGCGGACAAGCTGCTCGCCGTCCGTCCGAACGCGGTACCCGCCTGATGAAGGGATCACTCCATGAAGGTCGAAGTCCTTACTCCGTCCTGCAATCTCGACACCGTCCGCGACGGCCGCGGCGGCATCTTCACCTGGGTGCCACCGGAACCGCTGCTGGAGTTCAATCTGATCTACATGCATCCGGGCAAGGTGCGCGGCCTGCACTATCACCCGCACTTCGTCGAGTATCTGCTGTTCGTCGAGGGCAATGGCGTGCTGGTCACCAAGGACGACCACGAGGATCCGAACTGCCAGGAGGAGTTCATCCACGTGTCCAAGGGGATCTGCACCCGCACGCCGATCGGCGTGATGCACACGGTGTACTCGATCACGCCGCTGACGTTCATCGCGATGCTGACCAAGCCGTGGGACGAGTGCGATCCGCCGATCGTCCAGGTGGCGCCGCTGCCACATACCTTGGAAGGCAACGGGTGATGTCCCGGCTACGAGTGGCTGTTGTCGGCGCCGCGGGTTACGTGGGTGCGACGCTGGTCGAGGCATTCGGCAGGCGCCGCGACTACGAGGTGGTGCCCGTGGTCCGCACGAACCACGAGCGGCTGCGTACTGCGGGCGGATACGACGTGCTGGTCAATGCCGCGTGCCCGTCGAAACGCTTTTGGGCCGAACATAATCCGGCCGCCGACCAGAACGAGACGGTGACCGGGACCGAGCGGCTGCGGGATGAGTGGACGTGGGACAGGTTCGTCCAGATCAGCAGCATCTCCGCCCGGACGCAACTCGACACCGTGTACGGCCGCAATCGCGCCGCGGCCGAGCAGTTGTGCACCGGCGCGGACACTTTCATCGTGCGGCTCGGCCCGATGTATGGCGGCGACTACCGCAAGGGCGTGCTGGCGGATCTGGCTGCCGACCGTCCGGTGTTCGCCAGTGGGCGATCCCGCCAGAGCTTCGCCCCCGTGGAGTGGTGCGCCGAATGGATCGCCGGTCACGCGGGCGGCACCGGGCTGCGTGAGGTGGGTGCGCGTACCGCGGTGACGCTGGCCGAGGTGCGGGATGCGGTGGGGTCGCGGTCGGAGTTCGCCAAGGACTACGTCGACGACCAATTCCCTACCACCGCCACCGAGTCCGATTGGCCGGACGCGGCGACGGTGATCGACTGGCTTTCGAGGAGGCGGATCAATGGCGGGCTGCCGAACTGATGCGGTGCTTGCTCGGCCGGAGGTACTTCTCCGCACACAGCACGAGCAGAAATCGAACACTGGTCGCCACGTCCCGGGTGCGCATCTTCGACGCACCAGCCGTGCGGTTGAGCACGTGAATCGGAATCTGCTGGATACGGAAACCGTTGGCGTTCATGATGTAGAGGCTTTCGAAGAAGAACGAGTATCCGGTGGACCGCACCCGGTCGAAAGCGCCGACCGGAACGGTGCCGAGCCGGTAGTATCGGAAAGCGCCGGTGGCGTCGTAGGGCATCCGCAACAGTGTCACGGTGAGGAAATGCCCGACGCGGGTGAGGATCTTACGGAAGGGAGTCCAGTCGGCCAGGCTGTCCTCTTTGAGGTACCGCGATCCGACCACGATATCGAAACCGGCTGCGGCAGCACGCAGGGCGGGCAGATACGACGGCGGATGTGCGAAATCCGAATCCATCGTGATGATGTTGTCGTATCCCTCGGAATAGGCCCATCGGATACCGGCCTGGTGCGCGGAGCCGACGCCCTGGCGACCCGGCCTGTGCAGCACCTGAATGCGCGGAGCGTACTCCTCGGCCAGGTCATCCAGCAGTTCACCGGTGCCGTCAGGGGAGTTGTCGTCGACGAAGAGCACATCGAAATCGGTGCCCTGGTCGAGTATTTGAGCGAGCAACGGCCCCACGTTGCGGCGCTCGTTGTAGGTCGGAATCATTATCAGAGTTCTCTCGGAGGCCGTGCTCATGCGACCAAATATTAGTACGTGCGGCGACTGAAATGTAGGGTATTGCCGATGATTTCGACAACCGTTAGTCTCTGGTTGGAGGTTTGATGAGGAAGGCTTTGATAACCGGCATCACCGGCCAGGACGGGTCATATCTGACCGAATTTCTGCTACAACAAGGATATGAGGTCCACGGAATAGTCAGGCGTGCCTCGAATTTCAATACCGATCGCATCGACCACCTTTATTCCGATACGCATTCGCAACGCCGGTTGTTTCTCCATTACGGCGATCTCATGGATTCCAGCAGCCTCAATCGGATTCTGGAAGAGGTGTTACCCAGCGAGATCTACAACCTCGGCGCACAGTCGCATGTGCACATCTCGTTCCAGATACCGGAATTCACCGCGGAGACCAATGCGATCGGCACCCTTCGGATCCTGGACGCGATCCGCAAGACGGGCATCGCGACCAGGTTCTACCAGGCGTCGTCATCGGAGTTGTACGGCGGCTTGCACGATGTCGCACTCAGCGAGGACACACCGTTCCATCCGCGCTCGCCGTATGCGGTGGCGAAACTCTACGCGTACTGGATCACCGTGAACCATCGCGAGGCCTACGGGATGTACACGGTCAACGGGACCTTGTTCAATCACGAATCACCCAGGCGCGGAGAGGTTTTCGTTACCAGGAAGGTTACTCGCGGTGCGGTGCGGATCGCTCGAGGGAAACAGGACCGGCTCTTCATCGGCAACCTGGACGCACGACGGGACTGGGGTTATGCCAAGGAGTACGTCGAGGCGATGTGGTTGATGCTGCAGCAGCCGGAGCCCGACGACTACGTCATCGCGACCGGGGAGACGCACAGCGTTCGGGAGCTGTGCGAGGTGGCGTTTTCGGCAACCGGTGTCGAATTGGTCTGGGAGGGAACCGGACTCGAGGAGAAGGGGATCGACCGGCGCACCTCGCGGGTGCTCGTCGAGGTGGATCCCACCTACTTCCGACCCGCCGAGGTACACCACTTGACCGGCGATCCGCGTAAGGCCAAGGAGAAGCTCGGGTGGGAGCCGAAGACGAGTTTCACGGAGTTGGTGCAGTTGATGGTCGCCCATGATATGGAGAACGTGTGACGGAGGCGTTGACGGTGGACCACGGCATGAGAGGTCAGGCCCGGAGGAGGCAGCGTGCGTAACCATGTAGGGCCCCGATCATGCCAGATCGAACGCTGCCGGGTGTGCGAGAACACCCGCCTGGAAACGGTCGTCGATCTCGGCACGATGGCGTTGACCGGGGTGTTTCCGGCGACCGACCCGCTCGGGGTGCCGCGTTATCCGCTCGAGCTGGTGCGCTGTGTGCGCACCGGAGCCGAGGAGTGCGGGCTGGTGCAGTTGCGGCACACCGCGAATTTCGACGAAATGTATTCCGCCGGTTATGGATACCGCTCCGGCCTGAATCGCTCGATGATCGATCATCTCGGTCATCGGGTGTCGCGGATCCGGGCGCGGGTAGACCTCGGACCCGATGATGTGGTGATCGACATCGGCAGCAACGATGCGACGTTGCTGAAGTGGTACCCGGCCGACGCCGCGACCGTGCTGGGGATCGATCCGCTGGGGGAGAAATTCCGGGAGTTCTACCCCCCGCATGTGCGGTTGGCGACCGGTTATTTCTCGCGCGACCTGGTTGCCTCGCTGCTGAACGGCAGGCGGGCCAAGGTGATCACCTCGATCGCCATGTTCTACGACGTGCCGAGCCCGCTGGAGTTCATGCGCGACGTATACGCCGCCCTGACCGATGACGGCATCTGGGTGCTCGAGCAGAGCTATCTGCCCGCCATGCTGGCCACCACGTCCTACGACACCATCTGCCATGAGCACCTCGAGTACTACACCCTCGACCAGATCGAGTGGATGGCGCGGCGGTGCGGCTTCGTGGTGCTGGAGGTGGAACGCAACACCATCAACGGTGGCAGTTTCGCGCTGACGCTGGGCAAGCGGGGCGCCCCGACCGCCGCCGACGCGAGCGAGTTGGCACGGATGCGCACCGAGGAGGCCGGTCTCGGCCTGCACACACCGGAGATCTACACCGATTTCGCGAAGCGGGTCGACCAGCATCGGGAGCAGGTCAGGGAGTTCTTCGACCGGTCGAAGCAGGCCGGGCTCCGCACGTTCGGCTACGGCGCATCCACCAAGGGCAATGTGTTGTTGCAACACTGCGGGATCGGGCCGTCGGACCTGCCGTGCATCGCGGAGGTCAACGACGACAAGTTCGGAAAGTTCACCCCGGGCACCGGAATCCCGATCGTGTCCGAGGCGCGGGCGCGCGAGCAGGCCCCGGACCAGTACTTCGTGCTGCCCTGGCATTTCCGCTCGATGATGGTCGAACGCGAACGCGAGTTCCGCTCCGCCGGTGGGCATCTCGTATTCCCACTGCCGGAGCTGGAGGTGGTGTGAGATGACCGTCGTCGTCACGGGCGCGTCGGGACAGGACGGCACGCTGCTGACCAACCTGCTCAGCGCGCGTGGCCACGAGGTGCTCCCGCTCAGCCGCGCTGGGCCGGTCGACATCACCGACGCGGAATCGGTCGCGCGGCTGATCGTGGCCGAGCGGCCGCGGCAGGTGTACCTGCTCGCGGCCGTCCAGCATTCCTCGGAGGATCCGCCGGTGGATCCGCGCGAGCTGGCCCGCGACTCGCACCGGGTGAACACGCTTTCGGTGCAGCACTTCGCGGAGGCGATCGACCGCTACGAGACCGGCACCCGGCTGTTCTACGCGGCCTCGTCACATGTGTTCGGACCCGGCGACGGCACCATACGGGACGAGGACAGCGGGTTGCGGCCACACTCGATCTACGGGGTGAGCAAGGCCGCGGGGCTATTGGCCTGCCGGGCCTATCGGGCGCGCGGCGTGTTCGTGTCGACCGGTATCATGTTCAACCACGAATCACCTTTGCGCGCAGAGAAATTCGTCACCCGCAAGATCGTGCGGGCGATCGCCCGGATTCAACGTGGCGCGGCGGACGAGCTGGTACTCGGCCGGCTCGACGCGGGCGCGGACTGGGGATACGCGCCGGACTATGTCGAGGCGATGACCCGGATCCTCGCGCTCGACGAACCCGACGACTTCGTGGTCGCGACCGGTGAGTATCACACGGTCGCGGAATTCTGCGCGGCCGCGTTCGGCATGGCCGGGCTGGACTGGCGAGAACACGTCCGCGAACGCCCTTCCGTGCTGACCCGCCACCAGCAGCCGCTGGTCGGCGACGCGGGGAGGTTGCGCGAGCGGACAGGATGGCGGCACTCGGTGGATTTCCGCGGCATGGTTCGAGCCATGCTCGTGGCCGAAGGGGTGCGCCTGGTCGATGAAGCGAGGCCGGTGGCCACCGGCGGAACGGATGGATGATGTGAACCTGAACGACGAGAATCTCCTTGCCGCGCAACTGATCTCCATCGCGGACGGGGTCTACGAGGAGACGGCGGCACGACTCGGCGAGATCGGCACCGAAACGGTGATCGATGCGGTGCTGAAGGAAATCGCGTGGCGGGCCCGCGACGGCTCGGCGCCGAGTCAGCCGGTCATGGCGGTGTTCGAGTTGACCCATGAGGGTAAGCAACTGGATTATCTGGTCACCTTCGGCGCGGAGGACCCCGCCGTCGACCCTGGCACCCTGGAGGATCCGTGGCTGGTGGTGCGGCAGGATCTGGTGGAGTTGCTGCGCGCGGTGTACGGGCCGCCCGACGTCGAGATCGGCACCCGCTCGATCGCGCTGAAGGACGAGCCGGGGCCGGGCAGTTTCGCGCCGGACGACCCGTGGCGGATGGCCCGCGATGCCGCGGCGCGCGCCGCCGACGGCATCGTGACCGCCTGCACCACATACCATTACGACCTCAGCGCGCTGTCGCTGCGGTTCGGCTCGGACAAGTGGGGCGGCCACTGGTACACCCAGCACTACGAGCGGCATTTCGCGCCGCTGCGCAACAGTCGCGCGCGGGTGCTGGAGCTCGGTATCGGCGGCTATCAGGCGCCGAACGTCGGCGGCGCCTCGTTGCGCATGTGGAAGCAGTATTTCCGCCGCGGCATGGTGTACGGGCTGGACTACTTCGACAAGTCCGGCATCGCCGAACCGCGGTTACAGCCACTGCAAGGCGACCAGGGCGATCCGGTGTTCCTCGCGGATCTCGGTGGCTCGCTCGGCCCGTTCGACATCATCATCGATGACGGCAGCCACATCAGCGGCGATGTGATCGCCTCGTTCGAGGCACTGTTCGCCCACGTACGCCCGGGCGGATTGTACGTGGTGGAGGACACCCAGACCTCGTACTGGACCGGCTGGGGCGGCAGCAGCACCGAACTCGACAGTCCGGCGACCACGGTCGGCTACCTCAAGACACTTGTCGACGCACTGCACCACCAGGAATTCGAGAAGGACGCGAGGCGGCGCAACCGCCCGCACGACGAGTGGATCGGCGCCGTGCACTTCTACCACAACATCGTCGTCATCGAAAAGCGCCGCAACAGTGAGCAATCCGCTCCATCATGGGTGCCCCGGCATACCAATCCGATGGAGTGGATGAAGCCGAAGGAGTGAAGGGCATGAAATTCCTCGTCGTCCCGGTACCGTCGTCCGGGCACCTGCTGGCGATGGTGCCGTTCTGCTGGGCGTTGCGGCTGGCCGGTCACGACGTGCTGGTCGCCTCGCGCAGTGACGTCACGGCCACCGCGCGGCGTTCCGGGTTGAACGCCGTCGAATTGCCGGCGCTGAACGTGCCGATGGACGAGCTGCGTACCAGGGTCGACCCGAGCATGTTCCCGCTACCGCTGTTCGCGGACCGGGACCAGGCCTCGGGACAGGGTCTGTGGCATATCGCCGCGCAGAACTGGCACAACCACGCGACCCAGTACGTCGACGTGTTCGCCGACGTGGCCAGGGACTGGGGCGCCGACGTCGTCCTCACCGACCCGCTGGCGACCGTAGGGCGGGCACTCGGCGCCGTACTGGATCTGCCTGTGCTGGTGCACCGTTGGGGTATCGATCCGACCGGCGGGCCGTTCACCGAACGCACCGCGGCGTTGGTCGCGGAGTCGGGTGGTGCGCTGGCCGACCCCGTTGCCGTGCTCGACATCTGCCCGGCGAGCGTGCAGGCGCCCGACGCGCCGCCCGGCACCCCGATCAGGTTCATCCCGTTCAACGGGACCGGCGTGCTGCCCGACTGGCATCGAAACGATGAGGGGCGCAAGCGGATCGCGGTCTGTCTCGGTGGTAGCACACTGAGCCTGACCGGGCCTCGCCCGCTGCTGGCGATCGTCGAGTCGCTGTCGGAGGTCGCGGACGCCGAGATCGTAGTCGCGCTCTCCGCCTCCGATCGTGCACTGGTCGGTGAGCTGCCCGAGCGCGTCCGCGTCGTCGAAGAGGTGCCGTTGCAACTGTTCCTGCCCGGGTGCGATCTCCTTGTGCACCACGGCGGTTCGACTACCGGCCTCACGGCCGGTTGGTATGGGCTGCCGCAACTGGTGCTGCCGCAGATGTTCGACCAGTTCGACTATGCGCGCGGCATCGTGCGCGCGGGCGTTGGTCGGGCGGCCGAAGACCCGGCCGCGCAAGCCGATACGGACGGCCTGGCCGAGTCCATCGGGACGCTGCTGCGTGAACCCGGGTTCCGCGCCGCGGCCGAACAGGTCGGGGCCGATATCCGTGACGCGCCGACGCCGAACGAGGTGGTGGCGCAGGTCGTTCCGCAGCTCGCCGATCGCGTCGGCGCGCGGACCAGATAAGACCACCGCGACGTCCTCGGGCAGGACCTCGCTGACGTTGGAAAGCCGCAGGTTGTAGATGATATCCAGGACATGGACCAGGTTCCGTGCCGCGTTCGACTATTACGCCGCGATGTACGCGGTGTTCGTCGTCGGCATTCTCGTCCCCGTCGTGATGATCACGCTGTCGCTCACCGGACTACCGGGGGCGGCCACCGCCCTACTCGGAATCCTCTGCGCGGCAGTGCTGTTCGTGCTGTTCGTGCCGTCGGTGCCCGTCGAATGGCGGGACGTGGTGCGCAGTAAGCCGATCGTGGTACGGGTGCTGTGGAGCGTGGTCATCCTCGCCGTGGTGCTCATGCTCGCCCGGCTGACGCAGTTCATTCTCGACGCGAACAACGTGGACAGTTCGCTGTCGGCCGATGACGACTTCCTGGTGAAGAAGTCCCATCTGACCGGCTATGTCAGCGGCGCCATGGTCGCCGAAGACGACCCGGCCAACCTGTACAACCGGCACCGGTACGAGTCGCCGCAGGCGGATTCGGTGCTGCCGAGCGTGCTACCGCAGGACCGGGACGCCTATCTGTACCCGCCGCCGTTCTTGCTGCTGCCACGGCTGCTGTTGGTGTTCAGCCACGATTTCGGCACGTTGCGGGCTCTGTGGTACTCGCTGTACGTCGCCATCGTGTTGATCGGCATGCTGGGAATCGCCCGCTGGGTGGGCGGTAAGCAGGGCGGCGTGCTCGCCGCACTGACGCCGGTCGTGTGGCTCAGCCTGCCCACCTTGGCGACCTTGCAGATCGGCAATATCCATGTGCTGATCCTGTACGTCGGCGGTGCGGGCGCCATGGTGTTGTTCCACCTGCGGCGCAACATATTCGGCGGCGCGGCGCTGGCGTTCGCGATCATCGCCAAGGTCTCACCGGCGATCCTGCTGGTGTATCTGCTCGTACAACGACGCTGGCGACCGGCGGCATGGACCGCGGCGTTCTGCGGAATCTATTCGCTCGCAACGCTGCTCATCTTCGGGCGTGAGCCGTGGCGGCTGTTCCTGTCCGACGGCACCTGGCAGAAGCTGGCCAGTGGCGAGTTCCACCAGTTCGTTCTCGTGGAACGGGCCAATCAGCTGGTCAACTACTCGCCCTATGGGCTGCCGTACAAGGCGAACATCATGGGCTGGGACATCGGCGATCCCACCGGACCCGCCCGGCTCATCACCAACATCTATACGCTGCTGCTGGTAATCCTGGTCGCGGTCACCGCGGTGCGGATCCACCGGCGGCTGCGCGCCGGAGCCGACGGTGCCAGGTTCCGGGCCGAGAACCTCGCCATCTGGCTGGCGGTGCTCACGCTGGCCTCGTTCCGGGCGCCGTTCGGGCCGTGGGTGTACATCGCGGTCGGCGCGGTGTGGATGTTCGCGGTCTACGCCGGGTTGATGCGGGGGAGTAAACGCAACATCGCGCTGCTCACCGTGGCCTGGCTCATTGTCGCGGTCTACAACGAGAACGTGTACTTCACCGTGATCGCGCAGACGATCATCTACGTCACCTGCTTCGCGGTGGCCTGGCGGGCGAGCAGCGGTACCGAGGTCGAGGAAACCCGCGGCGCCGGCGCGTCGAAAGCAGAACCGGTCGGTGCGGCATGAATACCTACTGTGTGATCGGCGCCGGTGCGGCCGGATTGGCGACCGCTCAGGTGTTCGCCGGGCGCGGGATCGCGTTCGAGGTGCTGGAGGCGACGGACGGGATCGGCGGGATCTGGGACGCACGCCGCCCGGATTCGCCGGTCAGTCGCAATACCCATGTGATCGCTTCCAAAGGGGTACAGGCGTTTCCTGGCCTTCCGATGCCGGCGGACTATCCCGACTATCCCGGTCATGAGCTGGTCCTGCGCTATCTGCGCAACTACGCCGACGCCAACGAACTCGCACCGCGTATCCGGTTGAACACCGAGGTGCGGCGGGTCGAGCCCGCCGCGGACGGAACGGACGCCGGATGGGAGGTGACCCTCGGTGACGGCACCCGGAAGTCGTACGCGGGCGTGGTCATCGCCACCGGGCACGATCGGACCCCGCGCCGGATCGACATCCCGGGCAACAGCACAGTGCCCGTGCTGCATTCGAGCGAGTACCGGCATCCGGAGCAGATCATCGGCAAGCGCGTCCTGGTGGTGGGCGCCGGGCAGTCGGCGGCCGACATCCTGTCCGACTGCGCGGTGAACGCGGCGCTCACCCTGCACAGCAGTCGGCGTGGCTTCTACTGCATGCCGAAGTATCTACTCGGGCGGCCCACCGACAGCATGCTGCAGGGACGCATGTGGCGGCCCATGCGCAAGCGGGCCTTCCAGACGCTGTTCTCCTACCTGCGCCGCCGATCCCGGTCATTCGGGCTGCCGGTGCCCGACTTCGACAACGGCATCGTCATTCCGATGCTGGGCGATCAGCTGCACCACTACTACACGCACGGCGACATCATGCCGAAACCCGGTATCGCCTCCATCGAGGACGACCGAGTGACCTTCGCCGACGGTAGCGAGGAGAAGGTCGACATGGTCATCCTGGCAACGGGTTTCGTGCCGAACTATCCGGTGGTCGACCGCGCGCAGCTCAACTGGGCCGAGGGGGCGCTGCGGCCGGGACTGTACCTCAACATCTTTCCGCCCGGCGCGCCCGGCCTGTTCGTCGTCGGGATGGTGCGGCCGATCGGCTCCCACTGGGATGTCTACGCGCACCAGGCCGAACTCGTCGCCGACTATGTGCAGGCGAAAGCGGCTGGGCCGCGACGGATCGAGCGCTTCGTACGCGCTACCCGCGGTGAGCAGCCCGATCTGTATGCCGGACTGCGTCTATACCACGCCGAGCAATACCCGCTCGTGGTGGAGAAACAGGATTACGTGAACCAGCTGCGCAAGCACGCGAAGCTGTTGAAGTGAAAGGTCTTTCCATGAAAGCACCCGGTCCAGGACTGGTCGAAACCGGCCGCATGCTGCCGAAGCTGGCGAAGAACCCACTGGCAACGGTGGGCAGCCTGCTCGACGGCTACGGCGACGTGGTCCGGGTGAAAGCCGGGCCGATGCTGGTCTACCTTGTCGCGGATCCGGCGATGACCGAATACGTGCTCAAGGACAACTACACCAACTATCGCAAGAGCCCGATCTACGACGAGTTCAGTATCCTGCTCGGCGAGGGCCAGCTGACCACCAACAACCTGGACTACTGGCGCAAGCAGCGCAAGCTCATCAGTCCGGCGTTCTCCCACACGCACGTCAAGGGATTCGCCGACGACATCACCGATAGCGCGGCGGCCATGCTGGATCGGTGGGATGCCGCGGCGGGCGAGTATCGCGACATCTACGACGACTACGTCAAGCTGCTGCTCGCGGTCACCGGACGCATCCTGTTCAGCATCGACTTGTCCACGGACACAAGGCAAGTCACCGATGCCATGGCGGCCGCCTTCGCGTTCATCATGAAGCGGGTCAACGCCCCGGTGAAGCTGCCGCAATCGTTCCCGACGCCGGAAGCGCGGCGGGTCGCCCATAAGGTAGGCGAACTCGACGACGTCGTACGGCAGCTCATCGAGGAACGCAGGAGCGGCGGCGACACTTCGGACGTGCTGACCGCGCTGGTCCGCGCCCGTGACGAGGGCGGGCTGGGCATGCGGGAGGAAGACCTGCTCAACGAGATCAAGACGCTGCTCGTGGCGGGACACGAATCACCGGCCAACGCGCTGTCGTGGGCGTGCTATCTACTGGCCACGCACCCGGAGATCCAGGAACGCCTCGCGGGCGAGGTCCGCGACGTGCTCGGCGACCGTACCCCGACCTTCGCCGACCTCGGACAGCTCAGCTACTGCCGGATGGTCATCGAGGAGACGATGCGGCTGTACCCGCCCGCATGGATCGTCGAGCGCACGCCGATCGCCGACGACGAGATCGGCGGGTATCACGTCCCGGCGGGCGCCCGGGTCACGTTGTGCATGTACTACATTCAGCGCGACAAGCGGCTGTGGGACGACCCGGCGGAGTTCCGGCCCGAGCGCTTCGCCGACAAGGAAGTGGCCGAACGCCACAAGTTCGCGTTCTTTCCCTTCTCCGGCGGCCCGCGGATCTGCCTGGGCAAGGACATGTCGATGACCGAGATGGTGCTGATCCTGGCCATGACCGTGCAACGCTTCCGGCTCGAACTGGACAGCGCGCACCCGGTGGTGCCGCTGGCGTCGGTGAACCTGCGCCCGGAGTTCGGCATTCGGATCCGACCCGTGCGCAGGGCCACACAGCCGGCACTGACCTGACGGCGGTCGCGGTCAGCCGAGCAGTTCGCGGCCCAGCGCCAGTAGCTCGGCCGTGGAGAGAACCTCTTCGTCCGCCGATGTCCGCGGCGGGCGGGCGAGGAGCGCGGGAGCGTGCTCGGTGCTGTCCGGGAGCTCATGCGCCCCGGTTGCCGGTGGCGCCGCGGAGTGATTCCTCGCTTCGAGGCGGGCGGACAGTTCGGCGGTGAGGAGTTCGACGGTGGGGTGGCCCCAGATGATCGCCGCGGGGACGTTGATGCCAAGGCGGGCGGCGAGGCGGGAGCTGAGTTCGACGGCGTGCACCGAACCGACACCTAGCTGATCGAAGTTCCGGGTGCGACCGATGCGGTCAGGTGTGACACCGACGACCTCGGCCAGTTCCTTCGCCACCGTGTCGCTCAGCGCGGCGACGCCGACATGGTGACTCGGTACGTGACTCTGCGTCGAATTGCCCACTACCGCAGTGCTTTCGGAGTGTGCGTCCCGCACCGACTCGGTTTCCGCGGGGATGGCCCAATGGCGTTGCCGCTGAAACGGATACGTTGGCAACGACACCACACGGCCGGGTGGGTCGACCGCGGACCAATCCGGGTCGACACCGCGCTCGAACAGCGCGCCGACCGCTTGCAGCAGTCTGCGGCGCGGCACTGTCCCCGGTCGCAGGGCCGCGGCAACCACCAAGGCCGAGGCTTGGGATGCGTCCACCGTCTCTGTCGACGCAACGATCGGCGCGGTGTCGCGAAGCGTCTCGTTCAGGAAGCTGTTCACTTCTGCCATGGTGGTCGCCACCAGCGAAAGGCGATGCGCGAAAGCTCTTCTCGTGCGGCAGAGCGTGTGCGCGAGATCGTCGAGCGTGATGCCGGGGTGGCTGGCGAGGTGGTCGCGGAGGCGGCGAACCTGCTCGCGCAGTGCGGGTTCGGTACGTGCGGACAACACGATCAAACGCTCTGCCGAGAGTAGCTCCGTATCGCTCGAGGTCGCGCGCGCATTCGGCTGCGGACCATCCGCGATCTCGGCTGGGACTCCTTCTACGATCACGTGAGCGTTGGAGCCGCCGAAGCCGAACGCGCTCACCCCGGCGCGGGCCGGTCCCTCCCTTTCGGGCCACGGCAGCAGGGTGTTCGCGACCCGTACGCCCGCCGCCGCGAGATCGAGATCCGCTGCGGCATGGTCGAAATGCAGGCTGCGCGGGATCTGGCGATGCCGCAGCGCGAGCGCGGCCTTGAGCAGTCCGGCCATACCGGCGGCCGCCTCCGTGTGCCCGATGTTCGTCTTGACGGAACCGACGGTCAGTGCGGTGTCACCGCGCCTTTCCGCGCCGTAGACGGTGCCTAGAGCGGTCAGCTCGGCACGGTCGCCGACGGCGGTACCGGTGCCGTGGGCTTCGACATAGTCGACGGTCGACGGGTCCACGCCCGCGCTGGCACAGGCGCGGCGCAGGAGTTGTTCCTGCCCGGCAGCGCTGCTGGCGGGCATGCTGGGTATACCGACCCCGTCGGCTCCGCCGACTGCCGTCCACTTGTGGTGGTGGCCGTTGTTGTTGGTGGCGCTGCCGAGCACGATGCAGTAGATGCGGTCACCGTCGCGCAATGCCGCCGACAGCGGCTTGAGCACGACCACCGCGCCGCCTTCGCCGCGCGCATAACCGTCGGCGGTGGCGTCGAAGGCGCGGGAGCGGCCGCCCGGGGAGAGCACACCGAGCTTGGACAGGCCGATCGCGGTGTCCGGGATGAGGTTGAGCTGGACACCGCCTGCTATTGCGACCGCGCTTTCGCCAGCGCGCAGCGCCTGGCAGGCCAGGTGAACCGCTACCAGCGAACCCGCGCAGGAGGCGTTGACCGTCATGCTCGGCCCGTCGAAGCCGAGGAAATACGACACCCGGTTCGCGATGACGCCCTCCACGTCGCCGGTGCTGGTGAAGGGTGTTGTCGCGGCGGGGCCGCGACTCAACTTCACCGCCCGGTAGTCGTTGAACTTGTTGGCGAAGTACACGCCGGTGTCGGGGATGGCGTCGGGTCGAATTCCGGCGTCCTCGAACGCCTCCCAGGACAATTCCAACGCGAGCCGCTGCTGCGGGTCCATGTCGGCGGCCTCGCGCGGGGTGATCCCGAAGAACTCGGCATCGAACAACTCGACATCGGGCAGGTAGGCGCCCGCGATCGAGACGGTTTTGCCGGGGGCGCCGCGCTCGGTGTCGTGGTAATTCCCCGCCGGCCACCGGCCGGCCGGTGGCGCGTCCGCGACCGCGTCGACCTCGCCGATCAGCAAGCGCCACAGGGCTTCCGGTGAATCCGCGCCGCCGGCGAATCGGCAGCTCATGCCGACCACGGCGATCGGCTGCACGCTCGCTGCGCCGGTCGACTGCTCGAGGTGGGTGCGCCGCTGCGGCTTCTTCCGTTTCACGCTGTCTACTCACCTGCCCGGATTCCGCCCGACCAGGCGTCCGGCGGACATGTGCCTCTCGGTGAAATCCGCCGATCTTGTTGTGGGGTAAAGGGATATGGACGAAACTCTACCTGTGCTGTTTTCCGAACGCCCCGTTTTCGCCCGGGTGACTTCCGCGCTGGGGGGCGAGGCACGACGTCGTGAACTGATTCGCTTCGCTTCCGTGGGGGCGGCCGCGTTCACGCTGGACACCGCCGTTTTTCTGACCCTCAAGAGCACTGTGCTCGAGACACAGCCGATCATCGCGAAGGTGCTCGCGGTGCTCGCGGCGATAACGTTGTCCTACATCCTGAACAAGCAATGGTCGTTCGCCGCACGCGGCGGGCGGCGTAGCCACCACGAGGCAGCGCTGTTCTATCTGGTCAGCTTCCTCGCCATCGCGATCAACACCGCACCACTGTGGGTGTCGCGCTACGTGCTGCACCTCGAGGTGCCCGAGGTCTCCCGGTTCACTCAGAACGTTGCCGATTTCGTGGCCGCGCAGCTGATCGGTACCGCGCTGGGCATGGTGTTCCGGTTCTGGGCTTTCGTGCGGGTGGTGTTCCCGAATCCGGTGGAACGCGCACCCGAATAGTCAGGCGTCCACGAAGATATCGAGTTCGAGCGGGCCGCCGCGCGGGACGACGCGGTACCGGTCCAGTTCGGTGACGCCGTGCGCGACGAGCACCTCGTCATCGAGGAACAAGTTGCCGGTCATCTCGGCGGCGGGGGAGCAGAGCACGAGATGCGCTGCGTCGGCGCAGATTTCGGGCGTGCGTGACTTCGCGATCGCCGCCTCGCCGCCGAGCAGATTACGCACGGCCGCGGTCGCGACGGTGGTCCGCGGCCACAGCGAGTTGGCGGCGATGCCGTCCTCACGCAATTCCTCGGCGAGCCCGAGTGTCGTCAGGCTCATCCCGTATTTGGAGACCAGGTAGGCCAACGCCGAGCCCGTCCATGCCGGGTTGAGGTTGAGCGGCGGAGAGAGCGTGAGGATGTGCGGGTTGCGCCCGGCGGCCGCCGACGCCCGCAGGTGTGGAATGGCGAGTTTGGACAGCAGGTACGCGCCGCGGGCGTTCACGCCTTGCATCTGGTCGTACTTCTTCATCGTCATGGAGTCGGTGGGCGTCAGGTCGATCGCCGAGGCGTTGTTCACCACGATGTCGATGCCGCCGAAACGGTCGACCGTCTGCTGCACGACCGCAGCCACGGTGTCATCGTCGCGGACATCGCCGACGAACGGGAGCACCCGGGCGCCCGCGGCTTCGACTTCGGCGGCCGCGGTGTGGATGGTGCCGGGCAGCCTCGGGTGTGGCTGATCGGTTCTGGCGAGCAGGGTGATGTTCGCGCCGTCGGCGGCGGCGCGCAGTGCGATGGCCAGGCCGATGCCGCGGCTGCCGCCCGTCACGATCATGGTCTTGCCCGCCAACGACTCGGATCCCGGTTTAGTCATGGTCGTCGTGCTCCCGCTCCTGTGCCAGTCCTGCGTGCCCACTCTAGGCAGTGCCCGCCAGTGGGGCGGGCATTTTCACCCGGGCGTCCAACGACCGAAGGCGACCTCCATGCCGCATGGAGGTCGCCTTCGGTCGATGCGCGGGTTACTTGACGCTGATGACCGTGTCCGAGGGCTCCTTCGCGTACAGGGACGCGATTCCGTCCGCGTACTTGCTGGCGATCGGGGCGCGCTTGAGCGACATCTTCGGTGTCAGTTCGTCGCCGCCTGGCTCCCATACCGTGCCGAGGATGGTGAAGCGCTTGATCTGCTCCACTCGCGACAGCTTGCTATTGCCCGCTTCCACCGCGGCGCGCACTTCGTCCACGATCTCCTGGCGGGTGGCGAGTGTGGCCAGGTCGGCGTCGGTGGCGCCGAGTTCCTTGGCGCGCAGAGCGGCGACATCGGGGTCGAGCACGATCAGCGCGGTGATGTAGGGCTTGGCGTCGCCGATCGCGATGGCCTGACCGATCAGCGAGGAGGCGGCCTTCATCGCGTTCTCGATATTGCTCGGGGCGATGTTCTTGCCCGCCTCGCTGATGATCAGTTCCTTCTTGCGGTCGACGATGCGCAGGTAGCCGTCGGCGTCGAGGGTGCCGACGTCACCGGTGTGCAGCCAGCCGTCCGCATCGATCGCTTCGGCCGTTTTCTCTGGCATGTTGCGGTAGCCGCGGGTGACGATGGGGCCGCGCACCAGGACTTCACCGTCGGTGTCCAGGCGCAGTTCCATGCCGTCGACGGTGCGGCCGACCGAGCCGGGGCGCGGCTTGTCCAGATCGGTGAAGGTGCCGACGCCGGTTGTCTCGGACATGCCCCACACCTCGGTCACGGCGAAGCCGAGGCCGAGGAAGTACTCGAGGGTCTCCGGCGGCACGGGTGCGGCGCCGGAGGCCGCTACGTTCAACTCGTCCAGGCCGAGGGCGTGGCGCAGCTTCGACAACACCAGTGTCTCGGCCACCTTGTGCTGAACGGCCAGCATCGGGCCGCGGCCCTGCCCCGCGAGATCGGCTCGGGCAGCGGCGATCCCGGTGCCGATGGCCCAGTTGGCGAGTGCCTTTTTGGCCGCGCTCGGCTCGGTGGCGAGCTTGTTCTCGATGCCCGTCTTGATCTTCTGCCACACCCGTGGCACACCGAAGAACGTGGTCGGGCGGGCGTCGGGCAGCGCGGCGGCCACCTCGCGCGGGTCGGCGACGGTGGTGATCTGGATGCCGGTGGTCAGGTTGATGGCATGTGCGGAGATGCGGTCGGCAACGTGCGCGGCGGGCAGATAGGACACCGTACGGTCGTCCAGCCCGACCTGCAGCGGGCCGTTGACCAGCGCGATGATCTGGGCGAGCACGTTGAGGTGGGTGATCTCCACGCCCTTGGACGGGCCGGTGGTGCCCGAGGTGTAGATCAGGGTGGCCAGGTCGTCGGCGGTGACCGCGCGCCAGGCCGCCTCGAAATCGAAGTCGTCGAGGGGATTCGCCTCGACCTCCTCGAGTGTGATGGCGCCGGTGGCCGGGCCGTCGACCACAATGGTGTGCGCGAGGTCGACGCCGGCGCCGGTCACCGCATCGAGGAAAACCTGTTCTGTCACAACGACTTTGTTGGCCGCGTTGGTGAACACGTGCGCGATCTGGTCGGACGAACTGGTGTTGTAGACCGAGAACGGGGTCGCGCCGAGATGCAGCGCGGCGGTGTCGACCAGGTTGAACTCGGGCCGGTTGGTGAGCATGATGCCGACGGTGTCGCCGTGCCCGACGCCGAGCCGGGCCAGGCCCGCGGCGATCGACTTCACGCGTTCGCCGTACTCACGCCAGGTGATCTCCTGGGTGCCGCCGACCGTCCGCAACGCGACCTGCTCGGGCCGCAACGTCAGGGTCTCCTGAAACGCCTCGGGCACGGTGTAGACCGTTTTGCCCGATTTGTGCGCATATCCGATTTCTGTTGTCGTCATATCCCTGTTCCCGATTTTCTCTGCCATGAACCGAACCTCGCGGCGTCCACACGGGTCTGGTCCGAGACCCGATGCCGACAGAACGCAGCGGTGCTTCTGTCAGCTTCTCACGAGTCGGCGCGCCAAGAGTGGCGCGGCTCACTCATGGTAGCCAGATCCGCGGGTAGTGAGGTGGCTTACGTGTGAACCTCTTTCGCCTCGACCAGGTGGCTCCGGCTTGCGCCGATCGGTAGCGCCGAGTGTCTTACCCAGCACTGACAGGTTGCGTAACGCGGATGTGCGAATTGCTGCAACGGTGAGCCCGGAGACCTGAAAGACTCGGCAGCACCCGGGGATTCAGGGTTGCGACGTCGGCGGGCGACCGCAGGCTCGACATGTGGATGGTGGCTCGGATCTCGGGGCGATACGCAATATCTGAAGGGAACTGCATGTCCACAGCAAGCGTCATCCGCCCGCTGGCGCCGAGCGAACAGATGTTCGCCTTCGGTGAGGTCTTCGTCGGTTACTCGGTTCGAGTGTCCGGCCGATTGGACCTGGGGGCATTGTCGACGGCGTTCGACGCCGTTGTTCGCGCCTACCCCATACTGGGAGCCCGTCTCGAAGCCGCCGGGACCGGCGGGCATGTCCTGGTGGCTTCGTCGGGGGCGGCACCGGAAATCTCGGTGGTCGACGGTGATCCGGAGCAGCTTCTCACCGGAGCGAAGTTCGACCAGAGCGTAGCGGTCGGTGCGCTGTGCGTAGTGCGTGACGGCGACTCCGCGAGCGTCACGCTGGTGATCCATCACAGTGTGGCAGACGCGTACCACTCTCTTGCCATCCTCGGCGATCTGTGGTCGTTCTATCGTGCTGCTACCGAAGGCATCCCGCTCAGGGTGGAAGTCCATCCCTATCCGGAGCCCGTGGAGGCGCTGCTGGCCGCCCGCGGCGTCGAGAAGTTCCCGAATCCGGCGGCGGCCGCACCAGCGCCGCAGCTCGGGGTTGCCTCAACGCCTTCCGTCGCACCCGCACCGGACAACATCGACCCGGGATATCCGATGCCCCAGACGACGCGATGCCGTCTGGGCAAGGACGCGACTGCGCAACTGGTCGATCTCGGGCACCGCGAACAGGTGACGATGCACGGGTTGGTGTCCGCGGCGATCCTGCTGATGGAGGCCGAGATTCGGGCACTGCCGCTGACCGAGCTCATGTACTTGTACTCGGTCGACCTACGTACCAGGGTCAGCCCGCCGATCGGCCTGACCGACGGCACCGACGTCCTGGGATTCACGACCTATATGCCGAGTGCGGAAGCGGGGACAACGCTGATCCGCCTTGCCCGCGGCGTCTGCGATACCTTGCAGGCCGCCGTGGCCTCGGGGTTCGTGCAGCAGACGCCCCTGCAGATCCCTGATATGGCGGCGGCGGGACCACCCAAGATTCCGGGGATGGTGATGGCGACGAACTGGGGCAGAGTGCCGCGACTGCCCTCGCAGCAGGACTTGCGTATCGACGACTTTCGCTCGATTTTCATCGCGAAGCCGGACCGGACCGGGCGCCGGCCTGCGGCCAACACCTGCATCATCAGCACCTTCGACGACCGGTTGAGCATCGAAATCCATCATTCGCCACAGACCGCCGCACAGGAGCAGCGTCGCATCGACCTGCTCGCAACGACACTGCACACCGCGGTCGAAATCCGCTCCCCGCAATGACGCGAGTGCCGCCGCGAGAGTAGCGAAGATCGGCCCGGGTTCGACGTCGAATGACGCGAACCCGGGTGTCAGTTCTCCGGCGTCAGGAGCACGAGCGGAATCTCCCATGTCGGCACCGCCTGGTAGACAGGGACCGCCGTCGACGACTGAACCCGGGAGGTGGGTGAGATGCCCCGCGAGTTGGCAGACCTGTCCTATGCGAGCTATCTGAAGCCGTTGGAAGGCAGGCTCGAGCAGGAGGGCGACTACGACTGCGTGCAGCTCGGAGACGAGAACATCGACGATGTCGAAGCGGGCCACGCACGGTTCTCCGAGACGGTATTCACCTCGATGTCGATCAATCGCGGCAGCATGCGGTATTCGCGATTCTCGGATGTGTGGCTGCGCAACGTGCGGTGGGTCGGCACGGAATTGGCCGACACCTCGTGGCAGGACGCGGAGCTGATCGAGGGTGCCATGTCGGGAGTGGACGCGGGTGGGGCGAACTTGCGGCGAGTTCGGTTCGAGGGCTGCAAGTTCGACTCGGTCAACTTCCGCCGCGCAAAATTCCGTGACGTGGCGTTCGTCGATTGCGTCTTGCTGCACACCGATTTCGGCGACGCGGAGCTGACCAACGTGACATTCTCCGGCACGGTGGTGCAGGGATTGCTGTTGAACAGGGCGCGACTGAAGAAGTTCGACCTGCGCGATGCGGTGAGCATCGGCATCGCCGACGGGATCGACGCATTGCGCGGCGCGACGATCAGCAGCCGTCAGCTGGTCGACCTGGCCCCCGACTTCGCCCGCGCGATCGGCATCGACGTCGTCGACAGCTGACTGTTTGCGCGGCCGCACTCCGGTAGCGGCGCAATACGATTCAGTACTCCTTACGGTGCGGGACGAACTCGAGCGTGAGCAGTGCGGCCGCGGCCAACAGGACCTCGCGCCAGCGGACGAGGGCGAAGCGCTGATCGGACATCGCGCGGAACTTGCGCAGGAACCGATACAGCGACTCCAGCCGGATCAGCGGATCACCCAGGTGCACAAGCACATAGATCAGCTTGGCCGTGCGGGAGCGCTCCTTGTCGGCGAAAAGCTCCGGGAAAGGAGCGAAGGCCAAGGAGATACGCTGAATTCCCCGCGTGCGGGCGTAGTCGACCAGGTCGAGAATCATCCGTTCATCCAGGCCGTTCGGAGCGTCCTTGCGTCGCCACGGGACATCGAGGCTCAGTTCGCGGCCGCGGCCGGACGCGCCATAGCGCTGGAAGCCCGCGACCCGGCCTTCCCCGTCGCGGGCGATCACGACGAGCATGCCGGGGTTTCGTCCGTCGAGCAGATGGTCGAGGATCATCGAGAAGCCGCGGCTTTGTCTGCCGTGATGCCATTCGTCGACGATGTCGAGCAGGTCGGCGCGCAGCGGTTCGCTGAGCGTGGCTTCGCTGACCACCTCCGTGGTCACGCCGAAGTTGTGGGTGCGGCTGACGGCTTGGCGCAGATTTCGGAACTTGCGCCCGACCAGCTCGAAGCTGCCCACGTCGAGCACGACGTCGCGCCCGACCGGGACGGCACGCAGCCCGCGATGCTCGGTCGCCCGGTGCCGCCACATCCCGGCCAGTTCGGGACTGGCTCCGAGCACCGCGATCCGCCACCCGTTGTTGGCCGCGAATTCGGAGAACTCCGAGAGCAATTCGGCGAACGCGGCGCGTTCACCGATCGGATCGCCCGCCACCACCGCGATGCCGAATCGGGTGCGGTAGGCGATCGCCGCGGACGAGTTCGCGTTGAAGAAATAGCTCTTCGACGAATGCAGCGCGAATGCGGCGAGCGGATTACGCTCGGTGCGCCCGACCAGCTCGGCCACCCGATACAGCTGGTTCGGCTGCGGCCTGCTCGATTGTGGCAGCATCAGGATGAAACCGGTCGAGGCGAGAAAGACGAACCCGAACCCGGGGTGGGAGGCACGATAGGCGGCATTGGCGGCCGCGAGCATGAACACCGCAATCGTGAGGTGGGGCAACGTGATCGGCCTGCGCAGGTGCAGACCTCGAACCACGAACAGCCCGGCGATCGATGCGGCGACGAACCAGCCGCGATCGACGCCCTCGTTCGCGGCCAACCCTGCCTCGTATACGAGCACCGCGCTGAGCAGCAGCAAAGCGACGGTCAGGATGGGCCGTACCGCGGGCGTCGCAGCGAAGGTTGCCTGCCGGTATCCGGCAAGCGTGGTCAGGCTTCGTGTCGCTGTCTGCCGCTCCTCAGCCACGTCGGTACCCCGTCAGGTCGGGCCGCATGCGCGTCCGCGGCACATTCACGAACAGGTTCCCCATACGGTACTCCCGATCCTGTACCAGTTCACAATATGCGGACCTGTGACAGGAGCCCGATGGACGAAGGCTCGGCCACCGCCTATCGGGCGAGGGTGAAGGCGGTGCCGTCGGGCGAGATCGGGCCGGGGGTGAGGACGCCGTTGGAGGCGGCGATCGAGTAGCTCATCGGGGCGTATGCGGTCAGTGGCTGCCCGTCGACCTCGATGTTGGTGAAGGTGATTGGTGTGAACGACGGGAGAGCATTGTTGAATTGGCCTTCGATCACGATTTCCGCGGTCAGCGCGGGAGCGTCGGAGGTCTCGACCGTCGTGCGGGTCCAGTGCTTGGTCAGGTTGGATAGCGTCATCGTGTACGCGTTGCCATCGCGGGTGACAGTGGCCGACATGCTGTCGCCGGGGGCGGACGTCACGTCGTCGTACCTGACCGGTGCGGCCGGATAGGCTTCCCGCCACAGCGTTCGCTCGACCCCCTGGGCGCACGCACTGCGCGGTCCTGCCGAGCCGGTTCCCGCAGCCGCGCAGCCACTGCTGACGGCCTGGCCGAATGCGGTGTGCAAACCCTCGGAGACCTGCATCAGCTGGCGGAATACCGTGGGTTGCGCGGTGGACTGGGCTGCCATGTTCTCGACCGTCGAACCGGGCATCGAGGCCAGCATCCCGGCGTCGCTGACGCACATCGCCTCGGACCCGGTCTGCATGAGCGGCAAGGCCGTCGCGTCGTTGACGGTGGACCCGTTGAGCCCGACCCAGGGCGCTACCCGCTGGATCACCCCGGTGTCGGTGCACACCACCTCGGGCTCGATCCATTGCGCGGACACGCTGTGGAAGTCTCCGGTGATCACATACCCGGCCCAGTTCGAGATGCGGATCTCCGAGGGCTCGGCCTGGGCGGGCCCGGTTGCCACCGCGGCCGCAGTCGCGACCGCTACCGCGGCGGCAATGCGGTGACGAGCTCGACCCTTACTCCGGCGAGTCAACATAACCGCAGACCATAGCCCACTGCTATCGAACATTCGGTGCGGCTCGGCCGTGTCTCGGTGCGGGGTGTCACCTGCCTTGCTGCGGCGAACCTGCGAGTCGCAGCGATCTTGTGTCCGAGACAGTGCGGGCCGATCTATAGACAACACTGTTCATTTACGCCTATCGTCTTGATCCATGACGAAGTTCGGCGGCAAGCGCTGCCTGATCACCGGGGCCGCAAGCGGCTTGGGCCGCAGTATCGCACTGGCGGTCACGGCCAAAGGCGCCTCGGTCATTCTGACCGATATCGACGACGATGGTGTGCAGCGGACCGCGGCCGACGTGCAGGCCGCGGGCGGCCTCGTGCATCTCGTGGCCCCCGCCGATGTGAGCGATTACGACGCGGTGGTCGCGCTGGCGACCAAGGCCCACGCCGAGGTCGACAGCGTGGACATCGTGATGAACGTGGCGGGCATCGCCACCTGGGGCGCGGTAGACCGGCTCACGCACACCCAGTGGCGTCGGACGATCGATATCGACCTGATGGGCCCGATCCACGTGATCGAGGAGTTCGTGCCGCGGATGATCAAGGCGGGCAACGGCGGTCACCTGCTGAACGTGTCCTCGGCCGCGGGACTGTTCGGCCTGCCGTGGCATGCGCCCTACAGCGCAGGCAAATTCGGGCTGCGCGGCGTCTCTGAGGTACTGCGTTTCGATCTGCGCCGCCACGGCATCGGCGTCAGCCTTGCCGTGCCCGGCGCGATGGCGACGCCCATGGTCGACAGCGTGGATATCGCGGGTGTCGACCGCACCGACGCCACCGTACAGCGCGCCATCGGCCTGTTCATGCGGCATGCTGTCACGCCCGAAGCCGCCGCACGGTCCATCGTGCGCGGTGTGGAGCGCAATCGGTATCTGGTCTACACCTCGCCCGACATCCGGGTCGGGCACTGGGCGCAGCGGTACTTCCCGCCGTCCTACAACCTCGCCATGCGCGGCATGAACTGGGCGATGACCCGCTACCTCGACCAGGAAGCCAAGGTCGGCGCACGCTGAACAAACCTCCTGCTCGTCCGAGCGAGATCGCGTCGACAAAGGATCGCCCATGGCTGAGCCGTTGCCCATCGTCGCGGGCCCGATGGCCCCCGACATCCGGTTCGATATCGGTCCGGTGCGCTATCCGAAACTGCACTGGGACACCACGGTTCCGATCCCGATGTCCGACGGAGGCGATCCTGACCGCTGATGTCCTTCGTCCCGGTGACCTATCCGGTCTGACCACCGAACCGCTGCCGTCATCATCAACTTCACCGGAGTAATCAGCGGAAGCCTGGCCCTTCAGGGCTAGGAGGTGCGCCGAACTTGTCACACACCTCTGTCATGATATGCCCGCAGCGGGTGAGTATCGGGTCGGTGAAGGGGGCGGGTTGTGAAGCGGGTCGTTGTCATCAAACTCACTCCCACCCCGGGACAGTTTGTTGCGTTGAAAGCGACACTGGCATTGTGCAATACGGGGGCGAACATGGTTTCGCGGCTCGCGCACACCGCCACCGATCGTCGCCCGTTCGCGTTGCAGAAACATGTGTACGCCCACCTCAAAGCGCTCGGGTTGTCCGCGCAACCAGCCATCCGGGTCATCAAGAAGGTCGCCGACGCGTATGCCACCCGACAAGCGAACCTAAACAGTGGGAACTACGGTCGGCCGGGATCGAAACGGTATACGAACGTCTCCGGAAAACCGATCGCGTTCCGCGAGGCCGCGGGCCAACCGTTCGACGACCGGTGCCTGTCGTGGCAGATCGATCAATCGACGGTGTCGATCTGGAGCAGCGCAGGGCGGCTGCGAGGTGTCGGATTCGTGTGCGCGCCATGGCAGTTGAAACTGCTCACCGCCCGTAAGGGTGAGTCGGATTTGGTGTTCCGTGACGGCCACTTCTACCTGCACGCAACCGTTGACACCGGGACTCCGCCCCCGCTGGTCCCGGCGGATGACCCCACCGGGTGGTTGGGTGTGGATCTGGGGATCGTGAACCTGGCAGTGACCACTGCCGATGACCCCACCGACCTTGATGTTCGGTGGTCCCATGGCGCGGTCACCGGACACAGGAAGAGGAACCAAACCTTGCGGACCGCCCTGCAGAAGGTGGGGACCAAGTCCGCGAAACGGAAACTGAAGAAGCGGCGCAGGAAGGAAACTCGGTACGCCACCGACATCAACCATCAACTCTCCAAAACCATTGTCGCCCAAGCCCAACGCACCGGTCAGGGAATCGCGGTAGAAGACCTATCGAGAATTCGGGACCGGGTACGGCTCGGCAGGGCGCAGCGGCAGCAATTACACTCCTGGGCGTTCGCGCAGCTACGTGACCAGATCACCTACAAGGCGCACGCCGCGGGACTACCCGTGCAGGTAATCAACCCGCGCAACACCAGCAAAACCTGTCACCACTGCGGGCACTACGACCCCGCGAACAGACCCAGCCAAGCACTGTTCCGGTGCCATGACTGTGGATGGACCGGCCACGCCGACCATAACGCCGCCCTCAACATCGCCGCACTCGGACACCAAAGCTATCGGGCCGCCCAATCAACCGTGCCTAAAGCAGCCACCCCTCTAACAGCCAGTTAGAACGTGAGCAGCAAACCCGCGTCCTTACAGACCAGGTAGTTGATCGCCTACAACAAGATGACCAACCGGCGCGGCATGCGTTCAACAAGATGCTGCGCGCGCTCAGCGGCAGGGCCGACCTGTCGGACCGAACTCGGATGACGGGCAGGGACGTCCTGCACACACACCCGCGGGCGGCGTGCTAGGACCGTTCACCATCAACAGGACAGAGGTGTCGCGCGGCTATGTCGGCTTGATGGTCGACGTGCGCGCTACTTCTTCATCCCGCCGTGGAAGAAACGGCAGATCACCGGACAGACGATCGTCCTCGACCCCGAACACCCGAGCTACCTGAGCTATCAGGTCGTCGAGCACTGACCAGTTGATCTTGCCTGCCGGGTCCGACGTAGCGTGACCGGTATGAGTGAGCGACTGGTCGTCATCGGCGGCGACGCGACGGGGATGTCCGCGGCGTCGCAGGCACGCAGGCTCAGAGGCCCCGCCGAGCTGGAGATAGTCGTCTTCGAACGCGGCAACTTCACTTCCTTCTCCGCCTGCGGGATCCCGTACTGGGTGGCGGGCGATGTGTCCGAACGCGACGATCTGATCGCCCGCACCCCCGAGGAGCACCGGTCCCGCGCTATCGATCTGCGGATGCGGACCGAGGTCATGGAGATCGATGTCGTGGAGGGACGGGTGCGCGCCCGTGATCTCGAGTCCGGCGCCGAATCATGGACGGACTACGACAAACTCGTGATCGCTACCGGCGCTCGGCCGATTCGACCGCCGCTGCCGGGTATCGACGCGCCCGGCGTGCACGGTGTGCAGACTCTCGACGACGGCCAGGCGCTGATCGACACCCTGGAGCGGACCGACGGCAAGCGGGCCGTGGTGATCGGTGCGGGCTACATCGGCGTGGAGATGGCAGAAGCACTGATCAAGCGTGACTTTGCCGTCACGATGGTCAATCGCGGCGACGAGCCGATGTCCACCCTCGACCCGGATATGGGCGCGCTGGTGCGAACCGCGATGTGCGACATGGGTGTCGAGATCATCAGCGGGGCCGAGGTGACCGAGATCCGCACCGGCGCCGACGGCCGGGTGAGTGTGGTGGTCACCGCGGACGGCGAGTACCCGGCCGACGTGGTGGTGCTCGGCATCGGAGTGCGTCCCGACACCGCACTGGCCGAGACCGCGGGCCTGCCGCTCGGCGAGCACGGCGGCCTCCTCACCGATCTGGCGATGCGGGTGCGCGGCCAGGAGAACATCTGGGCGGGCGGTGATTGCGTGGAGGTGCTCGACCTGGTCTCCGGTCGGGAACGGCACATCGCGCTCGGCACCCACGCCAACAAGCACGGCCAGATCATCGGCTTGGGCATCGGCGGCGGATATGCCACCTTCCCCGGCGTCGTGGGCACCGCGGTCAGCAAAGTGTGTGACCTGGAGGTCGCACGAACCGGATTGCGCGAGAAGGAAGCTCGCGCGGCGGGTTTGCAGTACGTGACGGTGACGATCGAGTCGACCAGCCGCTCTGGCTACTATCCGGGCGCGGCGATGATGACGGTGAAGATGCTGGCCGAGCGTCGCACCGGGCGCCTGCTCGGCGTGCAGATCGTCGGTGGCGAGGGGGCGGGCAAGCGGGTGGACATCGCGGCGGTCGCGCTCACCGCGCGGATGACGGTCGAGCAGATGACAGCACTGGATCTCGGTTACGCGCCGCCGTTCTCACCCGTCTGGGACCCCGTGCTGGTGGCCGCGCGCAAGGCGGTCACGGCCGTCCAGCAACAGGGGTAGCGCGTCAGGCCGCTTGGCGATACACCGCGACCACCGGGATCACGCGGTCGGTCTTGGCTTGGTACTCGGCGAAACCTGGCAGGATTTCGACCATCCGCGCGTACAGTTCGTCGCGTTCGGTGCCGGTCACGACCTCCGCCTTGGCCGGGTACTGCTCGGTGCCGATCTCCACGCTGAGCGCTGGGTTCGCGCGCAGATTGTGGTACCAGGCGGGGTGCTTGTCGGCGCCGCCGTTCGACGCGATGATCACGATTCGCTCGCCGTCGGGCAAGTAGACGAGCGGGTTGAGGATCTGCCGTCCCGATTTGGCGCCGGTGGTCGTGATGAGCACCATGTGCGCCCCATCGAACATGCCTCCGACCTTGCCTTCGTTCGCTCGGAATTCATCGATGACCTGCGCATTGAAGTCGTTCATGTGGTCCTGTCCGTTCGGCTGCTTTTCCTGCGCCAACAACGTAATGGGTTCGAGAATTCCAGCCCCCGACGCGACGGGCAGCAAAGTGGAACGGCCTCCCGTAATATCGCGATCGAAGACACCCGCCAGGTGGATGAAGGGGGGCGGTGTGGGAGTTCGCCTACCGGCGACCATGAGCAACGGGGCACTGTGGTTGCGGCGATTCGCCACGACAACTCCCGGTGTGATCAGCGCGGTATTGGTCGTCACCGCTGTGCTGTGTGTGTTTTCGGGTTTCGTGTCCGCGAATCAGTTGGGCGACAAGATCGCTCGGCGCGATATCGTCCTGGAGCGTACCGAGCCGCTGGCCTATGCGGCGCAGAGTCTATACGTCGCATTGTCGGCCGCGGATGCTTCCGCGGCGGCGGCCTTCCTCTCTGGTGGCATCGAATCCCCCGAAGTGCGTGGGCGGTATCAACAGGCGCTTGCCGATGCGGCGGGCGCACTGGCGGAGGCGACCACCGGCGCCTCAGACGCGCAGACCCGATCGATCGTCGCGCGCATATCGGCCGACCTGCCCGCCTACACGGGGCTGGTCGAGGCGGCGCGAGCGAACAACCGGCAAGGATTTCCGGTCGGCTCCGCCTACCTGCGCGAGGCATCGACCTTGATGCAGAGTTCCCTGCTGCCCAATGCCGAACAGCTCAGCAATAACCGCTTCGCCGCGGTACGTCACGATCAGGACGACATCGGTGCCGTGCCGCTGACGAGCGTCGCGCTGCTGCTGTTGGTGATGATCGCCTGTGGCGTCGGCTCTTTCGTACTGCTGTGGCGGACCAATCGGCGGATGAACCTCGGCCTGGCCGCCGCTGCCGCGGCCACGGCGATCGTGCTGCTGTGGTCGGTTGCCGCGACCCTGATCGCGGCAACCGGTGTGGACACCGGCAAATCCGGTGCGAGCACCCGGTTCGAGACGCTGGCGCAGGCCAGGATCCTCGCTCAGCAGGCCCGCACCGACGAGACCCTCCAGTTGATCACCCGTGGTGACATCACCGCGGGTGAAGCGGATTTCATCAAGCACACTCACGCACTCGCCGACCGGCTGGCGAGCACGACCGGGCCGGAGTCGGCCGCGGCACAGGCGTTCGCGAGTTGGACGGCCGGGCACGGCCGCCAGAAAGACGCTTATGAAGCGGCCAACTATCCCGCGGCATTGGCACAGGCCATCGGTACCGCGCCCGAGAGCTCGGCCACCCGATTCGCCGCCCTCGACGACGCACTGCGCAACGAACTCGCCCAGGTCCGCGCGGAGCTGCGTGACGGAGTCGATTCCGCAGGTGGGTCATTGGCGTTCAGCCCGTCGGGCACCCTGATCCTGATGGTGTTCGCGGCGGCCGCCGTCACCGTCGGATTGTGGTCGCGGCTGAAGGAGTTCCTGTGAACAAGAGGCTGCTGGCCGCGACGTTGGTCGGCATATGCGCATTGGTGACCGCCTGCGGTTCGGGCACGACGGTTCCGGACCCGACCCGGGTAGCGGCGGTGAATCCGCGGCCGGATCTGACGGAGATCACCACCGCGCCGGGTTCCGAGGCCGACGACAGTTGCAATCCCGAGGTGAGCCAGCGACCCGGACAACTGCCGAGACCCGGTGCCATGCCGCCGGGTTCGCCGATGGCGGCGATCGTTGCGAACGGTCGCCTGCGGGTCGGCGTGGATCAGAACACCTACCTCTTCGGCTTCCGCAACCCGACCACCGGCCAGCTCGAGGGTTTCGACATCGATATCGCCCGGGAAATCGCCCGCGACCTTTTCGGCGACCCGGACAAGATCGAGCTGCGTTCGGTCGCCGCCGCGGACCGCATCCCGGCGTTGCGCAACAAGCAGGTAGACCTCATCGTGCGGACCTTCTCGGCCACCTGCGAGCGCCGGAGGGACATCGACTTCTCCGGGGTCTATTACCGTGCGGCGCAACGCATTCTCGCGCCCAAGAACTCAGGTATCAAGACCGCCGCCGACCTCGCGGACAAGGTCGTGTGCGTCACCAGGGGCACCACCGCGCCGGGACCGCTGTTCGGACTGCCCGAGAAACCGACCATCATGGGCGCGGGCAACTGGACCGATTGCCTTGCCGCGCTGCAGCAGGGTCATGTGGACGCCCTCAGCGGTGACGATCCGATCCTGTTCGGGCTTGTCGCGCAGGATCGCAATCTGGAGGTCGTCGGGGAGGCAATCGGCACCGGTGCCTATGCGGTCGGCATCGCGCAGGGCAACCCCGAGCTGGTCCGCTTCGTCAATGGCGTGCTCGAGCGTATCCGTACCGACGGCACCTGGCAGCGCATCTACAACGCACGGCTCAGCCCGCTCGGCCCGTCGCCAGGACCACCCACACCCCGGTACGCGGAGTGAGTGCGGCGACCATGCAGCCGTTCACCGTCTCTGAGATCGACCGCGAATTGGCCGCCCGCGCAGTCGAACTCGACGCCATCACCGCCACCCTGCTGGAGCTCGACAAACATCCCGGACACACGCTGCTGCGCCGCTTCCCGCCGACCGGGCTCACCGAGCAGCGTTGGCAGCCGGTTCGCGACGCGCTCGCGTTGATGTGGGAGGACTTCGGCAGGCTCCGCTCGATGCTGGATGCCGCGCGGACGGCGCGCGGCAGCCGAGCCCGGCTCGACGACAGCGAACGGGCCGAGGTGACCAGGTTGCTACGCGGGCGACCCTACGAGGTGTCGCGCACGCCGATACCGATGGCGCAACGTTCGCTCACCGGTCCCAGCGAACAGGTGCTGTTCGTCGGGCTCGCCGATACCGTTGACCGCATGCGGGCCACTTTCCCGGAGATCGCCGAATTCCTCGACGCGATCGACGCGGTGAACACCCGGATCATGTCGGGCCTCACGCCGCTGCAGGAGGAGCTGGACAAGGCAGGGGGAGCGGCGACCGCGGAGTTGGGAGCGATCGAAGACGGCATCGCCGAACTGCTGCGTCGCTCGGCCACCGACCCGCTCGCGCTGACCGCGCCCGAGATCGATGCGCGCATAGCCGAATTGACCGACAAGCTACGCCACCAATCCGTCGTGCTCGCCGAACTTGCTGCGATGGCGGCGAAGTGGCCGGCGGCGATTGCCGAGACACGCAGTCAGTGGGACAGACTGCGCGAGACGCGGGAGCGCGCCGCGCTGGCCAGGGCGGAAGTCGAGCGCACGATCCTGGCCGGCCCGCTGCCGGTGCCCGCCGACAACACCGCAACGCTCGGTGCGCAACTGGATGCGCTGTCGGCGGATCCAGGTGCGGCCGCCGCACTGCTGGCGCTACGCCGTCGGATTGCCGAGGCCATCGCGGATGCGAGCACCGCCGAACAGCTGGCGCAGGGCCTGCTCGATCGACGTGCCGAATTGCGCGGACGGTTGGCCGCCTATCAAGCCAAGGCGGCCCGCCTCGGGGTCAGTGAGGATCGAGACCTGTTGGCCGCCTCGCAGATCGCGGCGGGGCTGCTCTCCCGCAAGCCGTGCGACCTGGCCGCCGTCACCCGGTCGGTCGCCGACTACCAGCAGCTCATCGGTGAGAAATCGGGGAGACGACCATGACCTGTAATGAACCGGGGTGCGGCGGAGCCGTCGAAGCCGGGTACTGCGTGGTGTGCGGTACGGCGCCCGCCGTGGCGACCACGGTGTCGGAAAGCTCGGCGTCGGCGCCGGTGTCGATGTCGATGTCCACCGAGGGCGGCGCTTGCGCCGAACCCGGCTGCGCCGGCACGATCGTCGACGGCTACTGCGATGAATGCGGCACCGCGCCCTCCGCGATGTCGTCGAGGTCCACCGCGACCGGCACCACCCGGTCGTCCGGACGTTCGGTGCGTACCGGCCGGTCCACGTCCTCGAAGGCCAGTGCGCGCGGCCGACTCGGCGCGGGCATGGTCGACGTGCCACGCGTGCCACGCATCGATCCGGCCACCGCGATCATGGTCGACCCGGAGGTCGCCGAGTCGAAGCGCTTCTGCGGCAAATGCGAACGCTCGGTCGGCCGCGGCCACGACGGTGTGCCGGGCCGTACGGAGGGCTTCTGCCCGAACTGCGGCACGCGGTTCTCCTTCGCTCCCAAACTGTCCAGGGGCGATCTGGTCGGCGGGCAGTACGAGGTGGCGGGTTGTCTCGCGCACGGCGGGCTCGGCTGGATCTATCTGGCGACCGACCGCAATGTCAGCGACCGCTGGGTGGTCCTCAAAGGCCTGCTGAACTCCGGTGACATCGACGCGATGGCGGCGGCCATGGCCGAGAAGCGGTTCCTGGCCGAGGTCGAGCACCCGAGCATCGTCAAGATTCACAACTTCGTCGACCACACCGGACCCGATGGCATCGCGGTCGGCTACATCGTCATGGAGTACGTTGGCGGCACCTCGCTCAAGCAGATCCTGCGCGGCCGTCGCGATGCCGACGGCAGCTATCTGCCGCCCGCCCAGGCCATCGCCTACATTCTGGAGATACTGCCCGCGCTGGGCTATCTGCACTCGCTCGGCCTGGCCTACTGCGACTTCAAGCCCGACAACGTGATGCAGACCGACGAGCAGCTCAAGCTCATCGACCTCGGCGCCGTGATCGCCATGGACGATCAGGTCAGCAATATCTACGGCACCATCGGATATCAGGCCCCCGAGATCGCCGAGTCCGGACCGACCGTTGCCACCGAGGTCTACACGGTGGGGCGCACCCTCGCCGTGCTGGTGCTGAATCTTCCGCAGCAGGGCGGGCACTTCGGCGCGCTGCCGGGGCCCGCCACCGAGCCGGTGCTGGCGAAATACGATTCGCTGCACCGCTTCCTGTTGCGCGCCACCGATGCCGACCCGGAAGCCAGGTTCTCCTCGATGGAGGAGATGGCCGATCAGCTGACCGGTGTGCTGCGCGAGGTGCTCTGCACCGACGACGGTGTGCCGCGGCCGGGCATGTCGGCGTACTTCGGGCCGCCGCGCGCGGTGTTCGGTGTCGGCGCGGACGCCGTGGTGTCACCGAGCGCTGTTGTCGTTGCGCTGCCGGTTCCGCTTGTCGACCCTGGTGACAGCGGGGCCGCGCTGCTGGCCACAACCACCGGGAGCACGCCGGCTGAGTTGGAGACCGCTTTCGAAGCGGGGTTGCGATCGGTTGTCACCAAACGCGGTGAGTCGGCGGAGATCCCGCTGCGACTGGTGCGCGCCGCACTCGAGGTGGGCGATCCGGTCGAGGCCGAGCGGCGACTGGATGGTCTCGCCGAAACCCTGCCCGGCGATTGGCGATTGGCCTGGTATCGAGGACAGGCCCGGTTGCTTGCCGTCGATTTCGGTGCGGCCCATGCGGAATTCGACGCGGTATATGCTGCGCTGCCCGGCGAGTCCGCACCGAAACTGGCATTGGCTGCGGTCGCCGAACTGGCGGGGGCCGAGGCGGCCACCCAGGAGGCGTCGCGATATTACGACATGGTGTGGCGCACCGATCGCACGTTTGCCAGTGCCGCGTTCGGTCTGGCCCGCCTGCGTCAAGTCGGTGGCGACCGTGCGGGCGCGGTGGTGGTGCTCGACCAGGTCGATGCGGCATCGGTGCTGTACACCGAGGCACGGATCGCGGCCGTGGAAACCATGCTGGCGGGCCGCGCTCCGGCGGAGCTGTCCGAACCGTTGCTGCGGGACGCCGGCGGTCGAGTGGAGCGGCTGCGATTGGACTCCAAACGCCGTGGGGCGCAGGTGCGGATGCGCGTGCTCGATGCCGCACTGGATTGGCTGGGCGCGGGCAAGGCGCCGTCGGCGCACGATCCGCTGCTCGGCGCGAGGCTGGACCAGGACGGTGTGCGCACCGGATTGGAACAGTGCTACCGCGACCTGGCTCGCGAAACCGATGACATGTGGACGCGTATCGAACTCGTGGATCGGGCCAATGCGATCCGGCCGAGGACAACGTTGTGAGCGAGCGTAAGGAGCGAACCATAGATACAGTGCCCGCGGGTGGAGTCGTCAATGCAGGCCAGCGCACCGCCGCCACGGGCAGGTGTCCGGGCTGTGCGACGAAAGTCGGTGCCGCCGACCGCTATTGCGAAGCCTGCGGTCGCGAACTCGGTGCTCCGAACGCCGAGCGGGCGCGCCGGGTCGCGCTGCCGCAGCCCGACCCGGACGCGGCGGTGACGTGCGAGGGCTGCGGCGGGCCGCACTATGACGCCGACGGCTACTGCCGCGATTGCGGGCAGTTGCGTCCCGAACCGGACCGGTGTGAGGCGGATCTCGGCGCGGTGTGTGTGGCCACCGACCGCGGTATCGCGCACGCGCGCAACGAGGATGCGGTCGCCGCAGCGGTCGTGGCGGGCCGAACTCCGTGGCAGCGCGCCTCGACGGTGATCGTCGTCTGCGACGGGGTGTCGACGTCGGAGGATCCGCAGGCTGCCTCAGGCGCCGCGACACGTGCGGGAGTCGATGCCGCCGTCACCGCGCTGGCCGAGTCACGCTCCGCCGAGGATGCGGTGATGGCGGGACTCGCGGCGGCCGCAACGGCGGTGCGGGATATCGGCGAGTACGACGGACATGCACCGTCGTGCACCTACGTCTCCGCCATCGTGCGCCGATCGAGTGATGGCACGGCGGAGATCACCGTCGCGAATGTCGGTGACAGCCGCGCATATTGGTTGCGTACGGACAGCCCGCAGGCCCGCGACGCCGCGCCGTCCCAACGACTGTCGTCCGACGATTCCTGGGCGCAGGCGCTCGTCGACGCGGGTGCGATGGACGAAGCGGCCGCCATGCGGGACCCACGAGCCCACACCCTGCTGCGCTGGCTCGGCGCGGACAGTGATCCGAAACCGTGGTCGGACTCCTGTGTGCGGACCTTGCGCACCACCGGGCCCGGCGTGCTGCTGCTGTGCAGCGACGGGCTGTGGAACTACCAGTCCGATCCTGAGGTGCTGGCGAGCATGGCCACCGCCACCGCTCCGATGCTCGCCGCGCGCGAGCTCGTCGAATTCGCGTTGCGCTCCGGCGGCAGCGACAACATCACCGTTGCGCTGGTTCCCGTCGGGCAGCCCGACAAGCCAGGAGAAATGCAGTGAGTTCTGTTGACGGCAACGGTATTTCGGTAGCGATCGACCAGAACGAATATCTGGCCGAGGGGGCGGGCACGGTGGATGCCGTGGTCACCGTCGAGACCGGGGCGGATTTCGTGGCCGCCGGGCCGCCGCCGGATCGGGTGGAAATCCTCATCATCGACAGTTCCGGGTCGATGGGCACGGCACGGAAGTTCGACGAAGCGCGCAAAGCGACGCTGGCGGCGTTGGATGTGTTGCCCGACGGGACAAAGTTCGCGATCGTGCAGGGCACCTCGATGGCGCGACTGGTGTTTCCCACCGATACGCCGTCGGTCCCCGCGAGCCGGGAGAGCCGGGCCGCCGCACGCCGCCATCTCGACAAGTTGCGGCCCACCGGCGGCACCGCGATGGGCACCTGGCTCGGACTGGCCAGGCAGCTGGCCACGATGCACCCCGGCGCGCTGGTGCATGCCATTCTGCTGACCGACGGCAAGAACGAACACGAGGAACCCGAGGCGCTGGCCGCCGAGATCCGGCAGTCCGAGGGTGTATTCACCTGTGACTGCCGCGGTGTCGGAACCGATTGGCGGGTAGACGAATTACGTGCCATCGCCTCGGCACTGCACGGAACCGTCGACATCGTCGCCGACCCGGCGCACCTGGCCGCCGATTTCGCCGCCATGACGCAGACCGCGATGGCCAAGGCGATCCCGGAGCTGACGATGCGGGTCTGGACACCGGCGGGCGCGGTGGTGCAGTTCGTCAAACAGGTCGCACCCACCATCGAGGATCTGACCACGCGCCGCACCGAATCCGGTGCGCAGCTGGGAGAGTACCCGCTCGGCGCCTGGGGCGCGGAGGACCGTGACTACCACGTGCAGGTGCGAGTGGAGCCCGCCGCCCCTGGCCGGGAGAAGCTGGCAGCCAGGATCAGCGTTGTCGCCGGCGAGGACGTGGTCGGTCAGGGACTTGTGCGCGCGGTGTGGACCACGGAGACGGAGCTATCGGCCCGAATCAGCAGGCGTGTAGCGCATTACACCGGTCAGGCCGAGCTCGCGCAGGTCGTGCAGGAGGGGCTGACCGCTCGCAAGAACGGTGATGTGGACACCGCGACGGCGAAACTGCGCAGGGCAGTGCAGTTGGCGGCGGAGTCCGGCAACGAGGGCACCGCGAAGCTGCTGCGCGGGGTGGTGGAGGTGGACGAGCACAACGGAACAGTGCGGTTGCGCGCCAAGGTCGAGGCCGCCGATGAAATGGCCCTGGACGCGCGCTCGACCAAGACGGCCAGGGTACGGAAGGAGGCGTGATGGTCTGTCCGGAAGGCCATCAGTCCGTCGCCACCGACTACTGCGATGTTTGCGGGTCGCCGATGACGGCGCCGACCGAGGTCGGGCCGGTGCCGACCACGGAATGTCCGCAGTGTGGTGCGCCTATCAGCGGCCGATTCTGCGAGGTGTGCGGACATGATTCGGCGTTGCCCGCCCCGGTGACCGCTGCTGCGGCGCGTCCGGAACCGACAGTCGAATCGGTACCCACCGCAGCCCCGCCCGCACGAATCTCCGGTGTGGTGGCGTGGGTCGCCACAATCACCGCCGATC
Source organism: Nocardia sp. GCM10030253 (assembly GCF_042675075.1). Lineage (NCBI taxonomy): Bacteria > Bacillati > Actinomycetota > Actinomycetes > Mycobacteriales > Nocardiaceae > Nocardia > Nocardia sp. GCM10030253. Next base: position 294,273 of record NZ_JBHTDL010000011.1, on the reverse strand, counting down.
GTGACTTCTACGACCGGGTGGTCGCTCGCAAGGGCCCCGACGCCGCTCGAGTCGGGTTCCCCACGTTCTACCCGGAGCGCCGAATAGTCCTGCGCGAGGGCGATATTCTGATCGGCAAGCGCAGCGTCTCACAGGGCCTGGAGCCCGACATCGATCTCGGTATCGCCCCCGCTGACATCGGCATCTCGCGGGCGCACGCGATGATCCATGTCGCCGCCGACGGCCTCAGCATCACCGACCTCGGCTCCACCAACGGCACCAGCCTCAACGGCAGCGACGAGTTGATCGCGCCCAAGGCGGCAGTGTCCTTGCGCAGCGGCGACCGCATTCACCTCGGCGGTTGGACCACGATCACGGTGTCCGCCGAACTCGCCTGACCGACAGGCGACGACGACCTCGTCGCTGCTTCAGCGCGTTGCTTGGAGCGAAATGTGCGCATTCAGCTGTGCACGTTCAACAGAGGAGAGGCGGGGAAGGCGACCGGCAGGGCCGTCAAGGCTCGGTGGAAAGGACCCGGCCGCCAGGTCGGTGCGCCGGTCGGCAGGTCCAGCCGCATCTCGGGCAACGCATCGAGAAGCTGATCGATGGCGTCCTGAGCGATCAGGTAGGCCGAGGATTGCGCTGGGCAGGCGTGCGGGCCGATGCCCCATGCCAGATGGGCGCGATTACCGGACAGATCCTCGGTTCGGATCGCAGGGTCGTTGTTGCACGCGGCCATGCTGATGACGACCGGCTGATGTGCAGGCAGCCAGACATCGTCGACGAGGATCGGCTGACGAGGGTAGCTGATCAGGAGGTTCGCCAATGGCGGGTCGTTGAACAAGACCTCGTCCAGGGCTTCGCGGGAGGATAGGTTCCCGCCCATGACACTGCCACCGAACCGATCGTCGGTGAGGATCACCAGCAGGGTGTTCACGATCAAGTTCAGCAGGAACTCGATCCCCGTGCCATACACCTGTGCTACGTGGTTGACCACCTCCATTTCATCCAGTTCTGCCGGATGCTGCAGCAGCACTGTGGTGATGTCGTTTGCTGGTTCGGCCCGTTTGAGTGCCACCAGTTCCAGCAGCGCCTCGAACAGCATCTTGTTGCCGTTTTCAGCATCGACACCCTCGACGATCGCGGCCGTACCGGCGGCGACCCGCTGCCCTATCTCCGGGGGGCAGCCGAGCAACGTATTGACGACCTCGAAGACGAGCGGGAAAACGTACTGGCCGATCAGATCGGCCTTGCCGTCCTGGCAGAAGGTGTTGACGAGCGGGATGGCGATCTTCTCCACGATGTCGTGGAGCGCATACAGATCTATCGCGTCGAGGCTCGCGGTACTGGCCTGGCGGTAGCGCGCGAAGTCGAGCCCGGTGTTTCTACTCGCGAGCGGCCGCCACTCCAACAGCGGCAGGACGGGGCAGTCAGCGGGGATGTTCTTCTGCCAGGTGCGCGGATCGGCGGGGAAGTGCTCAGGATCGTTGAGGATCCGCACCGCGGTGCTGTAGCCGATCACCAAGGTGGCGGGCACGCCAGGTGCCAGCGTCACCGGAGCCAAAGAGCCGTATTGTCTACGCATTTCCTGGTAGGCGCGGTGCGGATCGGCGGCGAATTCCGGCGCGTGCAGCGGCACTCGCGGGTCGTCGGAATCGATCGGTGAGCCGTGGTAGACCGGGCAGGATTGGGCGGTTATTTGGGACGGCGGCGTACTCAAGAATGGAACTCCATACGATTCGTGTGCACTGCGGGTGGGATAGAACGGATTCCGTGCCGAGGCGCAGCTCCAGGGAGCGCGTTACCTGATTCCGGCCGGAACCGGTTGAGGGGCATAGCGTCGGGGTACTGGTCGTGGCAGGGACCGAACCACGTGGAGGTTCGTCAGATGCCCAGGGCGCCCAGCGAATCGTGATCGTCGAGGGCGGTGGTGATTCGCTTCAGCAGGGTCAAACAGGTTTCATCTGTCTGCATCTTGGGTTGATATGCCGCTCGGCCGATCGTGAATGCCCATGCCGCGTAGGCGAACATGGACTGCTGCCGATAGGCCAGCCAGGCGTCGTCGAAGGACGGCACCTCGCCGCCGGCGCTCCCTAGCTCGTCCAGGTAGGCCTCCAGCAGTTCGCGGTCCCAAGCGCGCCGGTCGTCGGGCTCGCATCCCGAGTTGACGGTATACGCGAAGTCATGCGCCCAGCCGCCCTGCATCACTACCTGCCAGTCGGCATATCCCATACGTCCGTCGCTGGTCACGTAGGTTTGCCCGATGTGCGGGTCGCCGTGCAGCAAGGTCGGTGGCATGTCCTTGGTCGCGATATCGAGCGCCCGCTCGACGCCTGCCCACAACCGGTCGCTCTGACCGTAAAGGGTCTCGGGGATAACCTCTTTGGCCCGCTCCATGCCGACCTCGCAGCGCTTCTTCATATCGATCGCGGAGCGGACGGCGTCGAGCATGTCGTTCGGGGTCTTGAGGACCGCGATCGACGGATGCTTCCAGAAGGTACCGTGGAGGCGCGCGAGATTGCGCACCAGATCTTCGATCTGGTCGCGGGCGATCGGGGCATTCGGCTCGATGAACACCGCGCCACGGGTCGCGGCGATGTCCTCCATCAGCGCAATGGACCGCCACGATGACGGATCGAAGGCGCCCCAATAGCCGATCGGAGCCTCCATCTCGACATCGGGACGCAAGTCCATGAAGAAGTGGGTTTCGCCGTCGATCATTTTCGCCCCGCCGAGCAATATGCGCTGGCTGAGGGAGGTGGTGGTTTTCGCGAAGAGCTCGGTCGGCAATCCGGCCTGCTGGCCCGCCTCGTTGTAGTCGACGCGAATCGCCACCCGCGTGGACGTGCCGTGGCTGCCATTGGATGTGCTGAACGAGAGCACCTCGGCATCGGGGACGTTGCGACACAGGACAGCCGTCAGCCAGTCCACGGTGATCGCGTCGCCGGAGATGGGGACGTCGTCGGCGCTCCGCGCTTTCGGCCGGGTGATCTTCTCTAGCAGCACATGACCACCGACTGTGGCGACCCGCCCGAGCAACCAGAGCTTGTGGTTCAATCGTTTGCCTCGATTCCAGAGTGTAACGAAATATCCTGAGCAACTGTCCCGTTCAAAAACGCGTGCCGTAGGACAGTACCCGATACGTCCGGATCGTGTTGTACGGCAACGTTTTCGCTGGTTGCGACGCTATCGTGCCGCCTGGTGGGACCAACGGCAGACTTCAGGGGAACGGCAGCGGTTGCGCGCGCATCGCGGTAAGCATGGCCGTCATCGGGCCGATTTCGTTGCCCTGTTCGTTCACTATCTCGAGTGCCTGACGGGTTGCCGCGGCGGCGGATCCGGTGTTGAACGCGGCCTGGGCCATGCCCACGCCGCCACGGTGGTGTCGAATCCTCAACTGTAGGAAGAAAAGACCGCGCACCTGTGGGCTCAGGTCTTCACAAAGATTCATTTTTATGGAAAAATCAATTTTTGTGAGGGAAGTCATCTATCTCGACTCGGTCGAGCAAGCGGAGGTCCTGCTCAAACCGCAGCGGATCGAGATCATTCGCGCACTGGCCGAGCCGGCGACGTGCGCGGACGTGGCAAGACTTCTCGAGCAATCCCCGCAGCGCGTCAATTACCACGTCAAACGGCTCGTGGACAACGGCCTGGTCCGCCAGATCGCCGAGCGCACCGTCCGCAATCTTCGCGAGGGCATCTATCAGGCCGCGGGCCGTTCGTACTGGCTGTCGCCCCGGCTCGTCGGCCACCTCGGCACGCAACGCTCGAGTGATGCGACCAGCCTCGGGCATCTGCTCGATCTGACTGAAGAAGTCCAACGAGACGTCGCGGGTATCGACCTGTCCTATCCGGATCTGCCGTCGCTGGGCATCTCCGGGCAGATCCGGATCCACCCGGACCGCCGCACGGAGTTTCTGACCGAACTCCAGACCGCGCTGCAAACACTGTTCACGAAATATGGCGGCCGCGAGGGAGATCCGTTCAAGCTCGCCGTCGCCTGCTACCCCTTCGAAGAGGACAAACCATGACCGAACCACTCATCATCAGCGTCCGCACCAGTGCCTCCCCCAGTGCGGCGTTCGCCGCGCTCACCGACCCGCAGGCAGTGACAACCTGGCTGGCCGAGAAAGCCGACATCGACCTCCCGCGAAGCTACGCATTCTGGGGACCGTCCATTCCTGAAGGTGACGGGCCGCACCAAGACCTGATCTCAGCCACCGACTCGACGCTCCATTTCAGGTGGCTGCTCGACGGTGAGCAGACCTCGACCGAGATCGCCGTCGGCGTCGAAGACGCAGAAACACGGGTGACGGTGACCCAGAGCCATTTCGACTTCAACGACATGATCACCGGCGCCAGCATTCGCGGTGTCCTGCAATCGTTCTGGGCCCTGTCCCTCGCCAACCTTGTCGACTACCTCGATGGCCGCCCGCTCACCACCCGAGGCGACTTCACCACCAGCGATCTCACCGCCGAGGTGGACATCGATGCTCCCACCGCCCAGGTCTACGACTCGTTGATCTCCTCGCGGAAAGTCTCCGAATGGTTCGGCTATCCAGTCGAGATCGAACCCCACATCGAAGGCCGCTTCGCAATGGGCGGGATCGACAACAACCCCCACCCCGCGATCATCGTCGATCTCGTTCCCGAACGGCGCGTCAGCGTCAACTGGGGACCGGGCGGCATCAGCACCTGGGAACTCGCCGACTCTGACGGCAAAACACGCCTCACCCTCGTCTCGAGCGGATTCGGCCAGGACAATCCGCCCTACGCCGCCTGGTTGGGACTGCTCGCCGGGCTCGCCGAGCTGCGCCGCTATCACGAAATCCCCGATTGGGAACCGATTACCGTCGCCGCGTAACCGGCTCAGCGATCAGCAAAGGAATAACACCATGGACGACAAGGTCACCGACTACATCGCCGGACAACCTTCGTGGCAAGCCGCGTTGTGCGAAAATCTGCGCCGGATGATCCACGACACGCTTCCCGGCGTCGAGGAACGCCTGGAGTACGGCAAACCCCACTATCTGCTCGACGGCCACCACGCCGCGGTCATCGCTGTCACGAAGGGCAAGGTGTCGTTCATGGTGTTCAACGCCACGGACATTCCCGAGGTCAAGGGGTTCCTACGGTCCCTCGGCAACGGTGAACGCAAAGCCGCCACCTTCACCGAAGGCCAAGACGTCGACTACACGGAGTTGTCGGAACTCTTGACCAGAACCACGACGACGCTCCGATTGACGTAGCAACGACAACGCAGCGCAACCATCGCCTCCGCCGAAATATTCTGCCTACTCCGCCGCGGCAGCAATGAACTGGCGAAAGGTGGCGTCGGTCCTGATCGCCTGCCATGACGGAATCCGTCATGGCAAGGTGCGGCCGTGTCGGATTCGGGCGAGTTCTGTGCGGATGTGAGGGCTTCGGGTGGCGTGGTGCGAGGCTGTGGGCAGTCGATTCGAGGAGTTTTACACCATGCTGACCATTTTGCCGATCAGATATGTGTCGGATGTCGATGCGTCCAGGCGGTTCTACGCCGGGCTCGGATTGAGCTTCCAACCCGAGCTCAGCGTCAATGTGTGGGCGCAGCTATCCGCTGACGCGGGTGCGCTCGGCATCCACGACGCGGCCGTTTCGAAGGGGCGTCCGGCGGGCACGGTCGAACTGAACCTGGCCACAGACGAGAGGCTCGAAGACCTCGCGGAACGCCTGGCGCGGACCGGCTATGACTACGAACTCTGCGAGGAAGACTTCGGCCGGAGCATCCGTGTCACCGATCCCGACGGCGTCACCATCCAGATCCAGGAGATCAACATCGACACGGTCCGCACCTCGGCGGCCTCCCTCGATGCGAAGGGCTGAGGATCTCCCTCCCAGTGCCCGGGCACCGCACGGTCGTCGACCTCGGCCGGTCGTTCACCTGATGGCGACTATGCCCGCGAGCCGGTTCCGCCGATCGCCAAGCTTTCGCCGAGGCTTGCGCACCAGGTCCAGCTGCGGGCGTGTGGCTTTCGCGCCGGAGGCGGTGGCTATACAGCACCCGCGCCACCGCCACGGCCAGCTGGACAACCGGACTGGAATCATGACGGGATGGCATCCGCGGTCTATCTGATCACCGGCATTCAGGCCGCCGGGAAATCCACCGTCGCGCAGGCACTGGCTGAACGGTTCGCACAGTCGGTACACGTGCGCGGTGATACCTTCCGGCGGTTCGTCGTCGGTGGCAGGGCAGAGATGAGTCCGCAACCGTCGCCGGAAGCGCTGGCGCAGCTGCGGCTGCGGTACCGCTTGGCCGCGAGCACGGCCGACGCGTACGCGGCAGCGGGTTTCACCGCGATCGTTCAAGACGTCGTGCTTGGTGATGAGCTGCCATGGTTTGTCGAGCAGATCCGGACCCGGTCGCTGCACGTGGTGGTGCTCGCCCCTCGACCGGACATCATCGCGGCGCGCGAGGCGGGCCGCGACAAGGTCGCCTACGGCGCCTTCACCGTCGAGGATCTGGACACGGGGCTGCGTGAGACGACACCCCGGATCGGACTATGGCTGGACACTTCCGATCTCACGGTCGAGCAGACCGTCGACCAGATCCTCGCTCGCGCTGTGCCGGTGCTCGGGTAGCGGACCGCAGGCGGAAACCGCAAGTGCGCCAGTGCCTTCCGATGATCGGTTCAATCGCGTGTCAGCGGATGGTTCGTCAGCGCGTCAGCGGTGGCCGATGCGCTGGTCGAATATGCGGCGTTGCCAGTACGCCTAGCATGGAAAGGTCCAACTGTGATGGTTCCGGGTGAGCGGAACATGACGAAGTGGGGTCTGTGGTAGTGGGCTCGCTCATGCAGGCCATCCGTGGAGCGGTGCTTCGGTCGTCAACTTGTTCGTGATCGGCCGCGTTGAAGCATCGATGGCCGAGTCCGAGTTCGAAGTGTCCGGGATGCGTCCGGATCGCGTGGAGGTCTTCCCTCTCCGGGACGATTCCGTATGGGACCGAACGGCTGCCGTTCGGGAGTACAACCTCGCCTTCGACGACACGTCCTCGGACCTCGGCGCATACGTAGAGGCATGCCTCCGCCGTGCGGGGAGCGGACAACGTCGCGTGGGTGGCTTTCGAAGGGGCCTTCCATTTCGATCACCTCCTCACCGACGAGGTCGCGGACCAGATCTACGGGTTGTGCGTGAACGGCCGGGACCCCGTAGTGACCTGGGACGGCGACATGCTGAAGAGCGAGGGCTGGAGGCGCCAGGTCAGAGAGGCCCGCGCCTGCCTGGAGAGGGCCTTCCCGGCCGCGGTCGAGGCATGACGGTCGGGTGTACGTGAACTACGACGCCGCCCGCACCTTCGCCGCGGGAACACATCCCGTATTTCAGTGCCGGTGTGTGCCGGTCCGATTGTCTTGGCCGTTGTCATCGGCGTTCAGGGCTTCGTTCCAGTTGTCGTCGGCGTTGCCATCCGGCCCTGGTCCTTCTATCGGTCCCATCATCGTGTTCACCTTCTTCCAGACTCGTTGCTTGCTAGGGCTTATCCGCCATCTACCCGCAATCCGCGCAACGGCACTGGCCATCTCGCATAGGTGTTCTCGGGTGATACCGTCACCACGTCGCACTCCTGCACCAGCGCATCGGGGATCGCGCCGCCGAGATGCACGGCGTTCGGCACGATCACCGCGTCGACATCCATGGCCCGAATCACGTTCAGCAGTCGCCCCTCCGGGTCGTCGGTCTCGCGACCGAACACCACGGTCTTGGCGAGGTCATATCCGAGTCTCTGTGCGACACTGCGGATCTGAATCTCATTCCAGTCCTGAGAGATACCCGAGACATCCCGGCGCAGGTACCCGACGGCGGTTGGTCGTGGTCTCATCGTTTCGCCCCGTTCGCGGTGTCGGCCTGTTGCGGCAGAAACTCGCGGTAAGGCGGCGCGCTGAGCAGCGACCGTCCACGACCGGTGACTCGCCACTGGACCGGACTCCTGCGGGAGCTGGAAGCAAGCCCGTCATACGACTGTGAGCCGAGTGCGGCCCGAACCGTGGATGCGGCGAAACCTGTTCTGCTGCATAGCTGTTTTACTGTCAGCGCCTCGAAGGGCGTGAGCCCGGCCAGTGCGGCCAGCACTCTGGCCTGCGATTCGGTCAACGCCATCCTTTGCCCCTCGCGTGGTCGTTGGCTGGCAGCTCGGGGCCGAGTCGGCTCACCGGTCCCGAGCGCCCAACAGAACGCTACGAACCGACTGGAACCGGCGTCTGCAAACTTGACAAAACTTGGCGCAGTTCGCTTTACCTGCTGCGTAGCCGAGAGATATGAGGCAGCATCGACGGTAGATCTGCCAAACATTGACATACCAATCGGCGGGAGCGCAGACGATGAAACTCAGGTTCCTTGGCAAAGGTGGCTCGGGAGTTGGCGAATGCCCCACGCTGTACGCCACTGACCAGGACTCGTACCTGGTCCAGGGTTGGCGAACCAGTCGACCCGAGACGGTTGAGATCCCACACCTACTGCTCGGCTTCGCTGAGCGGGATACTTTCGTCGGGGCACCGATGACCGACACCGGCCGGGGTACCTTCATCGTTACCGGCCGACCGGTCACCGAACCGGAGAGTGGTTCCGGCCTTGGCGAACTCTCGTCGAGGAGACCGCGAGCCGTGGTGTGGCCGTGCGGCGGGTCCGTGTGGTCACAGAGCCACACACCGACTACCACCGTTGGTTGCTCACGTTGACGGCGCATAACGTCGCCGCTGGCGAAGAGATCCGGTACGTGCCCCGGCATCTCGCCGGAGAGGTGCCACCGGATGAATGGTGGCTATTGGATGATGAGACGGTTGCGTTCCACGTCGTGGATGCGGAAGGTCGCGGGCAGGGCGTAGCGGTAACCGCAGACCCGCGCCTTGTCGCGTACTGCCGGAGCGTGAAACAACGCCTGTGGGAGTTGGCGACTCCATACGCTGAATACTTCGACGGCGCGGCATCACACCAGCAGTGACCAACTCGGTTCACGAAGCGCGGGAAGCGTTCGGTAAGCGCCTCCGCGAGATCAGGAAGGACGCGCGGCTAACCGGTCGCCAGCTCGCCTCCTTGGCGGGCTGGCACGAATCCAAGGTGTCCAAGATCGAAACGGGGGACCGGAGCCCGACGGAGGCCGATCTACGGGCGTACTGTGCCCACGCAAACGCCGGAGATCAACTCGCCGACCTGGTTGCTGCGCTCCGCAACATTGAGGCTTCCTATCTCGAATGGCGGCGGGTGTTGAACACCGGCACCAAGCGCCGACAACAAGCGTCGGTGTCGTTGGCTGAACAGACTCAGCTCATGCGGATCTACGAGCCGGTTCTAGTGCCCGGCATTCTCCAGACCGCCGAGTACGCCGAGTCGGTGCTACGACGGGGCACCGAGTTCTACCGGATTCCTGACGATGTCGAGCACGGCGTATCGAAACGACTTGAACGGCAACAGGTTCTCTACCGGGGAAATCATCGTTTCCACATCCTGATGGCCGAGCAGTCGCTGTCGACGACAGTTGGGGACGAGTCGGTCATGATCGGGCAGTTGGATCGGCTCCTGGCGGTCATAGGTCTACCGAGGGTGCTACTCGGCATCGTTCCCTCGGAGTCAAAATGGCTCACCCCCACAACAAATTTCGTCATGTTCGACAACCGAGTGGTTCTCGTTGAAGCGATCACCGCCGAGCTGACCATCACCCAGCCCCGAGAGATCGCGCTCTACGGCCGTGCGTTTGAAATCCTGGCAGGACAGGCCGTTGTCGGCGAACCTGCCCGAGCCCTGATCAGAAAAGCGCTGGACCGGCGACGCGGCTCCAACCAGTAGCGAACGAAGACTTACCCCGACTATGGATCGATGACGAGTGTGACGCTGAGGAGATGGTGACAGATGCTGTATTTGCCTGTCGGCACTGCGGGCAAGCTGCTCGGTATGGCTCAGCGGCGCGCGTTCCATCTCGAGGTCGAAGACGACCACGCGCTGTCCAACGAGGACGAGCCGATGCGCAGGTGGCGGGCAGGGCTGCCACCGCTGGATCCGCAGAACTATCCACCCGACTGGAAACGGTGGGAAGACCTCACCGACGCTGCCACAGCGAGAGGCGTTGCACTGCAACGGGTCCGGGCTACATTTTGCCGGGTTCGCGGTCACTCGCGATCCCGTCGAGACCGCTCGCGCTGTCACGGTCCGGGACGCGTTGTGGTCCAAAGCTATCCGGCACACCGACTACGAGCCCGCGAGCGGGCCTTAGAACGTGTCTGAAAACTCATAGGTCCTTGTCTCGGAACCTCGAGGAGGTCGAGTCTCAGATAGTTCACGTTGGCCAGCATCTGGTCTGGAATATCAGGCGGTGCTTGCGTCGACGCGTCCGATGGTCATGACTTTCAGGTCGGTCACGTCACCACTCGCTGCAATTCGTGCTGTAGTGCGTTCAGTTCTGCGCCACCGGCCATCTGCTGGGTGAGCTCCGACAGTCCGATGTCGGACTTGTTGTAGGAGCCGATTACGGTGCCTCGCTCGAGTAGCAGAAACCGGTCACCGACCAGGTAGGCGTGGTGCGGGTTGTGGGTGATGAGGATGACACCGAGCCCACGGTCGCGAGCCTGCACGACATATCGCAGGACCGCGCCCGCCTGCTTCACGCCCAACGCGGCGGTCGGTTCGTCGAGGATCAGTACCTTGGCGCCATAGTGCACCGCCCGTGCGATGGCCAGACACTGCCGCTGTCCACCGGACAAGGTGCCGACGGGCTGTTCCGCATCGTCGATGTCGATTCCCATGTCGGACAAAGCTTCCCGGGCGATCTGCTGTGCTTTGCGCCGGTCCAGCAGCCGCAGCGGCCCGAATCCGGTGGTGGGTTCGCGGCCGAGGACGAAATTGCGCCACACGCTCATCAGCGGTACCAGTCCGAAATCCTGGTACACAGTGGCGATGCCGCGGTCCAGGGCTATTCGCGGTGAGGAGAGCGGGGTCGGCTCTCCTTCGATCCGCAGCTCGCCGCTGTCGTGCTGGTGTACGCCGGAGAGGATCTTGATGAGGGTGGATTTGCCGGCGCCGTTGTCACCCAGCACGCAGGTGACCTCGCCCGCGTTGACAACCATCGACACGTCCCGCAGCGCCACCACACTGCCGTAACTCTTTCCGACAGCGAGTGTTTCGATCAGCGCAGTCATCGGCGTGCCCTTTCCGCGCGTTTGGAGAACTGGGTGTTCACCAGCACCGCCGATAGCAGCAGGATGCCGAGGAACAGCATGAACCAGTCGCTGTTCCAGCGCGCGAACACGATTCCCTGCTGGGCCATGCCGAAGGTCAGCGCGCCGATCGCAGCGCCGACCACCGACCCGAACCCACCGCTCAGCAGACATCCGCCCACGACCGCGGCGATAAGGTACTGAAACTCCGATCCGACACCCTGGCTCGCCTGGACGCTGTCGAATCGCAGAATGTCGCACGAGCCGACCACCCAGCCGGCGGCTGAGGTGGTCATGAACAGTATGATCTTGGTGCGCACGACGGGCACGCCGACTGCTCGTGCGCCTACCGGCGAGCCGCCGAGAGCGAAGACCCAGTTGCCGAATCGGGTGCGCACCAGCACGACTGCGGCGATTATCGTGAGCACGATCCACCACAGGGTCGACGCCTGTATGCGAGCGTCACCGATGCCCGTCGTGGAGGCGAACACCGCACTCGCCGAGGAGTAGCCGGCCGCGTTGTGGATGCCCGAAACTTGCACGGTACCGGTGACCAGGCGCGTCACACCGAGGTTGAGGCCTTGCAGTGCAAGGAATGTGCCGAGTGTGACGATGAAACTCGGTAACCCGGTCCGTACCACGAGCCAGCCGTTGAGCGCGCCAACGGCCAGCGCGAATATCAGTGAGACCAGCACCGCCGACCACACGTTCCACCCGGCCTGCACTGCGAGCAGCGCGGTGACCAGCGCGGTGGACCCGGTCATCACACCGGCCGACAGATCGAACTCGCCGCCGATCATCAGCAAAGCCACAGCGATAGCCACGATGCCGATCGGCGACGCGGCGTCCAGCCACGTCGAGATGCCCAACGGGCTCAGGAACCTGTCGGTGACGACCGAGAAGAACACGAACACGACTGCCGCACCCAGCGCCGCACCGCTCTCCGGTTGCACGATCAACCGCTGCAGCAATGGTGCGCGCCCCTTCGGCGGACGCGGCATCGAGGCGGAAGCTTCAGCCGCATCAGTCACTTCACGCTCCTAGTCGGTCTCAGCGTGTTCCCTGCGCCACGAGCTGGGCGATCGCATCGACATTGGACTTGTCGACGAAGCTGGGGCCCGTCTGGATCGGCAGGCCGCCGCCGACGGTGTCCAGGTTCGACCGGTAGAGCTGCAGCAGCACGATGGGCAGATACCCTTGTTGGTACTGCTGCGGGTCAGCGGCGAACAACAGTTTGCCCGCTCGGATAGCGTCGAGCACCTCGGTGTTGAGGGTGAAGGTGGCGATCGCTGCGGTGGAGTGGGCTTCTTGTGCCGCTGCTACCGAGCGGGCGCCGATCTGCGCGTTGTAGGACAGCACTGCGTCGATCGACCGGTCGGCCTGGAGCGCGGCCTTGATCCGAGACTGAACATCGGTCGGGTTGTTGATGTCGACCACCACCGTCGTGATGGCATTGCCGAAGCCCTCCGCGGCACCGCTGGCAAGATTGTCGGCGCTGACCTGGCCGGCCATATGGTTCACCAACAGTAGCTTGGTCTTTCCGGCGTCGCGCAGGCGTTTACCCACGGCCACCGCGGCAGGCCGCTCGCTCTGGCCGACGTGGCCGATGGCACCGAGGGCGACGCTTTCGGCTTCGCCGGAGTTGGTCGTCACCACCGGGATGCCGGCCGCGACGGCGCGTCGGATCGACGGGCGCAGTGGTTGCGGGAAGCCCATAGACACGACGAGGCCGTCGACACGCTGCGCGACGGCGTTGTCGATGAGTTTGGCCTGCTCGTTGGCATCCTCGGCAGAGTAGTAGTCGACGCGTATGTCGAGCTGTTTGCCCGCCGCCAAGGCACCGTTCTTCACCACACTCCAGAAAGCGTCACTCGGACTGCTCTGGGTGACCACTGCAACCGAGCGCAACGTGCCCGCAGCGGCCGGGGTGCGGGTCTGTGCGGAGCTGCTGGTGCCCGGTGCGCTGCACGCGGCCAGCACAGGGCCCACGGCAAGCCAAGGCAGGACATGCCGTCGATGTATCCGTCGCGATATCGTTGTCGTCACTTCCGAAACTCCCTTCGATACATCAAAGTCGCTGCGATACTTCCACTTCCACTGCGGGAACCTTCTCGACAGGACCAACCACCACCGGGAAGCCACACGATGCTCGGCAGCGGGTATGCGCCGTCGCGGTCCTGGACGGCGGCAGAGGTGACGGCGACGCCCAGCAGCAGTCCGAGGGTGTCGGTAGCGATGTGCCGCTTGCGATCTTTGGTTTTCTTGCCCGCATCGTATCCGGCGCTCGAGTTGGGGACGGTGTCCGCGCCGCGCACGGTTTGGGAGTCGATGATCGCGGCGGCCGGTAGCGGTTTTCGGCCAGCTCGAACGCGCACACGGTCGCGAAGTGCGTCGTGAATATGTTGCCACACAGCGGCTTTCGCCCATCGATGGAAGATGGCATATATCGTCTTTTCGGGCGGGAAATCGTTGGGCATCTGTCGCAAGGCGATCCCGCCGCGCACGACGTAGAAGACGGCGTCGAGCACCAGGAGGCGCGGATATTTCTCTGGTCGCCCGCCCTTGCCCTTCGAACTGCCCGGCGGCGGCAGCCGTTCCAGAATCGTCCACTCGGCGTCGGTCAACGACGAGGACGGGTAAAGCGGGCACTCCGGCAACGACACGAGCGACTCGCCGTGGGCCAGGCATGACGAACACACGCAGGTAAGCGACACTGACACGAGGGCTCTCGGCTTAAGACTGGTTTGGCTTGGTAACCACCACTCCTACCGGGAGCCCCCTCAGTCTCTCGGCCTCACACGCCGACCGCAGCTGAGTTTTCAGACGTGCTCTTAGATGACTGGCGTCGAGTTGGCCCGGGTAATGCTGCGGAATCGGCCGCGCCGCCATGGGGTTTCCACAAGCCGAAGGCGTCGACGCGACTCTAACCAGTATTGCCGGATTCACCGACAGTACGAGGGCAAACGTCGATATACATCAGGGGCCGAACCTCCCGCTCGTCCGTGCGGTGGGATCGGTGCTGCACATCAGGGCGTGTTGACGACAGGCATGGCGACGGGACCCGAAATCGGGGACAGTGATGTGGTGGCGGGGCCGTCGAGGAGGGTGCCGTCGGCGGCGAAACGGGAGCCGTGCAGTGGGCAGTCCCAGGACTTTTCGGCGTCGTTCCAGCGGACTATGCCGTAGAGGTGCGGGCAGACTGCGGAGACTTCGGTGGTCAGGCCGTCGACGGTGCTGACGGCGGTCGGCTGCAGGCCGTGGCGTTCGACACGGCCGCAGCCTTCGGCGGGGACAGCGCCGTAACCGGATCGGGCCATGTTCAGCCAGCCGGTCGAAAGACGCAGTGCGACAGTGCTGTTGGCCTGGGCGGCGGCCGGGAGCGCTTTGAGCTCGGCGGGACGCCAACTGGCGAGGGCGCCGGACCACGACGGTGGTTTGCCGTTGATTCGGCCCGCGAGGGCGAGCGCGGCGGCGACACCGTTGGTCAGTCCCCATTTCGCGTAGCCGGTCGCTACCAGGATGTGTTCTCGGCCCGGCAGCAGCGGGCCGACGTAGGGCAGTTCGTCGATCGGGTGGTAGTCCTGTGCGGACCACGACTGCAAGGGTTCGGCGCTGGGGAACCAGGTTGTGGTCCAGTCGGTCAGATCTTCGACGAGTCGGCTCGGGGAGCCGGTGCGGCCGACCACATGGCCGTTGCCGCCGACGAGCAGTAGATCGCCGTCGGTGCCGGGCACGTAGCGTAGTGAGCGGGTGGGTTCGCCGGCGCTGATGAAGATTTCACGCCGGATCGGTTCGGTGACACGGAATGCGGTGAGATAAGAGCGCTGGGCGGTGAGTCGGGCGAAGAAGCCGCCACGATCGAGCATCGGTGTGCCCGTGGCGAGAATAACGGTGCGCGCGGCGAGTTCGCCGTGTTCGGTGTCGATGACGAGGTCGTCGTCAGCACCATGATGGACGCCGCGGACAATGGTGGATTCGAAGATCGGCGCGGTGTGCGCTTCGACATCGGCGGCCAATGTCGCGAGCAGCGCCATCGGGTCGAGCTGCGCCTGATCGGCGAGCCCGACAGCTCCGTGGAACGGAAAGGGCACGTCGAGGTCATCGACGAGATAGGTGTCGAGTCCAGCGGCTCGCGTTGCGCGCAGTTCGGCACGCACCGCGGACATTTCGGCCGCGGTTTGGGCGTAGGTGAGTGCGGGGACCCGCTGGACCGGTAGCGCGTGTTCCTCGCAATAGCGCAGCAGCCACTGCTGGCCGGCACGATTGGCCTCGACATACTCGGCCACCGTTCGATCCGAGTGCCGCTCGGCGATGTGCTGTGCACGAGTTCCCTGGAGCAGGCTGATCTTTCCGGTGGTGGCGCCGGTAGTGCCCGCCCCGAGCCGTCTGCCCTCGACCACCGCCACTTCGACGCCGCTCTCGGCCAACAGCAGCGCGGTCACCAGACCGGTCAGGCCGCCGCCGATCACAACGGTGTCGAAGCGGAGTCCCGGCGTCAGCCGCAGCCGCGCCGGAACCTGGGCGTCGTTCAACCAGAGTGGCGTCATATCCCCGACATAACCGTTCCCGCCGTCGCGAAACGTTTGGATGCATCCGATTAGACCCACCGACGCCGGGTATGCGGTGAATGTTGATCATCCAATAACCGGAGGTGAAATATCGTGCCCGAGCACAAGAGCGGACCACGCGAAGGTTTCGAAGGCACCGTCGAGGGCGTGAAGGGCACGGCCAAGGAAGTGGCCGGAACCGTTCTCGGTAAGGACAATCTGCGAGACGAAGGCAGGGCCCAGCAGGACAAGGCGGAATCGCTGCGCGAGGCGGCGAAGAAGGAGGCCGAGGCCGAAAAGGAAAGGGCCGAGGCCGATCTGGCGGAGCTGCGCGAACGGACACGCCAGCAGTAGCGCTCATCAACTCTGGATTGCCCGGTCTCACGACCGGGCAATCTTTGTCCTGAATTAGATCAGCGTGTGACGGTGTGCTGCACCAGTTCTTCCTCGGTGGCCTCGTGCACCGCGAGCAGCCGCACGAGCTCCTGAAAGGCTGCCGTATTTTCGGTGATGGCCGACGAAAGGATTTCCTCGACCAGCTCGTTCATTCGCTTGTGCTGTGCGAGTATAAGATTCGCGACATTCTGCTGATGTCGGGTGGTCATGTCTTCACCTCCCTACCTCGCAGCAGGACCTGTCGCTCAGTTCCCGACGAAGAACCGCTCAATCCGGGTGACCGACAGTCCGCTGTCGGGGTTATCTGGCCCGCAAAGCGACGTTTCCGGTGCGAGCGGGCGCGCCTCGGTGGTAGGCGATGAGAGTGTCCTCGGCGACGCGGTCCCAGGAGAAATTGTCGTGGGCGCGTCGATATCCGGCCGCACCCCAGGTGTCGCGCAGCGTCGTGTCCTCCAGCAGTGGCCGCACCGCACGAGCGATGGCGCTCGGATCGGGGCGGGGGACCAATCTGCCGGTCACGCCGTCGACGACGGTGTCGAGCATGCTGCCGACGGCCGTCGACACGACCGGCTTGCCGCAGGCCATCGCCTCCAGTGCGACCATCCCGAACGGTTCGTACCAAGGCGTGCACACGACCGCGTCGGCCGACCGGAGCAGCCACGGCAGGGACCCGCGCGACAACCGGCCGAGCAGCCGAACCCGTTCGTGCACACCATGTTCCATGGCGATGCGGCGTAATCTGCGCAACTCGCTCTGGTCGTCGACATCATCACCGACCGAACCGCCGACGATCACCAGCTCGGTATCGGGCAGCTCTGGCAGCGCCCTGATGACGGCGTCGAAACCCTTGCGCCGCACCAACTGTCCGACCGAGACGATGCGGTGCGGCAGCGTCCGATGATCGAAGGGCCCATTGGGGGTGAACCGCGACAGGTCGACACCGGAGGGCACCACGGAGATCCGGTAACGCGGCACACCCATCCTGGTCAATTCGACGAGCTCATCCGAACAGGTCGCCACCACATGCGCCGCCCTGGCCGCGATGAGTCGTTCGAAGCGGATCCGCGAGCGCGGGCTGGTATCGGCCAAGCCCTCATGACGGTGCTGCACAATGCCGAGCGCGTGGAAGGTCTGCACCACCGGGATGCCATGTGTGCGTGCCGCGAGCTCGGACGCGAGGCCGGACATCCAGAAATGCGCGTGCACGAGATGCGGTGCGTCGTCGGCCCATTCGCGTTGCAGATAGCCGCCGAACTGGCCGAGGAACGGCAGAATACGGTCCTTGGGCAGCGGGTGCGGCGGTCCTGCCTGCACGTGCACCACGCGATAGCCCGCGCCGGTGAACACCTCCGGCTGTGCTCGCGGATCATCACGGCGGGTATATACCGTGACGTCGTGGCCGCGTCGGGCGAGCGCCGCCGAAAGCTCTGCGACATGGACGTTTTGGCCGCCCGCCTCGGCGCCGCCGAGGTCCGCGAGCGGGCTGGCGTGCTCCGAAACCATGGCAATTTTCACCGCGTGCTCCGTTCTGGCGAGGATCTCGATATTTGCGGATATGCCCCCGCTCATCGGCCCCAAACCGCGCGGGCGCTGATTACCGGCCACCCAGAGCGGCGCTGCTGTCGGTGTACAGGGCAGCGTCCCCATGTCACAATGGGCACAGGTTGAGAACTACAGCCAACCCCGGTTCAGCACGTCCGATCCGCAGGTGCCGGTTGCGAGACAGAGTGACCCCGGCATCGCTGTCCTCGCCGCGATCTGCCGCGCGGGAACTGGACTTCCCCCTTCCCCGGGAGGTTTGTCAATGGCTTCCATTCCCGTACTCCAGCGTCGGGCCGGCCAGATCGACGCCAACGGCTCCGGACCTCGTCCGCGCGAGCGTCGCCTGTGGACACAGCAGAGCGACCAGCGGAGACATTGCGTGATCGTGCGGGTAGAGGGTGAGCTCGATGCCGCCGTGAACCAGCAATTCCACCGCCTGCTCGACGATGCGGTCGGCACCCGCTGCGATGCGGTGGTCGTCGATCTGCGGGCAACGCAGTTCCTCGGCATTCGCGTGGCCGCGGCGCTGGCCTCCGCGAAGGCCATGGCCTGGCGCAACGGGCTCGATCTGCGTGTGGTCACCGGTTGCAAAGACGTCGAACGCGCACTCGAGATCGCCGGGGTACGGCCCCTTTTCTGCCGCTATCCGACGATGCGCGCGGCGTTGGACGCGTGACGCGCCGGACAGTGCTCGGGTAAGGCCCATTCAGCCGCGATCAGGCATGCGCGCGGCACATAATTGCGAGGTGACCGAGAGCAGTTTGTCCCCCGAAGATGCGCATGCGCTCGATCGCGTGATCGGTGCGGGCACACCGCAGAATGTCGGCTATTTTCAGTTCTGGTTCACCGGGCAGAAGTGGGAATGGTCCGATGAGGTCGCACGGATGCACGGATATGTCTCCGGCGACATGGAACCAACCACCGAGCTGTTGCTTGCCCACAAGCATCCCGACGACCGAGAGCAGGTAGCCAGCGCGCTCGCAAATTCCATCGAGACCGCCGAGCCGTTCTGCAGCAGCCACCGCATCGTCGACACCGAAGGCGCCGTGCACCACGTGATCGTCGTCGCCGACCGCATGGTCGACGGCGAGAACGAGGTGATCGGCACCTCGGGCTACTACATCGACGTCACACACACTATCGAGGAACACCGCCGTGAGACCCTCGACGACACACTGCCAGAGTTGTATGCCGCGCGCGCGGTGATCGAACAGGCGAAGGGTGCGTTGATGCTGGTCTACAGCATCAGCGCTGAACAGGCATTCCGCGTGCTGAGCTGGCGCTCGCAGGAGACCAATACCAAGCTGCGCGCCCTTGCCACGCAGCTGGTCGCCGATCTGCGGTCGATGGTGCACTGCACCACGGGGATGCGCACGGAATTCGATCATGTGCTGTTGACCGCGCACACCAGGATTCCGGCGAGCGAACCCGCTGCGGAGCATTGAGCCAGGGCAATCGGCTTTCCGGCAACACCGAGGGGTTTCGAGCGCGTTTTAGCGGGTAGCCGGTCCATGCGCGTGCCGCTGACCGTCCGTCTGATCGCCCGATCGCGGAGGATCGGCTCGACAAGGGGCGGGTCGGCGCCCGGTGCCGGGTGGCGCAACCCGCTCGGTCGGCGGCAGGAAGGTGGTGGTTGGTATGGGGGACCGGATCTCCGAAGCAGCGGTAGGAACCGCGACCATCGGTGTTCGGGTGCCCGCCGAGCCCGAGCACTTGATCATGCTGCGCGCACTCGCCGAAACCGTCACGCTGATCGCGGATTTCGCGATCGATGAGGTCACTGATATCCGCCTCGCGCTCGACGAGGTGGCTACCGCGCTGATTATGGACGCCGTTCCCGACAGCTCGCTCGACTGCGAATTTCGCTACGCCGACAACCAGATGTTCGTCCATGTCGCCGCCGTGGCGGCCGTGCCCTCGAGTGTCGGGGAAGGCAGTTTCGGCTGGCACATTGTGCGCACATTGACCGACTCGGTCACCGTGACACAGGAACCCTATGACGGCGCGGTGTCCGGTTATCCGACCGTGGTCGATTTCCTCTGGGTGCGGGCCTCCGACGACGGGTGACACCGGGGATACCGATCACTGGATGGGCGGCGGCGGTTCGGTTGGCCGCGGACCTGGCACCGGCGGACTCGGATCGGGCAGTGGCGGCTCCGGAACGGGTGGCGGGACGGGGTCCGGTGCTGGTGGAACCGGATGTCCTGGTTGTGGTATCGGTGCGGGTGACCCTGGGTCCGGGATCGGATCGGGGTCCGGAATGGGAGGTATCGGAGTAGTTTCCATCTTGTCCTCCTCGGTTCTACGTCATTACCGTCCTACGAAGGCGATACCCGTTGTGATTATTCGCAAACAGTCGAGATTCGTTGTGACTATGGAAAATTAAGAAAATCGAGAGTTCCGATTGAGTGCGGCGGAGGCGGGTATGCGGCAAGTGTCCACCTGATAACCGATACTTCGGAGGTAGATATCGTGTCCGAACACAAGAGCGGTCCCCGCGAAGGTGCCGAGGGCGTTGTCGAAGGCGTCAAAGGAAAGGTCAAGGAGGCCGCCGGAGCCGTCTTCGGAAACGACGACCTGCGGGACGAAGGAAAAGCTCAGCAGGACAAGGCGGAATCTCAGCGCGAAGCCGCGCAGAAGGAGGCCGCCGCCGAAAAGGAACGCGCCGAAGCTGAGTTGGATGAACAGCGTCAGCGCGCTTACCAACGCGGCCAGTAGCCGAGTCGGTCCCCAACCGACTGATTCATAATTGAATACAGAAAGGGTTGCCGGGCTTCCGCCCGGCAACCCTTTCGTTTCGGCTGCGTCAACCTACGAAAATGGATATCAGTAACCGCGCGCGGAGGGCGATACCGACGTCGAACAGGGGATTCGTCCGAATACCCGGGAACTGGGCGTGTATGCGCTGTGAACCCGGGTATTCGAACAGTGAAGGAAGGACGCTGTTCGTGACAGCACAAGATGACGCTTCGGATCGGAACAACCCGCGCGCGGAAACCGAGATCGAGCAGCTGGACCGCAATTGGGACACCCTGGTCCAGGAACTGCGGGTGGTCCAAACCGGCGTGCAGTTCCTCATCGGAGCGCTGTTGCTCTTGCCGTTCCAAGCGGAATTCACCACGCTGTCGCACCCGCTCCGACTGCTGTACCTTGCCACCGTCGCCGCGGCGATAGGGGCGACGATCTTCCTGGTCGCGCCGGTGTCGTGGCATCGGATCCTCTATCGGCGGCACCGTTTGGGCAACGTGGTGGCGGCGGCGCATCGATGTGCGATGGTCGGTATAGCCCTGCTCGGTGTGTCGTTGACCGGTGCGGTTGTCCTGGTGGTTGATGTCGTCGAGGGGACTGTCGAAGGCGCGATCGCGGGTGGGCTCGTCGCGCTGTTGTTCGCGGCCGCGTGGGTTGTCGCGCCGTGGCGGTGGCGGAAAGCGAGTAGCGAATATGGGTTTCGACCCTGACCCCTCGGGTACCTGTTCGAACGATTCCGGAAGGAGCTCGATTCGGTGGAGACGACAACGATCGGGATCCAGGTGCCCGCGCAGCTGGAACAGCTGACGATGTTGCGTGCGCTCACCGAAACCGTGGCGATGATCGCGGATTTCGCGCTCGACGAAGTGACCGACATCCGGCTGGCGCTCGACGAGGTGGCCACCTCGCTGATCCTGGACGCAGTGCCGGGCTCGGCCATCGACTGTGAATTCAGCTATGACGAGACGCAGATGTTCGTACACGTCGCCTCGGTCGCTGCGGCGGAAACGGTGGTGGCGCACGCCGGATTCGGATGGCATATCGTGCGCACACTGACCGACTCCATTGCCGCCGTGCAGTCCCCGTTCGACAGCGTGGTGTCGGGATATCCGACCGCGGTCGACTTCAGCTGGGTGCGAGGTGCCTGGGATGCCAGGTAAGTCGAGATCGCCGGGCGACAGCTATGACAATATCGAGCCGCTGTTCGAGAAGATCGCGACGCTGGACGCCGATGACCCCCGTCGGGATACATTGCGAGACGAGCTGATCGAGCGTTGCCTGCCGTTGGCCGAGCACATCGCGCGCAGATTCGCCGGGCGCGGCGAGGTTTTCGATGACCTGCTGCAGGTGGCGCGGCTCGGGCTGGTGCAGGCGGCGGATAGGTTCGAGGTCACCCGCGGGTCGTCGTTCCTGTCCTTCGCCGTGCCGACGATCATGGGCGAGGTGCGCAGGCACTTCCGCGACAACACCTGGGCGGTACGAGTGCCACGGCGGGTCAAGGAGATTCAACTGACCATCGGTCCCACGGTCGAGGCTCTGGCGCAGCGGCTCGGTCGGCTGCCGAGGGCGAGGGAGATCGCCGCCGAACTCGAGGTGGACCTGGTGGAAGTGACCCAGGCGCTGATCGCGGGCAATGCCTACCAGTCGTCCTCGATAGATGCCCTGGCTGCCGACGACAACGAGAACGCGCCGTTGCCGCTGTTGGAAAGCCTCGGCGCCGAGGAGTCGTCCTACCACCTGGTCGAGGACTTCATGGCGGTGAAGCCGCTGATCGAGGAGCTGCCGGAGCGGGAACGTCAGGTGCTGATCATGCGGTTCTTCGAGTCGAAAACCCAGACCCAGATCGCCGAGTACCTCGGAGTCTCCCAAATGCACGTCTCGCGCATTCTGTCGCGCACGCTGCGGACGCTGCGTGATCAGGCGTTGCGCGACTGAGCGCGATGTCCGCGATCTTCCCGAGTTGCCTTGCTCACGAACGCATTTCATTCTCGAGCGGCATCGGTTTGCTGCACTCGCCCTGCGGGTATGCCGAATGTAGCTGGATTTGATGCCTACGGCGCAGGAGGTCGTCATGAACTATCAGCGACGACCAGGCACCCGGAACGTGCACACCGCTCCGGGTAGTTCGCGGTCGCTGAAACAAGCACAAGAAATTTCGTCTCCCGCCGACAGGCCGGCGCGACCGGGTCGCACGCTCGTCACCACCAATCACGACGTCATCCGGCGGTGGGCCGAGCAGCGCGGCGCTCGCCCCGCGACGATGCCGGGCAGCGCCTACAACGGACGACTCGGTGTACTGCGCCTGGAACTGCCCGGTTACGGCGGTGCCGTCTTGCAGCCGGTGGCGTGGGACGAATGGTTCGCCAACTTCGACCTACAAGGTCTGAGCTTCCGCTATCAGGAGCAATGGGCAGACGGATCACCCAGCAATTTCAACCGGCTCGAGGGCGTGAATCGCACACACGGGTGACCGGCCGAGGGCTCGGGCCCGATCGTGTCGGACATCACTCCCAGGTTGCGTCGGTGCCACATTTGTGAGCAGGCTGGACGCTTGCCGTACACACGGTTGATCGAGAACCGAACGTTTGCCGAACGGTCGGTTCGGGTAACCGGGTGTTCGGCAAGTTGCTCGAAGTGCGGAACTGTCGCGTCGGTATGGGAATGCGATTCTCCGCGTCGCGGCACGCTCCGTGCGTGTCTGCAAAGGATAGGTCTTGAGCGCGAACCTGATGATCGTGGAAGATGACAACCGCGTGCGAGGTGCACTGCGGCTGGCCATGGAAGACGAGGGCTACGACGTCGCGGAGGCGGAGGAAGCCGAGGACGCGCTCACCCATCTGCGCAGCAATGGCGTCCCCGATGTGATGATTGTCGATCTGATGCTGGGCGATATGGATGGCTTCGACTGCATCCGGGAGATCCGGCGCGAGCACGACGTGCCGATCATCGTGGTCAGCGCACGTGACGATACTCACGATGTCGTAGCGGCGCTGGAGGCCGGTGCCGACGATTTCGTCGCCAAACCGTTCGAGATCAAGGAGATCACCGCCCGGATGCGGGCGCTGCGTCGGCGCGCACGGCTGTCCGCGGAGCGGGATACCCCGCAGGAAGTGGTGCTCGACGCGCACCCGGAGGCGCCTCTGGTGCTGGCCCCCGATGGCGGTGCGGTGCGTCGCGGCGACGAAGAGATCGGGTTGACGCTGACCGAGTTCCGGCTGCTGTGTGAGCTGGCCGATACGCCCGGTCGGGTGCTCAGCCGCACCCTGCTTCTCGAAAGGGTTTGGGACCGGGGCTTTTTCGGTGACGAGCGGATCGTCGACGTGCATATGCGCAGGCTGCGCACCAAGATCGAGCTGGATCCGTCCGACCCGCGCATCGTGGTGACGGTGCGCGGGCTCGGTTACCGCCTCGATGTCCAGCGCTGATCGAGAGCAGCATCCTGGCGAACACCGGCGCGCGTTCGGGTTCGATCCGGAACGCTGGAGCCTGCGTAGCCGGGTGATGGCGGCGTTTGCCGCCATCACCGCGCTCATGTCGCTGGTGCTGGTGGTTTCGGTCTTCGCCATCAGCCGCAGCTATCTGGAGGCGCAACGGGCCGGGACCGAGGGGTTTGCGGCCGGTGATCTGCAGTCCGATCTCGAGTTGCTGCGCAATGTCCTGATCGGTTGCGCACTGGTCGCCACCCTGATCGGTGCCGCCGTCGGCTGGTGGGCCAGCAAGCGGGTGCTCACGCCCCTGCAGCAGGTGTCGAGGACCGCTGCGCGGATCGCCGCGGGGGACCTCACCACCCGCTTGCCCGAGACCCGCGATCAGGATCTGGCCACCACCGTCGAGTCGTTCAACACCATGGTCGACTCGCTGCAGCGGCGGATCGAGCGTGAACACCGGCTCGTCGGCGATGTCAGCCACGAATTGCGCACCCCGCTGACGACCCTGATGGCAGGCGTGGACGTGCTCAATCGGCACAGCGGCGAATTCCCGGAGCGTCCGCGCCGGGCCTTGGGACTGGTCACCGACGAGGTCGATCACCTGCGCAGGCTCCTCGATGATCTGCTGGCCTTGGCGCGTGCCGAGGCGGGCATGCACCGCGGCGACGCCGATCCGCTGTCGGTGCGCGAACTGCTGACACACACGCTGGCCGACAGCAGGCATCCACCGGAGCTGCTGACCGTGGTCGAGGACGTGACCGTGCGCGGCCGCAAACTCGAGCTGGAACGAGCGGTGGTGAATCTCCTGGCGAACGCCGACCGGCACGGCGGCGGCATCGTCGCGGTGACCGCACGCCGGGATGGTGGCGACGCGGTGATCAGCGTTGACGATGCGGGACCCGGGGTACCCGCCGCGGACCGCATACGCATTTTCGAGCGCTTCGTGACCATGCGGTCGCGACGGAGCTCGGCGACCGGCACGGGCATCGGTCTGGCGTTGGTCGCCGAGACGGTGACCGCGCATCGGGGTCGGGTCGAGTGCCTGGACCGCCCCGGCGGTGGCGCCCGGTTCACCATCCGGTTGCCCGGCCTCGATAACGAGTCTCTGTGACCTTTTCGTAATACAACCGTAAACAACTCGACCGGACCACCTCAACGTTGGTTCGTAAGCCTGGATAAGTACTGCAGACCCAACCTGGGAGATGTATGTCACTGCCAACCTTGTCCACCGCAACGATCGATCGACCGCTTGCCGAATCACCTTCGGCCGCAGCCGGATCGGCGCCAGCAGCGCGAGTCGTGCTGCGTGCCCCACGCGTCGGCGACGCCGCCCATATCTGGCGGATCGCGAAGGATTCGCACGTGCTGGACACCAATTCCAGCTACGCCTACCTGCTGTGGTGTCGAGACTTTCCCGGCACCTCGGTGGTCGCCGAAGTGGGCGGCCGAGTCGTGGGATTCGTGATCGGATACTTGCGTCCGCAGGCGCCGCACACGGTGTTCGTCTGGCAGGTAGCGGTCGAGCGAGCCCAGCAGGGTCGCGGCATCGGTGCCGCGCTGCTCGACAAGTTGCTCGACACCGTTGCCGGAGCCGGAGTCTCGGTGCTGGAAACGACCATCGCACCGGACAACCCCGGATCCATCGCCATGTTCACGGCGGTGGCGCGCCGCCGCGACGCGCGAATCACCAAGCGTCCCCTCTTCGATCCGGGAGTTTTCCCGGACAGCCATGCCGCTGAAGACCTCTACCGAATCGCCCCGACCGCCCGTACCAAGCAGGAGGATCGCCGATGATTACCGCTGAAACGACCATTTTCGAAGAACTCGAATCGAATGTTCGCGGATATTGCCGAGCGTGGCCGACGGTATTCACCACCGCCAAGGGAACCTGGTTGCGCGACGAGCAGGGTAAGGACTACCTCGATTTCTTCGCGGGCGCGGGGGCATTGAACTACGGCCACAACCACCCGATTCTCAAGCAGCCGCTGCTGGATTACATCGCGGGTGACGGCATCACGCACGGCCTCGACATGTCGACCGTGGCCAAGCGAAAGTTGCTGGAGACGTTGCGCGACACCATCTTTGCGCCGCGCGGTCTGGACTACAAGGTCCAGTTCCCCGGCCCGACGGGGGCCAATGCGGTGGAGGCCGCGTTGAAGCTGGCGCGCAAGATCACCGGTCGCAAGACCATCTTGAGTTTCACCAACGCCTTCCACGGAATGACGCTCGGTGCGTTGTCGGTGACCGGCAATGCCGCCAAGCGCGCGGGTGCGGGTGTCCCGTTGGTGCACGCGACACCGATGCCCTATGACGGCTACTTCGACGGCACCACTGCCGATTTCCAGTGGATGGAGCGGGTGCTGGACGATACGTCGTCCGGCTTCGACCGCCCCGCCGCGGTGATCGTGGAGACGGTGCAGGGTGAGGGTGGCGTGAACGTGGCGCGCCCGGAGTGGTTGCGGCACTTGGCCGGACTGTGCGCCGCGCGCGAGATCCTGCTGATCGTCGACGATGTGCAGATGGGCTGCGGCCGGACCGGGCCGTTCTTCTCCTTCGAGGTCGCAGGTATCACCCCGGACATCGTGACGCTGTCGAAGTCGATCGGTGGGTACGGGTTGCCGATGGCATTGGTGCTGTTCAAGCCGGAGCTCGACCAGTGGGCGCCGGGTGAGCACAACGGCACCTTCCGCGGCAACAACCCGGCCTTCGTCACGGCGCAGGTTGCGCTGGAACACTTCTGGTCCGACGGCACATTACAGGCCTCGACCGAGGCGAAAGGTCAGCGGATCGAGCAGGTGCTCGGCAGGCTGGCCGCGGAGATACCGGGTGTCTCGCTGCGCGGACGCGGACTGGTGCAGGGCGTGGTGTTCGATGATCCGTCCCAGGCGAGCAAGGTCTGCCAGGTCGCTTTCGAGCGCGGGCTGCTGGTGGAGACCTCCGGCTCCATGGACGAGGTGGTGAAGTTGCTGCCGCCGTTGACGATCAGCGACGAGGAACTCGACCTCGGCCTCGACCTGCTCAGCACCGCCATCGATACCGTCGGAGGTCGCTGAGATGATCGTGCGCACGACCGAGGCCATCACCGGCACCGAACGCGATGTGGCGGGCACGGGTTGGCGCAGCAAGCGCATCATCCTGGGCGGTGACGGCGTTGGCTTTTCCTTCCACGAGACCACCATCGACGCGGGCACCGAGCACGAGTTCCACTACCGGTATCACGTGGAAGCGGTGTGGCTGATCGAGGGGGAGGGGACGCTCACCGATCTGGACAACGACGTCACCTACGAACTCGAACCCGGCTCGATGTACCTGCTCGACGAGCACGAGCGCCACCGGCTGCACGCGCGCACCGAGATGCGGATGATGTGTGTCTTCAACCCGCCGGTCACCGGGCAGGAAGTCCACGACAGCAACGGCGTCTACCCGCTGGTCGCTGCCGACGCCATCTGAAAGGACGCGCAATAGTGGTGGCGCACATTAATACTCGCATCATCGATCGCTATCCGACTCGGCTCGGCGGCCCCGCGCCGCACCTGGATCGCTCTGATCCGACGGTGTGGGGCCGGATCGAGCGCGAGGAGCTGGCGAGCTTCGACGCCGACGGCTTCGCGATCTTCGATGCGCTGCTGACCCCCGGTGAGGTAGCCGATTTCAGCGCCGAAATCGACCGCCTCGCCGGGGATCCGGCACTGCACGACGACGACCGCTTCATCGTGGAGAAGTCGTCGAACCGGGTGCGCTCGATCTTCGAGGTACACCGGCTCAGTGTGGCGGTGGCCGAACTGGTGCGCGAGTCGCGGATCGCCGGATTGGCCAGGCAGGTGCTGGGTTCCGAGGTCTATCTGCATCAGACTCGGGTCAACTACATGCCGGGGTTCCGCGGCGCGGGCTTCTACTGGCATTCGGATTTCGAGACCTGGCATGCCGAGGACGGGATGCCGGCGCCGCGTGCCGTGAGTCTGTCGATCGCACTCACCAACAACTATTCGATCAACGGCAGCCTCATGGTGATGCCGGGTTCGCACGGCACCTTCGTGCCATGCGCGGGCAGCACGCCTGCCGAACACTATCGAGAGTCGTTGCAGGAGCAGGAAATCGGCGTTCCCAGTCACGCGGATGTGGCGACGCTGGCCAACCGGCACGGGATCGCCCAGTTCACCGGCGCCGCCGGGTCGGCGCTGCTGTTCGACGCCAATGTCATGCACGGGTCGTCGAACAACATCACCCCATTCCCGCGCTCGAACATCTTCTTGGTGTTCAACAGCGTGGAGAACACACTGGTGGAACCGTTTGCCGCGCCCGCGCCGCGTCCCGGCTACATCGGTAGCCGGGACTTCACGCCCGTGTAGTCGTCGGCGCTAGGTGTTCAGCGTGACGGTGAGGGTGGCCAGTTCGGTGTCCAGTGACAGATCACGGACCCGGCGTTCGAGGTTCTCGCGGTCGGCCGCGGGCAGCTTCGACCACACCTCACCGATCCGCGTCTGAGTGTCGGCATCCGCCGCGGCGAGCACCCGCAGCAGCGTCGGCCACAGGTGTGCGGTCGTCGCGATTGCGGGCAGCGCCGCGAGGGTGGGTTCGGCGAGTTCGGTGAGATGACCGGCCACGCGGTGCTGCACGTCGATCGCGGTGCGCTCCACCAGATTCAGCAGACCGCGCCACAGTGCGGCCTCGGCGTGGTCGTCGAGCCCGGCGACGAGCGCGGACATCGCCGCCGGGTCGGCCGTGAGTGGGTTGGCGGCAAGGCTGTCCAGGGCCGCCGGGCTGAAATGGCCCACGAACGTCAGAATGTCGGGTACCGCACCCGCCTCGATGGCCGAGGTAGTGAAGTCGGTGATCGTCTCGGTCGAACCGACATCGAACAGGATGTCCCCGACCGCGGCGATCACATCCTCGTCGCACCGGGCGAACGTCGAGAGCGCAGCCAGTCGTAGATCGGTCTCGCCCGCGAGGACGGTGGCGATCATGCGTGGAATCCGTTGGGCGGGCCCGGTGAGCAACTCCCGCAGGATGGCGCTGACGTTCGCGCCGGAGAACGCGTACGCGGCCGACCGGATGAGCGCCTCGTCATCGTGGACGCCCTGTTCGACGGCTCGGATCAATTCCGGTGTCGCGTAGGCAAGCAACGGCCCCGCGGTGATGTAATCGCCGCGGCGCAACAGCTCGTTGGTGATCCGGATGACCGGGTCGGGGGGAGCGACATCGGCGAGTTGGCCGACGCTGCGCGGATCCATATATGGCGCACAGTCCGCGGCATAGGAGACATCCAGCATGCCGACCGCCTCGGCGGCCTTCTTCGGATGGTCGACCCCGACCGCGCCCGCCGCCCGGCCCGCCATCGTCGGCGGTACGACCCGTGACACCAGCGGTAGCGAGATGCTCAAGGGGATGATCGGCACCAGCGCGCTGACCCGCTTGAAGATCGCGTTGTTTCGATCGAAAATGATGCCCGCCATGCGTTCTTGCAGCTCGTGCAGCTGCTCGGCGCCGAGCTTCTCGAGGTGCGCCAAGCGCTCCGCGGGCACGTGCAACGTCCTGGCCAGCAGAATGATCTGGGCCTTTGTTACCAAATCAGTCATCAGCCCAGCGCATTCCCGAACATGATCTTCTTGGCCGCCGTGCGCAACGGCCACGGCAGTGCGCCGACCACCTTGTTCACCGAATCCATCAGCCCCTCGGTCTCGATCCGCTGCGCGTTGAGGAACATCGTCAGCAGCTCGGTGCTCTCCTGGTCGGAGATCAGATCGAGGGCCGGTAGTGGCCCGCCCAGCTGGCGTTCGAGGTCGGTTCTCGAGGTCATGTCGGTGTCTCCCCTTCTTCGGCCGCGCGAATACGACTGTCCGCGAAGCGTTCTCGATCACATTGTGCAGGCTTCTGCCGGATGTCGGGCAGCTTCGTCTGAGACAGAGCCACTGGCAATGCTCGAGCAACACGCCGGTGCCGCGGCGCGGGTCGCATCCACGCCGCACCGAGCTGACCGACGATCAACCGTGCGAGACGATGCGCTGCAGGGCCGCGAGGTCCTTTTCCAGCATGCGGAACAGCCAGTAGACCCCGATGAAGGCCACGGCGCTGCCGACACACAGCACGCGCAGCGCGACGATCACCGCCGGGATGTCCTCAGGCGGAATGAACGTGGCGCCCGCGACACCGAGCAGCGGGACAGCGGCGGCGATGACCAGGAAATAGGTGCTGCGGCGGTCCAGTTGCTCCAGCTGGCGTGCGTCGTCGGCGCCGAGCCCGCCGTGCGGCAGGAACATCGGGTACAGGCTGCGCACGGCATAGAAGGTCACCAGGAAGTACGGGTAGGCCATCGCGATGGCACCGCAGACGATCTGGGTGATGAAGAAGTGCACGTAGGCCTCGGCGCTGAGGTGATTGCCCGAGAGCTGCACCGAGACCGGGACCACAACCCCGGCCATGGCCCATAAAGCGAAGCAGGTCAGCACATTACGTCGACCGAGCTGCAGGGTATCGGTACGGGCGCGGGCAAGAGTCGCCGCATCGAAGGACCTGCCCTTGCGCAGGCCGCGCGAGACCGACCACAGATGGGCGAGCAGCACATTCGTGGCAACGAATCCGATGAAGAAACAGATCCCGTAGGCGGCGAGGGCGATCTGGTCGAAGCGGTGCTGTGCCTGCTCGTCCAGTTTGGCGATGATCAGCGTCCGATTGTGGCTGTAGCTGTAGAGGATCGCCAGCGCGTTGGGCACCGCGATCGCCAGCGCCATGATCAGGTGCATCAGCGGTCTGGCCCGCAGCCGCCCGCTGCGCGGCGGCGGATCGACGAGATCGCGGGCGCGGGCGTCGAGGCAGACGTCGAGTTGCTGGGCCATATCCGCGCCGCGCGGCCAGCGCTTGTCCGGGTCCGGGTCGAGCGCACGGACAAGAGCGCGACGCAGTGCGGCGGGGCAGTCGGCCGGAAGATCCTGGTACGGCAGCGATTGCGGGCTAACGGAGCGGCGCTGCAACATGTCGTCGAGTGCGGTGCGATCGCCACCGGTCACCGCGTCGTCCGCGAAAGGCTTTCGGCCGGTGAGCAATTCCCACAGCATGACGGCCAGCGCGTAGAGGTCGCTGCGGATATCGAGATCCGCGGCCGAGGTCGACTTGTCCGGGTGCACGGCCGCCAGCTGCTCCGGGGACATGTAGGCCAGCGATCCGCCGAAGTAGGCGACCGGGCTGTCGCCGGACACATTGCCGCTGAAACTGATGTTGAAGTCGGCGAGCTTCGGGATGCCCTTGGCGGTCAGCAGCACGTTCGCCGGTTTGATATCGCGATGCAGGACGCCGCAGCGGCCCGCGTAGTCCAGCGCCTCCGCGAGTCTGCGACCCAGCCAGGCGATTGTCTCCGGCCACGACAGCGCCGCCAGTTCGGCTCGCGTCGCCGATTCGCTCGGCCGGATCTCGCCCTTGTCCGTGAGCACCGAGTCGATGACATCCACCAGTAATGCGCCGCCGCGTTCCTCGGCCGGTGTCGCGCGAACCCGCTCGAGCACCGTGAACAGCGTCCCGCCGGGTACGTACTGCATATAGAGCAGCCGCAGCCCGCGTCCCTCCAGCACACGCTGGTCGAAGACTCGAACGATGTAATCGTGATCCAGCTGTGCCAAGGTCTGTGGCTCGGCGCTCTTGTCCCGCGAAATCTTCACCGCGACCAGCCGCTGCATCGACCGCTGCCTGGCCAGGAACACCCGCGCGAACGCGCCGCGACCCAGACCCGTCATCAGGTCGAAGTCATCTATCTTTTGACCGACCTCAATATCGTCGAGGTTCGCGGCCTCGGCATCGCCCGCCATCAGCGT
This sequence comes from Nocardia sp. GCM10030253, assembly GCF_042675075.1. NCBI lineage: Bacteria > Bacillati > Actinomycetota > Actinomycetes > Mycobacteriales > Nocardiaceae > Nocardia > Nocardia sp. GCM10030253. The sequence goes on along the minus strand of NZ_JBHTDL010000011.1, from coordinate 262,651 downwards.
GCTGCGATACTCATCGGTCGCGAGCATCTCGGAAAGCTGTTCGGCCTGTTCGGGATACGCGGCGGTGTATTCAGCGACATCCACGGAGCTGCCTGCTCGCCGCCGGACGTGGAACTCCTCGTAGATCAGATCCGGCGGCAACGGCCAGGTACTCAACTCCGGCAGATCCTCGACGTACTCCGCCAGCCGCTTCGGCTCGGCGCCTCGCATCCACCGATTGGCGAGATCGACCTTGATCAACTCGATCAGCGACACCCGGCGGATGGCGGGAGAGTCCGGCAGGTACGCGGGCAGGTCCGGCGGTGCGTTCGCGACTCGCCACGCCTCGGCGAACCGCTCGACGACCTCGGTGACTCCACGCGGACCATCGGGCGATCGGTCCGGGGTGGCCGTCGCCCCCGATACCGGCGGAGCGGGGTGCGCCATCTGCGCATCGTATCCCCGCTCTGCCGCATCGGCGGACTGTTGAGCAGGGAAATTGCTACGTCAGCGCCCGGTACATGGCGAGCCAGCGGTCCGGTGGTACGAAACCCACCGGCAGATCGGCGGCTATCCCGGCGCTTGCGCACGCCGTTCGCACGGTTCTGGCCGGGAAGGCGCGCCGCAAGGACGACGCAAGGGAACCGCCGAGACCGGAGAAGCCGAGTTCGACCACGCGACGGTAGTCGGCCACGGCTTCCGGCGTGAGCAGTGGTTGCTGCCGCCTGACGAGCCGCAGCACCGCCGCGTCGACGGCTGGGACGGGATAGAAGCGGTGGCGACCGACCCTGGTGCCTAATTCGATTGTCGCACTGGGCCAATGGGTGACGGTGAGCTTGGTCCACCGTCCGTGGTCACCGGAATGCTTGCGGGCGAATTCCCACTGGGTCAGCAAGGTCGCCGAGGTCATCCCGCGCGTCGACAGGCACCAGCGAACAATATCGGTGCTACTGCCGAACGGGATATTCGCCACTACCGCGAACGGCTCGCGCGGCGGGCTCACCTCGCGGAAGTCGGTGTGCACGCACCGGATGCGGTCGTTGCCGACATAGCGGGTGCGCAGGCGGTCCGCGTAGTGGCCGTCCTTCTCGTACGCGAGCACCCGGCCGGCGGTTCCGAGCAGTTGCCGGGTCAGCATCCCGTCGCCGGGACCAATTTCGACGACCAGATCGGTGGGCCCGACGCCGGCGGCATCCACCAGCATGCGCGCGGTGCCGACATCGGTGAGGAAGTTCTGCGACAGCCGCTTGCGAGTGCTGCCGGAACGGGTACGCGTGTCACGGGCACGCGAAAGAGAACGGTTGCGGGACATGGGTGTCCTCCGAACGGAGTGGTCGAATCAGGCAGGTGTGATTCGCCCGGACCCATGCCAGGTCACAGTGCAATGCGGTGCCGGTCGTTATCGACCGTGGGGGCCCGATCAGAAGTCTCGGGGAACCGGAGCAGTGCGGCGTGCTGGCAGAGCCCAGGCCTCCGCGCGCAGCCGCATGTAGTACGCGCCGACCGCGCACGCTCCGCTGACGCCAGGACTGCCCATGCTCGGCAACTTACGACACTGTGTTGCGCAGCGCGACTGATTTATTCGGCCCAGTCGCGCAGTGCGTCGTTCGTAGCCAACCACCACTTCCGGCGTCCAGTCCATTGCCGGCGCTGTGTCGACGACTGCTGCGGCGCTCCCCGTGCGGTGGGCGGTAAACCGACCTGCGGCGACAGCGCGGTTCGGGCACACTGTCGGTCATGCAGGTGCGGTCGGTAACGGAGTTGATCAGCTATGCCGAGAGCGCGGGGCGGGTGAAGTATGTGCGGTTCTGGGGGCATCAACCGCAGCACGACGGGAGTATCGGGCCCGGCTGTTTCAGTCAGTGGTGGCCCGCGCCGTTCGTGGTCGACGGGCTGAACTTCGCCACCGCCGAGCACTACATGATGTGGGGCAAGGCGATGGCGTTCGGTGATACCCAGACCGCTGAGCGGGTCTTGGCGGCCGGTCACCCGAAGCAGGCGAAGGACTTGGGCAGGCAGGTGCGTGGATACAACGACATCATCTGGGAAGCAAAGCGTTTCGCCATTGTAGTGGCCGGCAATATCGCGAAGTTCGGGCAGCATGAGCAGCTGAAGCAGTATCTGCTCGGGACGGGGGATCGGGTGCTGGTGGAAGCCAGTCCGGTGGACCGGATCTGGGGTATCGGGTTGGCCGCCGACGATCCACGGGCCGACAATCCGGCGCATTGGCGCGGACTGAATCTGCTGGGGTTCGCCTTGATGGCGGCGCGAGACGAATTGCGGACGCCTCAGCCGGAACTCAGCGAATGATCGGCCGTTTGCTCCTCGTCGGCGTAGGTGCGCCAGACTAGGGCCTCCGACGAATTGCCCTGGCGTTCGAGGAGTTCGGCGAGGCCGATCATCGCACGGGATTCGCGGCGATCGGCGGCCGCACGCCACCACCGTTCGGCCTCGGCGAGGTCGCCGTCGCGAAGGCGGATAACGCCGAGGTCGTAGGCCGCGCCCGCATGGCCCGCCTCGGCCGCCTGCGTCCATAGGCTGCACGCCCCGTCTTCCTCACCACGGCTGAACATGGCAACGCCGAGATCGTAGAGGGCGCTGCGATATCCGTGGTCTGGTGCTCTGTCGAGCTCGGGGGCGGCCACGACCACGGCGGGTGGACTTTGCACAGGCGGACTTTGCACAGGTGGACTTTGTGCGGGTGGACTTTGCGGAGGCAGGCTGTGCGCGGGTGGACTTTGTGCGGGTGGACTTTGCGGAGGCAGGCTGTGCGCGGGTGGACTTTGTGCGGGTGGACTTTGCGGAGGCAGGCTGTGCGCGGACGGACTTTGCGCGGGAGCACTCTCGGTGACCATGGTCTCGGCGAGCGTGGTCTCGATCTCGACCACGAGGTTGGCGAAATTCGGTGGGCCTTCGCCGACGCTGCACCAGAGCACGAGCCGACCGCTCGGTGGTTGTTCGATCAGCATCCCGTAGTTGCCCGAATAGGATTGCTCGATCCCGTACGGGTCGACCCAGACCGGCGTCAGGCTGAACAGGGCGCCGGGGTTGTTGGGGAACAGTTCGAAGGTGATGCCCGCGGCGAGTGCGTCACTCCACACATCGACGCCGCCGAGTTGCCTGCCCGCGAGACCGATGTGCCCATCGATCATCGATAGACCGATTCCGTGCCCACGCAGTCCGGCGGGCGGCGCGGCCGACAGCAACGTCATGCTCACCCAGATCGGTGCGGGTCCGACCTGCTCGGTGTACATGGGATAGACCATGCTGCCGTTCCAGCGGATCGGATCGGCGGACTGGTACCGGGCGGCCAACGGTAGGTTGTCGGCCGAATTCCGCGCATGCCACTGTGAATACGACTCATTCATTCGCGCCCCGCCTCTCCACCGATGGTTGTCGCCCCCGTCCTGTGCGGTGTGGCGGGGTATACCGTACTCGGCGCGCGAGAGGTCGGCGGCTCAATCCTCCGCTGGTGGGTATACCGTTACGCCGAAGAGTTCTTTGCTTGTCAAAGTACCGATTTCGAGCGCGTCGAACGCCTCGACGAGTCGGCGTTCTTCCCACACTGGAAGTGGGATTCGACGATCGCGGCGAGGCCGTCGAGTTCACGCCTCGCGGTGTCCGCATTGTCCGGTCCGACCGACACGAGGAGCTGCCGCAGCCTGCGCACTATATCCGCGACCAGGCGATGGTCGGCGCTCAGTTCCGTGAGTACCGGTGCCAGTTCGGGGAATTGGTGGCCGAGGACCGGGAAGGCTGTGGCGTCCCCGCTGTACATGTATCTGTAACTCACGGTTACAGATACATTGCTTCTTGCGCAAGAAGATGGAAGAACCCCCGGTGGCCAGCCTACTGTACAAATGCGGCAGCCGATGCAAAACAGCCTACCTTGTCGGCTTCGAAGAAATGAGGCAGCACCGGGCAACGCGGCAAATCAGGCGCCGACCGCGTCTTGGCCCGTCAGGTCGATCCCGGTAATCGGCGCAACTACATCCTGCGTCCTACTTCGCAGGGTCGGCGGATCGCGGGCGAGGCCGAGCGGCGGGGTGGAGACGCGTTCACCGAGCGCTTCCTCGACGGGGACGTCGCCGATCTGCGGCGCCTTGCCGAATACTCGGCCAGGTACAACGCCGCGGACTGAGCGTTCGGCCGCCGCGAATTGTTCGGTCGCGCTTCGAGATTGCGCATATCCCGGACACCGAACCAAGCGCTTGCTAGTCTCGGCCGATGATCCCCACGATCGTCTGGGGCACGGGCAATGTGGGCCGGTCGGCCATCCGTGCCGTCGAGGCCCATCCCGAGCTGGAACTGACGGGTGTGCTCGTGCACAACCCGGAGAAAGTCGGTCGCGATGCGGGCACGCTGGCCGGACTCGACTACGAACTGGGTGTCGCGGCGTCCGCTGACATCGACGCAATGCTGGCCGCCGGTCCGCGTGCGGTCGTCTACGCGGCATCGGGTGATATCCGGCCCGACGACGCACTCGCCGACATCATCAGGGCGATCCGCGCCGGAGCCGTCGTCGTCACGCCCGCGCTCTACGCGCTCTACGATCCACGCAACGCTCCGCCGGAACTGCGCGATCCGGTACTGGCCGCGATCGCCGACGGCGGCGGGTCGCTGTTCGTCTCCGGTGTCGACCCCGGCTGGGGCAACGATGTACTGCCGCTGCTGCTCAGCGGCCTGGGCCACACCGTCGAGGTGATTCGCTGCCAGGAGATCTTCGACTACTCGACCTACGACCAGCCCGATTCGGTCCGCTATTTGGTCGGCATGGGTCAGCCGATGGACTACCAGCCGCCGATGACCGCGCCGGGTATACCGACCATGGTGTGGGGCGGGCAGATTCGATTGATGGCTCGCGCACTCGGTGTCGAGCTCGACGAGATCCGCGAGACGTTGGACCGACGTGCCCTCGAATCCGCCGTCACCACAAAGACCATGGGCGAATTCGAGGCAGGCACCCAAGGTGCGGTGCGATTCGAGGTGCAGGGCATTGTCGAGGGGGAGCCGCGCATCGTCATCGAACACGTCACCCGCATCCATCCGTCCTGCGCGCCGGACTGGCCGACACCGCCCGACGGCGAGGGCGCGCACCGCGTGATCATCGAAGGCCACCCGCGCATCGAGGTCACCATCGAAGCCGGTGCCGAGGACGGTAATCGGTCCGCGGGCGGAAATGCCACTGCCGTAGGCAGATTGGTGAACGCCATCGACTGGCTGATGGACGCTGGACCAGGTCTTTACGACGCACTCGATGTCCCACTGCGTCCCGCGGTCGGCAAGCTCGGAAGGAAGAACTCATGAACATCGACATCCCCGAAGGCAAAGATCCCATCGGTTACGTCTGGGGCGAAATGGTCCCCGGCATCGGCCTCGCCGCATCGAGCTTCTCCTTAGCGGTCTACTCCCACACCACGCTCGGCCTGCGCGAATTCGAAGCCGCCCGGCTGCGCATCGCCCAAATCAACGGGTGCATCTTCTGCCTCGACTGGCGCACCGAACGCGACGGCCAAAAGGTCGACGAAGGATTCGCCGACGCGGTAACCAACTGGCGCACAACGGATGCTTTCGACGACCGCACCCGCCTGTCCGCCGAGTACGCCGAGCGCTACGCCTTGGACCACCACAACTTGGACGAAGAGTTCTGGGGCCGCATGACCGAGCACTACACCCAGGCCGAAATCGTCGAACTGAGCATGAGCATCGGTTCGTGGCTGGCCTTCGGCCGACTGAACCATGTACTCGGCCTCGACGCCGTCTGCGTGCTGCCGGGGCACTGAGAGGTCGCGTTCGCTCTTCGCGCGGCATCGGCGATCGGCGCGATTCTTGCCGGGCGGACAGTCCCGTGCGCGTTGTCCGATGCGCGCACACCGCCGAAGTCATGCGGCTTGTTCTGGACGATCTCACCACGACCTACGGATCGGTGCGCCGATACCTCACCGAGCAGGTCGGGACCGAGGAGAAGGCGATCGAGCAGCTGCGGGCTCAGCTGCGCAGCGACGGCCACCACCTGCACGAGTTCACAGGAAGTCCACGGGTGATTCTGTTCGTGTCCACAAGATAGCCCGGTTGACTGGACTGGTGCTGATCGGCAGTACGGGCAGGGTCAATTCCGAGGAGGTCAGGTGCACGCAGCAGTGACGACCGCCATCATTCCTCGTGAGCCGCTATGGCTCACCGGCATCGCGGGAGAGTCGGTGAGTAAGCGCGGCTCGCGGTCGATCAACGCCGATGCCGCGGCCACCTTTACCGATTCGACGGCGGGACGCACCGCGTTCGTCGTCGCCGACGGTGTCGGTGACCATCTGCTTGCGGCGCGAGCGGCGCGCACTGTCGCGACGGTCGCGGCGCGGGCGGGTGCACGCAGCGGCGCGGTGGCGGGAATCCTTGCGGCCCAGCAGCAATTGCTGCGTGAGTTCCCGCAGCAGAATGCCGACAGTGTGCTTGTCGTCGCTGTGCTCGCGGCCGACCGGTGCGACGACGGACCCTGTGACATCGCGTGGGTCGGTGACTGTCGCGCCTACCGGTGGAACGGACGGATGCTGCACCAGATCACGACGGATCACACTGTCGCCGAACACTTTCGAGCCAAAGGGCTGCACCCGGCACCGCGGCTGAATCACCTCGTCACCACATCGGCCCGCACCGCGCGCCCGGCCGACATCGGACACACCGCCACCGGGTCGAGCATGGGCAGGCTTTTGTTGAGTACCGACGGTGTGCACAAGCGTCTAGGAATCACCGACATCAAGGCGATACTCGCCGATGTCCCGACAGCGGGGAGCGCCGCGGAAGCCTTGGTGGAGAGTGCTTTGCGATCCGGCGGATCCGACAATGCCACCGCACTCGTGGTGGACACCCGGTCAGCGCGACCACTTACGGTGAAGTGAGCGGTTCGGCCTGGTAGGCCTGGTGCAGCAACTCCAGGAACAACGGCGCCTCGGGCAGGGGCACAGAACCGATCCGGCGCACCGCGACGCCCGGCGTCCATGAGTTCATCACCACGCCACCGGCCAGCGCGGGCAGGTCGGCGAGCGTGATCTCCTCGACGCGCTGGGGGACACCGAGGCGATCCAGCTGCCTGCGCACGATGCCCATGGTGGTGCCGCCGAGCATCTCGGCGCTGGGCCACACCACCGCGCTGCCGTCCCAAAAGGCCAGGTTCCAGATCGAACCCTCGCTGAGCCGACCCCCGCGGTCGACGAAGGCGGCGTCGTCGAAGCCCTGCTCGACGGCCTGACGGAGGAAATACGTCTTGGCTATCTCGCCGACGTGTTTTATGGCGGGCAGGACCCGTTCGTATTCGACCGTCGCCAGCGTCAGCGGGCCCTGCGGGCCGGAAGCGGCCGCTCCGGTACGGACCAGCACTTCGGGCTCCCCCTCGGATCCGGCCGCCGTGAATTCACCGGCGGGTGAATACACCGTCGCTGTCAGCGAGAGGTCGGCCGGACCCGCCGCCAGGGCGGTCCGCAGGTAGGACCGCACCCGATCGTCGGGCACTGCTCGACCGAACAACTTCACCGAAGCGCCCCGCAGTCGCTCCAGATGCAGGTCCAGGCCGCGGACCTGGCCGCCACGCACCTGCATTGCCGTGAAGTGGGCGTAGCCCGCGAAGGCGAGTGGCGCCAACTCCTCGGCGGTCGCCGTCCGGCCATTGCGTTGAACAACAAAAGTGGTCATGAATTCTCCCTGGGTAGTCGGGTCTGCACAGCTGACCGCGCGTGAATCACCGCACCTGGCATGGCAATTGGGCTAGCCGGTGGGTCCAGCGATGGCGGCGACCAGGCCGCCGTCGATGATCAGGTCCTGTCCGTTGATGTAGGACGCTTCACCGGAAGCGAGGAAGGCGACCACGTCGGCGACATCGTCGGCGGTACCGATCCGACCGGCGGCCACGTCGGCGACGACGGCAGCCGCGGCCTCGGTGGTGACGTTGTCGTGGAACATCGGGGTGTCGATGTAGCCGGGACTGACCGAGTTGACCCGAATCCCCTTGGGCCCCAGCTCGGCAGCGAGGGTATGCGCCAGGTTGTGCACCGCCGCTTTGGTCGCCGAGTAGAGCGAGGCGTTGGGCAGGCCGCGGTGCAGCGTCCACGACGCGTTGATCACGATTGCCGCGTGCTCGGGCAGCAGCGGAATCGTTTTCTGGATGGTGAAGAACACGCCTTTGAAGTTGACGTCGACGGCACGATCGAACTCGGCCTCGGTGATGTCACCGTTCGGCTGGAACGTGCCGATGCCCGCGTTGGCGAAGACCACATCCAGTCGCCCGAACCGCTCGCGAATCGCGGTTGTCATGGCGTCGAGATCGGCGAGATTCGCGACGTCGCCGCGGATCGCGAGGACGCGGTCCGCGCCACCCAGGTCTGCGACCGCGGCGTCGAGCCTGGCCGTGTCGCGCCCGGTGATGACCACCTGTGCGCCCTCGGCGAGCAACCTCCGCGCGGTGGCAAGTCCCATGCCGCTCGTGCCGCCGGTGATGAGTGCGATCTTGTCATCGAATCGAGAGCTGATGTGCGTCATATGACTGAGCCTGCCGATCGGCGCGCACGACAAACAGTGCGCAGTTATCCGGGGTGTGGCACCACCAGGTTCGGAGCTCAGGCAGGGGCGGCGAGCCGGATGTGTACCAATCGTTCGAGCCGATCCTCGGTTCCGGTGCCCGGCCGCGAGTTGTACAGCTCCACATGCCAGTCCGGGCGGTCGGCCATCGCAAGCGACGTCATGTCGAAGATCAAGTCACCGGCCTCTGGATGGTGCACCGCCTTCACCGCCTGGGCAGGCGCGGCCACGTCGTGGCGGGCCCACAGATCGGCGAACTCGGGGCTTACTGCGCTGAGATCGTCGACCACGCGGTCGAACCCCGGGTCGCCGGGAGAATGCGCGGCATCGGCGCGGTAGGCGGCGACAACCGTCGGCGCGACCGACTCCCAGTGCAGGTGCATAGCGCGGTGTCGGGCATTGGTGAAGAACGTGAACAGGCAGTTGTGATCGGTGCCGTCGTAGCCGAACACCGTGCGCGCCGCCTCGTTGATCGCGAGCAGGTTCCAATACCGATCCCGCAGCACCGCGGGGCGCGGCGCCCATGCGTCGAGCAAGTGTCGCAGCTCCGGGGTCACCGCGGCATCGCGCGCCCCTCGGCTGAGCGGCGGGTTGAGCCCGGCCAGCAAGTAGAGGTGCGAACGCTCGACCGCGGTCAGCCGCAGCGCGCCGCCGATCGCGTCGAGCACCTCGGCCGAGACCTTGATATCGCGTCCCTGTTCGAGCCACGTGTACCAGGACACACCGACCCCGGCCAGCATCGCGACCTCCTCCCGTCGCAGGCCCGGTGTCCGTCTCCTGCCGACCGCCGCCAACCCGACATCACCGGGCGCGAGCCGTGCACGGCGGGTGCGCAGGAAGTCGCGGAGTTGCTCGCGGCGCCGTTGTGTCACGGCCGGGGATTCGCTGGTCACATGTCGAGGCAACAACGAACAGCCACCTGATCTTCCGAGCGGCGGAGCTTCCACATGACCACCGGCTCGGCGATGAGGCGACCGGAGCCCTCGGCAAGAACGCGACACTCGATACGACGCAATGAAAATCGGCTCGCGGATCGACCTTACTCGGTTGCGGCAGCGTCACTGAGCTGCGGCGCTATCGACGCTCCGGGAGGGATCCCGGGCTGGCGCTCGCTCACCTGATCTCTTTTGCGGATCATCCCGAGGCCGTCGGATTGCTCGATGATCGCCTCGGGGTCACCGATGACGAACAGCTTGGCGCCGAACCTGCGGTCGGAGACCAATCGCCCTGCCGTTCGGCCTACGGTGTCGGCACCGTGTGCAGTGCAGGCAGGAGGGTGTCGGCTATCGCATCCAGCTGGTTGCGCGCGTTGAGCGAGCCGATCCGCAGTACCACGTGCGTCGCACCGGCGGCGAAGTAGTGCCCGAGCCAGTCGGCGCACTGGTCTGCGGAACCGCCGAAATACGCTTGGATCGTCGACATTTCGTCCAGCGAGCGACGGTAGTACTGGTGAACGTAGCCGTCGAGTTCGTCGCGGGCTTGTGCGGCGTTGTCGTTGATATTGATCGTGGCATAGAAACCGGCCGTGATCGTGCGGGTGGTCAGTTCTCGAATCGTGTCCCAGGCACGGGCGTAAGCGGCCGGGTCGGGCAGGAAGGGCAACCAGCCGTCGTAGAGTCGGGCGACTCGTTCGAGAACCCGCGAGGTGTCGCCGCCCGCAAGCCAGAGTGGCGGCCCGGTCGTGTCGTTGGCGGGCAGCGTGCGTGACAGATCGTCGAAACTCCAGTAACGGCCGTCGAAGCGGCTTGCCCCGGACCAACTCTGGCGCCAAATGGCCACCGTTTCGTCCAGCCGAGCCACCCGCTGCTTGAAAGGCGCACCGACAGTGTCGAACTCGTTCTCGCTCTCCGGTATCGGAAATCCCGCGCCGAGACCGAGGACCAGCCTTCCACCACTGAGCTGATCAACGGTGGCCGCGCTGTGCGCACCGAGCAGCGGGTGCCGCAGCGTCGCGGTGTATGCGGCCGTGCCCAACCACACTCGCGACGTCCGCGCCGCGACGGCGCCCAGCACCGTGAGGGGTTCGACCCGTGTCCGCGCCAACGGCGAATCGCCCACCCACACCGAGTCGAACCCGGCATCCTCGGCAGCCCTGGCAAACTCCACCAACCCGGCGGCATCGTGCCTGCCGGTCATCGCGGTCTCCCGACTCGGCAGCAACACACCGATTTTCGTCATACCGACAAGCCTGGCCCCAGAGCGGATCCGGAGCAATTACGCCGAAGGTAATGAGCTCGGTGACAATCCGCACACCGCGTCATGCCGCGGCTTTCCGGTGGCGGTCACCACACCTGGCAGGGGATGGTGGCCGCGTCGCATTCGTCGCCGCGGCGGGGCACAGTTCGCGCGGTCGCCGAGGGTTGCGATCAGCGCGACGCAAAACATGGCGGTGGCGAACAAGTTTGACGATCGTCATACCTATGGCGGTGAACAACGGTAGAAAAGTGTTCGCGTTGGGTGTCGAACTGGACGGCGAGGGCTACCACCCGGCCGCATGGCGCCGTGCTGCGCACGAACCCGATCAGCTCCTGACCGGCCACACGGTGCACTCGCGGGTGACCGCGGCCGAGAACGCGGGCTTCACGCTCGCGACCTTCGACGATTCGATCCTGGCGGCAAGCGATCATCCCGCGGGTCGGATCGACGCCGTGACCCGCGCATCGTTCGTCGCGGCGACGACGAGCACCCTCGGCCTGGTGCCCGCGGTGGCGACGACCTACGCAGAGCCGTTCCACACGTCCTCGCAGCTGGCCACCCTCGACTACACATCGCGCGGGCGCGGTGGCTGGATCGCGACAACGACCGCTGAGCCCGCCGCGGCGACCACCTGGGGCCGACCGGCACGCGCCGCCGCCGCGGAACTCGCTCAGGAACAACGCGATTCGATCGAAGTCGTGCGTCGCCTGTGGGATTCATGGGAAGACGACGCAGTCGTCCGCGACTACGCGACGGGCCGGTTCCTCGATCGCGACAAGCTGCATTACATCGACTTCGTCGGCGAGACCTTCTCGGTGAAGGGACCCGCGATTGTGCCTCGCCCGCCGCAGGGGCAGGTCGTCGTCTTCGCCGGCGGCACAACCGCACCCGGCGAAGCGGATGTGGTGCTGGTATCAGGCGTCGATCTCGCCGAGACCCTGGCGGCAGCCGATCGCGCCCGCGCTGCCGGTGCCCTGGTTTTCGTCGAGCTCGACGCTGCCGTCGACACCGCAGCGGCGACCGCAGCGGACCGACTCGCCGATCTGGAGCGCTACGCCACCGCGAATCCTGCTACCCGCCTGAGCTTCTCGGGCAAACCCAAAGATCTCGCCGCGCTGCTCACCGAACTCGCGCACCATGTCGACGGCGTGCGCCTGCACCTCGCGGTTATCGACGAAGACCTGCCGGTACTCGCGCGCCTGGTCCTGCCCGCCCTGTTCAGATCCGGTGTGGCCCATCGCCCCGTTCCCGGTTCGACGCTGCGCGCCAACCTCGGCCTGGCCCGGCCGATCAATCGATACGCGAAGGATCAGCACTGATGACCGACGTTCCGTTCCCCGACGCACAGGTGCACTTCGGCGTCTTCTTCCAGGGTGTCAATCACTCCACCATCTGGTCGGACCCGACCAGCGGCTCCCAGATCGACTTCGAGACATTCCGGCGCACTATCGGCACCGCCGAACGAGGGCTGTTCGACGCGTTCTTCCTCGGCGAGGGCCTGCGCCTGCGTGAGCAGAACGGCAAGATCCTCGATCTGGACATCGCGGGCCGTCCCGACGCGATAGCCCAGCTGGCTGCGCTGGCCGGGATCACCCGCCACATCGGGCTGGTCGCCACACAGAACACCACCTACAACGAACCCGCAGACCTCGCGCGCCGCCTCTCCGGACTGGATCTGGTCTCCGGCGGACGCGCCGGGTGGAACGCCGTCACCACCGACAACGCGTGGACAGGCGAGAACTTCCGACGCGGCGGATTCCTCGACCACGCGCAGCGCTACGAGCGCGCGGGCGAGTTCATCCGGATCGCCCGCGAACTCTGGGACGCGTGGGGGGACAACGCTATTGCCGCCACACGCAACAGTGCGAGCTGGCTCGAACCGGGCGCGGTGCGCACCGTGGCACGCGACAACGAACACTTCCAGGTCTCGATCACGCCGACGCTGCCGCGCTCCGCGCAGGGACACCCGGTCATTTTCCAGGCCGGAGATTCACCCGCCGGACGCGATTTCGCCGCCGCGAACGCCGACGTCATCTTCTCCAGGCACGGAACTCATTTCGATGCCGCCCTCGCGTTCGCCGACGACATCCGGGCCCGACTGCGGGCCGCCGGCCGCCCCGACGACGACATCAAGATCCTGCCGGGTACCCAGATCGTGTTGGCGGAGAAGGATTCCGAGGTCGAGGAGAAGGCGCGGTGGGTGCTGGAGAGCCAGTTCACCGGCCAGACCGCACTGTCGCTCGTCGGGCAGGTGTGGGGCCGGGACCTCTCCGATCTGGACCCGGACGGCCCGCTGCCCGCGGATGACCCGGCGCCGACCGTGATTTCGGGAGCCCGTGGCGCACAGCGCGATGGCCAGGACCCGGTGGCGATCGCGCGCCAGTGGCGGGCTTTGGCCGAAGCGAAGAACCTTTCGCTGCGGCAGGTCGCCATCGAAACCTCGCAGCGGTCCGGATTCGCCGGCACGCCGAGCCAGGTCGCCGACGAGCTCACCCGCTGGGTCCGGCACGGCGCCACCCACGGCTTCAACATTTCGCCGTACCTGGTGCCGACCGGCCTCGACGAGATCGTCGACTGGCTTGTTCCCGAACTTCAGGAACGGGGCTCGTACCGCACCGAATACACCGGTACAACGCTCCGCCATCATCTCGGCCTACGGCCACCGCTGACCAGGCGCTGACGACGCAGGTTCCAGCGCGCGACGCGGGCATTGATGTCGGGACTCCAGCACTCGACCACATTCGCTTGACATCAACCTTTGTTTAAGTTCGATGCTTCGTGCATGACCTCGACACCTGACCCGCTTCAGCTCGCCGTAATCATCGGCAGTACCCGCTCCGGGCGATTCGGCCCGACCGTCGCCAACTGGTTCATCGAACACGCCGCACAGCGCCCGGACGTCACCATCGACCTCATCGATCTCGTGGACACGCAGCTACCGCCGCACCTGTCGAACGATCCGGGGGAGCATGGCGCGCGGGCATTGGCGGAGACAGGCGCCCGCCTCGCGGGTGCGGACGCGTTCGTCGTGGTGACTCCGGAGTACAACCACAGCTATCCGGCGCCGCTGAAGAACGCGATTGATTGGCACTTCACCCAGTGGCAGGCGAAACCGGTCGGATTTGTGTCCTATGGCGGGCTGTCGGGTGGTCTACGTGCTGTCGAGCACCTGAAGCAGGTCTTCACAGAGCTGCACGCGGTCACCGTGCGCGACACCGTCAGCTTCCACGGCGCCGCACAGCAATTCGACGCACTCGGCCAGCCGACGAACCCGGCGCCGAGCAAGGCCGCCGCTACCAAGCTGCTCGATCAACTCGTCTGGTTCGGTGAAGCCCTCCGATCCGCCCGGTCCGAGCGTCCCTACGTGGCCTGACCCCCGCCGATATCCAAGGAAGCAAAAACACGACGCACAGACGACTCCGACTCCGCGGTCCTGCTGTGAGCGGCGGGGGAGTCGGAGCCGGCGTAGGGCGCACTGCCGGGTCCAGCATGTCAGGCGGGCTGTCGTTCGGTTTCGGCTTGCGTGCCGGGCTACTGACCGTAAACACCTGCAGGCGGCATTTGCTCGAGAGTAACGTTAGCGCTCCGCCCTCTCATCGAGCCGAGGTTATCGTGCACGAAATGGCGATCACGCAGAGTGTCATCGACGCCGTGTGTGGGCACGCGGCGGGTCGGAAGGTGCACAGCGTCACCGTTGCGGTGGGCGCGCTCTGTGCGGTGGTTCCGGATGCGATGCAATTCTGCTTCGAGCTTGCCGCCGAAGGCACGGTGGCGGAGGGGGCGTATCTCGAGATCGAGCAGGTGCCCGGCAGGGCCGTCTGCCGGGCTTGTGGCGCGGACTTCACGCTGACCGAACTGATCTTGCTGTGCCACTGCGGAAGTGCCGACGTCGATGTGACAGCGGGGCGGGAACTGCGAATCCGGTCGATGGAAGTGAGCGAAATATGTGCGCAACCTGCGGATGTGGCAACGACACAGCGGCCATGATCACCGTCCCGCACGATCACGATCACGATCACGATCACGATCACGATCACGGGCACCGCCACGATCATCATCATGATCATGGCGCCGATCATGTGCACCTGCCGGTGACCGAGACGGTCGTACTCGAGCAGAAGATCCTCGCGAAGAACGATCTCCTCGCTCGTCATAATCGCGAATGGCTCGAGCAACGGAATATCGTGGCGTTCAACATGACCAGCTCGCCCGGCGCGGGCAAGACAACGTTGCTGGAGCGCACCATCGGGGAGCTGCGCGACGTGCCGATCGCCGTTATCGAGGGTGACCAGGAGACCCTGCTGGACGCCGAGCGGATCAAGGCGACCGGCTGCGCTGTGGTGCAGGTCAATACGGGCGCGGGTTGCCACCTGGACGCCGACATGATGCGCCGCGCCCTTGATGTCCTGGCACCCCCGCCTGGCACGTTGTTGTTCATCGAAAATGTCGGCAATCTGGTCTGCCCGGCGCTGTTCGATCTGGGTGAGCGCAGCAAGGTCGTGGTCATCTCGGTGACCGAAGGGACGGATAAGCCGCTCAAGTACCCGCATATGTTCGCCGCCGCGGAACTCGTCATTATCAACAAGACCGACCTGCTGCCATATGTGGACTTCGATCTGGACAAATGCCGCGAATACGCTCATGCGGTCAACCCGGGCATCGAGATTATGCCGATATCGGTGACAACCGGCGACGGCATGGTGCGCTGGTATGAGTGGCTTGCGAAGGAGCGTGCGTCCGCCGAGTCAGGCAGTCTTGATCATGCTGTTGGGCGGGCCTAGACTCTTGTGATCAGGGTCACATAAGGGTGGCGGTCTTCAAACTGGGCGAGACCGTCACCGGGTGTCCGGGCTCCGGAAGGTGGCTTTTGTGCCAACTCAGGAAGCAGTCCGAGCCGAAGAAACGTTGATCCACGTCTTATGGATCAACGCCGGCCTCAGTTGTGACGGTGACTCGGTGGCCCTGACTGCGGCCACTCAACCGAGTATCGAAGAGATTGCGCTCGGGGCACTCCCGGGCTTGCCGAAGATCGCTGTTCATTGGCCACTCATCGATTTCGAATGTGGCCCGAACGGCGGTGCCGATGACTTCCTCGAATGGTTCTTCAAAGCGGATCGCGGCGAATTGGAGCCGTTCGTACTCGTCGTGGAAGGCTCGATACCGAACGAGCAATTGCACAAAGAAGGCTACTGGTGCGGATTCGGAAATAACCCCGCTACCGGACAGCCGATGACAACAAGCGAATGGCTCGATCGTCTCGCGCCGAAAGCGACCGCCGTAGTCGCGGTCGGCACCTGCGCGACCTATGGCGGCATCCATGCGATGGCCGGTAACCCGACGGGTGCGATGGGTGTGCCGGACTACCTCGGCTGGGAGTGGAAGAGCAAAGCGGACATCCCGATCGTCTGCGTGCCGGGTTGCCCGATCCAACCGGACAACCTGGCGGAGACCTTGACCTACCTGCTCTACATGGCGACCGGTCAAGCGCCGATGATTCCGCTCGACGAGGCGCTGCGGCCGAAATGGCTGTTCGGCGCGACCGTGCACGAAGGTTGTGACCGTGCGGGCTATTACGAGCAGGGCGATTTCGCCACCGAGTACGGATCGCCGAAATGCATTGTGAAACTGGGATGTTGGGGTCCCGTCGTGAAATGCAATGTGCCCAAGCGTGGTTGGATCAACGGCGTCGGCGGCTGCCCGAACGTAGGCGGCATTTGTATCGGCTGCACCATGCCGGGATTCCCCGACAAATTCATGCCTTTCATGGACGAACCACCCGGCGGCAAGATTTCCGCTACTGCCTCGGGCCTGTACGGGTCGGTGATCCGCAGCTTGCGGCACATCACCGGCAATACCCTCGACAAAGAGCCGCGCTGGCGGCACAAGGGCCAAAAGCTGGAATCCGGCGCGTCGCGCACCTGGTAGGAGAATCTTCGATGACACAGATTATCCCGGAGCCGTCGCAGCGAAAGATCGACCCGGAAAGTCTCGTCGAGATGGCCTGGGATCCGATCACTCGAATCGTCGGCAGCCTAGGCATCTACACGAAAATCGATTTCGAGAATCGCGAGGTGGTCGAGTGTCACAGCACCTCGTCCATTTTCCGCGGCTACTCGATCTTCATGCGCGGCAAGGACCCACGCGACGCGCATTTCATCACCAGCCGCATCTGCGGGATCTGCGGTGACAATCACGCGACGTGCTCCTGCTACTGCCAGAACATGGCATATGGGGTGAAGCCGCCGCATCTGGGTGAGTGGATCGTGAATCTCGGCGAGGCCGCCGAGTACATGTTCGATCACAACATCTTCCAGGAGAACCTCGTCGGGGTCGACTTCTGCGAAAAGATGGTCGCCGAAACCAATCCCGGCGTGCTTGCGATGGCGGAGAAGACACTGTCACCGCATTCCGATGCGCACGGTTACCGCACCATCGCCGACATCATGCGGGCACTCAACCCGTTCACCGGCGAGTTCTATCGCGAGGCCCTGCAGGTCAGCCGGTTCACCCGCGAGATGTTCTGCCTGATGGAAGGCAGGCACGTGCATCCATCGACACTCTATCCAGGTGGTGTCGGCACAGTCGCGACGATTCAGCTGATGACCGACTACATGTCCCGGCTGATGCGCTATGTCGAGTTCATGAAAAAGGTCGTGCCGATGCACGACGACCTGTTCGACTTCTTCTACGAGGCGCTACCCGGCTACGACAAGGTCGGTCTGCGCCGCACCCTGCTCGGCTGCTGGGGTTCGTTCCAGGATCCCGAGGTGTGCAACTTCGCCTACAAGGACATGGAGGCCTGGGGTCGCAAGATGTTCGTCACCCCGGGCGTCGTGGTCGACGGCCAACTGGTCACCACCTCCCTGGTCGACATCAACCTCGGCATTCGAATCCTGTTGGGCAGCTCGTATTACGAAGACTGGACCGATCAGGAAATGTTCGTGAAGACGGACCCGCTCGGCAACCCGGTGGATCGACACCATCCGTGGAACCAGCACACGAATCCCAAGCCGCAGAAGCGCGACTTGGACGACAAGTACAGCTGGGTCATGTCACCACGCTGGTTCGACGGCAAGGATCACCTGGCGCTGGACACCGGTGGCGGACCATTGGCCCGATTGTGGGTCACCGCGCTGGCCGGTCTCGTCGACATCGGGTACGTGAAGTCGACGGGGCGCAGCGTGCAGATCAACCTGCCGAAGACCGCGCTGAAGGGCCCGGTCAGCTTGGAATGGAAGATCCCGGAGCACGGCAGCAACACCATTGAACGCAATCGTGCCCGCACCTACTTCCAGGCCTACGCGGCAGCGAGTGCGCTGCATTTCGCCGAGAAGGCCCTGGAGGAGATTCGCGCGGGCCGCACGAAGACCTGGGAGAAATTCGACGTGCCCGACGAGAGCATCGGGTGCGGCTTCACCGAGGCCGTGCGCGGCGTGCTGTCACATCACATGGTGATCAGGGACGGGAAGATCGCGAACTACCACCCCTACCCGCCGACGCCGTGGAACGCCAGCCCGCGAGACAGTTTCGGCACACCGGGACCGTACGAGGACGCGGTTCAGGGGCAACTGATCTTCGAAGAGAACGATCGGGAGCACTTCAAGGGGATCGACATCATGCGCACGGTGCGCAGCTTCGATCCCTGCCTGCCGTGCGGCGTGCACATGTATCTCGGCGATGGCAAGACAGTCGAGAAGCTGCATTCACCGACGCAGACGCTGACCGCGGAGTGATACCCGAGCCGGGCGACGCGACAGGAGATGTGACAGTGGAGGATCGCCCGGAGGATCAGGACGACGCCGTCCTCGACGAGACCCGCTGGCGCACTGCGGGCGAACGGATCGAGACGCTGCTCGACGCCAGCTCGTCGGGCGGCGCGGTCGCCCGCGAGCGGGCCGAGCAATTGGTGCGCGAGGTCTCGGAGCTGTATGGGGCCGCGCTGAAACGGGTGCTGCGGCTGGTCGACAGCGAGACCGTCGACCGGCTGGCCCGCGATGATCTGGTGGCGAGCCTGCTGCTGGTGCACGGCATGCATCCGCACGATGTCCACACGCGGGTCGAGGCGGCGCTGGAGAGTGTGCGGCCCTACCTCGGATCGCACGGCGGCGACGTGAAGCTGATCGCTGTCGCCGACGGGGTGGTCCAGCTCGAACTGGCGGGCAGCTGCCGCACCTGTCCATCGTCATCGGTCACGCTGGAATTGGCGGTCGAGGATGCGGTGCGCGCCGCCGCTCCGGAGATCCAGTCCATCGAAGTGGTCGCCGCGCAGCAGGAATCGACGAGCGGGCTGATCTCCGCCGACTCGCTGCTCTCGCGGGTGCACTCGACCAGTCACCAGTCCGGTAGCTGGATCGCCGTGCCAGAACTGGCCGAACTGCGGCCGGGTGAGGTCGGCGGGTTCGCCATCGCCGGGCTGACCATCCTGGCTTGCCGGATCGGCGACGACCTGTTCGCCTATCGGGATCACTGCCCGGTCTGCGATAAGTCGCTCGCGGGTGCGGTGCTACATCGCAGGATGGGCCACCCGGTCGGTGACGCGGTACTGCGATGCCCATCGTGCAAGGCACATTTCGATGCCGTGCACGCCGGTGCGCGGGTCGACGGCGACGGCCACCTCGAGCCACTGCCGGTGCTGGTGCGTTCCGGCGAGCTGTCGGTGGCGGTACCGGTGGGGGTGAGCGGGTGACCTCCCCGTTCCGAGTGCTGCAGCGCATCACCGCCAACCGCAAGCCCGCGGAGCCGGCGGGCGAGCGATGTGAGATGTGTGCCGAAGCCATCGCCGATGAACATCAGCATGTCGTGAATATCGAAGGCAGACAGCTGATGTGCGTGTGTCGCGGGTGCTACCTGCTGTTCATCGACCAGAAGGCCGCACTACGGTATCGCGCGGTGCCCGACCGCTATCTGTCTTTCCCGAATTTCACCATCGGTCAGGGGGAGTGGGACGCACTGGAGATTCCGGTGGGGCTCGCCTTCTTCTTCCGCAATTCCGCACTCGGGCGCACCGTCGCGTTCTACCCGGGACCGGCGGGCGCCACGGAATCCGAACTGCCCCTAGCGGAATGGCGCGCGATATTGGAGCGGCACCCGGAGATCGATGTGCTCGCCGACGATGTCGAGGCGCTGCTGATCCGCGTGCCGGAACGCGGCACCTCGAACGCCGCCTGCCTGTTGCTGCCGATCGATGCCTGCTACGAGTTCGTCGGCCGGATGCGGATGCTGTGGCGTGGCTTCGACGGCGGCCAGGATGTGCGCCGGTATCTCGACGAGTTCTTCATCGCGATGTCGGAACGCGCGCGGCCCGGCGGCGCGCGATGAGCCCCGTCTACTCGATGACTTTCGCGGTCCTCGACATGAAGCCGGAACCGTATGCGGTGGCGCCGATCTTGTCCGCGCGTATCGGGGTCGCCGCGCTCGGTGCGGAACCGGTGCACGCGGTCGCGCTGCGGTCGCAGGTGCGGATCGAACCGCATCGACGCTCCTACACCGACGAGGAGAGCGCAGGCCTCGTCGACTTGTTCGGGCCGCGCGACCGCTGGCGTGACACCCAGCGGTCATTTCTCTGGATGCATTGCGCCACCATGATTCCCGGGTTCAATGGTGGCACCGAGGTCGACTTGCCGATGCCGGTCACCTACGACTTCGAGGTGACAGGTTCGAAGTATCTGCACGCACTGCGTGAGGGCACCGTGCCATTGATCTTCCTGTTCAGCGGGACCGTATTCATCAAAGGTAGTAGCGGATTCGCGGTCCAGCAGATCCCGTGGGACCGCGAGGACAAGTTCGATATGCCGATCTCGGTCTGGCACGACCTGGTCGCGGCGCACTTCCCCAACTCCGGATGGGTCCGACTGACCAAGGAAACCCTCGATGCGCTCGCCGCGTACAAGTCCAGCCACGGGATGCTCGGATTCGACGATGCGGTCACGCGGCTGCTGGAGCACTCCGCCGAGGAGATCCCATGAGCGGGAGCACATCTCCATGGACCGCGCAGGTGCGCGCCGTCGCCGATGCGGTGCTCTACGAGGGCTACCTGCTCTATCCCTATCGTGCGAACTCCCGAAAGAACCAGTCCCGGTGGCAGTTCGGGGTGCTCGGCCCCGAGGGCGCTGCCGCCGCCGGTCACGGTGAGGACACGAGCCTGTCGGCGCAATGTCTGGTCGAGGCGGGCGAGAAGTCGTCGATCACGCTGACGATCCGGTTTCTACAGTTGCAGCGTCGCGTCGTGGAGGACCCCAACGGGGTGGAGTTGGGCGAGCTCACGGTGGGCTCACGATCCTGGATCACCTGGGACGAGGCGACCGAGCGTGAGATGACCGTCGGCCCGCTGTCGCTGGTCGGCATCACACAGCCGCTGCGGGTTCCCGGGGGTACCGATATCGAAGAGATCTCCGATCCCGCGGGGGACCCGGCGGGACGCTTGGTGCGCACTCGCCTTCCCTTGCAGGGCGAATTGGCGCTGACGGTCGAGCCCGACGGTCGCTACGACCGGATAACGGTGCGGGTCCGCAATGCGGGGGCCTCGGCTACCGATAAACACGACGCCATTGCCCGATCTCTGATCGGCGCGCACGTCATCGCGGAACTCCAAGGCGCAGAATTCATTTCGCTGCTCGACCCGCCAGCGGACGCGGCCGATGCGGTGGCACGCTGCCACCACCACCGCTGCTTCCCGGTGCTGGCCGGCCCTCCCGGCGACCACAGCATGCTGCTGATCTCGCCGATCATCCTCTACGACCATCCTGAGGTCGCCGAGCAGAGTGAAGGACCACTGTTCGACTCCACCGAGATCGACGAGATTCTCACCCTGCGGGTGATGACGATGACCGACGAGGAGAAGGCACAAGCCCGTGCCACCGATCCCCAAGCCGCGCAGATCATCGACCGCTGTGCTGCGATGACGCCGGAGGCCATGCGGCAACTACACGGTGTGCTGCGGGATCCGCATGCGGGCCAGCCGCGACTGGTCCCCGAGATTCCGATCGGCATCGACTGGTGGGACCCCCTGGCCGACACTGCCGTCGCACCGGAGTCCGACGCGGTGTCGATCTGCGGAGTGCGGGTCAGCAAGGGCAGCCGAGTCCGGTTGCATCCGTCCCGTCGCGCCGACGCACAGGATCTGTTCTTCGACGGCAAGCTGGCCCGCGTCACCTCGGTGCACGAGGACGTCGACGGTCACGCCCACGTCGGCGTCGTCATCGAGGACGACCCCGCCGCCGACCTTCACGAATGGTACGGGCGCTACCTGTACTTCGCCCCGGACGAAATCGAACCTCTCAACAGCCCGGAGAACGGAAAGGAAGGTCCGCCATGGAAACGGTGGGAGTGATCGCGATGGGAGTCGTCGCACTGATTGTGGTGGGCGGGGCCTACCTCGGCATCCGGTCGATACCGGACATCAGGCGCTATCTGAAGATCCGGCACATGTAAGCGAGCGGAAGGGATACATCGTGAGCGACCAACGAGAAGAACCACAATCGGAGCGCGGCGCACCCGGTTCGCGAGATACCGGTTCCGACAAGGTATCCGGCGGTCCCGCACAACGCCCGGCAGGCGATCTGGGGCACGAGGAGACAACGTCCGCCGAAGGCGTGGACGACGACCGCAAGGTCGAATTCACCACGACACCCGGCACCGATGCCGAGGCCCCGGTCCCGCCGTACGAGGGGCGGAAGGAAGCTGCGAACGAACCGGGCGAGACCGCGACCGGCCAGGTTGGCGGTGCCGACGTCGGCGGCGCGACATCGCCGACCGAGGGACAGGGGTGATCTGACGGCCAGGGTGCTGATCGCCGGGATCGGCAATATCTTCCTCGGCGACGACGGATTCGGACCGGAGGTGGTGCGGCGGATACCGCGCCACCCCGACGACGCGGTGCGCGTGGTCGACTACGGGATTCGCGGGATGCATCTCGCTTATGACCTCCTTGACCCGTGGGACGCGCTGGTCCTGATCGATGCCATACCGAATCGCGGCACGCCCGGCGAGCTGGCGGTCTTTCGCGCGGAACCGTGCGCAGCGGGGACCGCGCAACTCGATGCCCATGCGATGAATCCGGACGCCGTTTTCGCGGGTGTCCGTGCCCTCGGTGGGACGCTGCCGCTGACCGTTGTCGTCGGCTGCCAGGTCGAGTCCGTGGACGAGGGCATCGGTCTGTCCGGGTCGGTCGCGGCCGCGGTCGACGCGGCGGCGGATGCCGTCAACCGGGTAGTCGCGGACCTGTTGAGCACCCGACAGGAGGTGTGAACGATGTGCCTCGGAATTCCCGGCCGGGTCGTCGAGATTCTCGACGGCTACCACAACCAGATCGCGCTGGTGGATGTCTCCGGCGAGAAGCGAAAGGTGAATATCGGCCTGCTGGAGGATGATCCGGCGCAACCCGGTGACTGGGTGATCATTCACATGGGCTTCGTGATCGAGAAGACCGACGAAGCGGGCGCCGCGCGGGCGTTGGCCGGATTGCGCCTGCTCGGCAGCGGTGACGAGACATGACCGGCGCGCGGGCGCGCCGGCGTCTGATCGTCCGGGGCGTGGTGCAGGGCGTCGGGTTTCGGCCGTTCGTCTACACCACCGCGGCCGAATTGGCGCTGTCCGGAAGTGTGTCCAATGACTGTTCGGGCGTGATCGTCGAAGTCGAGGGTGCGCCAACGGATCTGGATGAGTTCGCACGACGGGTTCGGCAGCGGCCGCCACCGCTTGCCGTGATCGAATCAGTGCACGAGGTCGCCGTTGCGGTGCGGGGTGGCACCGGTTTCCGCATCGCCGACACCACCCGCGACGGCGGCGGGCGCACCCTGGCCTCACCAGATGTCGCGATGTGCGCGGACTGCGCTCGCGAACTGTGTGATCCGCACAACCGCCGCTACCGTCATCCCTTCATCAACTGCACCAACTGCGGTCCACGATTCACCATCATCGCGGGACTGCCCTATGACCGCGAACGAACCTCGATGGCCGACTTCGCGATGTGCACACGCTGCGCCCGCGAATACGCCGACCCGACCGACCGGCGTTTCCACGCGCAGCCCGTCGCGTGCCCCGACTGTGGTCCGACCCTCGCCTATACCGGCCGTGCCGCGGACGGGCCGCTGTCACAACAGCACTCGGCCGATGCCGACGGCGGTCCGGGTATCGAAGACCCGTTGGCCGCCGCGAGGGAACTGCTTCGCGCGGGTGGAATTCTCGCGGTGAAGGGCGTCGGGGGCTATCACCTCGCCTGCGACGCCACCAACGAGAACGCTGTCGCCGAGCTGCGGAGGAGAAAGCGCCGCGGCGACAAGCCTTTTGCCGTGATGGTCGCGGACCTGGCCGCCGCGCGCTCGATCGTCCAGGTCGACGAGACCGGCGCCGCACTGCTGACCGGTCCGCAGCGACCCATCGTGCTGCTCGCCCGCGGCGACCGCCCGCTCGCCGAATCCGTCGCGCCGCGCAATCCGGACCTCGGCGTCATGATCGCCTACACCCCGCTGCACGTGCTGCTCTTCGGCCTGCCCGGCGACCCGCCCGGCCCTCAGGTGCTGGTGATGACCTCCGGCAACCTCGGCGGCGAACCGATCTGTTACGACGACGCCGATGCGCGGCAGCGGCTCGCCGATCTCGCCGACGGCTGGCTGTCGCATAACCGCCGCATCCTCGTACCGTGCGACGACTCGGTGGTGCGCCTGGTCGACGAGATCGAACTACCGGTGCGGCGCTCGCGTGGCTACGCGCCGCTGCCGTTGGCGCTGCCCTTCCCCGTGCCACCCACCTTGGCGGTCGGCGGCGACCTCAAGAACACCTGCGCGGTGGCCGACGACCGCTATGCCTGGCTCAGCCAGCACATCGGGGATATGGACGACCTGGCGACCCTACGCGCCTTCGATGACGCCGAACAGCACCTGGAAGAGCTCACCGGCGTACGTCCGACGCAGTTGGCGGTGGACGCGCACCCGCTCTACCGATCCACCGCGTGGGCACGGCAGCACGCGGACGATCGGCCCATCCGCACCGTCCAGCACCACCACGCCCACATCGCGGCGGTGATGGGCGAGCACGGGCTCGGCGAATCGGCCACCGTTGTCGGCCTCGCCTTCGACGGAACCGGGTTCGGTCCCGACGGTGCGATCTGGGGCGGTGAGGTACTGCTCGCGAGCTATAAGGGCTACCGGCGACTGGCCCACCTGAAATACGTGCCGTTGGCCGGTGGCGACGCGAGTGTGCAGCGGCCGTATCGGATGGCGCTGGCCCATCTGTGGGCGGCGGGTATCGAGTGGTCGCCACCCATCGCCTCGGTCACCGCCTGCCCGTCGAACGAAAGACAGGTGCTGACACATCAATTCCACACCGGCCTCGGCTGCGTCCCGACGTCCAGCATGGGCCGCTTGTTCGATGCCGTGTCATCGCTGGCCGGAGTGCGGCACGTCGCGGATTATGAAGCGCAGGCGGCAATCGAACTCGAAGGCCTATCCCGCGGTATTGATCCCGACATCGTCTGTCCGGTGGATGCGGATCCCGCACTCGGTACTGCGGCGGACACGCGCGCACGGACGCACTATCGGTTCGAACTCGATGACGACGTCGATCCGGTCGTGATCGACCCGACGCCGGTCATCGCCGCGGTGGTGTCCGACGCGACCGCAGGCATCGCACCCGCGGTGATAGGTGCGCGGTTTCATCGGGCGGTCGCGCACCTGGTCCTCGAACTGGCGCTCGCCTGCGCGAGCGAATCAATGACCGTCGCCCTTTCGGGTGGGGTCTTCCAGAACGCCTTGTTGTTGTCGCAGTCGCGAATGTTGCTGCGGAAAAACGGATTCCATGTCCTCTGTCATCGGCGGTTGCCGCCGAACGATGGTGGTCTCGCGTTCGGGCAGTTACTCGCCGTGGGCGCGGGCTGAGCGAAAGGAGAGCCAACGATGTGCCTGGCAGTCCCAGGGAAGGTGCTCAGCCTCCAAGAGCGCGACGGCACGCTGATGTCCGTCGTCGACTTCGGCGGCGTGCACAAAGATGTATGCCTGCAATACATTCCCGACGCAGCCATCGGCGACTACGTGGTTGTTCACGTCGGCTTCGCCATCCAGCGTCTCGACGAGGAGTCCGCGCTGCGGACATTGGCCGAATTCGAGCACCTCGGTGTGCTGAAAGAGGAATTCGGTGACGGTTTCGCACTGGCCGCCAAACAGGCAGGCCTTGCCGATCCCACGGCCGAAGGAGCCGAACCGACACAGCCGGAACACGACACAGAGGTGGCGCCATGAAGTATCTCGACGAGTTCAGCAACCCGGAGCTGGCCAAAAACCTGCTCGACAAGATCCGCGAGGCCACCACCCAGCGCTGGGCCATCATGGAAGTCTGTGGCGGTCAGACCCATTCGATCATTCGGCACGGTATCGACCAGCTGCTGCCCAACGAGATCGAGATGATCCATGGACCGGGCTGTCCGGTCTGCGTGACTCCGCTGGAAGTAATCGACAAGGCGCTGGAGATTGCCGCGCGACCCGGGGTGATCTTCTGTTCGTTCGGTGACATGCTGCGGGTGCCTGGCAGCAAGAAGGACCTCTTCCACGTCAAGAGCGAGGGCGGCGACGTCCGAGTGGTCTATTCACCGCTGGACGCGCTCAATATCGCCAGGGAGAACCCGGATCGCCAAGTGGTGTTTTTCGGCATCGGATTCGAGACCACGGCGCCGGCCAATGCCATGACCGTCTATCAGGCCAAACGCCTGGGTATCGAGAACTTCTCACTGCTGGTCTCGCATGTGCTGGTGCCGCCCGCCATCGCCGCGATCATGGAGTCACCGACCTGCCGGGTACAGGGATTCCTTGCCGCCGGGCACGTGTGCAGCGTGATGGGTACTGCGGAATATCCGCCGCTGGCCGAGAAGTATCGGGTGCCGATGGTTGTCACCGGCTTCGAACCATTGGACATCCTGGAAGGCATCCGGCGCACCGTGATCCAGCTGGAGTCGGGCAAGCACGAGTTGGAGAACGCGTATCCGCGCGCGGTGATGGCCGAGGGCAATCCTGCCGCGAAGTCGATGCTGCACGACGTCTTCGAGGTGACCGACCGCGCCTGGCGCGGGATCGGGATGATCCCGCAGAGCGGGTGGCGGCTGTCGGAACGCTACCGCGACTACGACGCGGAGCAGCGGTTCTCGGTGGGCGATCTGCACACGGCGGAATCTTCGATCTGCCGCTCCGGCGAGGTACTGCAGGGCCTGATCAAACCGCATGAATGCGCCGCGTTCGGCAAGGAGTGCACGCCACGAAATCCGTTGGGCGCCACCATGGTGTCCTCGGAGGGCGCGTGCGCAGCCTATTACCTGTACCGGCGACTCGACCAGCCGGCGGAGGTGGCTCATGCCTAACGATATCGGAATGCCGGCGGCGGCTCCGACGATCGATATCGAGAACTGGGTATGCCCGATGCCGCTGCGTGACTCGCCGAACATCGTGATGGGGCATGGTGGCGGGGGCGCGATGTCCGGTGAGTTGATCGAGCATCTCTTCCTCCCTGCCTTCGGGTCCGCCGCGGAAGCGGCCATGGGCGACTCCGCGGTGATCACGCTCGGCGGCGCCCGGCTGGCGTTCTCGACGGACTCGTTCGTGGTGAAGCCGTTGGTGTTTCCCGGCGGTTCCATCGGCGACCTCGCGGTCAACGGCACCGTCAACGACCTGGCCATGTCCGGCGCACGGCCGATGGTGCTCTCGACCGCGTTCATCCTCGAGGAGGGCACCGCACTCGCGGATATCGCGCACATCGCCAAGGCGTTGGGCACGGCGGCACTCGCGGCCGGGGTCAAGCTCGTCACCGGTGACACCAAGGTGGTCGATTCCGGACACGGCGACGGAATCTTCATCAATACCGCGGGGATCGGTGTCATCGACGAGGGCGTGGATATTCGGCCACAGCGGGCTGTGGCAGGCGATATCGTGATCGTCAGCGGTGATATCGGGGTGCACGGGGTCGCGGTCATGAGCTGTCGCGAAGGGCTCGAATTCGGGACCACAGTGGTCAGTGACACCGCGCCGCTCAACGGTTTGGTCGCGGCGATGCTCGCGACGGGCGTGGATGTGCACGTGCTGCGTGACCCGACTCGTGGCGGTGTGGCGGCGACGCTCAACGAGATCGCGGGTGTGGCGAAAGTCGGCGTCTCGCTGGATGAGCGGAAACTTCCGGTCCCCGCTGAGGTGCGCGATGCTTGCGGGCTGCTGGGGCTCGACCCGATGTACGTCGCCAACGAGGGCAAGCTGATCGCCTTCGTCGCACCGCAAGACGCGGATCGAGTATTGGCCGCGATGCGCGACCATCCGCTCGGGGCGCGGGCCGAGGCGATCGGCGTCTGCGTCGCGGAACATCCTGGCATGGTGGTCGCGCGCACCGCATTGGGTGGTACCCGGGTCGTCGCACTGCCTGCCGGGGAGCAGCTGCCGCGGATTTGTTGAGGCGGGCTGGGAGCGGTCACTGTCGGGAGAGTTAGCGAGGTCGACATCGTTTCGATCACCAGCTATCCGAAGGCGCTGCGGAACGTGTGGGCCGGTCTTGACCGGCGTCAGCGGGCCGGCATCGTCGGAATGGTCGCCACCGTCGGCACCCTGCACGTCGTCGGCTGGGCGACATTGTTCTTCCTTGTCGTCCCCAACAACTATGTGGTGCAAGGCACGGTATTCGGCGTCGGGCTCGGCGTCACCGCCTACACCCTCGGCATGCGGCATGCCTTCGACGCCGATCACATCGCCGCGATCGACAACACCACTCGAAAGCTGGTGGCGGAGAAGCAGAAACCGCTGTCGGTCGGATTCTGGTTCTCGCTCGGGCATTCCACGATCGTGTTCGTCCTCGTCGCATTGCTCGCGCTGGGTGTGAAGGCGCTCGCGGCCAATATCCAGAACGAGGATTCCGACCTGCAACAGTGGACCGGTGTCTTCGGCACCGGTGTCTCGGGTACCTTCCTGATCCTGATCGGGCTGCTGAACCTGGTGTCGCTCATCGGGATCTGGCGGGTTTTCCGCAGCATGCGCCAGGGCAGCTATGACGAGGCGCAGCTCGAGGAGCAACTCGAATCCCGGGGCACATTGAATCGGGTCTTCGCGCCGATGATGCGCGCCGTGCGCAAGCCGTGGCATATGTATCCGGTCGGATTGCTTTTCGGCCTCGGCTTCGACACCGTCACCGAGGTCAGTCTGCTGGTGATCGCCGGTGGCGCCGCGGCGACCGATCTGCCGTGGTATTCGATTCTGGTACTGCCCGTGCTCTTTTCCGCGGGTATGTCCCTATTCGACGCATTGGACGGGACGTTCATGAACTATGCGTATGACTGGGCGTTCGCCCGGCCGGTCCGCAAGATTTACTACAGCATCGTCGTCACCGGACTGTCGGTGGCGGTCGCCCTGTTGATCGGGGCACAAGAAGTGATTTCGATTCTCACCGAGAAACTGGATGTCACGACGGGGCCGTTGGCCTGGGTCGGGAACATCGATCTCGGTGCCATGGGCTTCATCATCGTCGGACTGTTCGCGCTCACCTGGATCGCGGCCATCGCCGTGTGGCGCATCGGTGATGTCGAGCATCGCTGGCAGTCCGACCTCGCGCGGGAAACGCAGGGGTGATGGACGTCCGGGGCACCGACATGTTCGCTCGGTACACCTACGCGCCCAACCGGCTCGGCTACTGCGGCCCGGCGGAGGCAGCGGCGCTGCGCAGCGGCACCAGCGCTGAGATACGGGCGGTCGCCACCCGGTTCTCGGGCGTGTGGCCCTACCTTCGAGTGATGTCCCGGCTGACCGGGATCGAGGATCCGCTGGACCATCGCCTCGTCGAATCGTATTGGCTCGGAGGGGGAGTCGGAGCCCATCTCGACCCCGACGACTTCATGGCCGAGTTGCTCGCGGTGATCGGCCCGGTGGCCGGTGCCTACTGGACGCACCTCACCCCGGACCTGTCCGCCGAGGCCGCCGCGAACCATTGCTTCCATGTATTCGGCGTGTACCCGTGGTCCAGACTATTGGGCCGCGGGATGGAACAGCACCCTGTGAGTGTTCTCGACAACTGCCGGATCAATTGGGGGACAGTGGTTTCCCGCGACGATGCCGGCGTCGCCCTACGTTGCCGCAGTCTGGTGTGGAACGGGCGGACACTCGAACTTTCCGCGCCGTCGATACAGCGAGCGGATGTCTGGTCCGACGGGTACAGCTCCTTACCGGATGTCGCAGTCGGAGATGAGGTCGGTGTGCACTGGGGTCGCCTGTGCGGTCGCCTCGCGCCCGGACAGGTCCAGGACCTGGCGGCCAGTACCGCCCGTCAGTTGGAGGCCACCAACCTTCGGCTCGCCGCAGCCGAATCCTGAGCACTTGCTCGAGAAAACCTGGCCGCGCCGCGGTGGCGTCACGCTGTTTCGGCTTTGTGGAAAGCCGCCCGGTACGCGTGCGGGCTGGTACCGACTATGCGTTTGAAGCGGTCACGGAAGGCGGTCGGCGAGCCGAACCCGACTTGGCCCGCGATCCGGTCGACCGGATGAGTGGTTGCCTCCAGCAGGTATTGGGCGTGGCGGACGCGGGTGCGATGCAGCCACTGCAGCGGTGTGGTGCCGGTCTGTTCGCGGAAGTGGCGGTTGAGGGTGCGGGTGCTCATGCCCGCGTGCAGGGCGATGTCGTCGAGGGTGAGTTCCTTGGCGGCGTTGTCCTCCATCCAATGCAGCACCGGCTCCAGGACCGAGCCGCGGGGTGCGGGCAGGTTGTCCCGGACGATGTACTGGGCCTGTCCGCCTTCACGTTCCAGCGGCATGACCGACAGGCGGGCGGCGTCCGCGGCCACCGCCGAGCCGTGATCGCGGCGAATCAAGTGCAGGCACAGGTCGACCCCGGCCGTGGCGCCCGCCGAGGTCAGGAATTGACCATTGTCGACGTAGAGCACATTCGGATCGACGGCTATCCGCGGATAGCGCTCGGCGAGCAGTTCGGCCGCGAGCCAGTGCGTGGTGGCGCGGTGTCCGTCGAGCAGCCCGGTGGCGGCGAGGGTGAATGCGCCCGAGCAGATCGAGGCGATGCGGGTTCCGTTGTGCGCGGCCAGTTTCAGTGCGTCGATGACCTCTGCCGGGATCGGTGCTGTGGGGTCGGAGCAGCCCGGCAGGATGATGGTGTCCGCTGCGGTCAGCGCCTCCAGGCCCCAATGCGGTTGGAGCGTGAACGCGCCCGCGTCGACCGACGGTGTGACGCCGCAGACGCGGATCCGATAAGGCGTGCGACCGTCGGACAGCCGGATGCGAGTGAACACCTCGATCGGGGTGGACAGGTCGAAGGGGATGACCTTGTCCAGCGCAAGGACGGCGACGGTGTGCATGGCTAGAACTTAAGCCTGATCACAGTTCCTGCCAACCGCTCTCACCTGGGGACTTCTGAATAGGAGGAGATAGGTGGCTTGGCGGGAATCCGTTGGAATATGGCAATCCAGCCGATTCCCGCGATCGCGCGTACTGACTACCGTCGGCGTGAACCGCCAACGAGAGGAACGAATGCCCATGCTCGAGCCCGACCGATACGCGTCATCAGGCACCGCGTCGTGACCAAGTTCCTACTGTCGGTCCATGTCCTGGCCGCGATCATCGCGATCGGACCGGTAACCGTCGCGGCCAGCATGTTTCCTGCCTTCACCCGCCGCGTCGCGGCAGCATCCGCCGACGGACATCCCCTCGCGGTGCTGCGGACGCTGCACCGCATTTGCCGTGTCTATGCCGCCGTCGGAATCGTCGTCCCGGTATTCGGGTTCGCCACCGCGATAAGCCTTGGCGTCCTTGGGGATACATGGCTGATCATCTCGATCGGACTGACCGCCGCCGCGGCAGGCGTCCTGGCGCTGATGGTGCTCCCCGACCAAGGAAAGATTCTCGCGGGCCTCACCGCGACGTCCCCACCGGCCGCGCCCGCTCGCCCCGTCATCACTCAATTGGCCATGTACACCGGAACATTCAACATGCTGTGGGCAACCGTCACGGTACTGATGATCATTCGCCCCGGCTCCACGACGGGAGCATGACACATGATTATCGGTTGCGCCTGAATCCATGAACGCCTTGCCGTCCGGCGAACCGGACGCTCGCTCGAGCGCCCGGTCTTCGGCGTCAGCGTGCTTTTGCCATGTGGGCAACGCCCGCTCGAGGCCAGAGTCTCACCTCAGTACGCTGCTACCAAGGCTGAGTACGCTGCTGCCTGCGCTCAGGATCATGCCCAGGATTCCTTGAATATCCATTGCTCACTCTTCTTTTCGAGGGACCCGCGCTGAGATCGCGGGTCCCGGTATGTGAAGCGACATCAATGGGCGGGTTCGCCACATGTTGACGAGCTCGATCCATGGGACTCAGCGTCGCGGCCGCCTCGGTGAAGACGACGTGACGAGGACCGTAGCCGGGGCAATCAGGCGTTGGCTTATGCCCGACTTCCCACAGCTGGTGACTGCGAGCCGGGTGGGTGGATGACACCCATGAAACCCCCTTTGGAGAGGTCGTAGTTGTTCTCCTGCACCCTGTCACTGGAGTTGCCCTCGATGGTGGTGATGTTGTTGCCGTTGACGGCGACCACCAGGCCGATGTGGCCTTGGTCGCCCCAGACGATGAGGTCGCCAGGGCGGGCGGTGGATATGGGGTCGGTCCAGCCCCTGCCGGAGGCATAGTCCCAGATGGAGGGCACATAGTTCTTGTTGGGCCATGGCACTTCGATGTTCCCCTGCCGCCATGCCCAGTCGGCGAACGACGCGCACCAGGCGTCATTGATGTTGTACGGCGCGTCGACAACATTGTTGCCATTGGTTTCGCTGACGCCGCGCTTGAGTTCGCCCCATGCGGCTTTGATTGCCTTGCCTGCGCCGTCCACCGGAGCGTCCGGCACGTAGTCGCCATTGCTGTGGTTCCACGGCGTTCTGGAGATACGAGTGGGGCCCCCGCTGCTGCTGGACGCGTAGGGGGAAAAGTTGGGGCCGGCGGGCGTCGAACGGCGAATCCTGTCCGCGAACTCCTGAATCTGCTTGTCGGCCTCCGCGACCTTTTCTTCTACCTTGCCGAGGGTGTCGAATGCCGCGGTCACCAGACTCATTTCCGTGGCGAAAGTGATCTTGTGATCTTCGCCAGGCAAAGCGGCATCGATAATCTCGTTGAGCGCGCCGACTTCCTTCTCGATGGCGTCGAAAGTATGGTTCGACGTCTCGAAGGTGGCGTACGAGGAACTGTCGACCTTCTCGTTCTGATCTCGCAGCTGGGACTTGATGGTCTGAACTTTGTCGACCTTCGTGTGGTAATCGTCGACCATCACAGAGTCGTTCTGAGTGTCGTCGAGTAGATCCGCTTTGCGAAGCCGGTCTATTAGATCTGGCCGTTCGGATCGCTTGCCCGTCGCCAGCGTGAGGACAATGCCGTGGATCTTCTCTTCGATCATATCGAGAAACGGGATGATGAAAGGAGTCGGACCTTTGGGGATGTGCACATCCAGCCGGATGTCGGCCTCAACGGTCGTCATGGACGGACCCGACTGCTGCCAACCTGCGCGGCGACTCCCCGCGAGCCTATGAACAGCGACATCCGTTACCTCACTCGCCCATGACCCATCCCGGCCGCATGCGGCCAGGGCTTCCGACGCCTTCGATTATCGGGCATTCCCGACATTGGTAAGTCCGAGTAACCGATGTGGCTATCGGTCGACGCGCCTGCGTCGCCGACTCGTCAAGCTACACGCTGAAGGCGATCGTGCGCAGGATCAGCGCAACGACGAAGACCGCGGTGAAAGCCAGGTCGATCGACAGCCCGCCCGCTCGCATCGGTCGCAGCACCTTGCGCGCCGGTGTGATCACCGGTTCGGTCCAGGTGTGAGTAAAAGTGCGGGCGCGGTTCGTCCACGCGGGGGTATCGGCCAGCATTCCTACCCAATCCAGCACCAGCCTGGCGAGCAGCAGGAGCACGAACACCGTCAAGGCGTACCCGACCAGGGTTCCGATGAGGGTCATGACGAACTCCTTCGTAAGGGCCGGTTGGCCGTCTAACCGGTATCAACGCAGCTGGTCGGGTCAAAGTGTCGCGTTTGCCGTGTTCTCAGCGGACTATCAGTTCAGGTCGGCTGCCGTCTGCCTCACCGACCTGCTCGGCCGTGTCGGCCGAAAACCGATGGTTGATATCCAGGCCGCGATGTTAGCGTCATGCATCGACGTCGAAAGTCAGCGGGCGCTACAAGATCCGCGCTGCCGGTGTAGAGGAGCCAGGCCGTCCTCGCTTCCCTGTCACGGAAGAAGCCGCGGGTTCGAATCCCGTCACTGGCGCCGACGACAGCACCTGCCTCATGGGCGCCGGTGCGACCGGATCCCGTCGACCCGCGGCGGCCGATGACACGAACGCACCTATGGTGGGTGAATGAGTACATCGTCTGGCTCGTTGGTGATGGTCGCCGAGGATATGGAATCGGTGACGACGGTCGGGAACGAGGACGATCCGGCGGCCGCCGGGCTGACTCGTGGTGACGTCGAGTCGCTGTGGGAGTCGGTGCGGGCGTGGTATCGGTTGGGGACGACGCCCGCGATCCAAGTGTGTCTGCGGCGCAGCGGGAAGATCGTGTTGAACCGGGCCATCGGGCACGGTTGGGGGAACGCTCCCGGAGATGGGCCGGATATGGCGAAGGTGCTCGTGACGCCGGAGACGCCGTTCTGTGGGTTCTCCACGGCAAAGGGGGTGTCGGCCGCGCTGATGTTCATGCTCGTCGAACAGGGCGCGTTCGCGCTGAACGACCGAGTGTGTCGGTATATTCCGGAGTTCGCGGCCAACGGCAAGGAAGCGATCACGATCGGTGACGTCATGTCGCATTCGGCGGGCATACCGTTCATCACGCCGCCGTACAAGGGTGCGGAGTTGGTGGTCGACGAGGAGTTGGCCGTGCGGGGTTTGGCCGATCTGGTCCCGAGCTGGCCGCCGGGTCGGTTCCGGGTCTATCACGCGTTGACCGGTGGGCTCATCCAACGACTGTTGGTGCAGCGGGCGACGGGAAAGCGGATGCGTGAGCATCTCGCCGAGCAGGTGCTCGACCCGTTGGGATTCCGATGGACGAACTTCGGGGTCCGACCGGAGGACGTCGACAAGGTCGTGCCCAGTGTGAAGACCGGGCCGAGGCCCTCTCGAATGTCGACCTTCCTCGCACGCAAAGCGCTCGGCGGCCGGATGGACGGGCGGGTGTCGGATGCCGCGACGCGGGCCTTGCTCACCGCCGAACTCCCCTCGGGCAATCTCGTCACCACGGCGTACGAGCTGTCGAGGTTCTACGAAATCCTCACGCGTGGTGGAGAATTGGACGGGATTCGGATCATCGAGCCGGACACGCTGCGACGAGCGGTGCAACCGGCGAACCGGATGCCGGGTCTGGCCGGGTCGGTGAGCCGGGCGGGTTTCGAACTGGGCGGGCGTCGGTCGAAGTTCGGCCGCGACACCGAGTCTCATTTCGGGCGTAGCGGATTGACCACCCAGTACGGCTGGGCCGATCCGGCTCGCGGACTGGCCGGGGCGATTCTGACCAGCGGCAAAGCGACCACCGACACCAAGCGGCCGTGGCAGTTCTGTGCGCAGATCTCCGGCGCCGTCGGTCGCCTCGACGTCGCCGACCGGGTCTTCAGCCTCTGATCCCGGCTCATTCCGTTCGGCAACAATTCGGACGCAACGCCCTTCCGGTGATGCTATTTCGTTACCGACAGACGTGTTTCATCTGCATTCTGCCTGATCGGCGCGCACACTTGCGAACGCACAGCAGCATGCGCGCATGCACGAACGCTTCGGCCCGCCCCGAGTCGACGTGGCAGGCCTCATGTGGCAACCTGCTTTTCGAGATCGGGGTGTGAGAATTGGCTCGGGCACCGATTGGTTCGGCTGCGGCAGCCCCACCGTGAGGTGGGGCCGCCAGCAGAACCGGCTTCCTACCGCAATGACCGGCGCAGCGCCGCCAGGTCATCTCCTCGGGGATTGCTCACCACCGTCGACTCCGGTGCGTCGAAGATCTGGACCAGTTGGGTGTCGGGCTGGAAACGGGCCCAGCCCGGGTTGCCATTCTTTGCGAAAGATGC
Organism: Nocardia sp. GCM10030253; assembly: GCF_042675075.1. Taxonomy (NCBI): domain Bacteria; kingdom Bacillati; phylum Actinomycetota; class Actinomycetes; order Mycobacteriales; family Nocardiaceae; genus Nocardia; species Nocardia sp. GCM10030253. Next base: position 226,858 of record NZ_JBHTDL010000011.1, on the reverse strand, counting down.
CCACGCCGAATGGATTTGGTCGGCGAGAGGTTGTGGTGGGTTCGGGCCGGTGAGGGGGTGGGCGGAGGCCAGGGCGTCGAAGACGAAGGGGATTTCCAGAACATGGCAGGCGCCGAGGCCCTCGATGCCCGATGGCCAGGCGAATTCGTAGGCGTAGGTGGGGTTTGCGGTGGCGTTGACCTGGGCGAGTCGCAGGGTGTCCGAGCGGAATGCGTGGTCGGTGACCATCGCGGCGAAGAGGTCGGCGGCGGTCGCTCCGGGACGGTGTGCGCTGTAGGTGGCGGCCAAGGCGGGGGAGAGGCCGTATCGGCTGAGCATGTACGGGAGGGTGTCGGTGGTTATCGCGGCGGCAACACCCGTCGGGACGGTGAAGAAGCGGAACTCGTCGGTTGTGCAGCCCGCGATGAGGGGGACGGACCGATCGGGGTGCGCGGCAAGAACATCGGCGGCCGGTCCCTCGACGATGTCGCCGTCGACGACCGGGAAGAGACTCATGATGCCGAGCCCGTTGGTGATGATGGATGACCCCCATCGGGCCGGATCCGGGTCGGTCATCAGGTCGAGGGCGATCATGTCCTGCGCGGACCGCAGCCGTTCAGGGCCGAGCCGGCCGAAATCGGCCGCGGTCGGCTTGATTGCGAGCTTCTCGGCCAACTGGTCGGCGAGCTTGCCCGCGTCATCGATTGTCGCTACCGCGGATCCGTTGCCGCTCTGCATGATGGCGCGGTGGAGGAGTCCTCGGGAACGGGATGAGGCCAGCAGCATCGCTACGCTCATACCACCGGCGGACTCGCCGAAGACGGTGACATTGTTCGGATCGCCACCGAAGGATTCGATGTTCTCCTGTACCCACTGCAGTGCGAAGAGCTGGTCGTGCAGGCCGCGGTTGAGCGGTGCGTTCGCGACGGCGGCGAATCCCGAGATGCCGAGCCGGTAGTTGATGGAGACCATGACGATGCCGTCGCGAGCGAATGCGGCGCCGTCATAGATCGCCCGCGCATTCGAGCCACGCACGAACGCACCACCGTGGATCCACACCATGACGGGCAGGCCGGACCCGCCCGGGTCCGGCGTCCAGACATTGACGTTCAGGTACTCGTCCCCCGGAATGCCGTCGCTGCCGATGAGCGCGTGGATCGGCGGCGGGTACGGCGATTGGGCGCAGGTCGGACCGTAGCTGAGCGCGTCACGAACACCTGGCCAGTCCGGCACCCGCGTCGGCAACTCGAACCGGGCGGGCCCGACCGGCGCTGCGGCGTACGGCACGCCCAGAAAAGTGCTCACCCCGGCGCTGGTCCGCCCTAGAATCTTGCCGCCGGTGACGGAAACAATCGGTTCCATATGACTCCTTCACTTGGAGTCGATTGTCTCCGGTGTGCCACCGCTGAGCAGGCGAATCGAGCGAGCGCCTACCGAAGCGCGCGGACCGCGGTGGTGATGGCGCGGCAGGCCCGGTCTATGTCGGCATCGGTGGTGCGCCAGTTGCTCACGGCGGCGCGCAGTCCAGGGTGTCCGTCGTAGAAGGTCGGAGTGATGAAGGTTTCGCCACTCTTGGCGATTGCCTCGGCCAGTGCGTCCACTCGGTCGGAGGTGGGGCGGTCGGCGAGGGTGAAGCAGACGACGTTGAGTCGGACCGGGGCGAGCAGTCGGATAAGACCGGTCGCGGCGAGCTGATCGCCGAGGCGGCCCGCGCCGGAAATATTGCGCTGCACGATCTCTCGGTGTCCCTCGCGGCCGTAGGCCGACAGCGTGAACCAGGCGGGGAGCGCCCGCAGTCGGCGCGAGTTCTCCGGCACCAGATCCCCGAAGGTCGGCTCGACGGTCGGTGCGCCCAGGTAGGCGGCGCCGGAGTTCTGGAAGACCCGGGCCTGCAGGTCGCGGCGCCGGGTGAACTGGACCGCGGCGTCGTAGGGGACGTTGAGCCATTTGTGCAGATCGACGCAGACCGAATCGGCCTCGGCGAGCCCGTCGACCAGATGCGCGTGCTGCGGGGAGAGCGCGGCGAACGCGCCGAAAGCGCCATCGACGTGCAGCCAGAACGGGAACCGCTCGCGCAGTGCCGCGATGGCACGCAGATCGTCGAAGTCGACGGTGTTGACGGTTCCGGCATTGGCGACCACGATCGCGGGGCGGCCGTCCAACGCCGCGAGCGCAGCGGCGAGCTGGTCCACATCGACGGCTTCCCGATCCGGCAGCGTCGGTATCCGCTGGAGCCGGTCACGGCCGATTCCCAGCATCGACAGCGACTTGGCAATGCTCGAGTGCGGCGATCCGGATAACACGTGAACGGGCCCGAGCGCACCGACACCCGCCGCGGCCACAGAAACTCCGAGCTGTTCACCGAGCCATTCCCGCGCGATCGCCAGCCCGACAAGGCTCGACGTGGTCGCTCCGCTCACGAACGCGCCGGTGTGCTGCGCCAAGCCGAACAGCTGCCCGATCCATCCGACGGTTTCCTGTTCCAAGTCGGTTGCCGTCGAATCACCGCCGGACATGGCGTTCTGGTCGAGCGCGCTGGTCAACCAGTCGCCTGCGATCGACGCGGGGGTCGCGCCGCCGGTGACGAAGCCGAGGTAGCGCGGCCCCGCGCTACCCGAGAAGTTCGGTTCCCATCGGCGCTGGAACTCCGAAAGCGCCTGGCGCAGCCCGATTCCCTGATCCGGCAGCGGCGCATGCCGCACCGGATCCTGCGGCAGCGCCACCGGACGTTTGGCGATCCCGGTCAGCACCTGTTCGGCCGCATGACGGACAACATCGAGCAGCGCGGGCAGTTCGGCGAGATCGTCGGCAAGTTTCTGATCCACGACTCCAGACGTTACGAGTGCTCCACCCACGTTGTCGTGGTCCAGTCCGGAGGAACTGGACCCCTACCGTGGCTCAGCTCGCTTCGCGTTGCGGGCCCTGGGGTCGCGGCTGTTTGTAGCTGCGGGCGATCAGCGCGGATCTGAGGTACCAGACGCCGGAGGCTTGGGATGGGTCGAAGCCGGTGAGTTGGCCGATGCGTTTGAGTCGGTAGTCGACCGTGTTGGTGTGCACATGCAGTGCGCGCCCGGTCCGCTGGCGGTTGAGGTTGTTGCTGATGTGGCGTCGCAGTGTTTCCAGGAGTTCGGGGTGTTCATCGAGCGGCTCGAGCAGGGTGTGGAGGTGGTCGAGGCCGGGGCCCGGCCTCGTGAGCTGATATTCCAGGGCCAGGTCGTCGAAGCGGTACAGGCCGTGCACGCACTGCAGACGCTGCACCATGTCGAGTAGTTCGTGCGCCTGATCGGCGGCGGCGGGCACCTCCGCGGGAGTTGCCGGGACCACGGCGGCGGTGAGCGGGACCTGCGCCGCGTGGGACAGTTGGTCGACGAGCGCGTCGATAGCCTCGTCTTCGAGCAGCTCGGAGGGCAGCAGGATGGTGCCGCCGTCGATGCTCAGCAGCGACAGCACGCCCTCGCCACACCGTGTCGCGAGTTCGGCTTGCACGCGGCGCAATTTGCGCCTGGCCACCACTTTGTTGTCCAGCCTCGGGTTGCGCTCGTCGGGGTGCGGCGGAATCGACACGGCCAGCACGGAATAGGACTCGGCGACCTCGATGCCGCACTCGCGCGCCATAGTCGAGGTGGGGTGCCCGCCGAGCAGCGCGGACGTGAGAGTGTGTGCGGCGGTGTGGTGTTCGCTGACCACCGTGCGCAGCTCCCTGACATAGGCGTGCGAGACAGTCGAGGTGATCGTGTCGAGTATGTCGAGCAATCGACGGCTGATGTTCTTGATGTTGTCGAAGTCCGCGGCGGTCGCATTGTCCAGAATCAGGTCGAAACCGAGTTTGAATCCTTCGTGTACGGCGTGATGGATGGTGTCGATCGGGATGCCCTCCCGGGCCCACCCGGCGGCGACGTGCTCCAGTTGCTGCGTCTTTCCCGGAATGTCGGTCCCGTCGAACATGCTCACCGCCAGCTCGAGGCAGACCCTGGTGATAGTGGTGATATCACCGTTGAGCGCCTCGCCTGGCAACGTCCGGCACGGGACCACGTTTTCGACGAAGTGCCCGACCATCTTCTGTGACAGCGCCCGAACATCCTTCAGCGAGGAAGAAACCGGCTGACCCGATACGGTCAGATCCGGCCGCTCCGAACTGGTGACGGTCATCGTGACTCCTTTCCGCCCCCGCGATATGGCGAAGCACATCACGGTAACGCGGCCTTCTCGAATATCGAGGGGCCCGTTGTGGGTTCGGGGAATGTGCCGAAGTCGGTACCAGCATCGCTGTGAGGGTTCACAGCGTGCCCGACGCCCGATGGCGAACGCACGGCATAGGGATCATTCACAAAGAACACCGGTCTCGGTTCGTCCATTCGCCGAAACGAGCTCGTCAGCTCGAAGCGGGGTAGTGCAGCCCGTAACGTCGGGATCTGAAAGGGGCGTGACCCGGAAGGAGTCCCATGACCATGCGTCCGCGCGACGAGGCCAGGGCTGCCGGCCCCGATGCACTGCTCAAGGCAGGATTCGAACTCGCCCTTGTCCTTGTGGATGCGGCCGAATCGTCAGGCACGATGACTTTGTCCTGGTTCGAGCGCGCCGTTAGTCGGTGTGTACAGGCGGGAATCCCGGTCGAAGCAGTCCACGCAGCGGTGAACGAAAGCGTGAAAAATGCTCTGGCACAGGCAGACCCGGCGGGGGAGACAGCCGGTTGCAACTCGGAGACCGGCCGCGATCCCGGCATGCTCGATGGGTTTGTCGAATTGCTGACCTCCGCGGTGTCGCGCGCCTATTCGCAATAGTGCGGCGGCCGTTCTCAGCAGACTCTCAACAAACCCGTGCTCTCATCTCAGGCCGGACCCGTTGAATAACCTGAGCTGCCCCGCCTCGTCCGCTTCTGACCAGGCGGGGCAGCGCCATCTCATCCGCGCCGATGGCGCTGGGCCTGCGCACCTGACCCGAGGCTGGGATCGGATATCAGCCCATGCCTGGAGTGGACGGCGCGAGGTACATGTAGCTCTTCTCCTCGACGCGCGCCTTGATACGCCACCGGCCATCGATGCGGGCGAAGGTATCGAGGTACCACAGACCGCAGAACATGATGCTCTGCTGTCCGTCGCCATTCGCGACCAGCATCGGGTTGTGGCACATCGTGCGGCCGGTCGCGGTATCGCCGTCGATGGTGATCGACGAATTGCTGATCAAGTGCTGGAAGGCCGGGAAGTTCGGCAGTACCTGGGCGAGAAAGGCTTTCGTCGACGCAAGGTCGCCGACCGCACCACCCATGGCCGAGTAGTCGATGTGCGCGTCGGTGGTGAAGACGTCGTCGAGCAGGTCCCACTGCTTCGTGTCGACCGCGTGTGAGTACCGGACCATCAGATCCTGGATCTCGAGGCGATCCGAAATCTCCTGCAATGACAACAAGGGTGCCTCCTCGAACTGACACGGGTTGCAGTAATGCCATCAGGGTCGGAGGCCGGAATCAAGGGTGCGTTCCGATCGGGCCGGTCGGTAGCGGTCCTGATGGGTGCGAGGGCTCGGCCTGAGATGCGGAACGGCCCTGTCGGCGGAATCCGCGACAGGGCCGTTCTGTACAACTGTTTCCGAGGTCGCGGCCTTACAGGTAGCTGCCGCAGACCGGCCAGGCGCCGGGGCCCTGGGTGGCGAGCACATTCTCCGCGACGCGAATCTGCTCATCCTTGCTCGCGTTGTGCGCCGAGCCCGCGCCGCCGTTGGCCGCCCAGGTGCTCTGGGAGAACTGCAGGCCGCCGTAGTAGCCGTTGCCGGTGTTGATCCCCCAGTTGCCACCGCTCTCGCACTGCGCGACGCCGTCCCAGTTGTGGCCATCGGCCGATGCGGTAGCGGAGGAGATGCTGAACGGAACGGCGACGAGCGCGCCGATGACAGCGGCAAAGCCGAGGACACGGGTGCTGAACTTGCGGTTCTGAGTCATATGGGATTCCTGCCTGCGCCCTGCCAACGCGGCGATGAGCAGCCGCGTCCCTGTCCCCAGGAAGGTCGGGGATTCTCGAATCGTGGGACAGGGTTGCCGGTGTTCGGCGATTCGAGTTCGAGCCCGTCACGTTGATCAGGGCCGCCGCCGACGGTAATGGAGAAGTCGCGACAGATCACGTCGCAATAACGTCCGAATTGCCTGAACTCTATCCATAGACTGTCTTGGATTTTCCCAGATCGAGTACAGGAAATTCAAATTTGCTATTGCCGGTTATTGTTACGTTATGTGTTGGGGATCACTATGAAATAGTGACTTGGGTCGCGTCGATCCTTACCCTCTACAAGGAATTCGGCTCGACGGACGCGTCCAGCCAGGCGCCGATCATGTTCGCGGTTTCGGCGATCAGCGTCCCCGGCGTCGACGACGTGGTCGACCGGGCCCAGCGTCGTCGGCGGCTGGTATCGCAATGAAGTCGGTGACCGCAATGCCGAGTTTCGTCCGGTCGAAGAGTTCCGGCACCGGACCGGAACCGCCGTGTCGGCGTACCTGGCTGCCAATGCCTTTCGGCTTCGATGGTCAGGTGACGTAACAACGATCCTCGCCGGGAGCGCTCGGGTCACGGGCTGACGTAGTAGCGCAGCAGTGCCTCGCGCCCATCGAAGGTGATCCAGTCACCCGGTCCGCTGTGGACGCATTTCCAGCCGCCGCGTTCGTACAACGCGATCGCAGCCGCAGCGCCGGCCTCGACGTCGAGCACGGCCCGCAGACCGCGCGTTTCGGCCATTGTCACGGCAGCGTCGAGGAGGCGGCGACCGACGCCATGGCCGCGGCCGACCGGGGACACAAATAGGCGGATCACCGAGGCGAAGTCATTGCCGGGCAACGCGTTCCGCACGGCCGTCGGCACCGCGCCCGCGCCGATGCCGACGTGGCCGGTTACGGTGCCGTCGATGTCCGCGACGTGAGCTTCGATCAGCTTCGACGGTGTCAGCCAATGCGCGGGGTCGTGCGGCCACACCGCCGGATACCCGTCGGCCTCGTGTACGGCGCGGAGAGCCGCGACGCAGGCGGGTAGATCGGCGGTGGTGCGTGCCCTGATGATCACGTCCACATTTTCCGCGAACTACTCCGTCGGGTGTCGTGACGATCTAGATTGGAAACAGTCACCGGGTGTGACATTCGAGGAGACGCATCATGTTCGTCGCAACTGTCATCATTTCTGTACTACTCGCCGCCATGTTGTCGATGTCGGCCTATTTCAAGATCACTCGCCGCCCGCAGTTCGTCGAGGGTTATGCTGCCATCGGAGTGCCGGACAGCTGGCTGAATCCGTTGGCTGGGCTGCTACTCGCCGGTGCGGCCGGTCTGCTTGTCGGCCTGTGGTGGGCTCCGATCGGAATTGCCGCTGCGGCCGGGCTGATTCTCTACTTTCTCGGTGGTATCGGCTTTCACGTGAAGGCAAAGGACTGGAAAAGCCTGCCCGTGCCCACGGTCATGCTGATCCTGTCGATCGTCGTGCTCGTGCTGCGCTGCGCTATGGCGTGATCGGTCATCAGGCGGGAAGCACCGCCAGATCGAGTTTCCGCAGCCGGGCGGGATCGGCGAAAACCTCGTAGCCTGCGATCCGATCGCCGTCTACCGCGACGGTGAGCGCCAGCAACAGTCGACCGCGCGGCGCGACGATGATGCCGACAGCACCGTTGACCAAGGCAAGAGTGGCGACCTGCGAACGACGGCGCAGCACCACGGTCTCTTTCGCCACGGTATGCGCACCGCGGGCGACCGATGCCATACCGGCGGGCAGTGCGGCCGGATCGGCGGTGCGCACGACGTCCGGTGCCAACACCGCCAGCAGTGCGTCGAGGTCGCCGCTGCGTGCGGCGGCCAGGAACGCCTCCACGACATGCCGCTGTTGCGCGAGTTCGGTGCTGGAAGCCGTCGCGTCACTGCGCGCGCGTGATCGGGCCCGGCTGGCGAGTTTCTTCGTGGTAGCAGTAGTGCGACCGACGATCGGCGCGATCTGATCGAACGGCACTGCGAACATGTCGTGCAGCACGAACGCCACTCGCTCATCCGGCCCCAACGTGTCCAGCACCACCAGCAGCGCGCGCCCCACCGAATCGATCAGCACGGCTTCGTGTTCGGGGTCGCTGTCGTAGGCCCTGTCTCCGAGATCGGCGATGCCCTCCATCGGATCCTCGCGCCGCGCGGCCCGCGATCGCAGCATGTCCAGGCAGATCCGTGAAACGACCGTCGTCAGCCAGCCTGCCAGATTTTCCACGTCGCTCGTGTCCGACAGCGCCAGCCGCAGCCACGCCTCCTGAACGGCATCCTCGGCCTCGCCGGACGAACCGAGCATCCGATAGGCAACCGACCGCAAGTGGCCGCGATGCGTCTCGAATCGTCGCGCCAACAAGTCCTGTGCGTGCATCGGTCACCTTTCCTCGCCGCCGTCCGTCATCCGGATGACGAACACAACACCGCCTGCGTGACCGCAGTGCGGCGCATCGTGCGCCACATCACGATCGCAGACGCGTGGCGCCACCGAAAAGGAGGGTATTTCCCGTGCACATCGCCTATATCGTCGTCACTGTCCTCGCCGCCGCGGCCGCCGCGGGCGCCGCGGCCGTTGATGTGGTCCAGCCGCAATGGTTGCTCGACAACATGAAGAACTATGGCGTCCCCGCTCGGGTGCTCGGCGCACTGGCCGTCCTCAAAGCCATCGGCGCGCTGGGCCTCCTGGTAGGCCTCGCCATCCCACCCGTTGGCCTTGCCGCCGCAGTCGGCCTGGTCCTGTACTTCCTCGGTGCCGTCGTCACTATCCTGCGAGCCCGCTGGTACTCCGACATCGCCTACCCACTGCCATATCTCGCCCTCGCGGCAGGGTCCCTCGGCCTCTTCCCGGCCGCATAGTCGGACTGCGCTCTGCGCCAAGGGATTTCGGATGACGGCGTACGGCAGCCGGTGCCGAGCGGCACGCCATGCGCAAGCGCACAGCGAGCAATGTTGCACGACATGCCAATTCGGCGTGTTATGTGACGACGGCGAGGGATGTTCAGTGCTGCCGAGATCGGCGGCCGTTCCCCGGACCGGTCGAGGTGATGGCCGAGGACCTCGACCATCACCTCATGGGTGTGGTGACCGGCCGGTCGATACTGGACGATGACGAAAGGGCAGCGATGACGGTTGTGTGTGTCGGCAAGCTTGTCGTGCTGGTCAACGGCCTGCCGGGTGCAGGTAAGTCGACGCTGGCGCCGGACATCGCTCGCGAACTGGGCGCACACGTCCTGTCGAAGGACGTCGTGAAGGAAGCGTTGGCGGGATGTATGGGCGACCCGCGAGATGTGGCGACGCTCGGTGGGATCGCGATGGATGCGGTCTGGGCGATGGCGGCCGCGATCCCGCGATCCGTAGTGATCGACTCGTGGTGGTTTCGACCTCGCGATGCCGGGTTTGCCAGAACGGGTATCCAGCAGTCCGGCGCCGAACGCGCGGTGGAGATCTGGTGTGATCCCCCCATCGAGGTGGCGCGAGCCCGCTACGCGCAGCGGCGGCGAGCCGCCGTGCACGACGACGAGAATCGCCTCACCCGCGACTGGGAGACCTGGGCCGAACACGGTCGGCCACTGGACCTGGCACCGGTGATCCGCGTCGATACCAGCAGGTCTGTCGACAGCGCGGGACTTGCCGAACAGATCGAAACAATGGCTGGCCCACTCCACCCGATACACGCGCCAGACCGGTAACCCACGCTGTTCTCGCGGCAGTGATGCCCGACTACGCCGAGCGGTGGAAAAGGGCTCCTATCTACCAGCAGGGATGGTGGTCGATGCTGTCGCGGCCCGCACTCATTCGGTTGCTTCGGTCTCGTCTCGCACCTCGCCGATGCGTGTATTGCGCTGTGTTGCTTGCCAAGACGCTGTACGGTGGCCGGATGTACAGGGGGCTTGTCGTTCCGCGATCCTGAAAGGACTCGATGTCGACAGACACCGACCGACACTCCGATGAACCGGCCGAGGGCACCGAGGATGTTGCCGGAAGGCCACCGACGGAGCGTGGGCTCGATCGGCTGGTTTTCGGCATCACAGCGATCGGCTCCTTGGCTTTCGTGGCGTGGGGCATCGTCGACCACGCGGGTCTCGGATCCGCGTCTGCCGATGCTCAGTCCTGGGTGATCACCAACACCGGTTGGCTGTTCGTGCTGATCGCTTCGGCCTTTGTCGTGTACGTCATCTGGTTGGCGGCAAGCCGGTACGGCAAGATCCCGCTCGGCGCCGACGACGAGAAGCCGGAGTTCCGTACTACGTCGTGGATCGCGATGATGTTCAGTGCGGGCATGGGCATCGGCCTGATGTTCTGGGGCGTTGCCGAACCGCTGTCGCACTATGTGAGCCCACCGCCGGGGACCGCCGAGCCGAGAAGTTCCGAGGCTGCCGAAGTCGCCATGGCAACGACGTTGTTCCACTGGACTCTGCACCCGTGGGCGATCTACGCCGTGGTCGGCCTGGCGATCGCGTACGGCACTTTCCGCAGGGGACGGTCACAGCTGATCTCGTCGATGTTCCGGCCGATTCTCGGGCGGCACTCCGACGGCATCGGTGGACGCGCGATCGACATGATGGCGATTTTCGCAACGCTCTTCGGGTCGGCGGCGTCGCTGGGCTTGGGCGCACTGCAGATCGGCGCGGGCATGGAGTTCAACGGGTGGGTCGGCTCGATCGGCAAGGTCGGTCTTGTCTCCATCATCACCGTCCTGACCATCGCGTTCATCGTGTCGGCCGTCTCCGGTATCGACCGTGGTATCCAGTGGCTGTCGAATACCAACATGGTGCTTGCCCTGCTCATAGCGGTCTTTGTCTTCGTCGCCGGTCCAACCCTGTTCATGCTCAACCTCCTGCCTACCGCGTTGGGTGACTACGTCGCCATGCTGCCCAAAATGGCTTCGCGGACGGATGTGAGCGGTGGCGCGGAAATGAAGGCGTGGCTGTCGAGCTGGACTGTCTTCTACTGGGCCTGGTGGGTTTCGTGGACGCCGTTCGTCGGCATGTTCATCGCCCGGATCAGCCGCGGGCGCACGATCCGTCAATTCGTCACCGGTGTCCTACTTGTGCCGAGCATCGTGAGCCTCGTGTGGTTCGTGATCTTCGGTGGCACCGCCATCTTCCAGCAGGGTCAGACCGGTGACCTGACCGAGGCGAACGGATCCGTCAACGAGAACTTCGCGCTGTTTCACCTGCTCGACCACTATCCGATCGCCTCGGCGACCGCCGTTCTGGTGATGATCCTCGTCGCCATCTTCTTCGTTTCCGGTGCCGACGCAGCATCGATCGTGATGGGTACGTTGTCCGAGAAGGGCAGCATCGAACCGTCCAAGGCAACGGTCATCTTCTGGGGAGCGGCGACCGGCGCCGTCGCCGCCATCATGCTCGTCATCGCCGACCCTGGCGACCTCGGTGGCGCGCTGACCGGATTGCAGGCGCTGACGACGGTGGTGTCGCTGCCGTTCGTGCTTGTGATGGGATTCCTGTGCGTGTCGCTGTACAAGGACTTGAGTTCGGATCCGATGATCCTGCGTGAGAAACGCGGCGCCGAGCTCGTCGAAGGCGCGGTTGTGAAGGGCGAGGAGCGCCACGACTGCGATTTCGAGCTCGTCACGGAGCCGGTAGGTGACTTCCGAGCGACAACGCCGGACCAGCCGAACGACTGATCCGACGCCGAGCGACCTGCCGACGCCGGCGCAGCCTGCGCCCGCCCTACCCCCGGGCAGGGCAGAGCGGAGCAGTAGCGGGTGCTATTCGGGCGTCCCGTCGGTGATCCAGCGGGCGAAGGTATCGATGTGCTCTTGGGGCCAGCGGCCGTCGCACGGCATGGACCCCTGCTGGAGTCGGTCGAGGATGCCCGGTGCGTGCTGCACGACGTCGGTGTGTGACCACAGATCGAAGACGAAGCTCATCGACTTGCGGTCCATGGCACGGAACAGCGGTTTGATATGCCGGTCGAAGCTGACGGGCTCCCCGGCGCTCGGCAGTTCGATGACTTGGTCGTCGTCGGCGGGCTTGGCGAGGGCGGAGACACGGGACCCGGGTGTGGCGTTGCATACCCACCACCACCGTGGCACCGGCATGTGCGGCGGAGGCGTGGCGCCGGGCTGCGAATTCTCCAGTGCGATACGCGATCCCCACTCGATGTAAGCGGCGAACGCGGCCCGGAACTCCGCGTCGGTGGGCAGCCCGGCGTCATCGGCGGCACGAGAGATGAGCTGAGCCCACCGCGCCCGCCACTCCTCGGTGAGCGCCTTGCCGGCATGCTCGGCGACCATGTGCTTGTAGCCGCCGTACATTTCGGTGTAAAGCTTCGGTCCGCCGAAGGTCTCGCCGAGCCACGCGGCCACCCGCTCGGGATGATCGGGCGACATGCTCGCGAAAAGCGGTGCCAGCAGCGGGTCTTCGGGAACGTACTTGCCATAGAAGATGTGCGTCATCCGGGTCAGCGCCGGTAAGCCGCCCGCCCACTCGAACAGTGTCGGCTCCTCGGAGGGCGCCGGATCGGTGAATCCGACGTAGTAGTGCATCCCACTGCAGAACGGCTTGTTCTGGGAGTGGCCGCACCGGCAGAGGCTGTAGTGCTCGGTCGACGCGCCCGCGTTGCGTTGGCCGCAGTCGACCAGCGGGATGCCACCGGTAATCCGGTACGGTCCGTCCTTCGATACCTCGATCGCCGGTTCCCTGGCCGGGGCGTCGCCCTCCTTGCCGTCCATCGCATAGCCGAGCGCACCGGAAGGACAGGCTCGTGCCGCCCGTTTGATCTCGTCCATGCGGCCGCCGCTCGGTGCGACGAAAGGTTCTGCGGCGGCGCGGAATACGTTCGGCAACCGGTCGGTGCAGAACCCGGAATGGGCGCACAGACCACGATTGTCGAGAACCGTGACCGCAACGCCTTCGTAGGTGTCGCGGCTGTCGGCCACTCGCTGCGGATCCTTGGCACCGCTGAATCCGATGCGGGCGTGGCTACCGTCGCAGAGCGGTTTCGTCTCCGAGGCGCCGCAGCGGCACAGGGCCAGTTGGGGGAGCGCTTGGATGGCCACGCCGAGCCAGTCGGTGATCTGGGTGGCGTTGGTGACCAGGTACGGCCCGTCGGGGGCGACCTTGATCTGGGATTCCAGGCCTGCCTGCAGCTTGGTCAGCTCTGCCAGTCGAGCTTCCGGATCGTCGGCGGACAGGATGGCCAGATGCTGAAGCGCGGCGGTGGCTTCCTGAATGCCGCACGGCAGGTCGGGCTGGCAGCGGAATCGGGTGATGTCATACGCCAGCTGCCACACCTGGTCTGGGGTTTCTCCGCCTTCTTCGGATGCTTGGACGACCGGGGCTCGGCCGGTCAGCTCCGTGAAAGCCTCCGTCAGTGGCCGGATCACCGAATCTTGTAGGGGCGCAGTGCTTCCTGCCGGGTGGCCTTCCATAAGCTTGGCGAAGTGCCGGTCGAGCGTCAGGGCCCGGGTCAGTAAGGACTCCAGTTCGTTGTGCACTGGACCATGATTACTTGATTACGTTATTTCGGTCCAGGACGATGACTCACCCACACCGGGAATGGCTGACGGCTCCACTACGAGCGTGGCGATCGATGCCGGGCGTGATGACCCGCTAGGTACGCCCGGCGGCGAGGATGAATTTGGCGGCCTGCTCGCCGACGAACACGCTCGGCGCATGGGTGTGGCCACGGATGAGCAGCGGCATCACCGACGCGTCTGCGACCCGAAGTCCTTGCACGCCACGGACTTCCAGCCGCGGCGTGACAACACTGGCCGCATCGGTGCCCATCCGGCAGGTGCCCACCGGGTGATAGAGGGTGTGTGAGTAGCCGTTCAGCGCCAGTTCGAGGGTCGCTTCCATCTCGCTCGGCGCTTGCGGCGGATAGATCAGCGGTCCGAGCACCGCTTTCATCGCAGGCGCCGCCGCCAGTTCGGCGCAGATCCGCAGCCCCGACATGATCGCGGCGCGGTCGGCGCCCGCGCTGTCGGAGAGATATCTCGGATCGATCACCGGTTTTGCCGCAGGATCGCCCGTGGCCAGTGTGATGCGGCCGCGGCTGTGCGGGCGCAGCAGGACGGTCACCAGGATGACGCCGTGCTCGGTGGGGTCCTCGAGTCCTTCGTAATAGAAGGGGGCAGGCGCGAAAATCAGTTCCAGGTCGGGCAAGTCCAGATCGGGCCGGCTGCGTACGAACCCGTAGGCCTCGCCGACATTGGAGGTGAGCATGCCGCGATGCCGGATAAAGTAGTCCAGCAGCTGGCGCGGCTTCTCCGCGGCGAACAGCGAATCGCCTTCGACGCCGTAGCCTATGCCGGAGACCAGGTGATCCTGCAGATTCGCGCCGACCTCGGGCGCATGATGCACGACGTCGATGCCTTGCCTGACGAGATCGTCCTGGTCGCCTACGCCGGAGAGCATCAGCAGCTGCGGGCTGTTGATCGCACCGCCGCAGAGGATCACTTCGCGCCGCGCTGTCACCGTGTGCGTGGTGCCGCCCTGCAGGTATTCCACGCCGACCGCGCGGGGCGCGCGTGCGGGATCGCGCTCGAAAATGACCCGAGACGCGAGCGCTTCGGTCTGAATGGTCAGGTTCGGCCGCCGCAGCACCGGCCGCAGATAGGCATCCGCCGTGCTCCATCGGCGACCCCCGCGCTGGGTGACCATAGTTTGACTGAACCCGTCCGGCTGCGGCCGATTCGGCGGTTCTACCGAGAACCCGGCCTCCTGCACCGCGGTCAGATAGGCCGCGGTCGACGCACGCGGGCTGCGTTGACGGGAAATATGCAGCGGCCCAGCTGCCCCTTCATCCGGATACTGGGCCTCTTCGACATTCTCGATGCGCCGGTACTGCTCGACCGCGGCGGCGAACCCCCACTCCTCGCCTGCCAGCAACGCCCACTCGTCGTAGTCCGCGCGGAACCCGCGGACCCACATCATCGCGTTCATCGACGATGAGCCGCCGAACATCTTCCCGCGCGGCCAATAGATCTGCCGGTTCTTCAGCTCCGGCTGCGGCTCGGTGAGATAGTCCCAATCCACTTCTGTGCGAAACAGTTTCGAGAAGGCGGCTGGAATGTGCGCAAACTTGTTCTTGTCGGGCGGGCCGGCCTCCAGCAGCACCACGGTGGTGCTCGGGTCGTCGCTGAGCCGGTTGGCGAGGACCGCACCAGCGGACCCGGAGCCGACAATCACGTAGTCCGCGGTAATCCCAGCTGTTTGCACTGTCCCACTCCCATCCACGCTGCGTACGGCAAACATACGAGGATCTGGCGGTTCCCGGTTCACTTTCTTGGAAATCTGGACAGCAAACCGCCGGCGCCCACCGCTGGTGTAAACGGTGGGCGCCGGCGAACCGGGTGCGGGTACAGCTACCGCGCCGCCCTGGTCGCGAGCGCGGCGGCGGCCAGTACTGTCACACCCTCGGCGATCGCGGTGGTGCCGAGCGCGTGCGCCGCCGACAGTGTGGTGGCGCCGACCAGGCCGAGGAAGACGGTGCCGAAGCAGGCGATGCCGACCACGATGCCGAGCTGCACGCTGGTGACCAGGATTCCGCTCGCGTCCGCGGCAAGCGACATCGGAATCTTGGCCAGGGTTCGGGTCATCAACGGGCTGAACGCGAGTCCGAAGCCGATGCCTTGAATGCCGAAGATCGTCAGTGGCAGTGGTCCGAGTTCGGCACCCTCGCGCAGCATCATGCCGAGCGTCACCATGGTGGTCGCGCCGAGCATCAGACCGAGCGGAATCATGACGGCGTGGAAGCGGAGTGGAATCCGTTCCCAGTTCAGGCTGGCCAGCGCGAACGTGACGCCCATCGGGATGAACAGCAGCCCGGCATGCAGTGCGGTGTAGCCGAGGGTGCTCTGCAGGTGGATGGCCATCACGAACATCCAGC
Organism: Nocardia sp. GCM10030253; assembly: GCF_042675075.1. Taxonomy (NCBI): domain Bacteria; kingdom Bacillati; phylum Actinomycetota; class Actinomycetes; order Mycobacteriales; family Nocardiaceae; genus Nocardia; species Nocardia sp. GCM10030253. The sequence goes on along the minus strand of NZ_JBHTDL010000011.1, from coordinate 211,026 downwards.
CGCCGAAGGTCGCCATGATGACGAACAGTGTTGCCGCGGTGAGCATCAGCCCGGGAGCCCGCAGTACCCGCTGCGCGAACAGCGGTTCGCCGCCGCGAGCCGCGACTGCTCGTTCGATGGCGACGAAGGCCGCGACACCGATCACGCTGGCGCCCAGGGTGATCCACGTCCACAGCGGCCAATTCTGTTCGTGGCCGAGCACCATCGGCAGCACGAGCAGCAGCACCGAGACGGTCAGCATCGTCAGCCCGGCCAGGTCGAGCTTCCGGTCGAATCGTGCCGTGTCCGAGGGCAGTACCCGCGGCGCGACCAGCAGCAGCGCCACACCGATCGGCACATTCACCAGGAACACACCACGCCAGCCGCTGCCCCAGAGGTCTGCGTTGACGATCAGCCCGCCCGCGACCTGACCGGCGACCATGCCGCCGGAGATGATCGCGGAGTACGTGCTCAGCGCCTTGGCCCTGGCATTGCCCGTGAAGTTCCGCTGGATGAGGGTCATGATCTGCGGAACCATCGCGGCAGCACCGACGCCCTGCAGGAATCGGAACACGATCAATGTGACTTCGTTCCACGCCAATCCGCAGGCCAGCGAGGCGACGGTGAACAGTGCCAATCCGACGATGAAGGCGCGGCGTTGGGTGAACCGGTCGCCCAGTCTGGCGCCGGTCACCAGCAGGACGGCATAGGCGATGACGTAGCCGGCGACGATCAGCTGCAAAGCCGATCCGCTCGTGTGCAGCGAGGTTCGAATCGAGGGAATGGCGACATTCACGATGGAGGCGTCGAGCACCGCCATGAACTGCCCGGTCAAAATAACGGCGAGGATCGCGACCGTGCGCCGTGCGCCGTATGCGGGAGGTGCTGGGGGAGCCGGCGTAGCGGGAGGCGGCTTGGCCGAACCCGGTGACAACGTCTGGGTCATGTACTGAGCTTGCAGCGGATCCGACACCAGTAACAGGAGCCCAGTAAAACTGGTACCGGCAGCACCTGGATAGGGCCCGGTGCCTCGGATCTCTGCCCAACGTGTGCCCTGAGCCGGTGGTATCGGCTCCCACCTATGATGTTTCCGGCAGGTTACGTTGCCGGCCTGCCTGGGTTGGACATTGGTGTTGCTTGCTGCGTCACCCATGCTCACTGTCGGTGAATCTCGTTGTGGGCGTTGAGAGCTGAACCAGACATCTCGTCTGTGGCGCACCGGAAAGTACGTTCAGAGTTATGGAGAGGACGCGTCGAGTTGGGGCTCAGCCAAGCGCTCCGTCAGATTGCCGACCGGATCGGTGATGCGTTTCATTCGGCCACCTCAACGGTGTCGAAATGGCAACACGGTCTCGGTCGAGGGTCGAACACAGGCGTCGACAGACTGCGAACATCGGACAGCGACAACCACATTCGGTATCTGTTGGAGAAGTCGGTCGCGACCGGTCGAGATCAGTGGCGCACGTCGGTGCCCACCCGGGCGGCGGTCCAGAAGTTGGAGTCGCGTTCCGATGAGCTGATCGGGCGGTTGGCGTCACGGTTGCACGAAACGTGGCGCCTGACCAAGATCAGACCCAACGGTACTTATAAGCCTCGGCCCAAACCGACCGAAGATCCGGAGTGGATCGCCAGGCACGGTACGAACCAGGCGGATATCTCCAATACGCCCTTCGAGGAATTGCCCCGAGATCTTCAGTGGGACAACCAGGAATCGGCGAGGGTGGCGGTGGAGCTTGTGCTGTCGGAGCTGCGGGCTGGACGCGACCCGGGTCGTCACGACTTCATCGAAGAAGCAAGCAGCAAGATCCACGACGAGTGGCTGATTCGCAACCGTCGCACCGCAACCGACGAGCAGCAGACCTCCTATGCCGATCTCCCCGAGGAGCAGAAACAGCTGGATCGGGACGTATTTCACGCAGGGTTGAATTTGATCGCGGAGGAACTTCGAGGCAAGTAGTAGCGACAGGAGACACTCGACACCATCGCTCATCTGGGACGATCCGGCGGCGGCCACTTCCGCACTGGCACAGGTACAGGGGCATCGGCAAAACTGGTACTGGCAGCACCTGGTTAAGGTCCCGAGTTTCGGGGACGATCACAAGATGACTGTGGACGTGCGCACCATGCGCAAGGCGCGCCGCGCCGAGCTGGGCTCGTTTCTGAAGTCACGGCGTGCGCGGATCTCGCCGGAGGATGTGGGGCTGCCGCCCGGACCTCGGCGGCGAACACCGGGCCTGCGGCGCGAGGAAGTCGCGCAGCTGTCCGGGATCGGGATTACCTGGTACACGTGGCTCGAGCAAGGCCGCAGTATCAATGTCAGTGTGCAGGTGTTGAATTCGGTTGCGCGGGCGTTGTCGTTGGATGCGGCGGAGAAGGCGCATCTATATCGGTTGGCGGATGTGCCCACGGTGCCGACGGCGCATGCGGGTACTGCGCTGCCGGAGGAGCTTCAGGTGATTTTGGATCATTTGGAGCCGTTGCCCGGGGTGGTGTTGAGCGCTCGCTATGACGTTTTGGCCCATAACTCGTCTTACGAGGCGTTGTGTCCTGGCTTCCTGACCGGCGAACGCAACGTCGCTCGCCGGGTCTTTCTCACCCCGGAATGCTGCAATACCTACCAACACAACTGGGATGACCTGCGCCGCATGGTCGGCTATCTGCGCGGTGCCTACGCCAAGAACCTCGGTGACCCGCATTGGGAGGAGTTCATCGTCGAGTTGTGTTCGGAGAGTTCGAATTTCAAGGCTTTGTGGGCCCTCAACGATGTCGCCGTCCCGGTCAGTCGCACCAAGCAGATCCGTAATCTGGCGGTGGGGGAGCTGGAGATGTTCTTGACGAGTATGTCGTTGCCGTCGGTTCCGCATGCGTGGATGCAGATTTATACCCCGGTTGATGAGGTGGCGTGGGCGAAGTTGCGTGAGTTGTTGGCGATGTCGGAGCAGGAGCGTCAGCGTCCGTGGGTTGAGCATCGCGAACAGGTTCATGTGGCGGCGGGGTAGGGGAGTCAGGGTGTCGAGGTCCGGGGACGAGTGCTCGGTGGGTTGCGCGGGCTGGACGGTAAGCGGAACCGCTGCTGGGGTGGTGCACGAGGAATGTCTCGAACCCGGGTCTCGAAGTCTTGGCTTCGTTGATCCATATGTGTCTGCTCAGTCTTGCTGCGCGCGGTAACCACCGTTCCACCAGCGTCGCAGAAGTGTGAGCTGATGTTCGGTCAGCGGTCCAGTCAACGCTTCCTGTGCTTCTTCTATGTAGGTGAGTTCCTCGGGTGTCCGGTCCGGTGCGCGAGAGCTGTGCTCCGCCATCGTCATCGGCGATTCAGGGCGGCGTGGACGGTAGTTATCGAATGCTGGCAGTGGTGTTCGCGGTCGCAGAGTTGTCTCGCCGTCGGTGCAGGGGTGGGAGCGGCGAAGATCTTCTGATGGCGGCCTGCTTCGTGTTTGCCGGGATCGGTTGCGGTGAAACAGGGCTGAGGCGCGTGTAGGGGAGACATGAGCTGTCGCTTTCGCGCCTGTCGGCTGATTCTCCCAACCTCATTTAACTCCGTTGTCGGGTGGTTCGCCACCGCGAGATGAAGGGCGCCAATGGGGTGAGTGCCCTACTTTGGGTCACTGTCCAAAAAGTCCAGGCACCTCACTGTCTACAAGTTCACCACGAACTTGCCACCTACCCAGGCAAAACCAACAAGCTCCTCACCAGGGTCAAAGCCTGGTCGAAAGGCCAGGACAGGGGAAACGATCCCCGAGCACCAAACGGTGAAATATGTCATGGGAACTTCGCAGGCATGATCTGCCCATCCTTCCCAAGGTGGGCACCAAACCCGGGGCGATTCAGCTGTGCAGCCCATGTGACGGAAACCCTGTTGGTCCCGGCGGGATTCTGTGCCCGGACTGCGCAAAAATGTTGACGGAGCGCAACCAAGACTTTTGGGCGTGGGCGGCCACGCAGGGCGGGAAATAGCCTCGTCGAGGTAGCGGTGGCGGATGCGCTGCAACAGGTCTTCAAGCGGTCCTTCGTTCGCTTCAGCGGGGAGCACCGTACGGGCTTGATCGAACTTCGTTTCGTACAATGCGATGAGTGCTTTCGCGCTGGCGGCGTCGGGTTCGCTCATGATCCGCTGCCCAAATTCGAAGTAGGGTGCGGGGTCCGGCCCAGTGGTGTAGAGCGTGTGGCCCTGCCAGAGCAACCTCATCGTGTGGCGGGCGTGCTTCTCGCGTCGGTTGTCGGGCACGTCGGGAAATCGGCCGCGTTCGAGTAGCCGCCTGAACTGCGAGGTGGCATAGCCGAAGTACGCATCACGGACTCGTTTCGCACTGAGGAAGTTGGACCGCAGGCTCACCAGCTCCAGACCTAGATCTGTTGTAGCGGTGTAGCTTTCGAGCCACGCAAATTCATTGCTCTGATCAGGCCTTTTGCCGTGCTCAGGCGGGTTGCGGTGTTGCGCACGCCGGGGGGAACGGGAGTGCGCTGTCAGGCGGTGCCTACCGAGGGTTCGCCGAGCCAGGTGTCGAGGCGGTGGAGGTCCGGACCGGAGACGGTCAGGGCCCCCGAGGTGTAGGTGGCCCAGCGGAGGTCGTCGCAGGCGAAGAAGTCCTCGCCTCCGGCGTCGACCCACAGGGAGAGTATCCGGGGGCCGGAGTGGGTGACGTCCCACCAGGACCAGGTGCGGAAGGGGCAGTCGAGTTCGAAGCGCCAGAGCCAGTTGTCCAGGGACCAGCCGGCGCCGTGGCCGGCAGCGCCGTACCGCTCGCTGCCGTGGCGGGCGAAGTCGGGGGCGGGGCCCTGTTCCGAGCTGACCGCGACGAACCACTCGGGGAGGGGTCTCGGGATGACATGGGAGTCGACCCGGCCCTCGACGACGGACCGGTCCAGGGCGGCGGCGAGCACGGTGCGCAGGCGATCCGCGTACTCCCCGACCGGCCCCTCGACCTGGATCAGGAAGCGGCTGAGCCCGGGCGGGGCGCCTTCCTCGCCCGGGCGCGTGTCGATCCGGTCACGCTCGTCGAGGAGGGCCTCCTCCTCCTCGCTCAGGAACTCGTCCTGAAAATCCGGGGATTCGCCGTCCGTGTGCATTGATTCTTCCTTCTCCGGTGCCGTCACGCGTCAGCGCCTTCTCCGCCTGCCGCCGCCGTTGTTCTCGTCCCGTTGTTGTTCCTGCCGCTCCTGGTTCCAGGTGCGCTGCTGCTCGTCCCAGGTGACCGGCTTGCCGTCCTTGGTGGCGGAGTTCGGGGTGTTGAGCCCGTATGCGGTCGAGCCAACGATGCCCTCGAGCAGCAGATTCATGATTCTCCTGATAGCGGTCCCATTCGTGCCAGTCGCCGATGTAGGGCCGTACGCGGCTGCGGATCGCGATCCAGTCGTGTTGCCAGTGCCGGAGAGCATCGCGTGGTTGCCGGCGAGGAGTGGGATCTCTTGTTCTATTCCTGGCCAGTCGCGTCGGCTCAGGACCAACAAGGACTGACGCCGCAGTCGAGGCGATTGAAAGATGTCTGCGACGTCGGCGTCTTCTGCCTCGTGACGCAGTTCGACGGTGATGCCGTCCAGCGCTGTGCAACGCCACCACCGCGGTTCACACGACTAAGCGAGATCCATCGTGACGGTGTTGAATGCCTGCCATTGCTCTGGGGTGAAGCTGCGTTCGTACTGCCGTGACGAGAACCTGCGCTCGCGAGGCGGCGAAGTGAATTCTCCGACGAATGTGCTACCGGGACATAGGACCGCGGATGTGTCTTCGACATGCCGGTAGTCGGGGTCGAAATGGCTCTCGCGCCGCATCCGCGCCATGTCGCGGATGATCGCAGGCCATGCCATTCTTCGCCGCACCACGGATGTGGACAGTACGGCTGATGGACGTTGTAGTCGTAGCCGGATCGCTGGTGGAACCCGCTGAGTTGTTCGTCGACGAGTTCGTCGATCCGGTCGAGAATGTCGGTCACGGTGCTGTATCTCAGCGTTCGGGCTCGACGATGATGCCGGCCGCGGCGGCGGCTGTGAACCAGGTGGGCCACTCGGCGACCATCAGGCACTGGAACGCTCTGGGGTGGGGCAATTCCGGTTACGTGAGCGAGGTTGCTAGATCCCGCCAGCAGATGCCTCGTCCACGACTGACTGCTTTGTGAAGCGCACGATCTTCTCGAAGATCGGGCGGTAGCCGTCGGAGGTGTCCACAATCAGGGTTGGCAGATCCAGAGAGATAGGCACGAAGGAATCGATCGCGTGGCTATGAGTTCATTGTCGAGTTGTGTTCGGAGAGCCCGAATTTCAAGGCCCTTTGGGCCCGAAACGATGTCGCCGTCCCGGTCAGCCGCACCAAACAGATCCGTAATCTGGCGGTGGGGGAGCTGGAGATGTTCTTGACGAGTATGTCGTTGCCGTCGGTTCCGCATGCGTGGATGCAGGTCTATACCCCGGTTGATGAGGTGGCGTGGTCGAAGTTGCGTGAGTTGTTGGCGATGAGTGTGGAGGAGCGTCAGCGTCCGTGGGTGGAGCGTCGCGAACAGGTTCACGTGGCGGCGGGCTGAATCTGGTTCCGAACTGGCTAGCAGCAAGCCTGTGAAATCGGCTCGGAAGGGTTATAGATAGCGCGACCGGAGGGCGACAGATGGACGCGCGGCGTCCACGGCAGCCGGATGAGGTCGATCGAAATTGTGTTTGAATATCTAGTCTGCACCGTTGCGGTAGCCGCCGTTCCACCGGTTACTCGGGTGTCCAGTCCGTGCGTGAGAGCTGTGCTCTGCCATCGTCATCGGCGATTCAGCGCTGTGTCAACGTCAAATGCCGAACGCTGGCAACGGTGTTCGCGGTGGGACAGGCACGGCGGGGACACCGGCGCTGGCGCCCAAGCGTGCCCGTCGATTGACCGGCTGCACCCGAGGGGGCGAACCCTTCCGCATGGCGCCGCGGCCGCCGCCCCGCGAGCACGTCAACGCGTCCGCAAGGCGGCGTTCGTCAGCAGTTAGGTTCTATCCGACAGGGACCTTGAAGTGCATTGCGCGGTAGGGCCATCCGTCGGCTGTCTTCCATTGCGACACCAGCAGGTGTAGTCCGGCGTCGAGGGTGGATCCGGGGATGATGCTCGGACCGTACAGTTGCGCGATCTTGTCGCCACCTTCTTCATTCCATGCCGAACCCCGCAGCGGTGTGGTCTTGGGCACCAGGTACAGGTCGTCGGTGGGAGTGTCGAGGATGCGCAGGTCGATGTCGTAGCCTCCTATCGTCGAGGCGTCGAAGTTCACCAGAACCCACTTGTTTTGGATCTTGCGAAGGCACATCTCCCCGAACTTCTCCGCGGAGGGCTGGCGTTCGAGAACCGGTGTCGGCGGATTACCCCAATTCCATTGTCCGTCACGCCAACCCCAACCGACGTAGGCGCCGGGATCGGTGATCCGGTCCTCACGGACGCGGCGCAGGATGATCCCCTTGTCGCGTTGGAATCCAGTCGAGAAAACGTACACCCATCCGTCGTCGTCGCGTGCCCACGTCCATAGTTGCGCGAAGCCGTCGTGGAGGCCGGCGTCGAATTGTGCACCGGTGGGTTGCCAGGACTCGCCGTCGTCGGACGACGTCCAGATCTCGGTTCGCACCACGTTGCCGAGGCCTTGGTTGATCATGACGTGCAGGAAGATGTCCTCTTCGATGGTGATGACGTCGGTGGGCAGCGCGGTGGTCCCGCCCGCGTGGTCGTAGGGCCACAGCTGGTGGGCGTAGTGCGGATCCGCTCCGGCGGCTTCGTGCCCCGCCGACAACCCGTAATCCCGCAACACCCTCCGCGCACCATGATCATCCACGCGGTGGTGCATTGATCACTCGAGCCCAAGATCACGTGTGCCAGTAGACGTCGGATTTCGCCGAGGGTGAGCGAGATGAGGCCGCTGCCAACGCTTTTGGGGTTATGGCGGCGGTGACGGCGAGGTAGGTGTGGGCGAGCATGGCGAGGGTGATGTGGCGGTACCAGGCGTCGTAGCGGCGGACCTGGTAGTGGTCGAGCCCGACCTCGGTCTTGGCGGTCTGGAAACAGTCCTCGATCGACCACCTGGTGCCGGCGACGCGGATGAGTTCGTCGTCGGAGGTGTCGTTGGGTGCGCAGCACAGGTAGTAGGCGACTTCGAGCTCGCCTCTGGTGTTGGGTGTCAGTGCCCGCCGCGCCAGCAGCCAGCGGCTCCAGCCAGCGGGAGTTGTCCACGGGGCGGCCAGCAGCGAGGCCACCGCCCAGTCGAACTTGCGTGGCCCTTTCGCTCCCGCACCGCAGCTGAGCCGTTTCCATGCATCCGAAGGTGCTTGTGCGACGAAGTGATCGGCACGGGTGCAGCCCGCGGTGATCGGGATGGTCTGGTTGCGTGGCACGGCCACCACGTAGCTGATGCGCTGGTCTTCGCACCAGGACCGGAACTTGTAGTCGCCACCATAGGCCTCATCAGCGGTCACCGACCGCGCCGGCGCCCCGGCCTCCAGCGCCCGGGCCAGCATCCTCTTCGCTAGCGTCGCCTTCGTCGCGAAGACAGCATCGTCGGGGATCGCAGCCTCGCGGCAACGTTCCCGGTCCTCGGTCCACGACTTCGGCAGATACAACTCCGCATCGATCAACGTGCGTCCCTTGCCGGAGGCGTAGGCACAGAACATCCCGAGCTGACAGTTCTCGATCCGACCCGCCGTTCCGGAGTATTGCTGTTGCACCCCAGCGGATTTCACTCCCTTCTTCAAAATCCGGTATCGTCGACCACCAGCACCCCGTCCGGATCACCGAGATGCTCGACGGCGTAGGCGCGCACGTCCTCACGCACCCCATCGACATCCCACGTGGCCTTGTTCAGCAGACGTTGCATCCCGTCCGGTGTCAGATCCCCCGCCGCTTCGGCCAAGGTCCAACCGTTTTTCCCGGCAAGGGGCGCTAGCAGGCCCCGCACATACGCCCGCGCCCGCAACCGCGGCTCCGCCCGATAGAACCGGCCCGCAACCCGCCCGAACAGATCATCCAACCCAGCCACCCACGCAGCGGGATCCTCATCGACCGACACGACGAAAGAGACTCCAGCACAACATAACCAAGTGCGGCTGGAGTATTAAGAGATCTCTAACAATTGCTGAAGAGGCGCTGAATATCCGCTCCCTATTGTCGGTCTCGCCGGATCACCCGGCATCGACGCGAAGGAGAGATCCTTATGGCCGCAATCCTCGCCCGCGGCAGAGCCCGCATCGCGCCGTGGTTCTCGCTGTGGTGACTGTGCCTTGTCATTGGTTCGGACTACGGCCGCACTGGCCGCCGCGTCCCACCGCGGAACCTGAACGCGCGCACCTCGCCGACCCCGGTCGAGCGGCGCGAGGGCCGGTACCGCAGCGTTGATCGCCGCCGCGATGCCGGCCCCGTATGGCTGGCAGTGTGTTCTCGGCGCCCTTCGCCGTGACCGCGCTGGCCGACGCCCTCGACGGATACGCGACCGCGTTCCTACTCCTCGGCGTTTTCGCTGCTTTGGCTGCCGCGCTGTCGGCGGCAACTATCCCGAAATACAGAGCAAATTTTGGAGAGGCGGTGCGGACGCATGGCGCCAAATGTTGCGGACGACGATTCTGAACGCGCTTGGGAACTGTTTGAACCCGAACGGGGGTGGACTGCGCGTCGGGGCCCTGACGATCCCGGACTCGGGCAAATGATGCATACCGTTAACGGGCCGATCGCGCCCGGTGGACCAGGCGAACCCGGAGTCGAGCACGTCGCCCGCAGATCTGATCGACGAGACGGACCTGGACCAGGCGAACCCGGGGTCGGGTACACCCTCCGCGCACCAAGGCTGAAAGAGCTGAAAGAGCTGGACCCTCCGCCTGGTGCGTCAGAGGGTTTCAAGGCATATTTCGCGAAGGCTAAGACCGCGATTCAAACCGCCGTCGATCAGCTTGGTCTGGGTACGGCCGTCCCTCCGCCGCGCGCGGCCAAACTTCTGAAATCGGTGGCGCACGAGGATCTCGGCATCGGCGCGGCCGCCGAGGGTTACATGAAGTCCATGGCCAAGGTCGACACAAAAAAGGAGTCGCTGCTGCGGATGGACGACAGAGTGCTCCATACGTCCGTCTTCGTGGCCAACGAGCAGAATCAGACGCTGCGCTCTATCAAGACCATCATCGCCGACCTCGATGACAAGCTCGAAGCCGCGGGTACCGGCAAGCTCAAACCCGCAAAGGAGACAACGCTGCTGCGGCAGGTCGCCGCTGCGGTCGAGGCTGTGTCGGACAAGGTCAACGCGACGTCGCAGACCAACACAGACATAGCTGAGGGGGGCAGCGCCCGGCTTGTCGTAAATGGCAACGTAAGTGGCAAAGCTCCAGTCGGCGGCGCCGATGGCGTAGGCGGTCTGGCCGGGATGATTCAGGCGCTTGCACCGATGGGCATGATGGCGATGCCGCTGGTGCAGGGGCCGCCGGACCTGCTCGGCGGCAAAGACGCTCACCACGAGGATCGGATCGGCAACCCCTCACCCCTGCCGGGTGGCCCCAACGCGGCGCCGCTTCCCGGTGTTGTCCATCCGCCGGGCGTCCCCGCCATGCAGCACATTTCCGGTGCCGCACCTATCTCGGGACAACCCGCGCCGATCTCGTCCGCGATCAACAGTTCCGCGAGTCGTCCCGAATCGGGTTTGCCCACAACACCGTGGTCGAGAATCGCAAGACCTGCCTCCCACATTCGACGACCGGCGGACACCACCAGTTCAACGGAAGGCCCGCTGGTGCCGCCAGACGTTAGCGCGGATGACGAATACGCAGCTGTGGCAGAAGCCATCTGATCGATGACCGCCTGAACCCGCACCGATGAAGCGGGCGTTCGAGCCGCCTTTTTCCTGGCTAACGACTGCTGACGCCGACCACTCACGGTCAACCGACGAGTGAACTCAGCCGTCTGGGCCGACGGCTACAGCGGGTCAATGACGCCCGCTGCTGACCCCAATCGAACATTCTCATTGTTCCCCTGCTCTGTCCGCTGTTATGCCCAAGCCGAATTCACCCGGCTCGACTGGCCGCGGCGCCAGCCCAGTGTGCTCGGAGCTCGAGTTGCTCGGCGCTTTTCGCTGCGATGGGCTTGCCGGGGCTCGCCTGCGCCTTCACGATCCACTGCCGCAGGGTTTCTGGATGCACATCGACCATCGGACCGATCGCTTGCGCCGCGGCATACGCGGACGGGTACTCGTCGAGGTGGTCCAACGCCAACCGCAGCGCTTTTTCACGAACCTCGGGCGGGTATCGCTTCGACATGGTGACCATCTTCCTCAAGAAAGGAAGTGGGCGGTCCCCAACCCGTGACGGTTCAGGTAATCAATCTGCTTGATCGTGGGCTAGCTCGACTTTGGGGCTGGGCCGGTCGTTCACCCCACCGCGCGCAGTGGGCGTCGCGCTCGGGCCTTGGCAGCGGATTGCGATCGGTGCCCTGAATCGCTTCGACCCAAGCCCCGCCGGGCGTCCTAATCACGGCCTGCCACAACACAGCGGCGAGTCACATCCCCTTCGAGTGCTCCATCACCAGCAGTAGCAGGGTCGCACTCCACGCGCCTGTCATCGTCAGCGTCGGCAGTTCAACCGCTGTTGCGGGGTCCCCACCCTTGCGCCGCATCTCACGCAGAAGCGGAGCCTCCCCGGGTTGATGGTCTTGATCTCTTATATGCGCGCTGGCGCCCACCGTGGCATCCAATTGCGCTGGGCGGCAGGCACGGTAGGGTCTGCCGTGTCATTCGGGGGAACCTTAGCCCCAAACGCTGATCGAATGGTTGTGACGATCTTGATGGATGCACGGGGACTTTGCGTAGTCGCGGTGAGCGTGGCGGCTGTGGCGGGTGGGCTGACAGGATGCGGGTCCGAGGCTGAGCCAGTGGAGACACCGCTGTTCAGCGGCATGTCTGATTCCTGCGCAAAACTGGCAGCACCGGCCATGGACGCCATCCGGCAGTCCACTGGCAATCTCTTCAGCGCGGACGTCGCGTTCGAGGATGAGGGCAACCAGCCCGCGTCGGAGCCCGGACAGTCGGTAAAGGTCTGTGGCGCATTATATCTGGCCTCGCCCATACACGTCGGGACCCATTTGATGAATGCGGCGGAACGCCGCTTCATCACCTTGACGTTCTCGCTCCATTCCGACGATGATGCGGTCGCCTCCGCCAAGCACCAATTCGGTTTCGTCCGTGACCAGGTCAAAGGCCGCACCACCTCAGGCCTCGGCGACGAGTCACTCGAAGGTGCAAACGGAAGCGTCAAGGTCACCCGCGCCATCACCGCCTTCCGCAAAAGCAACGCGGTTGTCGACGTGGCCGTTTCCGGATTGGACAGTTCCGGCAAGGACGTGGAAGTTTCCGAACTCGAGCCCGGATCACGCTCGATCGCAAGGGCATTGGCCGACAACATTGGCGCTGCCTTCAACCTCGAGTAGCCCTCCGCCGAGCCACAGCTGAGCCAGGCCAGGGCCACGGTGGTGCGGCCCTAGCTCATGTCCGGCGCGGTGTGCCGTTCCGGTGCGGCGGGTTTCCGAGTGACAGTGTGCGCGCTGGGCACCCTTGCCGAGTTTCGACGCGCCCCTGCCTGTTGAACCGGTGGAGTGCACGTATTTGTTTGTTGCACAATTCCTCCGTCTCTGATGGGCGGGACTCTCGCGGCTACCACCCGCGCCGACCATGGTGATGATCGTCTTGGCCGGCCGCGTTCGGTGGCGGTGCTACGGAGTGCTCAGCATTGCCGCAAGACGAGCTGGCCGCGGCCGTTACCGGTGGAGGCGGTGAACTCTACGAGTCCCAGCCATACCCCGTTCCAAGCCCGTGCCCAGGCGTGCAGCAGTCCGGGCACGTTTCCGGTCAGGCGCAAGCCGCCCGCGCTGACCCATAGAGGTACCGACTTCTTCGCGCCGAAGGTCGCGAGCTGCGTTGGAACCGCTTGTCCAAGGTCGACGACGCCGGGCAGCGGAGGTTCGACGATTGGTTCGCAAGTACCTCGGCCCGGTCCGGCGGGCGGGTCGAGGTCAGCTGCCGTCCGGCACGGCCGCGAACGAGACGGAGATCTACCGGGCCGCAGGGTTTACCGGGCCGCGGCGAATCGAAGTGCCGGGACGGATTGTCACTTGCATGAGTGAAGACATCGTTGTCGCGGTCTTCTCGCTGTCCAGCTCGACACCGCATCTGTTCGGCGATGACCGCGCCGAGTTCGAGGCCGAGCTCCGGCAACTCCTGTGCAACGCCAGTCCGAGCGGAGTTTTCAGTGAGCAGGCTCACGATATCGCTGTGGACATCTGGCGGCCATAGAGCGAAACCCCTTGGGGTTGATGACGATAGAGAAAAGGAGCCACGGCTCCTTCCACTCTCAACTTATAGCGCACCGGGGGGCTTGCGGCAAGACCCAGGGCATGCCGCAGAATCGCTGCTCGAAGCTAGAACTTGTGTGAATGGGAGTGTGTGTTGGTATCGACGACTGGATCGTTCGGGGATGCGGCGAAGAATTACGAGGGGGAGCGCGCAGTGGTGGATGCCGATGTGATCATTGTGGGTGCGGGTCCGGCCGGTCTGATGTTGGCCGGTGAACTGCATCTGGCGGGAGTACGACCGCTGGTGTTGGAGCGGCAGCCACAACCTCGCGATACCCCGAAGGCGCACGGTATCGGCGGACAGATTTTGGAACTGCTGCGCTACCGCGGCCTGCTGGAACGCTTCAGGCAAGCCACGACCGACCCGCTCCCGGCTCCCCGATTCCCGTTCGGTGGTGTGCATCTGGACTTCACGCAACTGGACGTTTCCCCGATGCAGGCATTTCCGATCCCGCAGGCGCGGCTCGAGCGGCTGCTCGCTGAACGTCTCGGCGAGCTCGGCGGCGATATCCGTCGCGGACACGAGGTGGTCGGGCTGAGCCAGGACGGTGACACGGTGACCGCGGACGTGCACGGGCCGGAGGGGCCGTATCAGGTGACAGCCGGATATCTGGTCGGCTGCGACGGCAGCCGCAGCCGGGTTCGCAACCTGGCCGGTATTCCGTTTCCCGGTACCAGTTATCCAGAGGTCAACCGGCTCGCAACGGTCACCATGCCCGATTCGGTGACCACGTTCGACAACGGCGATCTCAACGTCCCTGACGTGGGCAGGGTCCGGCTGGGTTTCAATCACCTCGAGGGCGGCACCTTCGCGCTCGGGCCGCTCGTCGACGGCGTGGTGTCCTTCCAGACCACGGAGGAAGAACCCATCGAGGTCGACGATGACGTGCCCTTGAGCATGTCCGAGCTCCAGGACAGCATCCGCCGGGTGCTCGGCGTGAATCTGCCATTGGGGGAACCGCTTCGGCTGTCGCGCTACCAGTTCCAGGCTCGGCAGGCCGAACGATACCGCGACGGGCGGATCATGCTGGCCGGCGACGCCGCGCACATGCTGCCCGCCACCGGCACCGCGATCAACGTCGGCATGCAGGACGTGGTCAACCTCGCATGGAAGCTGGCCGCCGACGTCAACGGCTGGGCACCGGCCGGTCTGCTGGACACCTATCACGACGAACGTCACTTCGCCGGTGAGCGTGCTCTGCTGCAGACCCAGTCCCAGGTGGCGCTGCGGCGCGGACTCGATTCGGCCGCCGAAGCGCTGCGGGCACTCTTGCGGGAACTGCTGGTCGACGAGCAGCCGTTGCGTCGAATGGGAGCCCTGGTCGGCGCCAACGTCCGCTACCCGCTACCCGGCGCCGACCAGCACGCGTTGACCGGCACCTTCGTGCCCGACCTCACCCTGCTCACCGACCAGGGCACGACCAGCGTCGCGGAGCTCATGCACACCGCACGGCCGGTCTTCCTCGACCTCGCCGACCGCCCGGAGCTTCGCGAGATCGCCCGAGAATGGAACGATCGCGTCGACATCCACACCGCCAAGACCGAAGACCGCCCGGCCGATGTCCTGCTGATTCGCCCGGACGCCCACATCGCCTGGGCCGCAACCGGCGATGGGCCCGCCGATGCCGCCGCGCTGCGCGAAGCGCTGTCGTGCTGGTTCGGTGCGCCGTTGGAAGCCGCAGTGCCGGGCAGCGAGCGTTCGTCCTGACCGACGCCGTATGACGCCGATCTCACCGCCCGCACGGTGGGCTCGGATCCGAATATCGCCAGGAGCGCGGGTCGACGGCGATGTCGACCCGCGCTCCTGCGGCGTCGGCCGCGGAACTGGGCGCCACCCCGGTGCCGCCGGGCACGCTGATCGGCGTAGCCGCACTGGACGTACCTGCCATCTAGTTGAGGTCGAGGCCACCGCGATCATCGAGTGAGCCTGTCGAGGAGCCCCTCCGCGAGAGACAACCCTTGGCCTGTTGCGGGGCACATGCGGGAGAACCAAGTGGACGCTTGAGGGGCGGCAGAAACCCGGCGCAATGAACGCTCCCCACTGTGTGTCCGTGAGGGGCCGCCGGGCCCGCCAACCGGTCACGATCTTCGGGTCGATGTCGGCGAAAACCTCGGCCAGCACTCAGCCAGCACGTGCTCACGAACCCGCTCGCCGCTGCGCTCGACCTGCGTCGCACGATCGACAGCACCACGTGAGCACGTCGGCATCGGCTACGCTGCACTCTCCCGGAACCCGGGAGCCTGACGATCTGAGCGTGGTGATACTCGATCACGGCCCGCTCACCCGGGCGGGCACCAGCGTATTCACTCGCGGGAATCGGGGCGTTGATCGTTCCGGCTGTTGCTCGGGGGTCCGGGCTGCTCTGAGTCAGATCAGGTCCTCCGTCGCCCCGCGCCCCGCGGCAACGGCGCGACGGAGGAAGCCGGTGATCAGCTCGAGCTCGGCTTCCCTGTAGTCGGCGCAGATCTCGTCCAGGGATGAGTTCATCCCAGAGAACAGACCCAGCAGCTCGGCATTGCGTTCCCGCAGCCCGCGGATCAGCGTGGCCCGGCGGTCGGACGGGTCACGTTCGCGGACTACCCAGCCCCCTTTTTCGAGCCGGTCAAGGATGCCGGTGAGGGTCGCCGGATGCAGCCCGGCCTCGCGTGCCAGGGCCTTCGGGCTGAGCGGGCCCAGCCGGTTGATCACGTCGAGGCAGTCGAGGTCGACGTCCTTCATCTCGAGTCGGCTGCCGACCCGCCGGTTGAGCAGGGACAGCTGATTGCTCAGTTCCCGCAAAGACCCCTTGAGCTCGACAGTCGCCTTCCGACGGGCGGGTGATACGGAATTCATATTGTATGACTCCCAAAGTAATATGCTACGGTTCTCGTACTATATGACAACCGAATGGATGACATCATGTACCTCGTGACCGGAGCGACCGGCATCATCGGACGCCCACTCGTCGACGCGCTGCTTTCGGAAGGCGCCGAGATCCGGGCCGTGACCCGCAGCCCAGCGAGCGCCACCTTCCCCGCAGGAGTGAAAGCTGTTGCGCCCGAGGCGATCCGTTCCGCACTACAGGGTGTTCGCGGGCTCTTCGTCCATCCCCGCGCGGCCAAGGACGACACCGATAAGCTCTTGCGACTTGCCGCCGAAGAGGGCGTCCAGAAGCTGGTCGTGATGTCGGCGATCAATGTGGACGACGACCCCGACCACCAGCCCTCGCGCTTCAACGGCGACCGTAACGCCGAGGTGGAGCGTGCCGTTACCGAGAGTGGCCTGCCGTGGGTTGCGGTGCGGCCCAGCTCGTTCGCGATGAACGCGCTCGGGATGTGGCGTGGTCAGCTCGCACTCGGCGATACCGTCCGGAGTCCGTACGGCGGCTTCGCCGAGGCAGTGATCCACGAGCGCGACGTCGCCGAGGTGATCGCCCGTGCGCTCGTAGACGACTCCCTTCTCGGCAGGAGGATCCCCATCACCGGACCCGAGGCGCTCAGGCTCGACGCGATGGTTCCGATCATCGGCGAAGCGATCGGCAGGCCCCTGCGGTTCCAGGAGGTCCCAGCAGAGATGGCGGCCCAAGGAATGATCCGAAACGGCCTCGACGAGAGGTTCGTCCAGGCGCTGATGGCGCGCTACCGGCGCGAGATGGAGCGACCCGCGACGGTGACGGCCGAGATCGAGACGATCCTCGGCCGTCCCGCCCGTACCTTCACCACCTGGGTCGGCGACCATGCGGGAGCGTGGTCATGACGAAGTACGTGCGCTTCGCCAGCCTGGTGTTCGCAGGGCTCTTCGCCGGATTCCTTACCGGCGTCCTGGTCTTGGAGCTGTCCCTGCGAAGCTTCGATGGCGCGGTCTACACCCAGGTCAGGCTGGTCGAGCTCGACTCACTGGACAAGCTCGCCGTCGTCACGCTCCTGCCCGCGCTGCTCACCACGGCGGTGCTGGCCTACCGGGCTTTCCGAACGAACACACGATGGTTGACAGTGGCCGCGCTCGGGCTGCTCGTGTTCGTCTTCGGCCTCACGATCGTGGTCAACCTTCCGATCAACGCCGACCAGCTCGAATGGAACGTCCAGTCCCCACCCATCGACTGGTCGGACGTGCGGAACCGCTGGCAGCTCGCCCATGCCGTCCGAACGGCGGCGGCGGTCCTCGCCTTCGGATTCCTTGCCCTCGCCGCTGTGCTGCCCATCCGGAGCCGGTAGCGGGGCCAGTTCTCGGACAGGCCGGGCGTTGGCTGTGTCAGGTAGCGAGGGCCGCAAACGAGTTCTCCGCCTTGGCAACTCACGACAGTCCAATACGCGATGCCGTCAGTAGCCGACCGGCCGGACCCCTCGACATCACACGCACCAGAAGTCCGCGAACGCGCGCAGAGTAGTACCGCCGATATTCGCGAACGACACCGACTCAACGCGCCGTCAAACCTCGCCGATATCGCGAACACGCGACGACACTGATCGCGAACAAGGTCAATCGACTCCGCATCGCAGCGAGGCTCTGACAGCGGAGGTTCCGCAAACCGGCTTGCGCCAACATTCCGGCAGAGCGCCGACGCAACAGTCGGCCGCATACTTGATGCACCGCTGCCCACACCCACGTCCTACGTCGCAGCGATTGGCAACGGACATCTGAGCCTCGCGCCCTGCTCACCGGACGCGCTCACCCGACGGGCAGTGACGTCGAATTTCTGTTGAAGTTGGCCCAAGTCAGCGTATTTGGGGCAGCCGAGCCCGTCAGCACGTCAGGTTGTCCCGCGTCCACTGGTGAAGCTGGGCGAGCTCAGCGCCTCTCCGCGAGATCTCGAGTCCGGCCCCGCGACGCCACCGAGCGGGCAACTGGCCCTTCGGATCTCGGATCGAGCTTCGTGTAGCTGTTGTCCTGCTGCACAGCGGGTGGTGCCTGCACAGCCCGCGTCGCTGGTTCGGCCGGCGGGCCGGATTTCGGGTCAGCGGGACCGTCCACGCGGGATGCTCACCGGTCAGGGAAGACCGCCGCCGCTGTTTCCGGCCTGGGCCGGGCCTGCGCGCTACGATTCGCCAGTTGGTGAGAGACTGTGTGGTGTCAAGGGGGACATACGTTCGGATCGGGTGGGCCGGATGCCGCAACGCGTCGGCTGATCCAGCGAATGCTCGAGGTTCGCGACGATCGTTGGAATCTTGATCGACAAGTCGTTGCTGCCAGCGCGGGCCGAGGCCGATGACCACAGGGCCGCGACCGGTGCCGAACGGATACAAGCAATCGAGGCGTTATCCGCCCAGCCGCTCGTCGGGCTCGAGCGCTGAGTGCCGCCGACAGCACGGTTGGAGTTTGCACTTCAGGGCGATTGCCGCTTCCGTTAACGGGATCAAGGGGTAGCCATTCATAACCCTTGGGGGCCTACCCGGACCGCGGGCTTTGGGCGAAGGTTTCTGCACGTAGCAATTTCCGAGTAACTTCCGAGTTAGGAATCTGGTATGTC
Source organism: Nocardia sp. GCM10030253 (assembly GCF_042675075.1). Classification (NCBI taxonomy): domain Bacteria; kingdom Bacillati; phylum Actinomycetota; class Actinomycetes; order Mycobacteriales; family Nocardiaceae; genus Nocardia; species Nocardia sp. GCM10030253. Next base: position 192,279 of record NZ_JBHTDL010000011.1, on the reverse strand, counting down.
CTTCCCAGTCACCAATCCGGCGGAAACGGGAACTCCGGTCACCTTCGAGGTCATACGTGACCGAATGGTAGACGTCTTTGCCCGTCGGCTGGGTGTTGGACCGGCTCAGATCGACGTGGACCAGTACTTCAACGACTTCGGTCTGGACTCGGTCTGGGCGCTCGCCTTGGCCACTGAACTGGAGAAATGGCTCGGAATCGAAGTCGATGCTGCAGCCCTGTGGTACTACCCCACGATTGCGGAATTCTCCCAGTACCTCGTTGAAGAATACGAGAGTGGTGGCCAGGCGGCTTGAGCCGCAGGCATCGCCCCGGTGTGTTTACGGGCGCCATTCCTGGTCAACTGCACCCAGCGTAAACCTTCTCCCTAACAAACCCAGTGGTGCGCGCCTAGCTCCGTGCGCAGCATCCAAGTGACAAGGCAGTTAACCTTTGGACGACCAACAATATGACGTCGAGCTCGACCGCCGTCTAGCTCGCAACCCGATTGCTATCGTCGGTCTCTCTGCCCTGTTCCCCAAATCGCGCAACTTGCGCGAATTCTGGACAAATATTGTGGAGGCGGCGGACTGTATCGACGATGTTCCCGCCACACATTGGCGGATCGAGGACTACTACGACGCCGATCCCGGGGCAGAGGACAAGACATACTGCCGGCGCGGCGGGTTCCTGCCCGAGATCGGCTTCGACCCCATCGAATTCGGCCTACCCCCGAACATTCTCGAAGTCACCGACGTCGTCCAGCTCCTCAGCCTCGTCGTTGCCCGGGACCTGCTAAAGGATGCCGGCTGCCCCGAGGCCCCGTGGTACGACCCTTCGCGCACTGGCGTGATCCTCGGAATCACCGGCGCGAACTCCCTGAGCCACCCACTTACCGCTAGGTTGCAGACGCCGGTGCTCAAGGAGGTCGTCCGAAGCTGCGGACTGTCGCAGCGCGACGCAGAGGAGATCGCGGAGAAGTTCTCCAAGGCCTTTGCCCCCTGGCAAGAAAACAGCTTCCCGGGCATTCTCGGCAACGTTGTCGCCGGCCGCATCGCGAACCGCTTCGATCTCGGCGGCATGAACTGCACGGTGGACGCTGCCTGCGCGAGCTCGCTCGCCGCAGTGCGGATGGCGGTCTCCGAACTGGTCGAGGGACGGGCCGACCTGATGCTCACCGGCGGCTGCGACACCGAGAACACGATCTTCACCTTCATGTGCTTCAGCAAGACCCCCGCGCTGTCGAAGTCAGGCCGCATTCGCCCGTTCGACGACGCGGCGGACGGCACCTTGATCGGTGAGGGCCTCGGCATGCTCGCGCTGAAGCGGCTGGCTGACGCACAGCGCGACGGCGACCGGGTCTACGCGATTCTGCGCGGGATCGGGACCGGCAGCGACGGCCGCTCGAAGAGCATCTACGCGCCACGGGCAGAAGGTCAGCAGGTAACTCTGCATCGCGCATATGTGGACGCGGACTGCACACCCGACTCGGTGGAGCTGATCGAGGCACACGGTACCGGCACGGTGGCGGGCGACCGCACCGAGCTGTCGGCATTGCACGAGGTCTATGGCGCGGCCACGGAGGAGAAGCAGGTCGTCGCCCTGGGCAGCCTCAAGTCCCAATTCGGCCACTCGAAGGCGGCGGCCGGCGCCGCGGGGCTCATCAAGCTGGCCCTTGCCCTGCACCACAAGGTACTGCCACCCACGATCAACGTCGAGCAGCCGAACCAGGCGTTCGGGTTCGAGGCGACACCTTTCTACCTCAACACCGAGTCACGGCCGTGGGTGCGCCACCCGCTTCGCTCGTGCCGCCGGGCAGCCGTTTCCTCGTTCGGGTTCGGCGGCACCAATTTCCACTGCGTATTGGAGGAGCACGACGACGCCGGGTCCGGGGCGGCGGCACTGCATCCAGCAGCCCGTGCTTATTTATGGCACGCCGAGGACCAAGCGGCTCTGCGTACCCGCATCGCTGACGGGGCTCCGCCAGAAATCGGCTCGGACTCGATCCCCGATTCGTATGCACGGTTGGGCTTCGTCGCGCGCACCGAGTCCGAGTTCGCCCAGCTTCGTGAGCAGGCGCTGGCCATGCTGGATTCGCGCAGCCGAGAAGAGGAGTGGACGCTCCCCAAGGGTGTGTTCTATCGGCGCCGATCCCGTCCCAAGGGCGAGAAGGTGGCCGCACTATTCGCCGGTCAGGGCAGCCAGTACGTCAACATGGGTCGTCATGCCGCGCTCGCGGTGCCTACTGTCCGGGCTGCATTCGATCAGGCGAACCAGCACTTCACGGACGGCGTTCCGCTCGCGAGCGTGGTTTTCCCGATCCCGGTCTTCGATCAGGCGAAGCGGGAAGCTCAGGAGGCCGCGCTGCGGCAGACGGCTTATGCCCAGCCGGCCATCGCCGCCCTGTCCGTCGGGCAGTACGAGTACTTCCGTGCGCTCGGATTCGGCGCCGATGGTTATCTCGGCCACAGTTTTGGTGAGCTCACCGCGCTGTGGGCGGCCGGCTGCTTCACCGATGCCGACTATTTCGCGCTGGCCCGCGCTCGCGGCGCAGCGATGGCTCCGCCTCCGGGTGCTGATGGCCAATTCGATCCCGGGGCGATGGCGGCAGTGCGCGCTCCCGAGGATCGTCTTCGCGACCTGCTTGCCGGTCGGCAGGATGTCGAGATCTGCAATTACAACGCCCCCGACCAGGTCGTTGTCGGTGGTGCCACCGCAGCGGTAGAACGGCTCGTCGCGGATTGCGCGGCCGCTGACGTGCGAGCCCAGCTGCTTCCGGTTACGGCCGCCTTCCACACCGGCCTCGTTGGGCACGCTGTGGACGCGTTCCGGGAAGCTGTGCACGGAGTCGAATTCCGCCCACCGCACACCACCGTCTATGCGAATACCGCCGGGCGCGGGTACTCCGACGACCCAGCCGAAAACCGCGGCATTCTGACCGAGCAGCTCCTGCATCCGGTGCACTTCGCCGACCGGATCGAGACCATGTACTCGGACGGCTACCGCGTCTTCGTGGAGTTCGGACCGAAAGCCGTACTCGGGCAACTGGTGTCACGGATTCTCGACGGACGCGACGCAATCGTCGTCAGCCTCGACGGAGGCCCTTCGCAGGACAGCGATCTGCGGCTCAAACAGGCCGCGGTCCAGCTCGCGGTGTGCGGGCTCCCGCTGAGCGGGCTGAACCGCTTCACCGCCGCACCGGCCGTCGAATCCCCACCTCAGATGAACATTCCTTTCGTCGGGGTCAACCACGTGTCCGAAAGCCGCAGGCTCGCCTATCGCGAGGCGCTCGACCACGGCTATCGGATCGATGTACCCGGACCCGCTACCCCTGCGGTGCCGGTGCAGGCGCAGGAGCTGCCCGCGATTGCACCACCAGCTTCGGCCGACCCCTTCGCCGACTACGCCACCGATCACCTCGGCTTGCACCGCGCGTACCTCGATTCCCAGCTTGAAGTCGCCGAGCGCATGGTCCGGCTGCTCGAGCAGCACCACGGCAACGATGACGGCACCTTGATCGCGGGCCTGCAGACTGTCAAAGATCACGGACTCGCAATCAGCGAGGCACACCTGCACGCGAACCAGATCCTGCGGGACTTCGCGGCGCTGGATCCGGATCGGCAGGGCGGCTATCCCGCGACAACGGACGCTCCCGCCGCCCTCGGCAGCCCGACAACCGAGCCTGCTCCCTCCTCGCCGGTGCCCGCTCCGAATCCGGTCGCACCACCTGCCGTTACACCGAGCGAGATACCGCCGGTCGGGGCGGTGGCGCCCGCCGCAGCCCCAAGTGCCGGAATGGATGCCGCGGCGGTACAGACTGCTCTCCTTGCGATCGTGGCGGAAAAGACGGGTTATCCAGTGGAGATGCTGGAGCCGGACATGGGCATCGAAGCCGATCTCGGGATCGACTCGATCAAGCGCGTCGAGATCCTCGGCAGCCTGCGCGAACGTTTCCCGGCTGCCCCCGAGGTCGGTCCCGAGAAACTGGGTGAGTTGCACACGTTGCGCGATATCGCCGACCTCATCGCAGGCGAGGCAACTACCGAACCACCGGTGAGCGCCGAGCTGGATGGCGCGGCGGTACAGACTGCTCTCCTTGCGATCGTGGCGGAAAAGACTGGCTATCCGGTCGAGATGCTGGAGCCGGACATGGGCATCGAAGCCGATCTCGGGATCGACTCGATCAAGCGCGTCGAGATCCTCGGCAGCCTGCGCGAACGTTTCCCGGCTGCCCCCGAGGTCGGTCCCGAGAAACTGGGTGAGTTGCACACGTTGCGCGATATCACCGACCTCATCGCAGGCGAAGTCGGCACCGAAGTCCCCGCTGGCACCGAAGTCCCCGCTGGCACCGAAGTCCCCGCTGGCACCGAAGTCCCCGCTGGCACCGAAGTCCCCGCCGGTGCCGGGGTGTCCATTGGCGCCGCGGCCGGACCGATCGGCCGGGCTGACGTCGTGCTCCGGCCGCTTCCCGTCCCAGACATACTGGTCGATGCTTATCCCACACCGCGCTCCGCTTTGGTCGTGGACGACGGCGGTACCCGCAGTGCCGCGCTTGTTTCGGCGCTGCGCGAGTCCGGCTGGGATGTGCGCCACCTCGAGCTGCCCAGTGCCGATACGCAACAGGCGGGTGATGAACTGTCCGCGCGGCTTGCCGACGTCGTCGCCGCGCAGCAGCCCATCAATCTCTGCCTGTACCTGGCGACGGCGGATGCGGTGGACAGCGTGCAGGCTCAGCGCCGGTTGATGTTCGGCCTGCTCGTCGCCAAGCACGTCCAGCGGCCGTTGGAGGAATCCGCCCGGGATGGACGCTCCGCATTCATCGCGGTCAGCGGCCTGGACGGGGCGCTCGGCGTCACCGGGTCCGCGACGCAGCCGAACGCGCTGCTCGGAGGCCTGGCCGGCCTGGTCAAGACGCTGGCGATAGAAGCGCCCAGCCTCTTTTGCCGGATGATCGACATCGCTCCGGCCGTCGACGACACCACCGCGGCGTCACTGGTCGTGGCCGAGATGCATGACGTTGCTGCTGATCTGCCCGAGGTCGGCTTGGACGGCCATCATCGGCAGGCTCCCTCGCTGTCCGACAGTCCGGTCGAGACGACGGGATCGAGCATCGAGTCTCAGCTCCACCCTGATGAAGTTTTTGTCGTCACCGGCGGTGGGCGCGGGGTGACGGCGGCATGCGTAGCCGAGCTCGCACGCCGGCAGCCGATCCGCATGGTGCTCCTCGGCCGTACTGCGCTGACACCAGAGCCTGCCTGGGCAACTGGGATCACGGACGACACCGAACTGAAACGGAAGATCCACGCGTACTTGACGCACGCCGGTGCCAAGCCGGCCGTCCGTGACGTCGCGCGGCTGTTCGGCGAGATCACGGCAGCGCGGCAGATCCGGGACACTTTGCAGACTCTGCATGGCGTTGGCGCGAGCGCCGAATACGTATCGGTCGACATCGCCGACCCGAAGGCCACCGAGACGGCCCTCGCCCCGTATGCCGGACAGGTCACCGGAGTCATCCACGGCGCCGGAGTACTCTCCGATCGCCTCATCAAAGACATGACGCAGGCCGACATCGAGCGCGTGTTCGGGCCGAAGCTCGACGGCCTCCGCAATGTGCTGGCCTCAGTGGATGGCCCGCACCTGCGTCACCTCGTGCTCTTCTCGTCGGTCGCCGGCCACTTCGGCAACCGGGGGCAATCCAACTACGCCGCGGCCAACGAAGCGCTGAACCGGATCGCGTGGTCGCTCGAGCATGCCCGGCCCGGCTGCCACGTGGTCGCGCTGAACTGGGGTCCGTGGGCTGGGGGGATGGTTTCCGGCGAGTTGCACGCGATGTTCGAGGCGCGCGGCATCGCGCCCATCCCGGTCGCGAACGGCGCGGCGATGTTCGCCGAGCAGTTCGGCCCGGCGAGCGCGCGTGAGGCCGTGACCGTTATCGGGTCGACGACACCGCTCACGCTCCCCGAGCCGGATCGGTCCGCTCGCCGGACGATTGTCGCGCGGCGCCACCTCGACGGGATGTCGGCCGATCCGGCGATCGACCATCACCGGATCGATGGCCTCCAGGTGCTGCCCCTCACCGTTGCCCTCGGCTGCGCGATCAACATCGCCGAGCAGGTCGACCATGAACCGGTTGTCGAGTGCCGCGACTTCCGTGTGCACAAGGGTGTCGTCTTCGACGGCACCGAACCTGGGCGCTTCGACATCGAGGTGACGCCCGAGGCCGCAGGCAGCCTCCGGATCGCGATCCGCGGGCAACGGGGGTCCGGCCCGGCCCGGCCCCACTACGCCACGACCTGCCTCGCTGGAGGCGCCGGGCTCTCGGCGATTCCCCCGCTCGAGGAAGTGGTGCAACTACTCGACAGCGTGCCCGATAGCAACGAGACCAGCGTCTACGAGGACGGCACGCTGTTTCATGGACCCGCGCTGCAAGGCATCCGTCGGCTTCTCGCGGCCACCCCGGACCGGCTGGTGCTCATGTGCCAACTGCCCGGCAACCGGGTCCAGAACGGTGCGTATGAGGGCCGACGGTACAACCCGCTCCTGGCCGACTTGCTGTTGCAGGCGCCGTTGGTCTGGGTGCGGCGAATCCGGAAACTCCCCGGTCTGCCAGTGGGAATCGACCGCGTCGAGCTGTTCGACCGTCTTCCGTACGACGAGCCGTTCGCAGTCGTGGTCGACCAGATCGTCGACTCCGGCAGCAAGATCACCAGCACCGTGACCGCCTGCGCCGCCGACGGCCGGGTGATGCAGCGCTTTGCTGGGGTTTCCGTCGTCGTCTCTGCGCAACTGGATACCAAGTTCGCCGCAGCCCGCAATGACATCGCGGCCGCGTGATCCCATGGCTAGGTTCGAGATAGACGCCGTCGACGGCGCCAGCCCCCTCTCCATCGTCGGCATCGCCTGCCAGATCGGCGCCTTCCCTGACGTAGCGGCTTTCGAGCAAGCGGTTTATGCCAGCGAGGCGTCGGTGGATTCGGCAGGGGAGTTCGACCGTGACGCCATGCTGCGGGTCGCCGGCTCTGCCATGCGAGACGCCGGATTCGACCGCAATGCTGGCCACCGGATCGCAGTGCTCATCGCCCACGATGGGAATGAAGACCGCCAGGGCAACGACGTCGGCGACCTCGTCGTGGATCACATTTGCTCGCAGTGGAACCTCACGGGACCATCGCGAACATTCGTCGCCGACAGCGTCGGAGCGCTCGCTGCCGCCACCCAGTTGCTGCTCGACAAGACGATCGAGGCGGTCCTCGTCGGCGCCCAAAGCCTCGCCACGGGAGCCGTCGCGGTCGTGGTAGCGCGAGCGGCGGCCGACGTGCCAGCCCGCCGCGAGTATGCGCGAATCGAGGCGGTCAGCATCAGGACTTCTGCCGCATCCAAAGCGCAGGCCTCATTTTCGGCCAGCGCCGATCTCATGCGCGAGGCCGCCGAAGCTGCGCTGACCCGCGCCGGCATCACTCCTGCCGACGTGGGATTCCTCGAAACGAATGCAGGGATCGCCGACCAGGACCACACCGAAATCCTGGCACTGGCGTCGGTGTATGCGGCTGTCCGCGCTTCTGCCGATTCGTGCGCACTCGGCAGCGTCAGGAGTGTCGTCGGTGACACGCGGAACCTGTCGGCGCTCGCGGGGGTGATCAAGGCCGCGCTGTGTTTGTATCACCGCTACATCCCGGGTTCGCCTGGTTCGGAAGCGGGCAGGCCTGAGGATCTCGATTCATCGGCCTTTTACGCGCCTACGCGTTCGCGCCCGTGGCTGCGCGAGTCCACCGCGTGCCCACGGTACGCGGCGGTCAACGTCATAGGTTCCGGCGGCGCACTCGGCCATATCGTCCTTTCTGGGCCGCCGCTTGCCGAGGCGGACCGTCCGATCGCCTGGTACGACGGCGGTGGGCATTTGATCCTCCCCGTCGGAGGCAACGATCTCTCCGGCATGCTTGCGGGCCTGACGCGCTGGCGGTCAGTGCTCGAAACCCAGACAGATATCCGCGCGGTCGTCCAGGCTGCTCTCGACGAACTCGGCGACGGACGGTTGCGGGTGGTGCTCGTAGCCGCCCACCGCGAGGCACTGCTCGGCGAACTGGATCGCGCCGTGCGGGACTTGCCGCAGGCATGGGAGCGAGGGGAGTGGAGCACTCCGGCGGGCAGCTACTTCACCGCTCGCCCCATCGGCGCCACGGGCAAGGTCGCCTTTGTCTATCCCGGTGCGTTCAACTCCTACCTCGGTCTCGGTCAGGACCTGTTCCGGCTCTTTCCCGCTCTGCTGGATATGCTGGAGGGCGAGGTGGCGCGTCCCGCGGAACTGTTCGGCGCCCGCGCGCTGTATCCGTGCGGGCGCGCCACATTCACCCGGCGCGAGTTGATGGTCCGTGAGGCCGCCCTGCTCGAGAACGTCCCCGCAATGCTTGCGACAAGCACCGCCTTCGCTGTGTTGTCCACCGCACTGCTCACGCGACTGCTCGGCCTCCGCGCGGATGGGGCGTTCGGGTACAGCCTGGGTGAGGCCAGCATGATGTTCGCCACCGGCGTGTGGCGCCAGAACGCCTCCGCTGCCGCCAATTCCAGTGATATTCCGCTGTTTCGCGAGCGGCTTTGCGGTCCGAAGCGCACTGTCCGGGAACTGTGGAATGTGCCGGAGTCGGTACCCGACGACGAGGTGTGGGCCACCTACCTGCTGCTTGCTGACGAAGCACTCGTGCGACAGGCCCTGACCAGGTTCGATCGTGTTTACCTCACGCACGTCAACACCCCGAACGAGGTCGTGATCGGCGGCGATCCCGAGCAGTGCCGCCTGCTGATCGATGCGGTCGGCAGCCAGTCCGTGCGCGGTCCTGCCAACCACGTCTTGCATTGCCCGGTCATCGAAAGCGAGCTCGACGAGCTCACCGCACTGCACCGTTACCCGACCGCCGCGCCGCCCGGGATCGAGTTGCTGTCCGCGCGCAAGTACGACCGTATCGAGGCGCTCGATAGCGACATGATCGCTCATGACATCGCCCAGAGCTTGGCAGCAACCGTCGACTTTCCCCGCCTCGTCCGGGCAGCGTACGACCGCGGCTACCGGTATTTCATCGAGGTCGGCCCCGGATCGACCTGCACTCGCTGGATCAAGGAGACGCTCGGGGCCGACGACCACGTCGCGGTCGCAATAGATCGGCGCGGCGCCAGCACCTCCACCGTCCTCAGCCAGGCGCTGGCCCGGCTCATCAGCCACGGACTCGTCGTGGACCTCAACACATTGACCGGACCGCTCGTCTTGCCGGACGCCGGGCCTGCCGCCCCTGTCGCCGATCCTGGAATGCCACCGACTATGCCCACTACTACTGCCGACCTGATCACCTTCGAGGGCGAGCCCTTCGGCTACCCGCCCGCATATCTGCCACCGGCTCCGGAGCCTCCCGCAGCGCGGCCGCAGACCTTGCCCACGGTGGCGACCCGCAGGCCGCCGGCCATTTCACACAACCGCGCCAACGGCTATATCCGCGAATTGCGCGAACAGGTGTTCGCCGCGCACGCGATGGCCATGGACGCACAGCGCGCCATGCAGGACCGCCATTTGGCACGCCTGGAGCTGCAGGTCTCGGGTGGTTCCAGCCAAACGGCCGGCGAAGCGGTGCGAGACGCCTCCCGTCCGAAGGCGCCGGGCACCATCTGGGACGAGGAGGATGTGCTGGAGTTCACGACCGGCAGCGTCGCGGCAGCTCTCGGGCCGGCGTTCGCGTCGGTCGACGGGTACGCCCGCCGGGTGCGGCTGCCCGAACCCCCGTATTTGTTCGTCACTCGTGTGACCGAACTCGACGCTCAGACCGGCCGCTTCGAATCCTCGTCCATTCGGGCGGAGTACGACGTCCCCGTAGACGCCTGGTACACCGTCGACGGCCAGGTGCCGCCCGCGGTGGCGCTCGAGGCCGCGGGCCAGGGCAAACTGCTGCTTCTCGCCTACCTCGGTATCGACTTCCGGAACCAGGGCCGGCGGGTGTACCGGATGCTCGGCGGAACTTTCGCATTCCAGGGCGCCCTGCCGCGCGAGGGGCAGACGCTGCGCTACGACGTCAGCATCGACCGGTTCGTCTGGAACGGCGACACGCCACTCGTGTTCTTCCATTGCGAGGGCCGGGCAGACGGCGAGCTATTTCTCGAAATGAAGAACGCCTGCGCCGGATTCTTTACCGAGGCTGAGCTTCAAGCGCCGATTGGCGTCGTGACCAGTGACGCCCAACGTGGCCGGCGCGCGGAAGTGGTCCCGTCCTCCTTCAAACCACTGGCATACACGGCAAAACAGTTACTTGGACCAGCGGACCTGGAGCTGCTGGCCGCTGGACGGGTGGCCGAGGTATTCGGCGCGCAGTACGAGCAGGACGGCTGCAACCCGTCGCTGCGTCTTTCCGGCGCGAGGTTGCGGATGATCGACGAGGTCACCGCCATCGAGCGGTGCGGTGGGCCGCGGGGCCTCGGCCGGCTGACCGCCGTCAAGCATCTCGACCCGGACGACTGGTACTTCCGCTGTCACTTCCGGGGCGATCCGGTGCTCCCAGGCTCGCTCGTGGGGGAGGGAGGTGTGCAGCTCATGCAGGTTTTCGCCCTCTACCTAGGTCTGCACCTGTGCCTGCCCGACGCAAGCTTCCAGCCCGTCACCGGCCTGGACACACAGGCGAAAGTTCGCGGGCAAATCGCCCCGGGCTGCCGGTCGCTGACGTACGAGGTCGAAGTGACCGACGTGCGGCTGCTCCCGCGGCCGACGGTGATCGCCGACATCGTGGTGTACGCAGGGAACAGGCCGGTTGTCAGCGTGCACAACTGCGGCATCGAGCTACGGGAGAAGCCCGGTACGCCCTACCGGCCCGAGTCGGGCGGCATCCCCGCGGCCTTCCTGGGCCGTAAGAACCGTCTCGGCGAACGGGCACTCGTCAACGAGCTGCACATAGCGCATCTGGCCAAGGGCGACCTCGCCACCGCCATGGGCCCGGAGTTCGAGATCTACCGCACCAGCCGCGCCCCGCACATGCCCCACGGAGATCTGCAGTTCATCGACCGGATCATGACGCTTGACGGTGCGCGGGGGCAGCTGAGCACCGAATCAACCATGAGTTCGGAGTATGACTCCCCGGCCGATGCCTGGTACTACCGCGAGAACTCGTTCCCGTTCATGCCCAACTTCGCCTACATGGAGACAGGGCTGCAGGGCACGCTCTTGCTCGGCTTCTACCTCGGCGCCACACTGATCTATCCCAACGAACAGTTCAGCGTGCGCAATCTCGACGGACGCGCCACTGTGGTCAAGGACGTCGACCTGCGCGGCAAACTCGTCCGGATCGACTCGCGGCTGCTCTCGACCAGGGCCCTACCAGGCGTGGTCCTGCAAACCTTCGCTTTCGAGCTCTCCGCCGACGGTGAGGTGTTCTACGCCGGGGACTCTCTGTTCGGCTTCTTCAACGAGCGGGCGCTGGCCAACCAGGCCGGTCTGGACAACGGCGCTCACTCCATCTCCTGGCTCGACCGGCAGGACAGCGCTCCGGTCGGCGTACAGCGAATCGACCTCCGCACCGACCCGTCGGCATTCGAGGGGGACGGCGCGCACCTGAAACTGGCGCAGGGCCAATTGAGACTGGTCGACCGGGCCGACGTCGTGCCCGGTGGTGGTCAGTTCCAAGCCGGTTACGTGCGCGGGTACCGCCAAGTCCGGCCCGACGACTGGTACTTCGGCTACCACTTCCACCGCGATCCCGTGATGCCCGGCTCACTGGGTGTGGAGGCGGTCATCCAGGCCCTGCAGCTGTACATCCTGCGCACCGGGCTGGCCGAGGGGATCACCCGTCCGAGGTTTGCGCCGCCGCGCGGTGTGCAGATGTCGTGGCGGTACCGCGGCCAGATCCTGCCCACGGACCGGGACATGGAATTCGAGGCGCACATCAAGGAGGTCCGGCGCGACGGCGACCAGCTCGTGGTCATCGCCGACGCAAACGTGTGGAGAGACGGCTTGCGGATCTACGAGCTGCAGGACGTGGCCGTCGAGGTCCGGTCCGCAGTGAACGAGGGTGATTTGTGATGAGCGGGTTGATGACGACACAGCTGCCCGCGTGGGGGCTGTCCCACGATGCCGAAGGCATCTACCAGGTCCTCGCCGACATCGAGCGACCCTGCTTCGTCGGCGCCGGCCCCGAGGGGATCGGTGTGGCGAGCACACCTCCGCCAGCGGGTGACTCCCACCAACTGCTGGCGGCGGCCGGTCCGCTCCCACCAGCCCGGCTCGGCTCGTCGGCATTCCTGAAACACCACGGCGTGCGCTTTCCGTACATGGCCGGTGCCATGGCCGGCGGCATCGCCTCCGAGGAGCTGGTCATCGCATTGGCTACCGAGGGTTACCTGGCGTCCTTCGGTGCGGCTGGTCTGCTGCCCGACCGCATCGAGTCCGCGCTGCAGCGATTTCAGCGCGAGATCCCAGGGCTGCCGTATGCCTGCAACCTGATCCACAGCCCTTCCGAGGAGGTCCTCGAACGGGGCGCCGTCGAGCTGTACCTGCGCTACGGCGTGCGGTGCGTGGAGGCCTCGGCGTACATGGATCTCACGGCGCACCTCGTCCGTTACCGGGTTGCCGGGCTCGCACGTGACCGCCAGGGCGGCGTTGTCGCCCAGCATCGTGTGATCGCCAAGCTCTCTCGCACCGAGGTGGCCGAGCGGTTCATGCGGCCCGCCCCTGCGACCATCGTCAACGACCTCGTACGGCGCGGCCTGGTGACCGCTGAGCAGGCCGAGCTCGCCCGGCAGGTGCCGATGGCCGATGACATCACCGTCGAAGCAGACTCCGGCGGGCATACCGACCGCCGGCCTTTGTCGGTGCTGTTGCCCTCGATCCTGTTGTTGCGCGATCGGATTGTGCGCGAGCAGGGATATGCGACGCCCATACGTATCGGTGCCGCAGGAGGAATCGGGACTCCGCATGCGGCCGCCGCCGCCTTCGCGGCCGGCGCTGCGTACGTCGTCACCGGGTCGGTAAATCAGTCCTGCCTCGAGGCCGGGGCGTCCCCCGCAACCAAGAAAATGCTGGCCACCGCGACCATGGCCGACTGCGCTATGGCGCCGGCCGCCGATATGTTCGAACTCGGCGTCGAGTTGCAGGTGCTGCGCAAGGGCACGCTGTTCCCAATGCGGGCCAAGCAGCTTTACGAGCTGTACCGCGCCTACGACGGCATCGATGCGCTACCTACGGCCGAGCGTCATAAGCTGGAAACCCAAGTCTTCCGCCGGCCGCTAGAGGAGGTGTGGCAGGAGACCGCGGCCTACTTCGAGCAGCGCGACCCGGCCCAACTCGACCGCGCCCGCAACAACGAAAAGCGCCGCATGGCATTGATTTTCCGCTGGTACCTCGGCCTGTCCTCCCGCTGGTCCAATGTCGGACAGGCTGACAGGGTTACCGACTACCAGATCTGGTGTGGCCCAGCGATGGGAGGCTTCAACGACTGGGTGCACGGTAGCTACCTGGAAGCGCCGGAGAATCGCCGGGTGGTAGAGGTGGCACACCACCTCATGTATGGCGCGGCATTCCTGTCCCGGGTGGCACAGCTGCGATACAGCGGGGTCGGGTTGCCGGCCCGCTGCCTGGATTACCGGCCAGAGCCGCTGCGGACCGGGCGGTGACATGAATGATCAGATCGCGAACAATGATTTCGCCCTCCTCGGCCGCACGATGGGCGACTGACGGCAGCTGATGCTAGTCCCGCCAGCAGATGCTCCGCCCCCGCTGGGAGTTTGTGTCGCGTTAAGTGAGCTATACGTCGGACTTCGGGTGCGCAGACGCGAGGTGATGCATCCACTCCCTGAGCCCAAGATCGTCTGCGAGGCGAGTGTCAATGCTCGAAATCATCTGCACAAGTGGGCAAACCCCGGCATGCAGCGGACGCCTGCGAACTATGGTGAGGCAGTGATGCTCGAGCCAGGTGACCAGTTTGTGGGGTTAGTTGTGAAGGCCCGGCTGGGGCATGGCGGCAGCAGCGAGGTGTATCTGGCCGAGGATCCGGAACGGTCGCGGCTTGTGTCACTGAAGATTCTGGGGCCGGACGACAGCCGGTCACCCGAGGCGCGTGCGCGATTTGTGCACGAGTTCGACATCCTGTCCGCGCTGCGGCACCCCAACATCGTGCGGATGTACACGCACGGTGAAACCGACGGCAGGCTGTGGTCGGCACGCGAGTACGTGGCAGGCGCGACAGGGTTGAGGTTGGTGCGGATGCCGCGCCAAAACCCGGATCTGCGGCGTGTGCTTTCTGTGCTGACCCATGTCGCGGCAGGATTGGATTTCGCACACACCAACGGTGTGGTCCATCTCGACGTGAAACCGGCGAACGTGTTGGTCGGCGCGGACGAGCCTGCGACGGTGAAAATCTCGGACTTCGATCAGGCCCGGTGGCTGCACCGGCCCGAACCGCCGCTGGCCACAAACGGTTTCGTTGTCGTGTCGGTACCGTATGCCGCGCCGGAACTGCTGCAGGCGGGTACGGTGTCTCCGGCGACGGACCAGTACGCGCTGGCCTGCTCGGCCATCGAGCTGCTCACCGGCCGCACACCGTTCCCCCGCGCGAACCTCATGGCCACCGCCGAGGCCCAACTGCACGACCCACCCCCCGAGATCTCCGAGCGCCAACACTGGATCCCGTCCGAGGTCGACGCGATCCTGCACCGGTCGCTCGCAAAAGACCCCAGTGCCCGCTACGACTCGTGCACCGAACCCATCCGCCTGCTCGCCGAGGCACTCCACGACATCGTTCCCCGTCCCTTCGCCCCCTTACTGCACCGTCTGAAAGTGGCATTCACCCGACATGTAAGTCCATGACCGTGGAGCTGCGGTCGATGACGAGTTGTTGCAATTCATTGTCGGCCGCTTTGATTTTGCGGTCGATCATCTCGACATTAGCGAGCCACACCGAACACGACGGCGGGCAGGCGATTAGGGGAGCGTCTCACCGGGCACCTGGACTTGGCCGAGCACCGGTCCTACCGCCAATCTTGGTAGCCGATGATCGCGCGTTCGTTCTCGTCAACGTGCCATGGAGCGGGCCAGCTGACGAGCGTGCTCACGGACAGCGAAACTCTAACCAACCTCGCTGCCGAAGCTGGACAGTGGACTCGAGACAACCTGCACGTCATGCACACCATCCACCCCACGGCCGACCTGAGCTTCCCAAGGCACCTCGATGCCAGCCCGCTCGGCTATGACCAACATCGTGGCGATGAAACCATCGGACAACGCCTGGAGGACAGCGTGACTCGTACGTCCGCGCCAGGCCAGCACAGTCGCGATAAACCCCTCCAGCACACCAGGAGTGATCTCGCACGCGTCGGCTTCCATCGGGCCGGCCCGGTCGCGGCTGGTTCCCGAAGCGTCGACCGGCCCGGCTGCGGGCGACCTACCACCGCACTCAGGGCGTGCGGCACATGTTCGGCGCGCTGGAATTGGCCACCGGCCAGCTCTACTACCGCATCCGTGACCGGAAACGATGGACCGAGTTCCTGGCTTTCCTCAGGTCCCTGCGAGCCCGCTGGCCGGAAGGAAAGCTGTACCTGATCCTGGACAACTATTCGGTCAACAAGCGCCACGAAGTGCGGGAATGGTGCGCCAGGAACGGCGTGGAACTGGTGTTCCTGCCGACCTAGGCCTCGAGCCATTCCCGCAGGGCCCGGACCTGCCCGTTGGCTTCGTCGGCGGTGAACCACGCGAACGGCACCCCGGCCGCGATCACCCGTGTCAGCATGGCGATCACCTGCTGCGGTTTCGTCGCGAACCCGACATCGTCGCCGATCCCGGCGGCTCGGCACCGGTCCCGATCGGCGGTCCACGACTCGGGGACATACAGTTCCCGGTCGATCAGGTCATGCCCGTGCACGGAGGCATACGCCAGAAACACCCCGATCTGGCAGTTCTCGATCCTGCCCGCCGTGCCCGAGTATTGGCGTTGCACGCCAGCGGATTTCACACCCTTCTTCAGGAAACCCGTGTCGTCGGCGACGACGACTGCGGCCGGGTCGCCGAGATGCTCGACCCGGAGCCTCGCACGTCCTCACGGACCCCGTCTACGTCCCAGTCGGCCTTGCGCAGCAGCCGCTGCATCCGTCCGGACTCACCTCACCAGCACGCTCGGCCTGCGTCCACCCGTTCTTACGCTCCAGCCCGGACAGCAGGCCCTCCACGTACTCCCGTGCCCGTGCCCGTGCCGCGGTTCGGACCGGGTGAACCGGCCACCGACCCGGGCAATCAACGAATCCAACTCGGCCACAATGCGATCCAACACCACAAGTCAGATCTACGAGCACGGACTCAGCCGAGCGCCGTTGCAGCACTAACCCCCAACCTTGATCAACTTCTACGCGCCCGGGAAGCGCCCTGGCCGGCATCGCGAGCGCGGCCCGGAGCCGACAGGCTCGATCAGCCGATCGGTGGTGCGAGGTATTCCAGCGCATAACCATCGCCGGAGGGGGTTACGCGGGCGATACCGGGTGAGTCGAGGTGGGCGCCGGCTACGAAGCGGTGTGGTTGGGTCAGTTGTTCGAGGAGGGCCGCTCGCGCGGCGCGGGCCTGGGACTGGTTGCCGTCGAGCTCCCAGGACACGTTCGGCCGATCGAATTGGAGCGTGGGAACGTGAACGGTGTCGCCCCAGGCGAGAAGGTGGCCGGTGCCGCTCCTGACGTCGTAGACGGTGTGACCGGGTGTGTGGCCCGGTGTCGGGATCGCGGTGACCCAGTCATTGATCGCGACCTTCTCCGACACGGGTACGACCCGGTCGCGGATCGGCTCGAGCCGCCCCGTGAACACCGAGGTGTCGCCCGCGCCGATCCACACGCGCTCGAGTTTGGTGAACGCTTCTGAACCGTCCGGCGCGATCAGGCCGCTCACGTGGTCTTCATGCCTGTGGGTGATGGCCACATCGGTGACATGCGCGCGGTCGATTCCCGCTTCGTCGAGCGCATCGTAGATCAATCCCATGGTGGGGTCGTGCCAGACGTTGGACGCGCCGGTGTCGATGAGAACCGACCGCGTGCCGTCGGTGACGAAGAAGGCGTTGACCGACAGCCGCAAGTTGTCGCCGGCCAGCGGCACAGCGGCCGGCAGCTCATCGAGCGTGCACCCATCCTCGTCGCGGAGCCGTGTCGGCGGCATGTCGATGTACCCGTCTCGCAACGAGATCACCTGCAGATCGCCGAATTCGAACGTGGCATGGTGCTGGCCACTCGAGATCAAACGCATGGAACCTCCGTCGTGTCGGGCGCATATCGCGTGTCTCTGATAGAAGACTATATCTTCTTTAGGAGAACTCTACACTGTGGGCAGCAAGGTACCCATCGATCGAGGAGCATGGTGGTCGAGCAAGACGGAAACGCGGTCGAACCACAGCACCGTGACGATCTGGCCGGCGCGTTCGGCGCTAACGTGCGGCGACGCCGCGAGGAGGCGGGCCTGACGCTGGAGCAGCTGTCCACGCAGTCGTCGGTCAGCCGGGCGATGCTGTCCAAGGTCGAACGCGGTGAGAAGAGCCCGACGATCGGCGTCGCGTCCAGGATCGCCCACGCGCTCGACGCGTCGCTCTCGGACCTGATTGGTGGGGCAGCTGCTGCCGCGTCTGGTGTGGCCGTTGTCATGCGCAAGAACGATCGCCCCGTTTTCCGCGACCCGGAAACTGGCTTCGAACGGCACATGGTGTCGGCGGCCCCGGGCGCGGGAGGCGGCGAGATGGTCGCCCACTACCTCCCCGCACAGGTCTCTACCGGGCTGCTGCCCGCGTATCCGCCGGGTACGGAGAAACAACTCGTGGTGCTCGAAGGCACCCTCACCGTCGCGATCGGCGGGATCAGCGAGACCCTGAACACAGGCGACTCTCTGTTCTTCCAGGCCGACGCGGACCACGGCTTCGCCAACCGAACGAACGCTCCCTGCGAATACATCATGGTCATCTCGCGCAGAACCTGATCGGCCGCAGCCATCGCCCAAGGAGCACGACGGAGAACGCAAGATCGTCCAAGGAGAAGCGACCCGGTTACGCCTATGGTGCAGCCATGTTGCTCGAAACAAGAACGCGGTCATCTACGGAGTAGCCGGTTCGGCCGAGTCTGCTGTCGCTCGTGCGTTCGCACGCGAAGGCGCCAAGGTCTATCTCACGGCCCGTGATGCCCCGAGATGGACGGGTTGCCGTTTCCTGATTGTTCTTGTGCCGATCGATGAGGATCTCTCGGTGTGGGTTGCCGGGTTGGATGATCTGTTTGCGCGGGTGGCGGGCCGGTTCTGTCGCGCGGAGCCGCGGCGGCGGGCGCGGGCGTATGTGCGGGGGTTGCTGGCGCCGTTGGCCGGGAAGAACGGGTGGACCTTGGCGGAAGCGGCTGGTGATCGCAGCCCGGATGGGATGCAGCGGTTGCTGCATGCGGCAGCCTGGGACGCCGACGGCGTGCGTGATGACGTGCGCGCCTACGCTGTCGAACACCTCGGCGAGCCGGACGGCGTCTTGGTGGTCGATGAAACCGGATTCCTCAAGAAGGGCGTGAAATCCGCTGGGGTGCAACGACAATACTCGGGCACGGCGGGCCGGATCGAGAACTGTCAGCTGGGCGTCTTCTGTGCTTACACCACCGGCAAAGGGCGCACACTGATTGATCGGGAACTGTATCTGCCCAAGTGGTGGACCGACGACCGGGATCGGTGCCGGGCCGCGAGCGTGCCCGATGAGGTCGAGTTCGCGACCAAGACAACGTTGGCGAAGAAGATGCTCGCCCGCGCCCTGGACGCGGGGGTGCCCGCACGGTGGGTCACCGCCGACGAGGCATACGGTGGGGACTCGAAGTTCCGATCATGGCTCGAGGACCGCCGCGTCGGCTACGTGGTGGCGGTGCCGTGCAGCCAGGGCATACCCTTCACCACCGGTAGCTCACGCGCGGATCACCTTGTCGCACGAGCACCTTCACGAGCTTGGAAGCGCCGCAGCTGCGGCGCGGGCGCGAAGGGCCCACGGTTGTTCGACTGGGCGGTGGCCTCCCTGCCGACCTACCCCGACACCACTGCCGCGGGCTGGGACCGATGGTTGCTGGCACGTCGCGCGTTGACTCCGAATCCCAAGGGCGAGCTCGAAATCGCCTACTACCTGTGCTGCGCGCCAATCGGCACCAGCGACGACGAACTCATCCGCGTCGCCGGTGCCCGCTGGGCCGTCGAGGACTGCTTCCAGACTGCTAAGACCGAAATCGGCCTCGACCAATACCAGGTCCGCCACTACGACGCCTGGTACCGCCACATCACCCTCGCGATGCTCGCCCACACCTACCTCGCTGTCACAGCGGCCATATCCCCAAAAGCGTTGGCAGCGGCCTCATTCCACTCACTATCGGCGAAATCAAACGTCTCCTGGCACACCTGATCACCACTGCCCCCGACCCGGAACAGATCTGGCGGTGGTCAATCTGGCGACGGCGTCACCAATACCGCGCCCGACGGGCCCACTACCAGCGCCGACAGAAGCTACATCACGAAGTGCAGCTGGAGTACTAGGCGCGACAAGCCGCGACATCCCTGATATCCGTCAACCTGCGCTTCCTCGTGTCGGCAGGTATCATCGAGCGCCGTGCTCGAAATATGCTCTGGCCCAACCTGTTAGACACACATCGAGCTACAGGGGAGGAAACGTGACAGTCGCGACCGCGATCTGCTCGTCCGATTCCACGATGCGCGGCGCGGTCACCACGCGTTTCCGGTTGCCGACATCAGGCAGCAACAGACTCGCGGTTCGGGCCACTGCCGCCGCCGCAGCACGTGCACCCGTGCCGGGCATCCCAGCCACCCTGGTGATCGGATATCACACCGCCCTGAGGATTCTCAACGATCCGGATCATTTCCCCGCCGATCCGCGCGGCTGGCAGAAGAATGTGCCCGCCGAGTGCCCGATTCTGCCGATGCTGGGATGGCGGCCGAACGCGCTGCGCAACGCTGGCCTCGACCATCAGCGCTACCGGCAGGCGAACACGGCGGGCATCGCCGAGGAAGCCCTCAATACGATCCTCGGCTGCACACCAGGGATCGGGCGCAAGGTCGCCACCGGCATGGCCGCGATCTTCGAGGGCATCAACGCGGCCGAGGGCAATGCGATGCTCACCGAAGGCCTGCTGGAATTGGTCAGGCTCGAGCGAGATGAACCCGGTGCCGACCTCGCCACGCGGCTGATCGAGGATCCAGCCGCGCTCGATGACGAGGAAATGATCCACCAACTGGTCACCCTGTACGGCGCGGGCATCGAGCCACAGCTGAATTTGATCGTCAACACGCTGCTGCTGATGATGACCGACGACCGGTTCGCGGACAGTGTGCACGGTGGCACGCGGTCCACTCGTGACGCCCTCGGCGAGGTCCTGTTCACCGACCCGCCGCTGGCGAACTACTGCGTGTCCTACCCGCGCCAGCCGATTCTGATCGATGGAGTGTGGCTGCCAGCCAACCAGCCCGTCGTTATCAGCATGGCCGGCTGCAACAACGGCCCCGCAATCGGCAGTGGTGAATACACCGATAATCGCTCACATCTGGCGTGGGGTCTCGGGCCGCACGCCTGCCCTGCGAAGTCCGTCGCGTACCTGATCGTGCAGGAAGCCATCGACCAACTGCTCGACGCGCTGCCTGAACTGCAACTGGCTGCCGCCGTCGAAGACCTGGTGTGGCGACCGGGACCCTTCCATCGGGCACTGGCATCGCTGCCCGTCTTCTTCCCCGCATCACCACCGTTGCCAGTGTTCTAAGGAGATAACGATGGACCAACAATTGATCGTCCTCAACCCGACAGGGACTGACATCCAAAGGGAGTCCGCGGACCTTCGAGCGCTTGGACCTGCCGTCTTGGTTGAGCTGCCCGGCGGTGTCAAAGCGTGGTCGGTTACTGATCCCGAGTTACTCATGCGCCTGCTCGTTGACAAGAGAGTGTCCAAGGACGCCAGACAGCATTGGCCTGCGCTCATCAATGGTGAAGTGCCGGAGGATTGGTCGCTTCTTCTGTGGGTGGTGGTGAACAACATGTTCACCGCGTACGGCCCCGACCATAAGCGATTGCGCAAACTGGTCGCACCCGCGTTCACCGATCGCCGCACCAAAGCGATGCGCCCGCTCATCGACCGCATAACCGCGAACCTGCTGGACAAACTCGAACAGACCCCCGCAGGTGAGGCAGTCGATCTGCGTGAGAGTTTCGCCTACCCGTTGCCGATCCAGGTCATCAGCGAGCTGATGGGAGTTCCGGAGTCGCTCAACGACGGTCTGCGCGCGTGTGTCGACGGAATCTTCGACACCTCCCTCGGCCCGGAGGAGTCGCACGCCAATTACATGGAGATGTACCGGATTCTCAGCGAGCTGGTCGAGTTCCGTCGCAGCGAACCCGGCGACGATATGACGAGCCTGTTGATCTCGCACGTGGACGAGGAGGACGGCTCGCGGCTCACCGAGCAGGAACTCATCGACACGCTGCTCCTGGTCATCAGCGCTGGTCACGAGACGACGGTCAATCTGCTCGACCAGGCCATCTTCGCGCTGCTGACCAACCCCGAGCAGCTCGCCGCGGTAGTAGGGGGCCGGGCGGCTTGGTCGGACGTCGTCGAGGAATCATTGCGGTTCCAGGCGCCGGTAGCGCACCTGCCGCTGCGATACGCCGTGGACGACATCGACATCGACGACGTCCATATCTCCAAGGGTGATGCGATCCTTGCCTCCTACGCCGGAGCAAACCGTCACCCGAAGTTGCACGGTGACACCGCGGACACCTTTGACATCACCCGAGCCTCCAAGGAGCACTTGTCTTTCGGCTACGGTGCCCACCACTGCTTGGGTGCCCCTCTTGCCCGGCTGGAAGCCACCGTCGCGCTACCCGCCATCTTCGAGCGTTTCCCGAACATGCGTTTGGCCGCGGATCCGGCGGAATTGGGCACGGTGAACAGCTTCATCTCGAACGGACACGGAACACTGCCAGTGTTCCTGACGGGCGCATAGCCGACATCACGCAGTCATCGAATGAGACCTGCGCAGGGAGTTTTGCGCAGGTGTCTCATCGCGTCGCAGGTATGAGGCGCGAAAGCCCAAGCCTGCAAACGCCTTCCGCATTCCGATTACGACTCCTCGATCACCGTCGAAGCAGTCCACGACCGTTTCTGCCACTAACCTGACGTAGGTTTTCGATCCCCGCACGCGAAGGCGCCCGCCCCCGATCACCGTCGCCAGAAGAAGTGATGCACCACCCCGCTCGGGCTCGGGATCTGCTCCAGATGAAAACGGTCGACGAGTTCCTCGGGACTCGCCCACAACCTTTCGCCGCGACCGAGTTCGACCGGCGCAACGGCAATATGCATCGTGTCGATCAGATCGGCGTCGAGGAACTGCCGAACCGCGGCGACACCGCCGCCGATTCGCACGTCCTTGCCCTCGGCGGCATCGAATGCCTGCGCCAGTGCGTCCTTCGGAGCCGCATCGAGGAAATGGAACGTGGTGTCCGCGAGCGTGAACGAGGGCCGCAGGTGGTGGGTGAGGACGAACACCGGCGTGTGGAACGGGGGTTCGTCCCCCCACCATCCTTGCCAGTCGTGGTTCTCCCATGGCCCGCGCTGTGGACCGAACTTGTTGCGCCCCATGATCTCGGCGCCGATGTTGTTGGCGAAGTCGCGAGTCATGTAGTCGTCGAGGCCATAGGTTCCCCCGGGTTCGGTCCGGTTGGGCCAGTGCGCGGTGGCACCCGCCCAGGACATGAAGTCGCCCGGATCGGCGTGGCCGAAGGGGCGCTCGAGGCTTTGCCCCTCCCCGGCACCGTATCCATCGCGGGAAACGGCGAAGTTGTGAACGCGGACCAACGGTGTCATCGGAACCCTTCTGGTTGCAATGTGCAATCGGTTAATAACCTACCTAGACTGATCCCATGGCGCAACCAGTTGCTCATGACAAGCTACCGGTGCCCCCAGGCAAGTCGGGCTGCCCGATCAACATGACGATCGAGCTACTCGGAGACCGATGGAGCCTGATCGTCCTGCGCGACATCATGTTCGGCGGCAACACCCACTTTCGCGAACTGCTCGCCGCCTCCATCGAGGGCATCGCGTCGAACATCCTGGCCAACCGCCTCGCGAAACTGGTCGCCGCGGGCTTACTCACCCGAGACAACGACCCGAGCCACCGCCAAGGTCGAATACCATCTGACCGAGGCGCTCTGCGTCAGCCATCCGGCAGGAATCGACACACGTGAACTTGCCAGATAGTTGACGCACTCCTGGTCAGGGCTGGCTCTGAACCTCCTACGTCACCTCAAATGACACAAACCGACAGTGACGTCAAATTTCACCCGTTAGGACACTCGGTTCGCAGCGAACTCGCTGCATCTGAGTGTTCATAACGTGTCAGGATACCGGTGGATCCTGCCGGTTGCGCCAGTCGTTGGGCGATAGGGGATGCCGATTACTGTCGGTCAGCAGTGGATGTGGCTCGCCTGTCAGTGCGACCAGTGCTTCCACGATATCGAGTAGACCTGCGCGTACGTAGGTGAAAGTAGTTGGACTGCTGGCACCTTGGGCATCGTTGTGGCCCGCGAACGCGCGGGCAACGGCGATGCCAAAGAGTCTCTCGACAAAGGTCAGGGTTGTGTGCCGGATCCAGTGCGGACTGATTCCGAGAGTCGCGGCCCAGGGGAGATAAGTCTTGAACCTGTCGAATAGGTGGTCGATGCGTCGGCGCCCGATTGGCTTTCCGCTGCGGTATCGCAGAACCTGGCGTGTCGTAGCAGGGCCACCGCGCACCGCGACGTGTTCGATCAGTTTGTGCATCAGGGGAGGTGATATCGGTTGCCACCGGATGGTGCCTCCTTTCTCACGCAGGCGCATGAGGCAGTCCTCGACATCGAGGTCGTCGATCGTTAGGTGAAGGAGAGTTCTTTTGCGACACGCGGTTTCAATCAGTATCCGGACGATCAGTGCGTCGAGTGGTCTGTCGTTGCCGGTGCTCGAGGCGATATAGCCGAGGGCGTGAACTTGCTGGAGAGTGAGTGCGTGCCGAGTGCTCGATAATTGTCGTGGTCGCGGGACCTTCACGGACGGGTTTTCGAGCGGATGGATGAGCCGATCTTGCTCTGCGTGGCGATAGAGCTTGCGGATCGCCGACACCATCTGTGCTGCGGCTGCCCGGCCGCCGCGGGAGTTGGATCGCGGCGCTGCAGCCGCTCGTGCCTGGTACTCGGTGACGAGTTGCTGGATCTCGGTGTAGGTCGGCTCTGTGATGAGCCGCTCGGCCCACACCTCCTCCACTGCCTTCCAGTAGGTTCGGTAGTTGTCCAGGGTCGTCTGTGGCACTGCCGCCGCTACGCGCTTGATGTACGCGCGGAAGGTTGGAACTTCTACAACCTCAGGAGACTTGACCGCCAGATCGTCGATGGTGAGCCCTAGTCGGGAGATGAGGTGCAACGCGGCACTGATGTCGTCGTTGCTCATGTGCTTCGCCATGGCCCAGGCCGAAACTCAGCGAGCGCGATCGCAACCAGAGTGGTCGGGTAGACGACTAGTTGGCGATAACTGAGGGAGGCAACGATGAGCACCCTGCTGCAGGGTTCTATGTTGCAGTCGTGGCGGATCGCAGCCGGCAGGTAAAGGTAGCCATTGGAGCCGATGCGCCATCGACCGTTATCGGCGGTGTGCACCACTGCACTTTGTTCGTGTGGAGTGATCGAGATGGATTGCCCCGGTTGCCATTCCAGTTTTCTAATCGTGGACCGGTCGCTCAAGCGTCCGTGCTGATCGACCGTCGCTGTTGACCAATGGGCAACGCCTATCGCAGTTTCCCTTGCCGCCTCCGGGTAATCGAAACGAATTATCGGCGATGGCTGGCGGTGTGCGTGGCTGACGTAGATGTTCTCGAACCCGATCGCTGTTTCGTTGTCGAGGTCGCTCGTGGCCAACGTGGTAGCGGGTGATTCGGTTCGCGACTGGCGCGCGGCGTCGGGCCGAGGTGGCTGGCGTGGCGCCGAACTACGCTGTCGCCGGCCGACCGTTTCTGTAGGGGGCGTCCCTGTTGTGTCGACAGATGCTGCCTTGCTGCGAAGGTTCGGCTCGCAGCAATGAGGCGCGTCGGTGGCTCTTTTCGTCACTGGTCAGAGCCCTCGCAATAGTGGGGGCGGATCGACGGATGCTCACTCGCGTCCGGCGGGAGGCAATGTCCAGTACGCCAGGGATTCTGGCGGCGGGAGAATGAAAGCACGGGTCACCTCGATTCGTGACCTGCCTGCTGATCTCCCTGCCTTCCGATGGTACAGGCCAGCGACTCAGGCCACATGGGCGACGGCAGTGCTCGGCAGCAGTTGGGCGGAATTACCCCGATTCTCGGAATTTCACACGCTTTCACGTTGCGACAGCCCCGATGGAGATCGCATAGTACGAACAACAACCTCTGTCGGCCAAAGGTTTTCGGCCGCGCAAGCCACGAATGCTCGGCGGCTGAGATGGCCTGTTGTCGCCGATTGTGGTCGAGCTACGCACTGGGCATTCGAATCGCCGATTGACACCTGATGAGTCGGATTCATCGCTCCGGCATCACATGCGTTATTCGATCACTCGGCAACTGAACCCGGAGACATACCTTCACTTTCTCGACAGCACCGGAGACGGCGGGCCTCTACGGGACCGACCTGACGACGGGGCGGCGCTCCGGCTGCACGCCTCGTGGGTGCCGAAGCAACGAGTTCCGGGTCCTGGCTCCCGCTGTCGGTTGTGACGTCGGCCTCGGCAGGGCGACGCGATCGCACCAAGCAGCGCTGTGCTCGGCGTGGGTGGTCAAGTCCGGAGGGGGACACCCGCGCTAACCACACGCATTGACCTGGGGAAACGTTGAACGACAGCGGTCACATGTCCGGAACTGGCATCAGGTGGGGCGTGTTCGATCGGATGGAACTGCGGCGGCATTCCCTTGAGTGCTTCCGCGTGCGGCTTGGTCGCGGCCGGCTTACCGCACGAGTAGAAATCGTGGATCGTCGGTCAGTCGAGGCTGGGAGACTTGAAGTCGGACCAGGGTGGTTTGGCCTAGAACTGCAGATCAAGTAGTTCGCAAGGTAGATACGAGTTAACTGAGGCGTCGTGGTTTAAGCGGCGGTCGCTGAGCCGTCTACACAAGTTGGAGAAATGCCGATTGTGGGCAACGAATTGGCATTCAGCACCAGTATCACCCGGTGAGAGAGTTGATCTCAGGGCACCGAAGGAGCCATGGCGCGTGCCGCGAGGAAGTCGTCGACGATGCGGGCGCAGTCCTGCGGGGTTGATGGGCGCAAGCCGATGAGCTTGCTGAAAACGAGCGGACCGACCAATTGCGACAGCACGAAGAAGGTATCGAATTCGCCCAGCTGCCGGTGGGCCTCCGGGGTGTTGAGCACTTGGTCGAACGGCACCCGATATTGATCGATGATGCGCTGGCTGAGCGAGGTTACGGCCGGGTTGCCGGTGGTGCGGTCGGAGCCGGTTGCCAACCAGGCCAAAGTCGATACCTGCAATGGTGTGTCTCGTATTGCGTCGGCTTGGCGTTGCAGCAAGCTGATCAGACGCTCGCGCAGCGGACCTTCAGGTGGTGTCTCCAATACTGGCGGCAGCATACGTTCGATGGTGGCGGCGCGTAATTGCATGACGTTGTCGAAATGCCGGTACAGAGTGGTCTTCGCGACCTTCGACGATTTGGTCACTCGCTCGATGGTCACCGCTTCCAAGCCGCCATCCTGCAACAGAACAGCGGCCGCATCGAGTAGACGGGCCCGCGAGCGCACCTTGCGTGGGTCGACCTCGGCATCGTCGATTCCGCTCATATCACCAGTATTCCTCCACGAGGTGGGTCAACCCACCGGCCTATCCGGTCCCGTCAAAGTATGCTACAAGTAGTAGCGTAGCAATACTAAGAGTATCGGAGATGTGATGGCTGCCCCTCGACGTGGCCGATTGTCCGCTGCCCAGCGCTGGCTGCTGGTCGTGTCCTGTCTCGGGGTAATTCTCGTTACCGCCTCGATGGCGGCGCTGTACACGGCGCTGCCGGAAATCGCAGCCGCCACCGGCGCGAGTCAAGCCGAAATCACTTGGATCGTCGACGGATACACCCTGGCGCTGGCTTGCCTCGTACTACCTGCGGGCGCGCTGGGCGACAGGTACGGCCGGCGGGTGGTCCTTATTGTGGGACTCGTTGTCTTCTCGCTCGCCTCGGCGGCGCCGCTGATTCTGGACACCCCGAGCTGGCTGATCGCGGCGCGAGTTCTCGCGGGTGTCGGGGCAGCGCTGGTGATGCCGTCGACGCTGTCGCTGCTGACGGCTGGATTTCCGGAAGAGCGTCGCAGTAGCGCGGTCGGATTGTGGGCCGGTGTCGCGGGTGCGGGCGCGATCATCGGTATCCTCGGTTCCGGCCTGCTGATCGAAAGTTGGTCCTGGGTTTCGATTTTCGTCGGTATGGCCGTTATGGGCGCAGTGTTGTCGGTGGCTGCCTGCACCGTGCCCGAATCTGTGGATGCCTCGCGACCTGCGATGGACCCGCTCGGTGCAGTCACCAGCGCCCTGGCGATCGGCGCGATCGTGGTCGCGGCGATCGAAGTGCCCGCTCGTGGCTGGCTCGATCCGCAGGTGATCGCGGTGATCGTGATCGGGCTGACCTTGGCTCTCGCGTTTATCGTCATCGAGAGGCGGGTGACGCATCCGCTGATCGACATTCGGCTCTTCACCGACCGTGGTTTCGGCAGCGGCACTGCGATCGTGACGGTGCAGTTCCTCGTCACTTTCGGTCTGTTCCTGCTGATCGTGCAGTATTTGCAGCTGATCTTGGGGTACCGGCCGCTGATCTCGGCGCTGGCGCTCGCCCCGATGGGGCTTCCGATGATAGCGGTCTCCGCGATCGCACCTCGGTTGGCGGAGCGGGTGGGTCTTCGTGTACCCACCTTCGTCGGATTGCTGGCGATCGGGGGCGGGCTGCTGATGATCGCTCGTACCGACGTCCATACCGGCTACGTGGAATTACTCGTCCCGTTGCTGATGATGAGCACCGGAATCGGATTGTGTACCGCCCCCGCGACAGCCGCGATCATCGCCGGCACACCGGTGGAAAAACACGGCGTCGCCGCGGCGGTCAACGACGCTGCCCGCGAGGTCGGCGCCGCGATCGGTATCGCGATCGCAGGCAGCGTGCTCGCCGCTGGATACAGCGAGCGCATCACCCCGGTGCTGCCTCAACTTCCCGAGGTTGCACGCGAACCGGTCGGCGATTCGCTCGCGGCCGCGCTCCAAGTGGCGGAGCGCGCGGGCCCGCAGGCGCAACCGCTCGCCGAGTTCGCGAAGTCCGCATTCATCAACGGCTTGCAGCAGTCCGCGACTGCGCTGGGGCTCCTGACCATCGGAGCGGCGGTTCTCATTGCCGCGTGGGCGCCGGGCCGACGCCGTGCGACCCCGCCCGACTTCGCAGAACGTGCCGATCCGAAGTTGGCTACGAGCGAGCCGGAGCAAGCAGTCACCCCCGACTGACCGGCTAGGCGTCGGTGCTTGCGGACGGATTGGCGGTCAAGAGGGCGGAGCCTCGAGGAGAATGCTCATCAGTCCGGATTCCTGGCTCTGGGTGGCGATTATTTCGCGTGCCAGGTATTTGACCGGCCCTGGCTCCAATAGCGAGTCTGCGACTCGGGCCATGGCGACCGCACCCTGATGGTGGCGTTGCATCAGACGGAGGAACAACTGCTCTGCTTGCCCGCCGCGGGCGGTGGCTAGAGCATCGAGTTCCGAGCGAGTCACGGTGCCCGGCATGGGATCTGGCGCGGCGGGGGAGGCAGCGTGATGGGAAGGCGCCATCCATCGCATCGGGTGCGGGTTGGTCGCGGTGACGGAGGCAAGTTGCAGCCATCCGAGCATGGTGCCGATTTCGGTGCGCTGGCTGCGGTCGATCTGTACTGCGAGCTGGGTGATGCTGGGCTGAACGCCGGGATCCAGACTCGCGACCATGAGGAGCGCCTGCTGATGATGGG
Organism: Nocardia sp. GCM10030253; assembly: GCF_042675075.1. Classification (NCBI taxonomy): domain Bacteria; kingdom Bacillati; phylum Actinomycetota; class Actinomycetes; order Mycobacteriales; family Nocardiaceae; genus Nocardia; species Nocardia sp. GCM10030253. The sequence goes on along the minus strand of NZ_JBHTDL010000011.1, from coordinate 163,298 downwards.
CGACCATATCTTGCACGAACTCGATTTCGGTGCTGGTAAGGACCTCGGTTCTGGTCTGTACATCGGTAACGATCAGCGGACGGACAGCCGCACCGAGCACCAGCAGCAGCATGCCGAGGGCGGCGAGCGAACCGGCCAGGATCAGGTTGCGGCGGTTCACGATCCGATGGTCGTTTCTTGATCCGGCGGGGGAGTGTAGACGCTGGAATCGAGTCGCAGCGTTTGAAAGGTGTTGTCCGAGCAGGCTACCCAGAGTTGGTCGCCATGCCAGCTGGGCGGGGAGAAACACAGATCCGCCGACATGTCACCTGGCACCCGGTCGCTGCGCGGACCGAGCGCCGTCGCCGGGTCGAAGACGCCGGCGTTGAGCGCTTGGATGATGGAGCCGGAACTGAGTACCGGAACACCGGCGACCGAGAACAGGGCTTGCGGTGAATTCGCTCCTGGCGGCCGGCCGGTCCGGGCGGGCGGGTTGTAATAGGCGATTTCGCGCACGGAGTGCGGGTCGCGCACGTCGAAAACTCGGATACCGGAGGCCAGCCAGGCGCAAGCCAGTGCGGTCGGATTCTTCGGACGGTCGGCCGCGCAGTAGTGCGGGTCGTAGGAGAAGATCGATCCGCCCATGCTGGAGGCAAGTGCCGCATCCTGATTGGCGGCCAGGTTGATCTCCAGTTTGATCGATCCGGCCAGGCGCGGGCGGGCCGCATCGGCCACATCGATGATCTTGACGCCGCCCGAACCTGCCTCGTCCACCGCGAAGAGGTAAGGGTTGCCGTCGTAGACAACCGGTACCGCGTGCTGGGTGGCCCAGCCATCGGTCCACTTCGTCTGCGACAGGATCGGCAGGCGTGGGTCAGGGTCACGACGCTGCACGGCGCTGCTGTCGAGCACCGTCAAGCCGCCGGTGTTATCGGCCAGGAACACCTGGTTGCCGTCCGCGCTCACCCCCATGCCGTGGATGGAGATGCCCGGCATGCCCTGCCAGAGGACGCGTGGACTCGCCGGGTCGGCGAGGTCGACCGCACTTACGATGCCGGGCACGGTGCCCGACGACCAGTAGGTCATCCCGTCGGGGGAGAACCCGCCCTCGTGTGCCGTAATGTTAAGCGGCAGTGCAATATTCGAGCCGACACCGGGGTTGAGCAGCCGAGGGTGTGCGCAGTCGGAAATGTCGTAGATCGAGAGCATACCGGCGCCGGCGAGCACCGGGGCACCTGCGCCCACAAGCAGTTTGCGCCGGGTGTTCACCTTCAATGTTTCCCAGGTGCCCGCCAGCATGGCGGGCTCGGTCAGCGTCGTCGACCGCACCGGATTCGCGGGCTCGGAGACGTCGAGCACCTGTACACCCGGACTCGGCCCGTTCAGGCTGCCCGGAAAGAAACTGCCGATGTACGCGCAGTGGTCGAACGCCGCTGAGACGAGTCCACCACCCGCACCCTCGAAACCGCCGATTCGGGTGATATTGCAGCGATAACCCTGGGTGCTGCGGCCGCTGGCGCGGTCGGCGGCGGGCACATCACCCTGCAGGCCGGTTTCCGGTGCCGAACCCGGACCGCACTGCGCCGCTGCCGCCGCGTCGGCGGCTATCGAATCGAACTGCTGGATCGAGGTATTGGGCGGTTGCGCGGCTACTACGCCGCCGGGAAGCAGGATGACCGCCGCCAGCACGGCGCCAGCCCTAGCCCGCGTCCGGTTCCCCGCTGGATTCGACTTCATTGCCGATGAACCTCCGACTTTCTCGATCGTTGCTCTCACCGCATCAGATCAGCGAACCGATATCCCGGGCGACGATCTCGTCGAGTGCGCGTTCGGCGACGGCGGCGATGGTCATCGAGGGGTTGCAGGCGGCGGTATTGCCCGGCATCAACGCACCGTCGAGCACATAGAGCCCGCGCTGACCATGGACGCGCCCTTCAAGATCGCAGACCGCACCCATGCTCGCCCCGCCCAGCGGGTGCCAGGTGGACGGGAACAGGGCGTTGGTGTCGATCAGCATGCCGTCGGGTCCGGCGATCTTTTGCACGGCCGGGCCGATGTGATTGTTCTGGATGCGGCTGTCGCCGTCGGCGGGCCAGCGCAGAATCGCGTCGTCGCGCCCGGAATCGTAGGCGTAGGCGCCGCGGCTCTCACTGACGCCGTAACCGACCATCATCGTGCTGCGCGGGTCGAGGGACAGCGGCGGGATCGAAGCCTGGATCACGGTGTGGGCGGTATTCGGATCGTCCCAGTTCAGACTCCCGAAGACCACTGGGCCGCCCTGGGGCGCCCCGAACTCCGCGGACGGATCGGTCCAGACGTAGATCCGATCGGCGTTGGTGCCCCAGTTCTGGCCGAGGGCATCGGGCAGGTCGGGAATCAGGCCCTTACCGCTCGCCCGCATCAGCAATCGGGTGGTGTTCACACTGCCCGCCGCCATGATCAGCGCGCGGGTCGTGAGGACCTTGTGCTCGACGACGGCGCCGGTGGTGTCCAGTCGTTGCACGTGGACTTTCCAGCGCCCGTCGCCTGCACGCTCGACATCGGTCACCTCATGCAGAATTTCGACCCGCGCCAAACCGGTGGCCTCCGCGGCGGCGATATAGGTGACGTCGACCGAGTGCTTGCCCCCGTTGTTGACACCCATGGCCCCGTCACCATTGGTGTAGGACGGCTTCATCTCCCCGCGCAGCTCGGCCAGCGCGAAATCCCAGTCGATGGGCATCGGAATCTTCGACAGTGGCATACCCGCTTTGCGCACGCGTTCTGCGAACACCCTTGCGGCCCGGTAGTTTTCGGAAGCGATCAGCTCGTCGGGCGCCTCGGCCAGGCCGAGCATCTTCGCGACCCTCGGGTAGTGCGTCCGGTTCATCAGCGCCCAGTCCAGCTCCTGCGGGAAATGGGCGTTGAACACCGCCTCGGTGGGCTGCAGCGACATCCCTTGGTAGACAAGGGAACCACCACCGACCCCGGCGGCGCACAGGACGGTCATGTTCTCGCCGCTCACCGCCTCCACCAGGCCGGTGTAAGGGGCGAGTATCAGCGGTCGCCCGAAGACATTGGGGCTGGAGCGATACCACAGGAACCGCTTGTCCGGCGCCAGAGCGCGGGGGAACGTTTCCGAGTTCGGCCCGGTGGGCCAGCGCAGTCCACGCTCGAGCACGGTCACGGGCACGCCCGCCTGTGCCAGGCGCAGAGCGCTGACGCCGCCGCCGAAGCCGGAGCCGATGATCACTACGCGATGGTCCTCGTAGGTCAGCGGAATGTTGTTGACCTGGGCGGCGGCGTGGGGCACACCGGCCGTGCCGGCAGCCAGGGCGGCGGCCCCAGTGGCGGCGATGCCGGTCAGTAGTGACCGGCGCGAAATCGCTGTCATAACAGAACTTTCGGTCGAAGTCATCGGTCGGAACGCAGGTCTGATCCGCGATCGATCCGGATCAGGGCACGGCAAGGCAAGAGCCGTCACAGCGGCTCGGAAGGAGGTGCTGGTCAGCGCCGATCGGTCACCGGCGCGGAATGCTTCAGTCGAAGGTACAGCCGGAAACCGGCTTGTCGGCGAGGCGATCGAGCAGGTAGGTGATTGCGTTGTCGGGGCCGAATGCGTCGATCATCTCGGGTCCGAAATGGTTGGGGATGGTGGCGCCGGGAAAGATCGGGGGCAGGTTGTTGGTGCGGAAGATAACGGTGGCGCCCTTGGCACACCAGTCCTCGGCGAGCTTGCGGGCCTGGTCATAGGGGACGGTGTCGTCGTTGAGACCGCTGGTGATCAGCACCGGGGAGGTGGGTGCGATGCTGCCCGCGCGCAGTTCGGCCAGAGCGGGAGCGGCCTCGGGGATGTCGCGCAGATGCTCGAGCAGCGGACGGCCGTCGGTAGTCAGGGAGCTGGTTTTCAGGAACGGTTGCTTGACGATGACGTCGCCGATGCACTCGGTGCTGAGAGTGCTCAGCATTTCGCGCCCGGCAGGGCTGATGACCCGGTCGATGGCGGCGTTCAGATTGGGGTACCGGGCGAGCAGGCCGTTGATCGCGAATCCGACCGCGCCGCCGATCAGGGCACCGTCGATGCGGGCGAGGACAGCCGTCAAATCGGCGACGGGCCCACCGGCCCAGGTGCCTTTGAGGTTCAGTTCGGGTGCGTACTGCGGGAGCAGTTCCACGGCGCCCGCGGTGGCGCCGCCGCCCTGGGAGTAACCCCAGAAGACGAGCGGCGTCTCGGGCCCGACTCCGCCGAGATTGTTGGCGGCGCGGGCGCCGTCGAGGATCGCGTGCCCGCCTTCGATGCGATTGGCGAAGGTGTGGATTCCTGGTGTGCCGAGTCCGATGTAGTCGGTGACCAGGACGCGGGCTCCGAGGGCGCTCCATACGGCCGAGGAGGGCATTTCCTGGTTGGCCGAGAGTGAGACCGAAGGATCGGCGGAGAGGGTCAGCCCGGTGGAGAAGGCGACCGACATGGCGCAGTGGTCGGCTTGACCCGCGGTACCGGGACCGATGACGACGGTGGGCCGCGGTCCCGCACCCTGCCATGGACCCGAAGCCTCGATGTAGGTTCCGGTGACGGCGGTCGGCGTGCCGTCCTGGAGCCGGCTGGTGTACATGACGTGCTGCGCCCGGACCGGCCAGCCCGCCGCGGTGGGCGGAGTCGCGAGAATGGTCATCGGCTCGGTCTTGATGATCGCGCCGGGGGTGGCGGGCAACTGCGCGGGCGGCGTGTAGAACGCGCTCACCGGTGTGGCCGCCGCCTCGCGAGTCTCGATGCCGACCCCGGCGACGGCGACGGCGCACGCCGCTGCCACCGCACCCGCTGCCAGCCGCGCTGCCCCAGGCAGTGCCCTGACCCGTGTGCGCAACCCGTGCTGCTCATGCATGTGATGACTCTCCGCTTCCTGCTCGGCATCGTCGCCGCTGTGACCTGACTCGCGATAGCCATAACGCATGATTCAGGTCACAGCGGCGCGATTGCCCGAACAGTAACACGGTTACCGGCCAAGTGGAAACAAGAGCGGCCGGGTGTGCCGGCGGCTACTCGTGTGCGGCCCCGGTGGTACCCGGGTCCGCGGTGGCGGACGGGTCGGGGTTCGACCGGAAGGGTGCCGCGAGGGCTGGATCAACGGTCCAGCCGGGCGCGTCGTGGCCTGGCGCGGGGCCGGTCGCCGCCTCGGCCTCCGCGCTGTTATCACTGGTCAGGCGGAAAACGGTGCGTTCGAGAATGGGTAGGATCTCGGTGATTGCAAGACTGCCGTCGGCGAACCGCCCGATCAGCGCGTAGGCCATATTGGCCAGGACCAAGGCGACGTCTTGGAGATAGGACGGATCGGCGCTCTCGAACAATGGTGAGGCAACCGGCAGTATCGCGTTGACGCCCTGGTTGTCCAGCCGTTGCCCGCCTTCCGCGGCCCGGGCGCGGTGGTAGGCCTCGAGCATCCTCGGATTGCGTTCCCATGGTTCGAAGACATACCTCAGGACTCGCATCAGACCGTCGCGCAGATTCTCGTGCGTGGGCGGCTGTTCCATTCCCGCGTAGCTGTTGGTCGCCATCCAACGCTCGACGGCAGCGATCATCAACTCGTCGCGATCGGAGAAATGCTTGTAGACCGTGGCCAGCGAGACGTGCGCGCGCCGCGCTACCTCCCTGAGCTGGACGGCGTCATAGCCGTCGGACTCCAGCAACTCGAGCACTACGTCGATGATGATCTGCGCGGTGGAGATCGCTTGGGGTCCTGGTGCCACTCGCCTACGGTAGCGCCGGAGGGGAGCTTCGTGCCCCCGGTGGGCCGCGGCGTCGGCGGATCGACCCTTCGCGCCTGGAGAATTTCGAGATGACTGCAGAGTAACTGTGTTACCGTCCGATGGTTCGCACTGTGACGTACCCCATTCCGGAATGTCGATGGCTGCGGATCACTCGAATAACCAAGCCGCAGTGGAGTTCATGGAGAGTCACTTGATGCATCGGCAGCTCGCAGTCCCCGGTCGGACACGCACCTCCAGCGCCACTCGACTTTCGATGACCTATCGCCTCGATGTCGTTGCCACGAGTGTCGCGGACGCGGTGGACCAGGCGGGCGGCTGGTTGTTCGATCACGCCCTCGCGGGTTGGGAGGTCACGGTATTCGTCGCGGCGATGTCGGATGCCCGGCCGCTGCATATCCTCGGCGCCGAGGTCGCCGAACTCGACTCGGTGCGCGCGCGGCACGAGCAGAGTCGCCGGTGGCACGCTCCGGGTGCGGGTGGCATCTGCGATCGTGATGCGCTGGCGTGCTGGGGGCTACTGCCCGCAATGGGCAACGACGCTGTCGAGGTGGTCATGTGGGATGGCGGTCCGCGGTCCCCGATCGGATATCGGGCCGATCTTGTACTGCACCGATTGAGCGCCGCAGCGCGGGTTTTCAAAACACAAGCGCTGGTGGCAGCGGCGCTCCCGATGGCCGAGGCCGGTGCGATCGAGATCTTCCGGAGTGAAGTCTCCATCCTTCGTAGTATGTCTACGCGCCCGCGCGCAGCGGTTTCGGCGCGCTGAGTTCGCGCAGGGCGGACAGGAACAACTCGTCCATCCGGGGACTCAACTCGGCCAGGGTCGCCGCGCCGGCATAGCCGGCGGAGCCGAAGACGCGCTCGAGTTCGCTGCCGGCGGTGGTCGCTCCGATGGAAAGGCACAGGCAGGCAACACCATCCATGCGGAGCTCTTCGAGCGCTTTGTAGGCATCGGCTTCGGCGTATCGCCCCTCGTATCCGTCGTCGTAGGGAATTCCGTCGGAAAGCACTACCAGCAGCCGATTCTGGGTGCCGGCATCGGATTTCAGGATCTCGCCCGCACCGCGGATACCGGCGCCCAGGCGCGTGTAATTCGAGGGTTGCAGCTGGTTGAGCCGGGCTCGCCCGACGGCGCCGAAACGCTGCTCGAACGTTTTGATCGCCGGCAAATGGACTGCGTGCCGGCCCTGGGATCGAAACGCGTAGACCGCGACGCGGTCGCCGAGCTCCTCCAGCGTGGCGGCCAGGGTGGCGGCGGCCCGCCGCTGGTGGTCGTGGACGGTGTGACCGTCCTGGTCGGTATCGGTGGCGGAGCCAGAGGCGTCGAGCAGTATGAGCACACCGAGATTGCGGGCGAGTTTGCGGTGCTCCAGATAGACGTGTTCCGGTGGTGAGAAGCCGGACCGCAGGTCGACGAACAGCTCGATGAGCGCCTCGATATCCAGGTCGTCGCCGTCGGGGCGGCCCCGGAAAACTTTGGGGCCCAGCCCGACTCGGGCTAGACGTCGCCGGAGCACATCGTCGTGCGAGACACTGGCGGCGGTGATGTCCGCGGCCACCGTGAGCGGAAAGTCGACGACCCGGCACCACTCGGGCCGATACCGGTTGTTGTGGACGTCCCACTCCGGATAGAGCGCGCCGCCCACACCCGCGGCGGCGCCGGGCTTGTCGTCATCGGTGAAACGGATCTGGGTGGGGAGCGGCCGGGCCTCGGGCCCCACCATCCGCGCCCGTCGCACCGACCGCATCTGCGCATCGCCGCCGGCCGCCCCGTCTCCGGCGGAACGCGAGCCGCCGAGTCGCTTACGGATCTGATCCAGCAGTGTCTGCGAACTGAACAGCGGGTTCTCGAACAGTTTGAGGATCTTGCTCTCCCCGGACTGCTCGTTGTCGTCGCCGTCCTCGTCCTCGGGCACCTCCAGCAGATCGAACTCCAAGCGCAGCTCGCGAGCGGTGGCCTGGGTGCCAGGGCCAGCGACCGGCGCCAGCAACCGGGAGGGCCGGATGACACCGAACCAGGCCGGCGGGTCGGCGACTTTCGCTCGGCCCCTGGCTGTTTCGAGTGATTCGCCGGTGCTCGTCGGGCCCGGGCCCACCTCGGACACCAGCGCGGCCGCGACCGGCAGCCGCTGTGCGAGATCGGCGAGCACGCGGCGTCCTTCGAGCGCCAGATAGCGCCGCGCGATCGCGGGCCTGGCCCGTAATGCCTTGACCCACTGATGATCCAGACTGCCCGCGCCGAGCAGAGCGGCCTGAACCAGTATTTCGCGGCGCTGCTCCGCGACGGTCAGGCCGGCCGAGACGAAGACGACCTGACCGCTCGTATGCGCGGACTCGCCGGGTGCCGCCTCCGCGATCTCCACCGGCCTGCCCGCGAGGAAGGTGGCGAGCAGTCGAAACCGGTCGGTGCCATGGGGGTCGGTCATGGCTGTGGCAGGACGGCGTCGACGAGTTCGCCGAGGGCGCGGATGACATCGCGATCATCGGAGAGGGCCTGGACCACCGCCGACTGCACCGCACTGCGCAGGCTCAGGCCGCCGGCCACGAGCCCGCCGGCGAGGATCAGCATCCGGGTGGAGGACACTTCGCGCAGCGGCGAACCTTCCAGATTCCGGATCGCGTTGCCGAGTGTGACCAGCGCACCCGCAGTCGCGGCATCGATTCCCGCCTCGTGCGCGACCACCTCGGTTTCGATTGCGGCGGAAGGAAAGTCGAGCTCGATGGCGACGAAACGCTGCCGGGTGGATTCCTTGAGATTCTTCAGAACGCTCTGGTAACCGGGGTTGTAGGAGATCACCAGCTGGAACCCGGACGCCGCGCGCAGGATGACGCCGAGCCGATCGACCGGAAGTTCCCGGCGATGATCGGCGAGCGGATGAATGACCACGGTGGTGTCCTGGCGTGCCTCCACCACCTCGTCCACGTAGCAGATGGCGCCCTCGCGGACGGCCCGGGTCAGCGGGCCGTCGACCCACACCGTTTCTCCGCCCTTGAGCAGGAACCGGCCGACGAGATCCGCCGAGGTCATATCCTCGTGGCCCGCGATGGTGATCAGTTCACGGCCGAGTTCAGCGGCCATGGCCTCCACGAAGCGGGTCTTGCCACATCCGGTGGGGCCCTTCAGAAGCACCGGCAGACCGCGGCGGGCCGCTGCGCGAAAGACCTCCACTTCGTTGCCGACGGCCTTGTAGAACGGTGTCTCCCATTCGGCGGGGACGGTTGTGGTTTCGGCGGGAACGCCGGTGTCGGATTCGCTGATCAGCATCTCAGTTTCCTCGGTCGAAGGGGACGATCTTGGGGAGCTCGGCGCCCTCAGGCAGCACCAGCTGTCCTTCCGGATTGATGTAGCCGGTGTCCTTGCCCGGCATCGGGAGCGTGGGGTCGGGGCAGAGCCGCCCGGTCCCTTCCCCGCAGATGCCCATATCGAAGTACGAGCGCTTCTGGATATCGGCCGGCCACGGATCGGCATTCATGGCGAACCACTGCGCGGGGATGTTGTAGCAGACGAAGAAGAAGATGCTGCACGCTGCGAAAATTGCGAGGAAGCGGGTGAACTGCTGCCGCACGAAGCCGCCCTGGATACGTTCCAGTCCGCGTTCGACGAAGGTCCGGCCGCGATCGTCGGTGAAGTAGCGCAGCGAGCACAGGCCGGCCTGGACGCCGCCCCACATCAGGCCTTCATAGAGCGGCCACTGATAGTAGGTACCGGCGTTGATCGACAGGGATTGAATGGCGCCCGGGTAGGTGAAAAGACCCATCGGCATCAGGAACAAACCCTCGATGACGAAGTCGAAGAAAAACGTCCAGACGAGCAGAACGCCGATCAAGCCCTTATTGCTGATGTTCGGCCATTTCGCCTTGGCCTTGCGCATGATCCAGCAACCCAGGATCGTGCACAGCAGAATGCCGTAGGAATATCCCGGCGCGTTCATCAGAACGGGTTCGGCCATCATGGCGCCCGGTTCGCCGAAGGACCGCCAGCCCGGAACGTCGAGCACCCATGAGCCGCGGTTGAACATCCAGGTGTTGTAAGTACTCCAGGTGTTGAAGTAGTTCAGCAGCGGATCCTGGAAGAACAGCAGGCCACAGGCCACCAGCAGCATGCCGTCGGTGGTGATCCGGCGTTCTCGCCGCCAGGGCCTGATGATGAAGAAGTAGATGCCGACCGGCAGGCCGGCCACGATAACGGCCGTCCAGATGATGAGGATCGTCTTCATCAATGTCGGTGGATCGCTCGGACCGGTGGGCACTCGTTCGAAATTGGGGCCGGTGATCCAGCGGATCCAGACGTAGAGCTGAAAAGCGAGAATTACGCCGCCGATAATCGCCCAGATCAGGACCGGCTTGCTCTTCGACTGCACTTGGGAGCCGAGCGATGCGGTTTCGCCGAGCGGCTCGGTGACATAGGGGGTGTTCTTCTTGCTCGACAGTTCCGGCATGAAACTGCCTCCTTCGGAATCGATGTAGTGCATCGCTCGCTCGACCGCTTGGGGGCGGGATGCGGATCGGCGATGAGTACGAAGCCAATATACCAACGGGTATCTGAGATTCCAATAGGGTTCTCGGATACTCTGTTAGACTCGCCGATATGGTTGAGCGCTGGACTGCAGAGCGGCGATTGGCGCACACGCGCTCGCTCCTGCTCGACGCCGCGGAGGCGGTGTTCGCCGAAAAGGGTTTCACGGCAGCGACTCTCGACGACATCGCGCATAAGGCCGGCTATACGAAGGGCGCCATCTACAAGCACTTCACCACCAAGGAGGATCTCTTCCTCGCGGTGAGTGATCGGTACTGGCGGCGCTACTTCGACACCTTCGCCGAATTGCTGTCGGCGGTGCGGGAGGTAGGTACGCGCGAACTCGACGATATCGCCCAGCGGTGGCGTCTACTCGGCAGCGATCGAGGAGCCGAGCAGGCCGCACTGGGCCACGAGTTCACCCTGTATCTGCTCCGCAATCCCGAAGTGCGCGAACGGGTCGCGCCCAAGCGACTGGAAGTCGTCGAGGCGCTGGCGGAGTTCATCGTCGAGGGTCTCGGCCGGATCGGTGGAACCCTGCTGGTCCCGCCGCTGACGTTCGCGCACGTACTCATCGCCACCTGCGATTCCGTGGTCCTCGGCAGCCAGCTCAACGATATCGACCTGTTCCGGCCGACGCTGGAGATGTACCTCTCGGTCATCAAGCTGCCCGGCGTATCCCCGGCGAGCTGATCCGCCTACACCGGGTCGAAGGACGAAATCAGCCAGGACGCTCCGACTTTGGTGAGCGTGACGCGCACGCTACTGGCCGTCATCGCCGGCTCGGTCTTCTCGGTACTGGTCGTGGTCTGGTTGATGAACACCAGCACCGTCGCGGCCTCGGCATGGAGCTCCGAGACCGCCGCGCGCACCACCGCCGCGCTGGTCTTGACGGACTTCGCCTTGGCGGCCGGGGTGACGACCTGATCGGTGAACTGGCCGTAGTAGGTCAAGAAGTCGCCCGTGAGATGGGATTTCGCCGAAGCGAAGTCACGGTCGAGGGTGTCGGGGGCGTAGGACAGCAGCGCGACGGTCCCCTCCTTCGCGGCGGACAGCGCCGCCTCGGAGTTCGCGTCGCCGGTGCGGCGGTCCGGGAGGTATTGCGACCAGAGCAGGGTCGCGGCGGTGAGTACGGCCGCGAGGGTCAGCACGGTCAGAGCGATCGCACCCGGGGCGGCACGTAGGAAACGGAGGGCGCGGCCGAGCCACGCACGAGCGGTGCTGATCACGGAACGAACTCGACTTTCGATATCTTGAGCTGGCCGCTCACCCGCGACACGGTCACGCTGAGTCGCCATACTCGCGGTTCCTGTTGCGCGCCTGCGGAATTGGTTATTCGGGAGGTGGCGGCGACCAGGACCACCGCGGTGTCGTCGGTCATCGACTCCACCGCGCTGGCATTGACCTTGCCCTCGGTGGTGACCTGTGATTGCTGCACCACCTTGGTGAAATCCTCGGCGCGGCCCCGGAAGTCGTCATGGAACGCACCGGCCGAGTTGTCCAGTACGCGTTGGACGTCCTCCTTCGCGTGGTTGAAATCCAGCGAGGTCAACGCGATGACGCCCTGACGGGCCGCCGCGGTGAATTCCGCGGCCCGCCGGTCCTGCTCGGTGACCCGGTGGTGCTGCCACAGGGAGTAGCCACCCGCGCCCGTCGATACGATGATCAGCACGAGAGCGGCGGCGACCAATGCGGTATGCCGCGGCTTGGCCTGTGCGATCCTGGCGCGCCAGCGGCCGAGCCGCGAGACTCCTCGGTCCTCGGCAGCTGTCTCGGATTCCATTGTGCCGGAGTCGGTTTCGTCCGGCGCGATGGCGGTGACCGAATCCGGCTCATGTGCAGCCGAATCCGCACCCGGGTCGTCGGTGGTCTGCTCGGCTGCGGGCACCTCCGCCGCTGCTTCGGCGCGCCTGCGCAGCCGGCCGGCGTGGGCCCGGGCGCGTGCCGCGGTGGCTATGGCCTTGGCCTCCACTGCGACGGCTTCCGCTTCTTCCGCGGCCGCCTGCGCTTCCTCGGCGGCCAGCCGCAGCGCCCGTACGTCGGTGCTGACACGGACGCGCGGCGCGGATTCGAGGTCGGTGTCCGGATCCGCGAGGTCTTTCATTGCACTCCCCACATCCATCGCGTCATCATTACGAGAACGACGTTATCACTATGTTCCCCATCCGGCCTTAGAACCGGCATAATCAGGACAGGGTTCCGGTAAAAAGCTGCGGAAATAAGATTTGCAATTTTGGAGATCTAGACCGGACACATGTCCGGAGGTGGTTCTGACGCGGCCCTCTTTCGGACTTGCGGGGGTAGCGTCGGTGGGTTGATCGCATAGCTGAACGAGTATTGCATTATCAATTTGCGCATGTAAGCTACGTCACGAATGAGAACGACATTTCCAACCGAGTGGGAGGCCGAGGATAGATGGCGGCCAAAGGTTCGAGCTGGTCGCCGGGCTTGGCCCGGCGCAGCTCCGGAGTCTTCCGCACGGTTGGCGGATTGTTCGCGATGTCGGCGGACGCCGTGCGCTTCGCGTTCCGCCGACCGTTCCAGACCCGCGAGTTCCTGGAACAGTCCTGGTTCATCGTCCGGGTGTCGATGGTGCCGACTCTGCTGGTGGCGATTCCCTTCACCGTGCTGGTCAGCTTCACCCTCAATATCCTGCTGCGCGAGCTCGGCGCCGCCGATCTCAGCGGCGCGGGCGCGGCGTTCGGCGCTGTTACGCAGGTCGGACCCATGGTGACCGTGCTGATCGTCGCCGGCTCGGGCGCCACCGCCATGTGCGCCGATCTGGGCTCGCGCACCATCCGCGAGGAAATCGACGCGATGCAGGTGCTGGGTATCAATCCGGTGCAGCGGCTCGTCACCCCGCGCATGCTCGCCTCCGGGTTGGTGGCGTTCCTGTTGAACAATCTGGTCTGCATCATCGGCATCCTGGGCGGCTACGTCTTCTCGGTGTTCGTCCAGGACGTCAACCCCGGCGCTTTCGCCGCCGGAATCACGCTGCTGACCGGGGTGAACGAAGTGATCATCTCCTCGGTCAAGGCGCTGCTGTTCGGTGTGGTCGCCGGACTTGTCGCCTGCTACCGGGGCCTGATCGTGACCGGCGGTGCCAAGTCGGTCGGGAACGCAGTCAACGAAACCGTCGTCTATGCGTTCATGTCGCTGTTCGTCATCAATGTCGTCGTCACGGCCATCGGCATCCAGATGACGGCACGGTAGGAGGACGGGCAATGACCATCGCAGCCAGATATCCACGCACGATCCGCCGCCTCAAACGTCCGGTCGCGAGCCTGAGCGGCGTCGGGGACCACACGATCTTCTACGTCAAAGCGCTGACTCGAGCTCCGTTCGCGGCGGTGCACTATCGCCGGGAGACGATCCGCCTGGTCGCCGAGATCAGCATGGGCGCAGGCGCTTTGGCGGTTTTCGGCGGTACGGTCGTGATCGTCGGATTCCTGACCCTGGCGACCGGCGGGACGCTGGCGGTGCAGGGCTACAGCTCGCTGGGCAATATCGGCATCGAGGCGCTTACCGGTTTCCTCTCGGCGTTCATCAACGTCCGGATCTCGGCGCCGGTGGTCGCGGGTATCGGCCTGGCGGCCACCTTCGGCGCCGGGACCACCGCGCAGCTCGGCGCCATGCGGATCAACGAGGAGATCGACGCCTTGGAATCGCTGGCCATCGAACCGATCACCTACCTGGTCGGTACCCGGATCGTGGCGGGGATGATCGCGATCACGCCGCTGTACGCGCTAGCGGTCATCGCTTCGTTCATCGCGAGCCGGTTCACCACGGTGTTTCTGCTCGGACAGTCCGCCGGGCTCTACGACCACTACTTCTCGACTTTTCTCAATCCGATCGATCTGGTGTGGTCCTTCGCGCAGGCGATGCTCATGGGCTTGGCGATTCTGCTGATACACACCTATTTCGGCTTCTTCGCCAGTGGCGGGCCGTCCGGGGTCGGCATCGCGGTGGGCAACGCCGTACGTACCTCGCTCATCGCCGTCGTGTCGATCACGCTGCTGGTTTCGCTGGCGGTCTACGGCGCCAACGGCAATTTCAATCTGTCCGGCTAGGGGAGTCCGTGATTTCGAAGCTTTTGCGCCCCTTGGTGGGTGTGCTTTCCATCGGGGTGATCGTGGCCCTCGTCGCGGGCGCGGCGACTCTGTTCCAGGGCGGCCTCGCGGACACCGTTCCCGTCACCGTCCTGTCGGGACGCGCGGGCCTGGTGATGTATCCCGACGCGAAGGTGCAGATGCGGGGCATCACGGTCGGCAAGGTGACCCGCATCGACGAGCGCCCCGACGGGACCGCGGCGATCGCGCTGGCCGTCGATGCCGATCAGCTGCCGATGATTCCCGCCAATGTCTCGGTCGACATCGCCTCCACAACGGTCTTCGGCGCGAAGTTCGTCCAATTGATCCCCCCGGAACGGGCTGCCGCCACCTCGATCACCGCCGGGCAGGTCTTCGACGCCGGGCACGTCACGGTCGAGATCAATACTGTGTTCCAGCAACTCACCCAGGTGCTCGGCCGCATCGAACCGGAGAAGCTGAACCAGACGCTGGGCGCCATCGCCGCGGCCACCAAGGGGCGCGGGGATCGGACCGGCCGGATGCTCACCGATCTGGAAGCCTTTCTGGCCCAGGTGGAACCGGCACTGCCCGCGCTGGAGAACGATCTGGCGCTGGCGCCGGCGGTGGTCGACGCCTACGCCGATTCGGCGCCGGCGCTGCTGGACATCGCGGGCAATGTGGGGCGGATCAGCCAGACCGTGGTCGAGGAGCAACACAACCTCGATGCGCTACTGATCGGACTCATCGGCCTGTCCGACAGCGGAACCCAGGTACTCGGCGGCAATCGGGCGGCGCTCGCGACGACACTGCGTCTGCTGGTGCCCACCACCGAACTCACCGACGCCTACAACGCGGCGCTCAACTGCTCGGTGGAGGGCCTCGCCACGCTCGGCACCTTGCCGCCCGCCCAGCACGAGGGCGTGGCCATCTCGGCAAACTTCCTGTTCGGCACCTATCCCTACCGGTACCCCCAGGACCTGCCCAAGGTGGCCGCGTCCGGCGGACCGCAGTGCTCGGTGCTGCCCGTGCCCTACGAGGGGCGTCCGAAGTTCGTGGTCGCCGACGTGGGAGCCAACCCGTTCGAGCGGGGCGACCAGGACGTGAAACTCAATGTGGATTCGCTGCAACAGATTCTGTTCGGCATTCTTCCTGGCGGTGGTGCCCGATGAACGCACACCGCAACGGCCCGCTGCTGAAGTTCGGCGTCTTCGCGGCGGTGATGCTGGTGCTGTCCGGGGTCCTGATCGTCGTGTTCAGCAACTACCGGTCCGGTTCCGCGGACGTCTACTCCGCGGACTTCACCGATTCCTCGGGCTTGCGCGACGGCGACACCGTCCGGATCGCCGGTGTCCGGGTGGGCACGGTCCGCAGTGTGTCACCGCGGTCCGACCATCAGGTGTCGGTGGAGTTCGAAGCGGACCGGGGCATCGCGCTGACCAATGGCACCCGGGTGGCGATTCGCTATCTGAACCTGGTGGGGGACCGGTACCTGGAGCTCACCGAGGGGCCCGGCTCGACCGAGATCCTGCACCCCGGCACCCGCATTCCGGCCGAAAGGACCATGCCCGCACTGGATCTCGACCTGCTGCTGGGTGGTCTGAAGCCGGTGATCCAGGGCTTGAACGCGCGTGATGTGAACACCTTCACCTGGTCGCTGCTCGAGATCATGCAGGGCAAGGAGGGCACGATGGACTCGCTGCTGTCCAGGACCGCGTCGTTCTCGACCACGCTCGCCGACAACAGCACGGTAATTCAGCAATTGATCGACAACCTGAACACTGTGCTGCGGACGCTGTCCCGCGACGGCGCCCAGTTCTCCGACACCATCGACAAACTGGAGCAGTTGGTCACCCAGTTGTCGCAGGATCGCGACCCGATCGGCGCCGCGATCACGGCACTGGACAACGGCACCGCGTCGGTGGCCGATCTGCTGACCCAGGCACGGCCGCCGCTGGCGGGCACCGTCGACCAACTCGCCCGGCTCGCGCCGGCTCTCGACGCGGACCGGCTCACCTTGGAGCAGGCGCTGCAGCGGGCTCCGGAGAACTTTCGCAAGATGGCGCGCACCGGCACCTACGGAAATTTCATCCAGTACTACCTGTGCTCGCTCAGCGTCCGGGTCAGCGACCCCTCCGGCGAGGTCGTGGTGTTGCCCGCGGTCACGCAGGACTCGGGAAGGTGTGTGCCCTAGCCATGCTCGAATATCGCGGTAATCATCTGGCCCGCCAGGGACTGGTCGGCGTCGTCCTGATCGTCTGTGTGATCCTGATCGGGCTGCAGTCCCAGCGGTTCATGGAGTGGGGCACGACCGTCCGGTACGAGGCGATCTTCACCGAGGCCGGTGGCTTGCGAGTCGGCGACGACGTCGTCGTCTCAGGCGCGAAGGCCGGCCGGGTGGCGAAAGTTGCCCTGCGCGACGGCGATGCGCGGGTGACGTTCACGCTGGACGCGAAAGTCCGCCTCGGAGACCAGAGCTCGGCGCACATCAAGACCGCCTCTCTGCTCGGCCAGCGAGTGCTGACGGTGATTTCGGAAGGCGCCGGCACGCTACGGTCGTCGCAGGTGATCCCGGCGGCGCGCACCTCCGCGCCGTACTCGCTGACCGATGCGGTCGGCGACCTCACGACCAACGTCTCCGAGATCGACACCGCGGCGCTCAACAATTCCCTCGAACTGCTGTCCTCGACACTGGATCGGGTCGCGCCCCAGCTGGGGCCGGCCTTCGACGGGTTGAGCGCGCTGTCGCGGTCGATGAACGAGCGCGATACCTCGCTGCGCGAGCTGCTCGGCGCTACTGCCGAGGTCAGCGGAATTCTGGCGCAGCGCGGCGATCAGCTCAATGCCTTGCTGCTCAACGGGAATTCTCTGCTGGGGGTGCTCACCGAGCGGCGGCAGGCGATCGTCGATCTGCTCGCCAACACCGCCGCGGTCGCCGAGCAGCTCTCGGGGCTCGTCGCCGACAACGAGGCCGAACTTGGGCCGATTCTGGACCACCTGAATTCGGTGGCGGCCATGCTGGAAAAGAATCGCGACAGTATCGCGGCGGCGCTGCCCGGCCTGGTGAAGGTCACCCTGACCCAGGGAGAGATCGTCTCCAGCGGCCCCTTCTACAACGCCTATGTCGCGAATCTCATTCCGGCAGAGGTGATTCAGCCGTTCATCGACCAGGCATTCGGAATTGTTCCGCTGCCGAACCCGGAGGCGCCCAGATGAGAAGTCCGCGTGTCCGGCGCATCGCGGGGGCGCTGCTGATAGTGGCCCTGCTGGCCGGGGGAATCCTGGTCGTGCAGCGAGTCATGTTCGCGCCTACGACGATTCGCGCCGTGTTCAGCTCGGCCACCGCCATTTATCCGGGTGACGAGGTGCGGGTGGCGGGGGTCGAGGTCGGTCGGATCGCGTCCATCGAACCGCACGGCACAACCACCGAAATGGTGCTCGACATCGATCGGGACGTATCGATCCCCACCGACGCCAAGGCCGTGATCGTCGCCCAGAGCCTGGTCGCGGCGCGCTATGTGCAGCTGACGCCGTCCTATCGAGGCAGCGGCGCGGTTTTGAGCGAGGGCGCGGTCATTCCGCTCGAACGCACAGCGACGCCGGTCGAATGGGATGAGATCAAGTCGCAATTGACCAGGCTGGCAACTGATCTGGGCCCGGACACGTTGTCGGGTAGCGCTACCGGCCGGTTCATCGACAGTGCCGCGAACGCCATGGCGGGCAATGGCGAGAAGCTGCGTCACACGCTGACGCAGCTGTCCGGCGTCGGGCGGATTCTCGCGACCGGCAGCGGAAATATCGTCGACATCATCGAGAACCTGCAGCGCTTCGTCACCGTGCTGCGCGGCAGCAATGTCCAGATCGTCGAATTTCAGAATCGGCTCGCCACGCTGTCGAGTCTGCTCGACGACAGCCGGTCGGATCTGGACGCGGCGCTGTCGAAGCTGTCGGTCGCCGTCGGCGACATCCAGCGGTTCGTGCACAACAACCGCGACAAGGCGAGCGAACAGGTGCAGCGGCTGGCGAATGTGACGCAGAACCTGGTCGATCACCGCGGCGACCTCGAAGAGCTCTTGCACCTGTTTCCGACCAGCCTCGCCAACTTCTACAACATCTACAACCCTGATACCGCCACCGAGGCCGGCGTTTTCGCGCTGAACAACTTCACCAACCCGATCCAGTTCATCTGTGGCGGGATCGCCAGCCTGGAGAACCTCACGGCCGCCGAATCCGCGACGCGCTGCCGCGAATATCTCGGACCGTTCCTGCAGCTGCTCGAGTTCAATTACCTTCCGGTGGCGGTCAATCCGGTGCTCAGTCCGACCGCGAATCCGAATAATCTGATCTACACCGAACCCCACCTCGTTCCCCAGGTGGTCGACACCCAGGCGCAGGCGCCGACCCTGCCCAGCCTGGTCGACATTCTCTTTCCCGGCGGAGGGCGCTGACCATGACCGAAATCCACCCGCCCCGGCCGCGATACCGCAAACTCCTGATTCTCGGGACCTCCGCGATCCTCGGCAGCACCGGCTGCGGCTGGCAGGGAGTGAACTCCCTGCCCTTGCCCGGCGCGGTCGGGCACGAGCCGGGCTCCACGATCATTCACGTGGAGATGGCGAATATCGGTACCCTGGTATCGAATTCACCGGTCATGATCGACGACGTGGTGGTCGGCAGCGTCGGCGCCATCACCCTGCGCGGCTGGCACGCCGACGTCGAGGTCGCGATCCGGCCCGTCACCATCGTGCCGGCGAACGCGGTCGCGGCGATCGGGCAGACCAGTCTGCTGGGCTCGAGCCATCTGGCGCTGAACACCCCGCCCGGTGTCGCACCCGCCGGACAGCTGCCACCCGGTGCGGTCATTCCGCTGAGCGCCTCGTCCACCTATCCCTCGACCGAGCAGACTCTGGCTTCGCTGTCGATGGTGGTCAACGGCGGCGGCCTGGGCCAGATCGGCGACATCATCCACGGGCTGAACGAGGCGTTCACCGGCCGCCAGGACAAGATCGCGGCATTGCTGACCCGCCTGGACGCCCTGATGGGCACCCTGGACGGGCAGCGCGACAACGTCGTCGCCGCCATCGGTGGCCTGAACCGGCTGGCGGGAACCTTTGCCGCACAACGCGATGTCGTCACCGAAGTCCTGCGGAAACTGCCGCCCGCCCTGGATGCGCTGATCGCGGTCCGCCCGGATCTGGTGACGGCCCTGGACCGGCTCCGGACCTTCAGCACCGTCGCCTCCGGCGTGGTGTCCGAGGTGCAGAGCGACCTCGTCACCAATCTGGCCCATCTCGAACCGACCCTGGCCGCGCTCGCCGATGTCGGCGACCGCATCGGGACCGCGGTCGCCTTCGCCACCACCTACCCCTATGGCCAGTACGGCATCGACCACGCGCTCAAGGGTGACTACGTCAATCTGATGGCCACCGTCGACCTGACGATTCCGCGCCTGCGGCGTGAGCTCCTGCTCGGCACACCGTGGGGTGATCCGACGGCGGTGATCCAGGCGGCCGTGGGCGATCCGGGCTACGCCGCACAGACCAGAAATCCGCTGAGCGTCGGCATCGAACCCCAGGTCCCGGGAGGCCGCTGATGTTGCTGACGCGTTTCGTCCGGGCCCAGCTGATCATCTTCACGATCCTGTCGGTCATCGGGCTGGCCGTGATGGTCACCGTGTACATGCGGCTGCCGACCCTGGCCGGCGTCGGCAGCTACGACGTGACGGTCGAGCTGCCCGCCGCGGGCGGCCTCTACCGCTTCGGCAACGTCACTTATCGCGGTGTCGAGATCGGCAAGATCAGCCGGGTCGAACTGACCGGCAGCGGAGTGCGCGCCACGCTGGCCATCAGCGCATCCTGGCCGATCCCCGCCGATTTGGACGCCGAAGTGCGCAGTGTCTCGGCGGTGGGCGAGCAGTATGTGGACCTGCGCCCGCGCACCGATTCCCCGCCCTATCTGCACGAGGGCTCGGTGATCGCCCAGCGCGACACCGCGATTCCGCAGCCGGTCGGGCCGACGCTGGACAGTCTCAGCGCGCTCGTCGACACCATTCCCGAGGACAAGCTGCACGATCTGCTCGGTGAACTGTTCCAGGGCGTGAACGGCGCGGGCTACGACCTGGATTCGCTGCTGGCCTCGGCGGGCACGCTGGCCGCCGACCTGAACGGCGTCGGCGCGGTCGCCCGCACCCTGGTGGAAGACACCGGCCCACTGCTGGATTCGCAAGCGCGCACCGCCGACGCGATCCGGATCTGGGCCCGCAGCCTCTCCGGTGTCACCGCGCAGCTGGTGGCGAACGACCCGCATATTCGGACCCTGCTGCATACCGGTCCGGGCGCCGCCCGGGAGGTCACGCAGCTGCTCGATTCGGTGCAGCTGACTTTGCCGGTGCTGCTCGCCAATCTGTCCAGCGTCGGACAGCTCGCGGTGACCTATCACGCCGCGCTGGAACAGGTCCTGGTGCTGCTACCACCGGCGATCTCGATGATCGAGGCCGTGCATCCGACCAACAACGCCTCCGGCTGGGGACTGGGCGATTTCCGGCTCAGCGGCACGTCGGACCCGCCCGCCTGCACCGTCGGCTTTCTCCCGCCGTCGGCGTGGCGCCTGCCCTCCGACATCACCACCATCGATACGCCGGAGGGGATGTACTGCAAACTTCCGCAGGATTCCGAGATCGCGGTGCGCGGCGCGCGGAACTTCCCGTGTCTCGGGAATCCCGGTAAACGCGCCCCGACCGCCGAGCTGTGCAACAGTGACCAGGAATTCGAGCCGGTGGCCGACAGTCAGCCCGTCGTCGGTCCGTACCCGCGCGACCCCGGCCTCGAAAACCAGGGCATCCCACCGGATTCCCGCTACGGGCCCGCACCGCCGGGAGCCGACAATCTGCTGGGGCCCTCGATCGGCATCGCGCGCTACGACCCCCGCACGGGTAAGTACGTCGGGCCGGATGGTGGTCTGTATGAGCAGACCGATCTGACGCGCCCCGGAATCGGCGCGTGGAAAGATCTTTTACCGCATTGATCGAGCGCCTTCGAGGTCGCGCAGATAGGTCTCGATCAGCTCGACCGCCTCCGCATGGCAGGTGTCGATGCCGAAAGCTTCTTCCATGCGCAGAAAGCGCGAGATGCTGGACATGAGCAGGACCAGAGCCCCGGGGGTGTAGGGGAGGGCCCGCTCGCCGTACTTCCCGAGGATGTCGGTGACCGCGGTCAGCTGCAGTGCCCGAAATCGCTTGGAGGACTCGGTGATTTCGATCCGGATGGCCTTGCGATGGTTGGCCAGCGCGACGAATTCCATCGTCAGCGCGGTCCGGGACTGGTCGTGGATGGAGTCCCACAGCGCCCACAGCGGCTGCGCGGACTGCAGTGCGTCGAGCTGGTGCTGATAGCTGAGATCGGCTCCGCGCCGGAACAATTCGACGAACAGGTTGTCCATGTTGCCGAAGTAGTAGTACACCAGCGCGGAGTTGGCGCCGGCCAGCGCGGCGATGCGCCGGGTGCTGACCGCGGCATAGCCCTGTTCGAGCATGATCTGCTCCGCCGCGTCGAGCAGTGCCGCTCGGGTGGTCACGCTGTCGGCGGTGACATCGCGCTGGGACTTCATGGGTTGGCCTCCTGGGTGTCTTGACAGCGGTGAATCCTCTGCCGTATATCTTAATCACTCGCTTAATTAATCACTCGATTAAGGCTCTGGAACAGGGCATCTCCCTGATTCCGCCGCCGCGACGGCCCGGCGCCGTGCGGTCGATCGAAGAATGTGGTGTTGCCTGTGACGACTTCTCCGAAGGCTCCCCCGACTCAGCGCCGCTCCGGCGTCGCGCGGGTCGCCGTGGTAACCGGCGGCGCGTCGGGGATGGGACTGTCCATCTGCCGATCGCTCGCCGGCAACGGTGACCGGGTCGCGGTCCTCGACATCGATGGCTCGGCCGCACAGCGTGCGGCCGAGCAGCTGCGCGCCGAGGGCGGCGCGGCAATGGCGTGCGAGGTCGACGTCACGGACCGGGCCGCGGTGCACGAGGCGCTGCGCAAGGTCCGAGCGGAGTTCGGTGCCATCGAAATCCTGGTCACCAGTGCGGGTTTGGTGGATTTCGCGCCGTTCACCGAGATTTCCCCGGACGCATGGCGACGCGTCGTCGAGGTGAATCTGACCGGTGTCTTCCACTGTGCGCAGGCCGCGATTCCGGACATGCTGGCGGCGGGGTGGGGCCGGGTGGTGACGATCTCGTCGTCGAGCGCGCAGCGCGGCTCGCCCGGAATGGTGCACTACACCGCGGCCAAGGGCGCGGTGGTCGCGATGACGAAGGGGCTGGCGCGTGAGTACGCGTCGAAAGGCATCACCGTCAACACTATTCCGCCCTCCGGCATCGATACGCCGATGTCGCGGCAGTCGCAGGTGGCCGGGAATCTACCCGACAACGCCACCATGGCCCGGGCGATACCGGTCGGGCGTCTGGGCACGGGGGAGGACATCGCGGCGGCGTGTGTGTTCCTCTGCTCGGAGCAGGCCGGATACATCACCGGCCAGGTGCTCGGTGTGAACGGCGGGTCGGTGATATGAGCACACCACGGGAAACGAAGGAGCGATCGACCGTGCGGCAATGGCCAAGGCCCGCGGAGGGCAGTTGGACAGAGCATTATCCCGAGCTGGGTACCTCGATGATGTCGTTCGAGGACTCCGTCTCGCCGGAGTTCTTCGAACTCGAGCGCGAGGCGATTTTCAAACGGGCGTGGCTCAATGTCGGCCGCGTCGAACAGGTTCCGCGCACCGGAAGCTACTTCACCAAGGAACTCGATGTGGCCCGCACCTCGATCATCGTGGTGCGCGATCGCGACGGCGGCGTCAACGCCTTCCACAATGTCTGCCGTCATCGCGGTAACAAGCTGGTGTGGAACGATTTTCCGCGCGCGGAGACCGCCGGGACCTGCCGGCAGTTCACCTGCAAGTACCACGGCTGGCGCTACGGGCTCGACGGCGCGCTGACCTTCGTGCAGCAGGAGGAAGAATTCTTCGACCTCGACAGCAAGGACCTGGGGCTCGCGAAAGTCCACTGCGAGGTGTGGGCGGGATTCATTTTCGTCAACCTCGCAGCCGAGCCGCGACAAACCCTGGGGGAATTCCTCGGCCCGATGATCACCGACCTGGACGACTACCCCTTCGACAAGATGACGGAGTGGTACGAATTCCGGGCCGACAACCAGAGCAATTGGAAACTGTTCGCCGACGCCTTCCAGGAGTATTACCACGTGCCGGGGCTGCATTCGCAGCAGATACCCACCGCGGTTCGGACCCCCGGTAAAGGTTTCGAGTGCGCGCATTTCCAGCTCGACGGTCCGCACCGCATGGTTTCCACCGGCGGCGCGCGCCGCTGGACCTTGCCCGCAGAGTTCATGTATCCGATCGAGCGGATCACCCGCAGCGGCCTGGTGGGTCCGTGGCAATCGCCAGAACTGGGTGAGCCGTCCAAGGGCCTGAATCCCGGACGGGTCGAACCATGGGGTATCGACAACTTCCAGATCTTCCCCAATATCGAGATCCTCATCTACCGCGGCTGGTATCTGCTCTACCGCTACTGGCCGACCTCGTACAACACCCATCGTTTCGAGGGCATGCTGTGCTTCCAACCGGCGCGCTCGGTGCGCGAGCGGGTCGAGCACGAAGTCGCCTCGGTGGTGTTCAAGGAATTCGCGCTGCAGGACGCGGGGATGCTGACCGGAACCCAGACCGCGCTGGAATCCGCCTACCGCACTGCGGGATTGACCGCTTTCCCGGTCAACGACCAGGAAATCCTGGTCAAACATTTCCACAAGGCGGTCGCCGACTGGGTCGACGATTACCTGCGCGCCGCCGGGAAGGCCTGAGATGACCGCACCCATGCTGCCACCGGCTTTCGCCGATTTCGAGGAATTCGCCGAAACCTGGTGCCTGGCCACTGAAACCGAACGCTATGCCCGCCGGATGAGCAGTTCGATGCCGGAGCTGCTGACCTTCTACGACGCGTTCTTCCCGCGCTTGGAAGAGGCGATCGAGTACTGCGACAAATTTCCGCTCGACGATCTGCCCGAGGACGCCCTGGCTCTGCTGCGGCTGATCTATTCCCTGGTCATGGTCGCCATGGCGGTCGAAATATTTCAGCAAACCAAACCCGTCGACAGCGCCGACGCCGAAATCGAACGGATCAAGGAGCCACACCCGTGACGATCACCATCGACAAGCTCGGCCACGAGGTGGGCGCCGAGGTCATCGGCCTCGCACCGGACCGCCTGCTGGCAGACGATTCGATTCCCGCCATCCTGATGACTGCCCTCGAGGAGTACGGCGTGCTCGTGTTCCGCGATCTGCATCTGGATCCGGAGACCCAGGTCGCGTTCTGCCGCAAGCTCGGTCAGGTCGACACCTCGCCGGGACACCATCCGGTCGAGGGCATCTATCGCGTCAGCCTCGACACCAGCAAGAATTCCTCGGCAAGCTATCTGCGCGCGACCTTCGACTGGCATATCGACGGCTGCACCCCCGAGGACGACGCCTACCCGCAGATGGCCACGATGCTCACCGCCAAGGCGGTGGCCGCCAGCGGCGGGGAAACCGAATTCGCCAGCACCTACAAGGCTTACGAGAATCTCACCGCACAGGAGAAGCTCACCTTGGCCCCGCTGCGGGTGGTGCATTCGCTCGAGGCATCCCAGCGCCTGGTCACCGCGGAGCCGACACCCGAGCAATTGTCGGCGTGGCGCGAGCGCCCGACCAAGGAGCACCCGCTGATCTGGACCCACAAGTCCGGGCGGCGCTCCCTGGTGCTGGGCGCCTCGACCGACCACGTCGTCGATATGTCGCCGGATCGGAGCCGGGCGCTGCTGGACGGTCTACTGGCGCGCTGCGCCGCACCGGAGCGCGTCTACACCCACCAGTGGTCGGTCGGCGACACCGTCATCTGGGACAACCGCGGCGTCATCCATCGTGCCGCGCCCTATCCGGCGGATTCGCCGCGAGAGATGTTGCGCACCACCGTGCTCGGCGAGGAACCGATCCGGTAGCCGCGGCCCGCCACCCCATCCATACCCCAGGAGTACGCCATGCCTCGTTGGCCCAAGCCCGCCGAGGGCAGCTGGACGCAGCACTATCCCGAACTGAGCACCGAGCCGATGTCCTACGAGGACTCGATCGCGCCGGAGTTCTTCGAACTGGAGCGAGACGCGATCTTCAAGCGCGCCTGGCTCCATGTCGGCCGGATCGAGCAATTACCGCGCACCGGCAGCTATTTCACCAAGGAGATCCACGCCGCGCATACCTCGGTCATCCTCTCGCGCGACCGGGACGGCACTGTCAACGCCTACCACAACATCTGCCGCCATCGCGGAAACAAGCTGGTGTGGAACGATTTTCCGCGCGAGGAAACCTCCGGAACCTGCCGCCAGTTCACCTGTAAATATCACGGCTGGCGCTACGGGCTGGACGGGTCGCTGGCGTTCGTGCAGCAGGAAGAGGAATTCTTCGACCTCGACAAGAGCAAACTCGGACTCGTCCGGGTGCATTGCGAGGTGTGGGCGGGATTCATCTTCGTGAATCTGGCCGCCGAACCGCGCCAGTCGCTGCGGGAATTCCTCGGCCCCATGGTCACCGCGCTGGAGGGGTATCCCTTCGACCGGCTCACCGAGCGGTACAGCTACAAGTCCGAGGTCGGCGCCAACTGGAAGCTCTACATGGACGCCTTCCAGGAGTTCTATCACGCGCCGATTCTGCACGGGAAGCAAACTCCCGACAATTTCTCCCTCGCCGCACAGCAGGCCGGTTTCGAGGCGCCGCACTATCAGCTCGACGGCCCGCACCGCCTGGTCAGCACCTCCGGTGTGGTCACCTGGGAACTCGATCCCTCGATGCGCAAACCGATGGAGGACATCACCCGCAGCGGGCTGTTCGGGCCCTGGGACGTACCGGATCTCGGGGAGATGCCCGCCGGGCTCAACCCGGCCGGCTGCGACCCGTGGGGCTTGGATTCGTTCCAGCTGTGGCCGAACTTCGTGATCCTCATCTGGTCCGGCGGCTGGTATCTGACCTATCAGTATTGGCCGACCTCACACAACACCCACATCTTCGAGGGAAATCTGTATTTCCCGCCGGCGCGCAGCCCGCGCGACCGGATCGCGCACGAGATGTCCGCGCTGACGTTCAAGGAATACGGGCTGCAGGACGCCTCCACCCTGGAGGCGACGCAGATGATGCTCGAGTCCCGCGTGGTCAGCACCTTCCAGCTCAACGACCAGGAAATTCTGTTGCGGCACCTGCACAAGGTGGCCGCCGATTGGGTCGGTGACTACCAGCGCGAGCGCGCGGCGGCCCGGCAGTGAGTGAAACGACCATGAGTGAAAACCTTTTGCCCAGCGAATTCGCCGATCTGGAGCCGTACGCCGCCGAGTGGTGTCTGGCCGGTGAACCGGCGCGCTACGACAAGCGCCTGGCCAGCTCCATGGCCGACATGCAGCGGTTCTACGACGCGATCACCCCGCGGGCGCAGGACGCGATGGCCTACTGCGACAAGTTCCCCCTCGACGAGCTGCCCGGGGACGCCAAAAACCTGATGTACCTGCTGTATTCGATGATCATGGTGTCCTTCCCGGTGGAGGTGTGGCGGCAGCCGCGAATACCCGATTCGGGATCGTCGGAGCTGACCTGCGTCCTCGAGCCGGAATTGCTGTGAACGAGCGCGTCACAGTGCTGCGGGCTGCGCGCTGGGTCGATATCGAGACCGGGCAGGTGCGGACCCCGGCGGTGATCGTGGTGCGGGGTAACCGGATCACCGGCGTCGATCCCGCCGAGCTGCCCACGGACGCCGATGTCATCGACCTGGGCGAGGTGACGCTGCTGCCCGGATTGATGGACATGGAGATCAATCTGCTCATCGGCGGACCCGACACCCCGACCGGACTGCCGAATCCCATGCACGGCGTACAGGACGACCCGGTCTACCGGACACTGCGCGCCACCATGAACGCGCGCACCACACTGCACGCCGGTTTCACCACGGTGCGCAATCTCGGGCTGATGGTGAAGACCGGCGGCTATCTGCTCGATGTCGATCTAGGGCGGGCGATCGAGCAGGGCTGGGTCGAGGGCCCGCGCATCGTCGGCGCGGGGCACGCCATCACACCGACCGGCGGTCACCTCGACCCGACGATGTTCCAGCGCCTCGCACCGCACATCATGCCGCTGAGTGTGGAAGAGGGGCGGGCCAACGGCGTCCCCCAGGTCCGCGAATCGGTGCGCTACCAGATCAAGTACGGGGCGGAGGTCATCAAGATCTCCGCGTCCGGCGGCGTGATGTCGCACGGCACCGTAGCGGGCGCCCAGCAGTACTCCGACGAGGAACTTGTGGCGATCGTCGACGAAGCCCATCGCGCCGGGGTCCGGGTCGCCGCCCACGCGCACGGCGACGCCGGCATCCGCGCCTGCATCGCCGCGGGCGTGGACTGCATCGAACACGGTTCGCTGGCCAGCGACGACACCATCGAGCTGATGGTCGAGCGTGGCACCTTCCTGGTGCCCACCAGCTATCTATCCGAGGGGCTCGATGTCTCCAAAGCCGCTCCGGCACTACAGCAGAAGGCCGCCGAGGTTTTTCCGCGGGCGCGCGAGACACTGCGTAAGGCGATTCGGGCCGGGGTCAAGATCGCCTGCGGCACCGACGCCCCCGCGGTGCCGCACGGTGACAATGCCAAAGAACTCTGGGCGCTCGTCGACCGCGGGATGACGCCGATTCAAGCCCTGCGCGCGGCCACCGTCACCGCCGCGGATCTGCTCGGCGTCGAGGACCGCGGCCGGCTCGCACCGGGCCTGCTCGCCGACATCATCGCCGTCCCCGGCGATCCCAGCATCGATATCACCACCGTCCAGGACGTCCGCTTCGTCATGAAGGACGGCCGCATCCACAAGAACATCACATCCGTATGAGGTAGCACATGCGCGGCACAGAGCAGCTTTTCATCGGGAACGAGTGGGTCGCTCCCAGCACCACCGCCACGATTCGGGTGATAGCGCCGCATACCGAGCAGCCGGTCGCTCGTGTTCCGGCGCCGGGGGCGGCGGATGTCGATCGCGCGGTCTCGGCTGCCCGCGCGGCCTTCGACACCGGGCCCTGGCCGCGGCTGGACCCGGCCGAGCGCGTGGCGATCGTGCGCAGGCTGGCCGAGCTCTACGCCGCCCGGGTGGACGAGATAGCCGACGTGATCAGCACGGAAATGGGCGCCCCGCTGACGTTCTCGCGATCGGCGCACGCCAGGCTGCCCGGAGCGATGATTCGCGCCTTCGCCGATATCGCCGAGGAATACCCGTGGACCGAGTCCCGGCCGGGTTTCCTCGGCTCGAATGTGCTGGTGTGCAAGCGGCCCGTCGGTGTGGTCGGGGCGATAATTCCCTGGAACATGCCGATGTTCCTAACCGTGGCGAAGTTGATTCCCGCCCTGCTGGCCGGATGCACCGTCGTGCTCAAGCCGTCGCCGGAAACGCCGCTGGACGCGAACCTCATGGCCGAGCTGATCGAGCAGCTCGAGCTACCGCCGGGGGTGGTCAGTGTGCTGCCCGGCGACCGTGCGGTCGGCCGGTATCTGGTGTCGCATCCAGGGATCGACAAGGTGTCGTTCACCGGGTCGACGGCCGCGGGGCGGCAGGTCGCCGAAGCCTGCGGCGCCGCGCTGCGCAAGGTGGGGCTGGAACTGGGCGGCAAGTCCGCCGCGGTGGTGCTCGACGACGCCGACCCGGCGGATTTCGCATCCGGCATGCGGGTGGCCGGCTTGATGAACAGCGGCCAGGCCTGTGTCGCGCAGACTCGGATCCTGTTGCCTCGCAGTCGCTATCGCGAGTACGTCGACGCACTGGTGAGTATGGTCGAAAAACTTTCCGTGGGCGATCCTTTCGACCCGGCGACCCAGGTCGGCCCAATGGTCTCGCAACATCAGCAGGAGCGCGTGCGCGGCTACATCGAACAGGGACAGCGCGAAGGCGCCAAGCTGCTCGTCGGCGGTACGGAGCTGCCCGACGGGTTGCGGCGCGGCTGGTATGTTCGGCCGACGCTGTTCGTCGACGTGGACAACGCCATGCGCATCGCGCAGGAGGAGATCTTCGGGCCGGTGCTGAGTGTGGTGCCCTATGACGACGAGGATCACGCAGTAAAGCTCGCCGACGCCACCGAATACGGGCTGTCCGGCTCGGTCTGGACCCCCGATCTCGACCGCGGCCTGGCGGTGGCCCGCCGGATCCGTACCGGAACCCTGGGCATCAATCAGCCCTACAGCATGGATCCCTTCGCGCCCTTCGGCGGTGTGAAGAACAGCGGCATCGGCCGCGAGTTCGGCAGGGAAGGGCTCGACGGTTTTCTCGACACCACCTCGATCTCGATCCGCCCCGTAAGGCGCGGGACGGATCGAGCGGGGAGCTAGCTGCGCGAGCGGCGGCGGCGTGTCAGAAGCAGAGCCAGCACCAGGACGATTCCGGCGGCCACTGCGATGGCGCGGCCGCTTCTGCCCACACCGGCGGCCGCCAGGAGATCGATCGGCTCGGCGGATGCGCGTGGAACCGCGCGGATCTCGGCTGGCGCGTCCGCCGCGGCGGCGGGCTCCGGACTCGTCGCGGGAGCGGCGGCCTGGGCCGTGCTGGTGATCTCGGTGGCCAGATTGGCGGCGAACTGGCCGATCAGCGTGCCCGCGACATCCGCGAGTGCGCCCCGCCCGAACTGGGCAGGTTTTCCGGTGATCGCGAGCTCGGTGTCGACGAAAACCGCTGTGCTGCCCTCGGATTCGACCAGCCGGCAGATGATTGTCGCCTTCGCCGTGCCGTTGCCGCGGGTTTCGCGGCCACCGCCCTCGAGGACGGCGATCCGGGCCTGCGGGTCCTGGGAGACGACTTTGATGATGCCGTTGTAGGTGAGTCCCACGGGTCCCAGTTTGACCTTTATCTTGCCGTGGAAGTCATCGCCGTCCCGGGAGGTCAGGGTCGCACCGGGCACGCAGGGCGCGATTCTTTCCAGGTCGAGCAGCACCGGCCAGGCGTCGGCCGCCGGAACCGGAATACTGAAGGTGTTCTCGAGTTTCATGGCAGGTCCTTCGATTCGGCGCTCGCGGCTGCCGCGGCGCGGACGGCGCACACGATGCCCTGGTATCCGGTGCAGCGGCACAGATTTCCGGACAGCCCCGCCCGGATCTCGCTGTCGGTGGGGTCGGGGTGCTCGCGCAGGAACGCGGTCGCCGAGACTACGAAACCCGGTGTGCAGAAGCCACATTGGAGACCGTGCTGGTCCCGGAAGGCCTGCTGGACCGGGGACAGCGTCCCGTCCGGCGCGGCGATGCCCTCGATGGTGGTCACCTCCGTGCCGTCGGCCTGTACAGCGAACACCAGGCAGGCGCGCACGGCCTCGCCGTCCAGCAGGATCGTGCACGCCCCGCAGACGCCGTGCTCGCAGCCCAGGTGGGTGCCCGTCAGGCCGCAGCGCTCACGCAGGTAGTCGGCCAGGGTCAGCCGGGCGGGCACCCGATCCCGGCGGACGGCGCCGTTGATCTGCAGCTGAATATCTATCTCAGTCATCACTTGCCTCCCGGGCGGCGCGCCGCCACGCTCGTGCCACCATCACCGCGCCGACTCGTCGCCGGTAGCCGGCGGAGCCATGTAGGTCCGAGGGGATCGATTCCAGCTCCGCCGTCGCCGACCGCCCGGTTTCCGTGGCGGTCACCTCGGTCACCGCGCGGCCGAGCAGTTCGGCTTCGGTCCTCGTGGCGCGTACCGCCGTCGGACCCAGGCCGAAGACCACGATGCCGCACCGGTCGATGCGGGAGTCCGCGTCCAGCCGCACCGCGACCACGGCGCCGGCGAGCGCGAAATCCCCGCTGCGCCGGGCGAATTCCTCGATCGCGAAACCGCTGCGGCCGGGCCATTCCGGAAAGACCACACCGGTGAGCAGTTCATCGTCGGCTAGCGCGGTACTCCACAGCCCGGTGAAGAAATCCGCCGCGGGGATCACCCGCGACCCGCGTGGTGACAGGGCCTCGATGTCGGCATCGAGGGCCAGCGCCACCGCCGGGTACTCGCCGGCCGCGTCGGCATGCGCGATGGCGCCGCCGATGGTGCCGCGATTGCGGATCTGGAAATGCCCGATCAGCGGAGTCGCTCGCGCCAGCAAGGGGATTCGGCGGCGGATCTCCTCGGCCCGGCCCACCTCGGTATGGGTGGTGCCCGCGCCGATCCACACCGAGTCCCCGCGCACCTCGATCCCGCGCAGGCCGGCGACCGCGCGCAGATCGATCAGGTGCTCGAACGCCGCCAGCCGCAGCGCCAGCATCGGCACGAGGCTTTGACCGCCGGCGATGAACTTGGCCTCCTCGCCCAGTTCGGCCAGCAGGGCCACGGCAGCCTCGACGGTGTCCGGGACGTGATAGGCGAAGGGAGCGGGCTTCATTCGGTCACCCCCGCCCGCGCCTGGTCCACCAGGTCGACGATGGTGGCGGGGGAGAGCGGCAGGCGCGAGATCTGCACGCCCAGCGGCGCGAGCGCGTCGGCCACGGCGTTCAGCACCGCCGGAGTCGATCCGATGGCACCGCCCTCGCCGACCCCTTTGTAACCGCCCGGTCCCGGGCTCGGTGTCTCGATATGCCCGACCTCGATGAGCGGCACCTCGGCGGCGGTCGGCATCAGATAGTCCAGGAAGGTCGTCGCCACGGGATTTCCGTCCTCGTCATAGGCCAGATGCTCATAGAGTGCACCGCCGATACCCTGCACGGTGCCGCCGTAGATCTGGCCTTCCACCACAGCGGGATTGATCATCGGCCCGCAATCCTCACTGACGATGTAACGGAGCAGCGTCACCTGACCGGTCTCGATATCGACTTCGCAGGTGCACAGATGGGTGGCGTTGGCCCAGATCATCAACTGGCCCACCCGATGCCGCCCACTGGCTTCGAGGCCGGCGGGGATACCGGGCGGCAGGGCCTCGGGCTGGAAGTAGGCGATTGCGGCCAGCTCGGCCAGCGTGACCGCGGTTTCCGGGGTGCTTCGCACGAAGCCCCGGCTGCCGATGAACTCGACCTCCTCGACAGCGGCCCCCAGTTTGTGCGCGGCGATGGCGAGGAGTCGTTCTCGCAGTCCCGCGGCGGTTTCGGCGATAGCCCCGGCCGTCATGGAACCGGATCGGCTGCCCCCGGTGCCGCCGCCGAAGGGGGTGACCGCGGTATCGCCCTGCACAGTGCGGACATCGGCGATATCGACTCCGA
Source organism: Nocardia sp. GCM10030253 (assembly GCF_042675075.1). Classification (NCBI taxonomy): domain Bacteria; kingdom Bacillati; phylum Actinomycetota; class Actinomycetes; order Mycobacteriales; family Nocardiaceae; genus Nocardia; species Nocardia sp. GCM10030253. The sequence continues at coordinate 130,743 of NZ_JBHTDL010000011.1, read as the reverse complement.
GGGCATCGGCGGTCAACTGCACCACGGTGGTCTCGAGGCTGTTGCCCGCGGAGCCGCCGGACACATAGACGTTCACCTTGCCGGAGGGCTCGATCCGGATGGTCGCGCCTTCCGTGGCGTGGAACGGGGTGTTGCCGGTGGTGGGCTCGACATAGGTGCAGGTGCCGACCCCAAGGTAGCGGCCCTGTGCACGGGCTCGCTGCTGCTCGGCGCGGAAGGCTTCGTAATCGAGCATCCCCAATGCCTGCTCGAAGGTCTCCAGGGGCGTGATGTCGCTGTAGGGCATGCCATTCGGGTTGGCGTAGGGCAGATCCTCTTGCCGCAGCATGTTCCGGCGGCGCAGCTCGACGGGGTCCAGGCCGATCTGGCGGGCCGCGGTGTCGAGCAGTACCTCCCGGGCGACCGACTCGAACTGCCACGGACCTCGGTAGGCCACCCGGCCGACGGTGTTGGTGTAGACGAACTTCGCGCTGAACCCCGCCTGGGGAATTCGGTACGGTCCGGGCAGCAGCAATCCGACCACCATGCCGCCGGTGACTGGTGACGGGATCGGATAGGCGCCCACGTTCTGGACATGGTCGATGGTGGCGGCCAGGATCGTGCCGTCGGCGTCGAAAGCCATTCGGACGTCACCGTATTCGTGCCGGGCCATCCCGGCCGACATGAGGTTCTCCTGGCGGTCCTCGATCCACTTCACGGCGTTGCCGAGCCGGCGCGCGGCCAGCATGACGCAAACGTCCTCGCGCTGCGGCGCCACCTTCTGCCCGAATCCACCGCCGGTGTCGCGGACGATGACCCGCACCTGGTGCTCATCGATTCCGAGCAGCCGCGCGCAGAAGCCGCGCACCTCGTGCGGGGACTGCGAGGACGTCCAGATGGTCATTTCGGCGGTGGCGGCGGACCATTCGGCCACGATGCCGCGCGTCTCCATCGGCACCGGCGAATACGCCTGCTGATGAATGCGCTGCCGGACCACATGGGCCGCCGAGTCGAAGACCGGGTCCAGATCAGCGGGTGGGCGTCCGCCCATCGCGCCTGCCGAGTTCCCGGGAAACCCGGCGTGCACCAGTTCGGTGGATTCGGCGGCGGTGAGAAAGTCGAGCACCGGCGGGAGCGGTTCGTAGTCGACCCGCACCAGTTCCGCGGCGTCCTCGGCGATATAACGGTCGACCGCGACGACCACTGCCACCGGATCGCCGACGAACCGGACCTCGTCGTCGGCGAGCGGCGGGCGCGGGACCGGCGGGAGGCCGACCATGTCCAGTGCGTAGGAGATCTCGCGCACATCGGGATTCAGGTCCGCAGCGGTGTAGACGGCCAGGACGCCGTCCAGGGCCAGTGCCTCGCTGCTGTCCACTCCGGTGATCCGGGCGCGCGGGAGCGGGCTGCGTACGAAACACACGTGACCCATGGCGGGCCGGGTGATGTCGTCGACGAAAACGCCGGCGCCGGTGAGCAGTCGCAGATCCTCGAGCCGCGGAACCCGGGTGCCGACCACGCCGGCGGTTTCGGTGTCCGTGCGGGTCATCTGAGGGGCCGCCGAGGTGGATGGGCGATTCGAGTCATGGGGATGATCCTCCGTTCACATCGGAGATGAGGCGGGCACACCGCTGCTGAGGATCTGTCTAGCAGCGGTATTCGCACAGTGTCAATATCTAGTATGTCAGAAACGCAAATGTAGTATCACCTATTTGGAGAATGGCATTTACGCCGATGGGACCGGCCGAAGGGGAGCGACATGCGTGATCTCGCCGTACACCTGCTGCGCTGGCAGGCAGCCGGTATCGAATACGCCTTGGCCACCCTGACGGGCGTCGACGGCAGCGCGCCGCGCCCGATCGGTGCGACCATGGCGGTCGACTCGGCCGGTTCGGTGCACGGGAGTCTCTCCGGCGGTTGCGTGGAAGCCGCGGTGTATGAGCTCTGCATCGAAGTGCTCGAGACCGGCGTCCCGGTGCGGAAGAGCTTCGGCTACAGCGATTCCGACGCGTTCGCGGTCGGCTTGACCTGTGGCGGCGAGGTGGAGGTTTTTGTGCACCGGGTGACGGCCGCGGAGTTCGCGGTGGTCGAGGCCGCGCTGGAGGTCGGGACGCCGGTGGCCTGGGTGCGTGACCTGGAGTCCGGGGCGGTCCTCGCGGTGCGCGCGGGCGGCGCGATCGGTGCGGGCTTCGACGTCGACGCGGCGGACCTGGCTGTGGTGCGGCAGACGCAGCACATGCTCGACGCCGGTTCCAGCGGAGTGCGGGTGATCGGCTGTGCCGATCGAGAGCGCACGGTCTTCGTGCAGTCCTTCGCCCCGCCGCCTCGAATGATCGTCTTCGGAGCAACGGATTTTGCCATCGCGCTGTGTGCCGTCGGGCGGCTGCTCGGATATCACGTCACGGTCTGCGACGCGCGCCGGACCTTCCTCGATCGCACCCGGTTCCCCGCAGCGCACGAGGTGGTCGTGGACTGGCCGCACCGCTATCTGGGCAAGACCGAGGTCGACGGCCGGACGGTCATCTGCGTGCTCGCCCACGACCCGAAGTTCGATATCCCGGTTCTGGCTCAGGCGTTGCGACTACCCGTGGCTTACGTCGGGGCGATGGGTTCGCGCCGCGCCGACCGGGAACGCCGTGGCGAGCTGCGAGTCGCGGGAATCACCGAACAGCAACTGCGGCAGCTGCGCTCACCGATCGGCCTGGAGCTGGGCGGGCGGACCCCGGAGGAGACCGCGCTCGCCATCGGCGCGGAGATCGTCGCACTCCGGCGGGGCGGGGCCGCGCTGCCGTTGTCGATGACCGAGCGGCCGATCCACGCGCGACAATTTTACCCCTAGTTGTGCTGGTGCGGCCGGGTTTTTCGATGGTTGACCTTCCGCCGAACGCAGTGTTAAGTAAATCACGCTATAACCCAGCGAGCGGTCCGATATCCCTCTGAGGAGATCCTCATTTCCGCAGGTATCGATCCGGCTCATCGGTGAGATGGAGAAATCACATGGCGACCCGGTTGATGAAATCCTTTGCCCCACGGGAGTGCCAGATGGCCTCGGTGGACGCGACCATCGAGCACGTCGAAAATCGAGAACTCCGCTACCGGCTGGCGATCCTCGGCCCGAATCCGCTTGCGGTAGTGCAGAACGCGGGTGGCTGGCTGTTCGATCGGGTGATGGCCGGCTGGGAGGTCTGGGTGGCGGTAGCCGAATGCGACGACCCTCGACCGGTCCGGATTCTCGGCGCCGAGGTGCTGGATCTCGAGACCTGTCTCAGTGCATATGTCAAGGTGCGGCCAGACTTGCTCGCCATGGACGCGTCGCTGTTCGGCGAGGATTCGCGCATCCGGGCGGGTCTGCTCGACAGTCTCGACGCCGCGGAATTCGAAGTCGCATTGTGGGGTGACACGTGGCCCGCCGAACTCGACTGTCGCCTCGGTGGTCCGGTGCGATATCGAATGAGTTCGGCCGCAAGGGCGTTCAAGGAGCGAGCCCAAGTCGCCGCGCATGCTCCGGGGCCGATCGCCGCCATGGAGACCTTCCGCGTCGGCACCCCCGCCCTGGCCGCCGACCTGCTGCCCGTGGGCTGACCGGCAGCGAACTTCGATTGACGCGCAGGCAGCGGTGTGAAACTCTCGTACCCTAGTGCGAGAATGTGATTCTCCAAGACGGGTAGCCGCCGGGCTGGGATGCCTCGAGCGGCGCGAAGGAGGGTGGTCGATGAAGGTCAGCATCGATACGGATCGTTGCCGCGGCTTCGGCGTCTGCGTGTCACTGTGCCCCGAGGTATTCGTCCTTACCGACTACGGCTATTCCGAGGTCGCGGTGGAGGAAGTGCCGCCAGGCCTGGAAGAGGCGGTGGCAGAGGCCGCCGAGGCCTGCCCGGAGCGGGCGATCGAGTGTAACTGAGGCCCTGCGGGCTTGATTCACCTCTGGCATGCGGCCGGGGCGGCACTCCGCCCCGGCCGTTTTCGTGTGCGCGGATCGCTGATGAGAATGAGGTTCTCAAATCAGAAGATGGGCGTTACCATCAACTGAATCTCCCTCACCGATGGCAGGAGCTGGCCAGGATGACTGATTTCGACACAGTCGACTACTTCACGGATCAGGCGTTGGTTCCCGATCCCCATCCGTATTACGACCACCTGCGCGCCAAATGCCCGGTGACCGCCCTACCGCACCGCGGGGTGTTCGCGGTGACGGGATATGAGGAAACGGCCGAGGTGACCAAGGACGCGGACAAGTTCTCCTCGATCATCGCCGTCGGCGGCCCGTTCCCGCCCCTGCCCTTCGAGGTCGAAGGCGATGATCTCGGCGAGCTGATCGACCGGAATCGGGACAAGATGCCCATGTTCGAGCACATGGTGACCATGGACCCGCCGCAGCACACCTACGCGCGTTCCGTGCTGAACCGGCTGCTCACCCCGGCGCGTCTGAAGGAGAACGAGGAGTTCATGTGGCGGCTGGCCGACCAGCAGCTCGACGAATTTCTCGCCGACGGGCGCTGCGATTTCGGTGCCGCGTACGCCAAGCCGTTCTCGCTGCTGGTGGTCGCCGACGTGCTCGGCGTACCGGAGGAGGACCACCAGAAGTTCCGGGTTGTGCTCGGCGCGGACCGGCCGGGCTCCCGGGTCGGCGCGCTGGATGACGATGCCCTGTCGAGCAATCCGCTGGCCTGGTTGGATGAGAAGTTCTCCGCCTATATCGAGGATCGCCGCGCCGAGCCGCGCGAGGATGTGCTCACCCAGCTTGCGCTGGCGAAGTACCCGGACGGTTCGACACCCGAGGTCATCGACGTGGTGCGCTCGGCGACCTTCCTCTTCGCGGCCGGACAGGAGACCACGGCCAAACTGCTGACCTCCGGTATCCGGTTCCTGGCCGACAACCCGCAGATTCAGCAGCAGCTGCGCGACGACCGCGCCAAGATCCCCCTCTTCGTCGAGGAGACACTGCGGATGGAGGCGCCGGTGAAGAGCATGTTCCGGCTGGCCAAGCAGAACACCCAGGTGGGCGGGGTGGACGTGCCGATCGGGACAACGGTCATGCTCTGCCCCGGGGCCGCCAACCGCGATCCCCGGCGCTTCGAGGATCCGCACGAATTCCGGCTCGATCGCCCGAATGCCCGGGAGCACATCGCTTTCGGGCGCGGTGCCCATACCTGCCCCGGCGGTCCGCTGGCTCGCGTCGAGGGCCGGGTCTCCTTCAACCGCATCCTGGACCGCATGCTCGACATCCGGATCGACGAGGAACAGCACGGCCCCGCGGACGCGCGCCGCTACGAGTACGAGCCCACATACATCCTGCGCGGGCTGCAGGCGCTGCACATCGAATACACACCCAAGGCCTGAGTTACACACTCCAGCAAGTCAATTCGTCGAATCAACGAATAGAGGAAACCATGACCGGACGGGTCGAGGGAAAGGTCGCATTCATCACGGGTGCGGCACGCGGTCAAGGCCGCAGTCATGCGGTGCGATTGGCGCAGGAGGGCGCCGACATCATCGCCGTCGATGTTTGCAAGCAGCTCGAGAATGTGCCGTTCGCGATGTCCACGCCCGAGGATCTGGCGACCACCGCGGATCTGGTGAAAGCCGAAGGGCGGCGGGTGGTTACCGCGGAGGTCGACGTGCGCGACTACGCGGCCCTGAAGGCCGCGGTGGACAGCGGTGTCGAACAGCTCGGGCGGCTGGACGTCGTCGTCGCCAATGCCGGGATCGGCAACGAGGGCGGTCAGTTGAGCGAACTCGACGAAACCCTTTGGCAGGACATGATCGACGTCAATCTCGGCGGCGTCTGGAAGAGCGTGAAAGCCGCCATCCCGCATCTGATCGCGGGTGAGCGCGGCGGTTCGATCGTTCTCACCAGTTCGGTCGGCGGGCTCAAGGCCTACCCGAATGTCGGCCACTACATCGCCGCCAAGCATGGTGTGGTGGGCCTGATGCGCACCTTCGCGGTCGAGCTGGGACAGCATTCGATTCGGGTCAATTCGGTGCACCCGACGCATGTGAACACCCCGATGGTGATGAACGAGGGCACCTACAAGCTCTTCCGCCCGGACCTCGAGAACCCGGGCCCCGCCGATCTCGAACCCATCTGCCGGATGTTCCACATCCTGCCCATACCGTGGGTGGAGTCGGTCGATGTCAGCAATGCGGTGCTATTCCTGGCCTCGGACGAGTCGCGTTACATGACCGGTGTCACGCTGCCGATCGATGCGGGCAGCATGCTCAAATAGCCTGCGATATAAGCGCATTCGACAGCAGTGCCGCCGTCCGGATGGGACGGCGGCACTGCTGTGCGATGCTCGAGTTGTGCGGTGCTTCAGAGCGACAGAATAGATGCCGCAGCGGTGCCCGGCGCACCATAGACCTGGGCGTAACCGACCTTGGGCTTGCCCGGTACCTGATGGTCGCCCGCCTGCCCGCGCAATTGCAGCACCAGCTCGTAGACCTGACGGATGCCGGAGGCGCCGATCGGTTCGCCGTTGGCGATGAGGCCGCCGTCGGTATTGACCGGCAGACGGCCGCCGATCTCGGTGGCGCCCTCGGCGATCAGCTTCTCCTGGTCGCCGTCGGCGCAGAAGCCGTTCTCCGCCATATGGATCACCTCGGCGCCGGCGTCGGTGTCCTGCAACTGGATGACATCGACGTCCTCCGGACCGATGCCCGCGGCGGCATAGGCGTCGGTCGAGGCGTAGACGGTGGGGGAGACGTCCTCCTCGACGGCGGCCCAGGTGCTGTGCACCTCGTAGGCCCCGTAGCGGCGCGTCCGGATCGCGGAGGACCGCAGGTACACCGGGGTGGAGGTGTAGCGCTTGGCGATATCGCCACGGCACATGATGACCGCCGCGGCCCCCTCGTCGGGCGTGCAGAACATGTAGTGCGTCAGCGGATAGTTCAACATCGGCGAATTCAGGATTTCGTCCTCGCCGATCGGCTTGCGCCGGAACGCATTCGGGTTGAGCACGCCGTTGCGGTAGTTCTTGGCGGCGACCTTGGCGAGGGTACGCTGGGAGATACCGTGGTCCTGCAGGTACCGGTTCGCCTTGATGCCGAAGAACTTCGTGGTGACGAACTGCCCGTTCTCGGCATACCAGCCGGGGAGGCCGAGTTTGGCCGGATCGTCGGTGAACGCCCCGCGCGGATGCTTGTCCATCCCGACCGCGATGCCGAGGTCGTAGCGGCCCGAGCGGATCGCCTCGGCGGTCTGCTCGATCGAGCTGGCCGCGGTGGCGCAGGCGTTGAACACATTGGTGAACGGGATCCCGGTCAGGCCGACCAGCCGGGTGACGGCGTCGGGATTGCTCACCTCATAACTGCCGCCGAACCCGAATTGGATGTCCTTCCACTGGATTCCGGCATCGGCGAGGGCGGCCTGGATAGCCTCCGCGCCCATCTCCATCGCAGTCTTGGCGAAGCGGCCGAACGGGTGGATCCCGATGCCGATGATGGCAACGTCGTTCATGTCGATACTCCTCTACTCATCCGGATGCCGCGGTCACACCGGCGCGAAGGCCACGGTCACGACCTCCGTCCCGTCCGCTTCGGCGTACAGCGGAACGAATGCCAGCTCGACGGCCATCCCGGCGCGCAACCGGTCGGGATCGGCTTCGGTGAGCCGGGTTTCGACGCGCACCTCGTCGCCGAGCTGCACCAGGCCGATGCCGAAGGGCTCGAACGAATCGGCGGTCTCCTGGCCCGCGTAGGGCAGTTTGGGCACGAATCCCTGGGTGGTCCAGGCGATCAGCGTGCCGTGCCGGGGCAGCAGCCGATCGGTCATGTCCGGTCCGCCGCACCGGGGGCAGCGTTGCTGGCGGGGCCAAGTCACCGCCTGGCAACCGCCGCAGCCACTGCCGATGAGTTGCGGATCGTTGTCGGGCCACGTCGAGACCTCGGGCGCGAGTGCCTTGGCCATGTGCCGTCCTCCATTTCTTGTGGAACTTCGAATGCTGTGTAAGGTCACGGGGTTTCGCGAGGGCGGTTACTCGTACCGGACCGTCGTCGCGGGACCGTCGGGGACGGCCTGGCAGGTGAGCACATAGCCGTCGGCCACCTCGTCCTCGGTCAGCGCGTCGTTGACCGCCATGGTCGCGGTGCCTTCGGTGAGCACAGCCATGCAAGTCGCGCAGTTGCCCTGCTCGCAGGAGAACGGCGGGGTGAGCCCGGCGCGGCGCGCGGCCTGGAGCAGCGTCTCGCCCGCACGTCTGGGCACGGACACCTTCTTGCGATCGAGAATGATCGTCACTGTGCCGGCCTCGGCGGGGCCTGGATCGGGCCGTGACGTCGCGTCGGGTGTGTGGGACGGGTCCGGCTGTGCCACCGCGTCCGCGAGTTCCGCCACGGCGGGAGCCGAGGCGGATACGGCTGGAGTGGGAGCCCCGAAACGCTCGCTGAAGATGAGACCCGGTCCGGGCAAGGCATTTTCGATCATCTCCATGAAGGCTTCCGGGCCGCAGATGTAGGCATCCGCATGTACGTCCGCGCCGACGAAAGCCCGCACCTCATCTGGGGTGAGGAAGCCCCGATCGGCGTCGAGATGGCGGACGATCTCCAGCCGTCCCGGATAGCGCTCGGTCAGTGCGTTCAGCGCCGACTCGAAGATCGCCGATGATCGGTCGCGGTCCGCGCATAGCAGCCGGACACGGCGCTCGGTGGTGGCCAGCGCGCTCTTGGTCAGCGACAGCACGGGCGTGATGCCGCTGCCGCCGCTGAAGCCGAGTAGCGGAACCGTGGCCGGGCGCAGGCAGAATCGGCCCGCCGCCCGGCTCATTTCGAGCTCGTCGCCCTCGGAGATGTTGTCGTGCAACCAGTTCGACACCAGACCGCCCGGCACCCGCTTGACCGTGGTCATGAGTTCGCCGTCGGTTTCCGGTGCGCTCGACATCGAGTAGGACCGGTAGAGGTTCTTGCCGTTCACCGGCACCCGGAACGTGCAGAACTGGCCGGCCCGGTACTCGAGCGCTTCATCGTGTGGATCCAGGACGAAGGTGCGGGAATCCGCGCTCTCCTTGATGATCCGGGTCACGGTCGCCCGCTGGAACGAGGGGGGTCGGGCCATGGGAACCAATTCCTCCGCTATCGATGGTCGGATTACAGCTGCGCCAGCCGCGGGGCCACGCCCTCGGTGCGAATGGATTGCCCGGCTTCGCGGACGAGTTCTCTTGTGCTGCCGAGCAACCCGTCCAGCACAAGGGTGCGGCGTAGATGCCGATGCAGGTCGTGCTCGGCGGTGAAGCCGATCCCGCCCAGCACCTGCTGGCAGTGTCGCGCCGCGATCTGCGCGGCGCGCCCGGCCGCCGCCTTGGCCAGCAACGCGCCGAACTCGCCATCGGCGACACCGAGAGTCGCCTCCGCCCCCTCGATCGCCACCAGCGTCTCGGCGAGCCGATGCCGCACAGCTTGGAACCCCGCCACCGGCCGCCCGAACTGGCTGCGCTCCAACGCATGCCGGCGCGCCGATGTCAGCATCGCGCGACTGCTGCCCACCAGCCACCAGGCAAGAGCCCGACGGCCCGCCGCAAGCGAGTCGGTCGAGGTGGTGCCGGGCTGTCCTGTCGCTGTGGAGCCGTGGTGGTTCGCCTGATTCGACTCCGCAAGGGTCACCGGGTGCAGCGGCAGCTGCTCGTCGATGGTCGTCCCTGGCTGATCGGTGCGTTCCCACACCAGCCAGGTGCCGCCGGTGAAAAGCAGCGGCGTGGTGCCGGTCATGGCGCGGCCCGCCGCATGGTGGATGACATCGTTCAGCACGGGTGCGTGCGCGCCCGTCTCGCCCAGCAGCCGGAAGACCAGCGGTATCGCGACGTCCGGGATGTCGGTGAGCATGTCGAGCCAGCCGAGTTCGGCCAGTGCGTGGTCGAGGTCGGTGCCCGAGGCAGCAAGCATGGTCTTGCGCACTGTCTGCTCGAGCAGCGCGAGCTCGGCCGGAACGGTAGCGAAGTCCGCCATGGCTCAGTCCTTTCCGAGGTCGAGCAGGCGGCGCGCGATGATGTTGCGCTGGATCTCGGCGGTGCCGCCGTAGATGGTCGCGGCGCGCGAATACAGGTATTCGGTCCGCCATTCGGGGTCGGTGAGTTCCAGGACGCCGGGCAGCAGATCACGGGCGGTGTCGAAGAGACGCTGTTCGGCGGTGGCGAGCAGCACCTTGTCGATGGAGGTTTCCGGGCCCAGGCGCGCGCCGTCCGCGAGTCGTTGCTGGGTGGTGCGGGAGCGGCAGCGCACGGTGTGCAGCGCCAGGTATGCCTCGCCGAGTTCCGTGTCGTCGGGTATCTCGGTGTGCGCCAGGATGCGATCGAGGCGGGTGAACAAGTAGGTGATCCGATGCCAGAAGCAGGCGGAACGTTCGTGCGGGAGCAGATCCATGGCCACCCGCCAGCCGTCGCCGGGCTTGCCGAGCATCCGGTCGGCGGGCACGACGACGTCGTCGAAGTAGACCTCGGCGAATTCGTCGACGCCGTGCATGGTGCGCAGCGGCCGCACGGTGATGCCGGGGGTGTCCATATCGACGAAGAAGGCGGTGATGCCGTCATGCCCCGGTGCCGTGCGGGCGAGCAGCACGCAGCGCGCCGAGTACTGCGCGAGGCTGGTCCACACCTTCTGGCCGTTGATTACCCAATCAGACTCGCGCGGAACGGCTTTCGTGGTTATCGAGGCCAGGTCGCTGCCGGAACCGGGCTCGGAGAAACCCTGGCACCACTGTTCCCGGCCGGACAGCAGCCGGGGCACCATGTCCGCGGCCAGCTCGGGGCGGGCGTAGGAGATCATCGTCGGGGCGAGCACCTCGATCATCGAGTAGATGCCGGGTTCGGCGAGGTCGCGGGCGGCGACCTCCTCGCCGAGGATCGCGCGCAGGACGGCGGGCCCGCCGAGGCCACCGACCTCGGCCGGCCAGCCGTAGCGCATCCAGCCCGCGTCGTAGAGCGCGCGACGCACTCGGGCCAATTGGGCGACCTGCCCGTCGAGGGAATGATCGGGCCCGGGGGACAGATCGTCCTCGTCGAGCCAGGCCCGCAGATCGGCTCGAAACTTCGTGGTGTTCATGCGGTTCCGGCCGTTCATGTCCTCGAACGCTCGAAGGCGTGCGGAATGCCGGAATCGTGGTCGCCGCTGCGGCGGATGAAGGTCATCCGGCGGGTCCGGATGCGCCACCCGTCCGCGGTCCGCACCAGCGCGTCGGTATAGTAGCCGATGCGCATGTCATGGGTACTCTGGTCGATGAAGCACAGCGGCTGGGTGCCCTCGGCGCGGTCGCCGTCGATCTCGAGCACGGGCAGGCCGGTGAGGAACAGCCCCTTCGGCGCGGCGGCCACCAGTTCGGGGAACAGGTCCAGGGTGTAGGTGTCGCCGAAGGCGCTGTAGCTGCCGTCGGGAGTGAACACCGCCAACAACCCGTCGATATCGCCCTTTGTGATGGTCACCGCGTAGCGGGCCAGCACCTGCTGGATCTCGAGCAGATCCTCAACTCTGGACATAGACCTTGCCGCCTTTCATGACGAAGCGCACCTGCTGGGTAACGGTGATGTCCTGCAACGGATCGCCGGGCACGCCGACGACATCGGCCAGCAGCCCTTCGGCCAGCCGGCCGCGATCGGTGACGCCGATCAATTCGGCCGCGCGCACGGTCGCCGCGCGCAGCACATCGAGCGCGGTGAGCCCGCGGTCGACCAACGCGACGAGTTCGTCGGCATTGCGGCCGTGCGGAATCGCCGGCGCGTCTGTGCCGACAGCGATCTTCACGCCCGCCCGGTAGGCGGCCAGGACCGAGGTGCGCGCCTTGGGAAACATCTCGGCGGCCTTGGCCTGCAGGGCGGGATCCGCCTTGGACACGTCCATGGCATCGGCGAGCCGGGTGGTGGGAACCAGCCAGGTCCCAGCCGCCACCATCGCCTCGATCGCCTTGTCGTCGATGAGGAAACCGTGTTCGATGCAGTCGATTCCGGCCGCGACGGCATGCTCGACCGCCTCCGCGCCGTGGGTATGCGCGGCCACCTTCAGCCCGCGCCGGTGCGCCTCGTCGACGATGGCGCGCAGTTCCTCGTCCGAATAGTGTTGTGCGCCGGGCGCTCCCGTCAGGGACATGACACCGCCGGAGACGCAGATCTTGATCAGCTGCGCACCGTGCTTGATCTGATACCGCACCGCCTTGCGTACCTCGTCGACGCCGTTGGCGATGCCTTCCTCGATGGTCAGCTGCAAGACATCGGGCGCGAAGGCGGAAAACATGGTCGGATCCAGATGGCCGCCGGTCGGGGTGATGGCGTGCCCGGCGGGCACGATCCGCGGTCCCTCGATCCAGCCGCCGTCGATGGCCCGCGAGAGCGCGACGTCCAGCAGATAGCCGCCGGTTTTCACGAACAGGCCGAGATTGCGGACCGTGGTGAAACCCGCACGCAGCGTCCGGCGGGCATTGCCCACCGCCCGCAGCATGCGCAGCGGCGGATCGTCCTGCACGCTGGAGGCCAGGCCGGTTTCGCCGCGGCCGCCCATCAGTAGGTTGACCTCCATGTCCATCAGTCCGGGCAGCAGGATCAGCTCGCCGAGATCGAGGATTTCGCCCTCGGGCTCGCCGCCCACGCCGGCGATGCGATCGCCGTCGATGCGCAGAATGCCGGGCCGGACGATTTCGCCGGTGTCGACATCGAGCAGTCCCGCTGCCCGCACCGTGATCATGGCTGTGACACTTCGCGTTTCGGCGGCTCGAAACCGGCGACGATGACCACATTGGTGTCCGCCGCCGCCTGACGCAGCTTCGCCGCGTGCTGGTACTCGGGCGACTCATACCATTCGCGCGCCGCCTCGACCGAATCGAATTCGAGGATGACGGTCTGATTGCCGTGCCATTCACCCTCGAGCACGCTGGGTGCGGTATCGACCGCCAGCGGCCGCAGCCCGCCGCCGCGCATCGCCGACTGGGCGGCGCGGGCGTATTCGGCCATACCCGCCGTGTCTTTGATGGCCTCGGTGAAAATCACATAACCCTTGGGCATTTCGTTCTCCTTGTTTTCTGGCCGCCGGCCGGTTCAGACCACCGGCTCGTTGATCAGCACGGCCCAGGCCGCGCCGCTGTCGGGTACGCGTGGCTGCTTCCACACCTCGATCGGGAAGGAGACCATCACCAGCGACTGCATGAGGTGGAAGAGCGCGAGGGCGTCCTCGGGCAGGTCCGGCCACTGCTGCTTGTCGCAGAAATCGAGGGCGGCTTCCAGTCGCGGGAAGGCTGCGTCGTAGAACTCCTGCATTTGCGGCATGGTCGAGGCCAGACGCTGGGCGTAGCGCTGCGCCTCGGTGGCCAGGCACCAATCCGCCGCGAACGGCTCCAGATCGGCGAATTCAGCGGGCAGCAGCGGCATCTCGGTACTCCTTGACTTTGTTCTGGGCGATCACGTGCAGATGGCGCAGCAGGATTTCCTGATCGTTGAGCGGGAATTCCGAGACGGTGCGTGTCGCGAGCATCGTCTGGGTGGCTTCCAGGGTGTTGGCGTCCTGCAGCGCGTATTCCTTGAAGGTCACTGCGGCCAGTTCCTGGGCCATGCGCTCGCGCGCGTTCTTCGGCGGCGCGAAGTAGAGGTTCGCTTCGAAGATGTGCTTGTCCACCGCGGTCGGCCAGTAGTGATAGGTGAGGTACCAGCCCGGCGCCCAGAACAGCAGCGAGAAGTTCGGGAAGATCTCGAATTCGTCCACACCCCAGGCCTTGTGCTGGGCCGGATTGAGGCCGGGCGGCAGCTCGTCCAGCCCCTCGATATCGGGCCGGTCCCACGGGCCGAACAGTCCGCTGCGCAGCACCCGCTCGATCGGCTTGACCATGTTGAGGTCCTTGGGCGGGGCCATGCCGCCCCAGGACGAGATCATCGAATGCGGCGAGGAAAGCTCGTAGTGCAGCGCCTCGTAGCCGTATCCGGCCAGCTTGTCGGCCTCGTCCTTGGTCGCCTGCTTCATGTGCAGGATCGGCGCGTGATAGAACTCGGCGAAGGCGTCGATGAACAGCTTCCAGTTGCTGCCGATCTCGGACTTGTAGGTGTAGACCTCGGTCATCTCGTGGAACGGATAGCCCTCGACGCCTTTGAGCATCGGACCGAGGTATTCGGTCAGCGGCTTGGCCGCCGGGTCGAGGTTCACGAAGATGAAGCCTTCCCAGACCTCGCAGCGCACCCCCTTGAGCCCGTAGTCGTTCTTGTCGAGGTCGAAGAATTCATTTTCCTGCTGCACGAAGGTGAGATCGCCTTCGAGGCTGTAGCGCCAGGCGTGGTACTTGCAGGTGAACTGGCGGCACGTGCCCGCCGTTTCCTCGTTCGGAAAGTCGCTCCACACCAGCTTGTTGCCCCGATGGCGGCAGATGTTGTGGAAGGCGCGGATCTCCTGGTCGGAGCCGCGCGTCAGGATGAGGGAGGTGCCTACGCAGGCCAACTCGCGGGTGAAGTAGCTGCCTACCCGCGGCAGCCGTTCCAACCGGCCGACATTGAGCCAGCTCTTCTTGAAGATGGCATCGCGCTCGTCCTCGTAGAAGGCCGGGTCGATCGAGTCGGTGTAGTCGACGGGGCCGGTGCCGAGTTGTGGATACTGCTCGGTCCAGCTACCCGCTTCGGGTTTGGTGAAATGGGCCACCGGGTTACCTTTCGTGTTCGGGCGTGACGCCGAAGGTGTTGAACGCCATGGCGAGCAGGCTGTACCCGCCGACCGTGAAGACCAGATCCATGCGCTGGGGATCGCTGAGCTGGTTGCTGAGCGCTGTCCAGGTTTGGTCGGATAGCGTGGATTTCTCGAGCAGTTCGTCCACCGCGTTGATCACGACGCGGTCGAATTCCGCTGCGGCGGTGCCGTTCCGGACCCCGGCGATATCGGCTTCGGACAATCCCGCCGTGGCCGCGAACCCGGCGTGGTGCTGCCACTCGTAGGCGCAGTTGGTCCGGTGCGCGACGCGCAGGATCGCCAGTTCGCGGATCCGCGGCGGCAGGCTGGAGCGGAACAGCAGATACACGCTGAAGCCCAGGAACGCCTCGGTCAGATCCGGGTGGTGGGCCAGCACCGACATCGCGGGGCCGGCACCCTCGGGGTTGCGGCGTTCGACGGGCAGCAGTGTGCGAAACGCGGCGCGGGTGCGGTCGTCCCAGCTCTCGGCCGGCAACGGAGGCAGGCGCATTCGTATCCTCCTTGCGAGAATATGATTCTCCTAAACTGGACAACAGATTTCCACGCCGGTGAAAAATAGTCAACGTGCAGCGGTTCAGTCGAGGAACATGTCCGGGATCGGGTGCGTGCCGCCGCCGTACCCGGCCAGGTCCGGCGCGCCGGATTCGAGCAGCAGCGGGGCGTCGACGTAGCAGTTGCCCGTGCTGTCCCGCGCTGGGCGGGAAAGGATTTCGGCTGCCGCGTCGCCCATGATGCGAGGGTCGCGCGAGGAGGCGAGTAGTTCCGCGCCGTCGGGCATGTTGGCCACGGCGGAGGTGGCGATATAGGTCTGCGGCCACAGGCAGTTCACGGCAATGCCGTCGGCGGCGAACTCGGCGGCCCAGCCCAGCGACAGCAGTGTCATGCCGTACTTCGACTGGGTGTAGGCCGGATGTGCGCCCAGCCAGCGCGGACTCGGATTCAGCGGCGGAGAAATGGTGAGCACGTGCGGGTTCGGAGCCCGGCGCAGCTGTGGCAGGCAGGCCCGGGTCAGCAGGAACGTGCCGCGAAGATTGATTTCCTGCATGAGATCGAACCGCTTCGCGGTCAGCTCGGCGGTAGGCGCGGTGGCGATGGCGCTGGCGTTGTTGACGCAGAAGTCGATGCCGCCGAAGTGATCCATGGCGGTCGCGGCCGCACGCGACACGTCCGCTTCGTTGCGGACGTCGCCGACAACCGCGACCGCCTTGCCGCCGAGGGCCTCGAGTTCGGCCACCGCGGTGTGCACCGTGCCGGGCAGGCGCGGATGGGGTTCAGCGGTCTTGGCCAGCACGACCACATTGCCGCCTTGCTGTGCGACCGCCCGCGCGATGGCCAGTCCGATGCCCCGGCTGCCGCCGGAGATGACCATGGTGCGGTCCGTGAAAAGTTGCTGCTGGCTGGTCATTATTCTCCTCGGGCCGGTGCGTTTGCGCTTGATGGTATTGGCATTCTCCATTTCTGCAAGTACCGTATTCAACAATGAACGACCATGTCACCACCGCATCCGGCATCCCGCTGCGGCCGGTCTACGGACCGGACGACCGGCGAGCCGACCCGCCCGCGCCGGGCGCGTTCCCTTTCACTCGCGGCAACTTCGCTACCGGTTACCGCGGCCGGCTGTGGACGTTCCGGCAGTACTCCGGATTCGGGACCGCCGAGGAGTCCAATCGCCGCTACCGGTATCTGCTCGAGCAGGGCGGCACGGGGCTGTCGGTGGCACTGGATCTGCCCACTCAATGCGGTTACGACTCCGACGATCCGGAGGTGGGGGAGGAAGTGGGCCGGGTCGGCGTCGCCGTCGACACGCTGGCCGACGCCGAGGTGCTCTTCGCCGACATTCCGCTGGACAAGATCAGCACCAGTTTCACCATCAACGGCACGGCCGCGATCCTGCTCGCCATGTATGTCGCCGCGGCCGAGAAGCAGGGCGTGCCACGCGAAAAGCTCACGGGCACGATCCAGAACGACATTCTCAAGGAGTACGCCTCGCGCGGTACCTGGATCTGGCCACCGGAGCCCTCGCTACGCCTGATCGCCGACACCATCGAGTTCTGCGCCGCGGAGGTGCCGCGGTTCAACGCGATTTCGGTGGCGGGCGCGCACTTTCGCGACGCGGGCGCGAACGCGGTGCAGGAGATGGCCTTCACCCTCGCCGACGGTGTGACCTACTGCGACACCGTGGTCGAACGCGGGCGCATGAGCATCGACCAGTTCGCGCCGCAGATCTCGTTCTTCTTCTACACCCACGGCGACTTCTTCGAGGAAATCGCCAAATACCGGGCGGGACGGCGGCGTTGGGCCACCATCGTGCGCGAACGCTACGGTGCGAAAGCCGACAAGGCCTCGATGTTCCGCTTCGGCTGCGTGGCCGGCGGGGCGTCGCTGTATGCCCCCCAGGCCCAGAACAATCAGGTGCGGGTGGCTTACGAGGCCATGGCGGCGGTGCTGGGCGGGGTGCAGTCGATGTTCACGGCCGCGTGGGATGAGCCGTTCGCGCTCCCCAGCGAGGAGTCGGCGACCATGGCGCTGCGCACCCAGCAGATCCTGGCCTACGAAACCGGGGTCACCCGGGTCGCGGATCCGCTGGGCGGCTCCTACTTCGTCGAGGCCCTTACCGACGCGACCGAGGAACGCATCATCGAGATCATGTCCGACCTGGAAAACCATGGCGGCATGGTCCGTTCGATCGAGGACGGCTACCTGCAGGGCATGATCGCCGACGAGGCGTACCAGCTGCACGGGGAGATCGAACGCGGCGAGCGCCCGGTAGTCGGGGTGAACCGGTTCGTCTCCGAGGAACCCGCGCCGGACATCGCCACCTATGAATTGGACGCCGAAGGGCGGGACCTGCAGTTGAAGCGGCTGGCCCGGGTGAAAGCCGAACGCGATCCCGCGGCCGTTCGCATCACGCTGGCCGCACTGTCGCGCGCCGCTGAAGGGACCGAGAATCTAATGCATCCGCTCATCGACTGCGTCAACGCTTACTGCACGGTCGGCGAGATGAGCGCCGCGCTCAAGGACGTCTGGGGCGAGTTCCAGCAGCCGGTGGTCTTCTGATGACCGCGCGCGTACTGGTGGCCAAACCCGGCCTGGACGGTCACGATCGCGGCGCCAAGATCGTCGCCCGCACCCTGCGCGACGCCGGCTTCGAGGTGATCTACACCGGCATCCGGCAGCGCATCGAGGACATCGTGTCGATCGCGCTGCAGGAGGATGTCGCGGTAGTCGGCCTCAGCATTCTCTCCGGCGCACACGTGGCGCTGACCACCCGGGTGGTGGACGCGCTGCGCACCGCCGGCGCCGGCGATATCGCCGTGGTCGTCGGCGGCACCATCCCGGGCAGCGATGTCCCCAAATTGCTGGAAGCCGGTGCGGCAGTGGTCTTTCCGACCGGCACCGCACTTGATGTACTCGTCACCGAGATTCGGGCATTGACGGGGGCCGCCGCCCCCGGACACGGGCAGACCGCGGAGGAATCGTGCGTATCGGAGTAATGATCGGCCCGGAGAAGGGTGACACCGCGCGCAAGCTCTCCCGTATGCTGGCCGATATCGAATGGGCCGAATCGGCGGGAATGGACACCGCCTGGATCCCGCAGCTCCCCACCGACTTCGACGCCCTGATCACCGTGGCGCTGATGGGATCGCGGACCAGCCGGATCGAATTGGGCACCGCCGTAGTGCCATTGCAGGCGCAGCACCCGATCGCGCTCGCCCGGCAGGCGCTGGCCGCGCACACCGCCGCCGGTGGCCGGCTCGCGCTCGGGGTCGGGCCGTCGCACCACTGGATCGTGCGGGACATGCTCGGGTTGCCCTACGACCGGCCCGCTGCCTACACCCGCGACTATCTCGAGGTGCTGAACGCGGGGCTGAGCGGGCCGGGCCATGTCGCGGTGGAGAACACCTCGTTCACGGTCCGGAATCAGCTCGACCTGGGGCCGGTGGAACCACTGCCGTTGCTGATCGCGGCGCTCGGTCCGGTGATGCTGCGCATCGCCGGCGAACACGCCGACGGCACCATTCTGTGGATGGCCGACGAACGTGCGATCGCCGACCACGTGGTTCCCAAGATCACCGCGGCGGCCGCCGGCGCCGGCCGGCCCGCACCGCGTATCGTCGCCGGTCTGCCCGTATGCCTGTGCCGCCCAGCCGAAGTCGACGAGGCGCGGGCCCGCGCCAACCGCATCCTGGGTGAGGCCGAGGTGTCGCCGAACTATCAGCGACTGCTCGAGCAGGGCGCTGCCCGCGATATCGGTGACCTCTGCATCGCCGGCGACGAGGACGCCATCGCGGCCGGCCTGCGCCGTTACGCGGCGGCGGGCGCTACCGATCTCTCGGTGCGGCTGCTGCCCCTGGGCGACGATCGGGACGCGCTGGTGGCTTCCAAACGCCGGACCCGCGAGATGATCGCCACGCTGGCAAAGGAATTGCGGTGACCGCGCCCCTGGCCGGTATCCGCGTGCTCGAGGTCGGCACCATGCTGGCCGGGCCGTACGCCACACTGCAGCTGGCGGATCTGGGCGCGGAGGTCATCAAGATCGAACCACCGGCGGGCGACATCTCCCGCCAGGTCGGCGATTCCTACTTCGCCTCTCTCAATCGCGGCAAGCGCAGCCTCCGCCTGGACCTCAACGACCGGGCAGGCCAGCAGCGGTTGGGCGAACTGGCGGCGGAATCCCATGCGCTGCTGGTGAATCTGAAGCCGTCGGCGATCCACCGGCTCGGGCTCACCTACGACGCGCTGCGGCGCTGGAACGAACGGCTCGTCTGCGTCGCCATCACCGGTTTCGGCCTGGACGCGGGCGATCATCCCGCCTTCGACTACGTCATCCAGGCGGCCACCGGCGTCGCGGCACTGACCGGTGACCCCGCCGGACCGCCTACGCTGCCGGGATATTCGGCGGCCGACAATTCCACCGGCCTGACCGCGGCGCTCGGCCTGCTGGCCCAGATCGTGTCCGGCCGGGGCGGGCAGGTGCAGGTGTCGCTGCGCGATGTCATGCTCTCGCAGCTGAACTATCATGCGTCCGCCTATCTGAACACCGCCGCCGTCCCGCAGCGCCGGCCGTTCGGCGCTCATTCGTATTACGTTCCCGCCCAGCTGTTCCCGACCGCCGACGGCTACCTCGCGTTGTTCATCACGCACGACGGCTTCTGGAAATCCTTCGCCGGGGAGACCGGTATCGAAGGGTTCACGACGATGACCGAGCGGGTCACCCGGCGCGCGGAGGTCCTCGCGGTCGTCACCGAGGCGCTGGGCGCCGATACCGCCGACGGGTGGGAACAGCGGCTGCGGCCCTTGGGTGTTCCGGCCGCGGCGGTGCGGACGCTGCCCGAGGCGCTGGCGGCCGCACCGGACGCGGTCGTGGCGGCGGGCGGCTACCGGTTGATCGGCAGTCCCATCCGGGTCGGCGGCTACCGCCCCCGGTACGGAGCACCGCCGCGGCTGGGCGAGTACGGCGATTCGCAGGCGGGGTAGGGCCGGGGCATGACGGATTCGGTGGCGCTCGCTTTCGAGGAGTGCGAGTACAGCCTGCCGCACCTCGACGCACTCGCCGGTGGACTCGCCGCCGTCCTGCGGGCCCGCGGCGTGCGCAGTGGGGACCGGGTCGCGCTGATGTCGTCGAATCGGCCGGAATTCGTGATCGCCGTGCACGCCGTCTGGCGGCTCGGTGCGGCGGTCGTACTGCTCAGCCCGGCCTGGAAGCAGGCCGAAGTCGAACACGCCTTATCGATCACCCGGCCCGCGTACGCCGTGGGGGATCACCCGGTCCTGGCCGGGTTGATGCCGATGCTGTCGCTGGAGGAGCCCATCGCGGCGGCCTCCGGGGTCCATCCGGCCCCCGAGCCCGGTGCCGATGGGGTGCTGGTGTTCAGTTCCGGCACAACAGGTTTGCCGAAGGCGGTGCGGCATACCCATGCTTCGCTGGCCGCGGCCGTCGAACACTGGCGCGCGGCGCTGCGCTTCACCGCGCAGGACCGCATCCAGGTGCTCACTCCGCCCTCCCACATCCTGGGGCTGCTCAATATTCTGCTGGCGCTGCGGACCGGGGCGTGGCTGCGCCTGCACCGGCGGTTCGATCTGGACCTGATGCTGCGGCACATCGAAAAAGACCGTGTCACAGTGGAAATGGCGGTCGCGCCGATCGCGTTGGCGCTGGCCGCGCATCCGGATCTGGAATCCTATGACCTGTCCTCGCTGCGCTACATCATGTGGGGCGCGACGCCTGTCTCGGCGAGCGTCGCCGAGACCGTCACCAGGCGCACAGGTGTCGGGTGGCTACCCGCCTACGGGACCAGCGAACTTCCGGTCATCGCCTGTAATCCGGTCGGGCGAGCGCGCCTGGACAGCGTCGGCCGCCCGGCGCCCGGGGTACGAGTGCGTGTGGTAGCGCCGGAGAGCGGAAAAGTGCTGGGGCCGGGCGAGATCGGTGAGATCCACGCGCGGTCGCCAGGCCTGATGGCCGGGTATCTGCCCGAAGCCGCGACCGCCTCGGTCCTGCGGGACGGGTGGTACCGCACCGGAGATATCGGCGCCCTCGATGCCGATGGTTGGCTGCGGCTCACCGACCGGCTCAAGGAACTGATCAAGGTGCGCGGCTTCCAGGTCGCGCCCGCCGAGGTGGAATCCGTGCTGCACGCGCATCCGGCCGTGACCGACTGTGCGGTGTTCGGCGTACCCGATACCGCCGACGGCGAGGCGATCGTCGCCGCCGTCGCGGTATCGGAGGCGATCGGCCCCGACGAGCTCATCGAATATGTCGGCGCGCGACTCGCCTCCTACAAACGGCCGCGCCGAGTGGTGTTCGTGCCGCGGATTCCCCGTCTTCCCTCCGGCAAGGTTCTGCGCCGGGTTCTGAAGGAGCAGTATGGACGTACGTCTGACGAGTGAGCAGCGCCAGCTGCGCGCTGCCGCCGCCAAACTCGCCGATGATCTCGGCCCCGGATCCGTCTCGGATCTCGCGGACAGTGCCCGGATCGCCCGGCTGGAAAAGGCCGTCGACACAGCGGGCTGGCGCTCCCTGCGCTCCGACGGGGCCTCTGGTGTCGAAATTGCGCTCGTGACAGAGGAATTCGGCCGGCGACTGGTCGATGTGCCGTTCCTTGGCCCGGTCCTCGCCGACGACCTGCGCGGGTATGGGCTCGACAACGATCGGCGCTGGACCATTTCGGCGGGTGACCGGGCCGTGGACGCCCGCGACTGCCAGAGCGTGCTGGTCCTCGACGAGCGGCGCCTGCTGGCCGGCGAGATCGGGCCCGGCATCGAGGGAGCCGATCTGACCCGCGCGGACGCCGAGATCCGCAAGCCCCTGCGTCCTCTCGCCGAACTCCCGGCCGAACAGGCCGAGCGGTGGCACGCCCTGGCACTGGTAGCCACTACCGCCGATCTGGTCGGTATCGCGCGCGGCACGCACACGCTGGCCACCGAGTACGCGAAAGTCCGTGAGCAGTACGGCAAGACGATCGGTTCCTATCAGGCCGTCGCGCATCTGCTCGCGGAGGGACTCGCGCTCATCGAGGGTTCGATCAGCGTGCTGCGTCATGCCGCCTGGGCCGTGGACGAGCTCGCCCCGGCGGAGGCGGTGCGCGCCGCGCGCATTGCCAAGTTGTACTGCGCCCGCGCCGCGCGCACCGTCTCCGAGTCCGCGATCCAGGTGCACGGCGGTATCGGCAATACCTGGGATTGCCTCGCGCATGTCTATCTGCGGCGGGCCCTGGTCTCGACCGAACTGTTTCCCGTCCGGCTGGAGGAAATCGACTGTGGACTTTCGTGATTCATCGCCGGAGGCCGCGTTCCGGTCCCGGCTGCGGGACTGGCTCGGCGGGGTGGCGGGACAGTTCCCCACCTCCGGTGACGAGTACTGGGCCAAACAGGGGCAGTGGCACTCCGCCCTGTACGAGGCCGGATTCTTCGGGCTGTCCTGGCCGACGCACCTGGGCGGGCAGGAGTTGCCGCCGGTGTACGACGTCATCCTCGACGAGGAGCTCGCCGCGGCGGGCGCGCCTCCGCGGCCCAGCCTCGGCTATCTGGTGAGCGGCCTGGGCCGGCACGGCAGCACCGACATCCAGCAGCGCTTCCTGCCCGGGATGATCGACGGCAGCGAACGCTGGTGCCAGGGTTTCAGCGAACCCGGCGCGGGTTCGGACCTGGCCGCGCTGCGCACCACCGCAACCCGCTCGGGTGACCACTACGTCATCCACGGTCACAAGATCTGGACCAGCTACTCCGATGTCGCCGACTGGTGTCTGCTGCTGGCCCGCACCGACCAGGAAGCGCCTCGGCACAAAGGCATCTCGGCGTTCGTCGTCTCGATGAAGCAGCCGGGGGTGCGGCAGCGGCCGCTGCGCATGATCAGTGGCATCACCACCGAGTTCGGTCAGGTCGAGTTCGACGGTGCGGTCGTTCCGGCCGATCAGATGGTCGGCGCGCCCGGCGAAGGCTGGAAGCTGGCCATGACCGTCGTCGGCCACGAACGCGAGCCCGCCACCCTCGGCTATGCGGCGCGCTACGGAAAACTGGTGCGGCAGCTGGCCGCTCGGGCCGAGGGCACCCCGCCGCCCGAACTCGCCTGGGCCACCGTCGAAACCGAGATGCTGCGCCTGCACGTCCGGCGGCGGCTGTCCGAACAGCTGGACGGCGTCTCGCACGGCCCGGAGGGCTCACTGGACAAGCTGCTCATGACCTGGGTCGAGCAGTCGGTGGGCCACGCCGCGCTCGCCGTCACCGGAACCCGCGACCCCGAACTGTTCGGGGCCTATCTATACAGCCGCGCGCAGTCCGTCATGGGCGGCACCTCGCAGATTCAGAAGAACATCATCGCCTCACGCATTCTCGGATTGGAAGTCTGACCGTGTACGACCTGCCTGACGAAATCACCGTCGAAGCCGACGGCGCTCTGCGCATCATCACCCTGAACCGGCCGGACGCGCTCAACGCCGTCAACGACGCGCTGCACACCGGGCTGGCCAAACTGTGGCCGCAACTGTCCGACGACCGCGACGCCCGCGCGGCCGTGCTCACCGGCAGCGGCACCGCCTTCTCGGCCGGCGGCGACTTCGAGTATCTCGCCGAGCTGGCCCGGGATTCGCGATTGCGCACCAAGACCGTCGCGCACGGCCGGGACATCGTGCTCGGCATGGCGCGCTGCCGGGTGCCGATCGTGACGGCCGTGAACGGTCCAGCCGTCGGACTGGGGTGCAGTCTGGTGGCGCTCAGCGACATCGTCTACATCGCGGAGACCGCTTATCTGAAGGATCCGCACGTGCAGGTGGGTCTGGTCGCGGCCGACGGCGGCCCGCTCACCTGGCCCCTGCACACCAGCCTGCTGCTGGCCAAGGAGTACGCGCTCACCGGTGCGCGCATCCCCGCCGCGCGGGCCCGGGAGATGGGCCTGGTCAATCACGTGGTGGCCGACCCGCTCTCGGAGGCGCTGGCCTGCGCCAAACGGATACTGGGACTGCCGCAGCAGGCGGTCGAGAGCACCAAGCGACTGCTGAACCTGCACCTGGAACGCGCGGTCCTGGCGGCTCTCGACTACGCCACCACCGCCGAGGAGATCTCGTTCCAGCACCCGGATTTCCACGCCATCATCGAACAGCTCACGGCGAAGAAGAGCTGAAACCAACTGTGGCCCCGGGCTTCCCGGGGCCACAGATGTTATTTCGGCGGGAAACGCAGCGCGCCGTCGAGGCGAATGACCTCGCCGTTGAGGTAGTCGTTCTCGATGATCGACTGCACCAGCTGTCCGTACTCGGGGGAGCGCCCCATGCGGCGCGGATGCGGGACCTGCTTGCTCCAATGGGCTTCCAGCTGGTCGGCCGCCTTGCCGTAGGCCGGGGTGTTGAAGGTGCCCGGCGCGATGGTGACCACGCGGATGCCCAGCGGCGACAGGTCACGCGCGGCGACCAGCGTCATTCCGACAACCCCGCCTTTGGCGGCGGCATAGGGTAACTGCCCGATCTGGCCCTCGTAGGCGGCGATGGAGGCGGTGTTGACGATGACGCCGCGCGAACCCTCTTCCAGCGCCCCGGTTCTGGCGATGGCCGCCGCGGACAGGCGCAACACGTTGAAGACCGCGGTCAGGTAGAACTCGATGGTCGTGCGGAAACCGTCGAGCGGCAGCGGCGAGCCGTCCTTGCCGACCAGTCGGCCGCCGCTGGCCGGGCCGCCGTGGGTGTCGACCGAAATCCGCAGTGGGGCCAGCGATTCCGCGACCGCGATGGCGGCGAGCACCGAATCCTCGCTCGTGGCATCGGTGTGGACGTAGCGGATGCCGAGTTCGGCCTCGAGCTCCTTGCCCTTGTCGTCGGCGACGTCGGCCACCACCACCTGGGCCCCGGCGGCGTGCAACCGGCGCACCGTGGCCTCGCCCAAGCCGCCGGTGCCGCCGACCACCAGGGCCGAGCTTCCCTTGATCTGCATCTCGCGTCCTCTCTTGCAATTAACGCTCTCGTTCGGAGAGAATAACATTCTCATGAACATCAACATGATTCTCGATATGGTGTCCGCCGGCGGCGACCGCGCGGTGGTGACGGCCGCGGGTCGCTCCCTGACCGCAGCCGAGTTGTCGGCCCTGTCCCGGCGTGCGGCAGGTCGCTTCCGGGGGCATCCGGCGGTGCTCTACCTGGGTGTGAACCATCTCGCCTATCCGGTGGCGCTGTTCGGATCGGTACTGGCCGGGGTTCCGTTCGTGCCGCTCAACTACCGGCTCGGCGCCGAGCAGCTGGATGCGCTGGTCGCCCGTCACCCCGGTGCGCTGGTGTTGCGGCCGCAGGATCTGGACGCCTTGGTGGAAGCCGATGGGGGACAAGATGTTCCGGAGCCGGACGACCTCGACTGGGGCGGTGAGAGCGTCGCGGTCATCATCTACACCAGCGGCACCACCTCCGCGCCCAAGGCGGCACTGCTGCGGCACCGGCACCTCATGGCCTACGTGCTGAACACCCTCGAGTTCGGTTCTGCCGCCGAGTCGGACGCCACGCTCGTTTCGGTGCCGCCATATCACATCGCGGGCCTGACCAATCTGCTGTCGAACCTCTACACCGGTCGCCGCATCGTGTACCTCACGGCCTTCGACGCCCGGGAATGGCTGGAAACCGTTCGGGCCGAACGGGTCACGCACGCCATGCTGGTTCCCACCATGCTGGCGCGCATCGTCGAAGCCGTCGGCGACGCCGGTGCGCGCACCCCCAGCCTGCGGAGCCTGGCCTACGGCGGATCACGCACGCCCCGGCCGGTGCTGGAGCGGGCGCTGCGCCTGTTCCCGGACACCGGGTTCGTCAATGCCTACGGGCTCACCGAAACCGCCTCCTCGATCGCGGTGCTCGGCCCCGAGGAGCACCGGACCGCCTTCGCCTCCGCGGATCCGGCCGTGCGTGATCGGCTCGGCTCCGTGGGCCGTGCCCTGCCCGGGATCGAGATCCAAATCCGCACGGAGGCAGGCGAACCCGCCGGACCAGGCGTGCCCGGCCTGGTGTTCGCACGCGGATCGCAGATCTCCGGTGAATACGGCGGCCGCAGTGCCCTGGACTCCGAAGGCTGGTTCCCCACCCGGGACCTGGGCCGGCTCGATGCCGAGGGCTATCTGTTCATCGAGGGCCGCGCCGACGACACCATCATCCGCGGCGGCGAGAACATCGCGCCCGCCGAGATCGAGGACGTGCTGCTCGAGCATCCAGGTATCGCCGAGGCCGCTGTCATCGGCGTGCCGGATCCCGAGTGGGGGCAGCGCCTGGTCGCGGTCCTGGTCGGCGCCGGTGACCCGGAGGAGATCAAGCGCTGGGTGCGGGCCCGGCTGCGTTCGTCCAAGACACCCGACGCCATCGTGTTCCGCCCCGAACTGCCCAAGACCGAAACCGGAAAGCTGTTGCGCCGCAACCTGGTCGCCGAACTGGAGAGCTCCCATGCCTGAAGCCGTCATCGTATCCGCCCTGCGCACCCCGATCGGCACCGCCCGGCGGGGGACGCTGCGCGACACCACCGCGTTCGATCTCGCCCACCATGTGGTTTCGGCCGCTGCCGACCAGGTGGGCGGCCGGCCGATCGACGATGTGATCCTCGGGGAGGGCCGCTACGGCGGCGGCGTGCTGGCCCGGCACGCGGCGGTCACCGCCGGACTCGACACCGTCCCCGGTCTCGCGCACAACCGGCACTGCGCCGCGGGGATGGCGGCGGTACAGACCGCGGCGGCCTCGATTCGCGCGGGCATGGACGAGGTGATCATCGCCGGCGGTGTGAACTCCGATTCCACCGCGCCCAAGGCGCGATTCCGGACCGGCGCCGACGAATGGACCGATCCCTGGGTTTCGCCCACCCACCCGGACCGTCCCGACGCGCCGAACCTGGACATGTCGATCACGGTCGGCTGGAACACGGCGGTGAAATACGGCCTGACCCGAGAAGAGATGGACGCCTGGGCATTACGGTCGCACCGCAATGCGATCGCCGCCATCGACGCGGGGCGTTTCGACGCCGAGATCCTGCCCATCGACACCCCGCACGGGCGGTTCGCTGTGGATGAGCATCCGCGCCGCGCCACCAGCGCCGAGCAGCTGGCCGCGCTCAAACCGTTGCATCCGGAGATCGAAGGTTTCAGCATCACGGCGGGCAATGCTTCCGGAGCCAACGACGGGGCGGCCGCTCTGGTCATTGCCAGTTCCGCGGCCGGACTTCCGGCGCTGGGCACCATCCGCTCTTGGGCCTCGGCCGGAATCGATCCGGCGCTGACCGGCTTGGCGCCGATCGCCGCCATCCGCAAAGCCCTTGCCCGCGCCGGTGTTTCGATCGGTGACATCCAACTGTTCGAGTTCAACGAGGCGTTCACCTCGGTGCCGGTCGCGATGATCAAGGAGTTCGGCCTCGATCCCGACCGGGTGAACGTGAACGGCAGCGGCTGCTCGCTGGGGCATCCGGTGGCGGCCACCGGCGCGCGCATGATCGTCACCATGGTGCACGAATTGCGGCGTCGTGGTGGGGGACTGGGTCTCACGGCACTGTGCGCCGGCGGCGGTATGGGATCCGCGACGCTGATCGAGGTGCCCGCGCGGTGACCGACGCGATCCGATGAATGTCGCCGAACTGGTGGCCGATGCGCGGACGGGGTCGGTACGCGCGGTGGGGCGGCTGCTGAGCCTGGTCGAAAGCCCGCGCCGCGCAGAGGTATTGGCGGTACTCGAGCCCGCGTCTGTGCGTGTCGTGGGTGTCACGGGCCCGCCAGGCGCGGGCAAGTCGACCACTATCGCCGCCCTGGTCGGGGTCTACCGGGAGCGGGGACTGCGCGTGGCCGTACTCGCCGTGGACCCGTCCTCGCCCTACAGCGGCGGCGCACTACTCGGCGACCGGATCCGGATGGCCGCGCACATCAACGACCCCGATGTCCTGATCCGCTCCGTCGCCACCCGCGGCCACCTGGGTGGCTTGGCCGAAGCGGTACCCGCCGCCATCCGGCTGCTGGCAGCCCTGTCCTATGACCTGATCCTGCTGGAAACGGTCGGCGTCGGCCAATCCGAAATCGAGATCGCCGCTCTCGCCGACCCCACCCTCGTCATCCTGAATCCCGGTGCGGGCGACGCCATTCAAGCCGCCAAGGCCGGCCTGCTCGAGGTCGCGGACCTGATCGTGGTCAACAAGGCCGACCGTGAGGGCGCCGAGCAAACCGTCCGAGACCTGCGCGCCGAAACCGACGCCCCCATCCTCACCCTCAGCGCCGCCCGCGGCGACGGCCTACCCGCCGTCATCCAAGCCATCGAAGCCCACCACCGCACCGACACCCCGACCCGCCGCACCGCTCGCGCCCGAGCGCAAATCCTCTCCCTCGCCCAAACCCGCCTCCGCGTCCACCCGGACCTGGACCGCCTGGCCGCCGCTGTCGCCACCGGCGACACCGACCCCTACGCCGCCGCGGAGCTACTGCTGCCTCCGCCGAATGGGGCAGCAGTGATACGCCCGAATTCGACTACACGACATCCGGACTAAGGCCGGAAGCGGAGCAGAGCCTCCTGGGTGAAGGAGGCGACCAGTGCGCCGTCGGCGGTGAGGACATCGCCGCGGCCGAAACAGCGGCCGTGGGCGAGGACCGGGCTGTGGTGCCGTAGGAGTAGCCAGTCGTCGGCGCGGAAGGGGCGGTGGAACCAGACGGTGTGGGAGGTGGTGGCGGAGGTGAAGGCGGTGCCGTTACCGCGCTGGCCGAAGCCTTCCATCGGACGCAGCGCCGTGCCGATCAGGTTGAGATCGGTGGCGTAGGCGATGAGGGCCTGGCCGAGTTCCGGGGCTACCTCGGGGGTGCGCATCCACAGGTCGTAGTCCGGTGCGGTGGCCGCGGCGGCGTCTAGGTCGCCGACCGCGCGGGTCTCCCACGGTATGAGGTCGAGGTGCACCGCGTGTTGGGCGTCGAGCACCGGCGGCACCTCGTCGACGGTTTGGTGTTCGGGACCGTCCTCGGCGCCGTGCATGGAGACCGCGGCGGTGGCGACCACGTCACCATTCTGGCGGGCGGTGATCGACAGGGTCGCGAAAGAGCGTCCGCGGTGCTGGATCTGGACGACGTAGCGCACCGGTGCGTCGCTCTTGCCCTCGCGCGCGAACAGCACATGCAGCGACTTGACCGTCTTTCCGGGACAGGCGAGGTCGGCCGCGCGCAGGAACTGGCCCAGCAGCTGTCCGCCGAAGATGCGGTGATATTCCAGCTGCTGGTTGGGCCCTTCGAACGTGGCCAATGTGCCATCGCGCGTCGGGGCGGAGCTCAGGCGCAGCTCGAGGCAGGCAAGCAGATCGGTCCAGAGGTCGGGCATAGACCGATGTAATCACAATTCTCGATGAATGAGAACAGTATTCTCGCTACTGACTGCCGGCGAACCCGGTCGAGCAGAATTCCCACACCTCACCGGCGGTGATGGGATGGATGGTCTCCTCGTCGGTGCTGCCGCTGGACTGCGCGGTGAACATGACCGTCTGCATGACGATCGCCGCCATCCGCTTCGGCTCGACGCTCTGCCGTAGCTTGCCCGCCTCGGCCGCGTCGCTCATCAGCTCGGTGAACAGCGCGAGCAGCGGCGCGTGTGCGACTTTGACCTGTGTCGGATGTGAAACCAGCAGGCGCGGTGCGAAGTCGGTGAACAGCGGGCGCTGCGCGGTCGGGTCCGGGCGGCACAGCTCGAAGAGCAGCTCGACCGCGACCTGCAGCCGGTCCAGCGGATCCTTCTTGCCCGCCGCGGCGGCCTGGATCTGATCGGCGGTGCGGACCAGGGCGTCCTCGAACAGGGCTAGGAGCAGTTCATGTTTGCCGTCGAACTGCAGATAGAAGCTGCGCAGTGACTGGCGGGAACGCTCGACGATCTCCTGGACGGTGAAGTCGGTCGTGCCCTTCTCGGTGATGATCGCCTGCGCGGCATCGAGAAAGCGCTGGACCCGTTGCTCGGCGCGCAATTTCGCGCTGCGCAGCGAGCGCTCCACGGCGCGCTGCTTCCATGCCGGCTCGTCGTTCGGAAGGGTCACGGCGCGACCGGTCCTGCGTTATGTGTGGAGAACATGATTGCACCTTACCGGAAATGGGCCTCGTTCAGATGTTAGGGGTACGCGTGTTGCCCCGCTTGAGACACTTACTTTCCTCAAATGAGAATGCTATTCTCGCCGCAGGATGCGCTCAGGCATTGACGAGGGAGGCCGGGATGATCTTCGAGTTCGACTCGGATCAGCGGTTGTGGCAGGAGACCGTGCGCGACGTAGTCGCGAAACGGTGCCCGCCGGCGGTGATCCGCGAGATCGTCGACCACGGCACCGATCCGGCTCCGATATGGCATGCCTATGTGGAGCACGGGTGGACCGAACTCACGGATCCGGCGAACGCCGTCGAGTTGGCCATCGTGCTCGAAGAGCTGGGCCGCGCCACCGACCCCACGCCGTATCTGGCGACCATGACCCAATTCGCCCCGCTGGCACCGGAGTTCGCGCGTCCCGGCGAAACCGGCGCTGCGGTTTTCGAGGGTGTGCTAGCCCGCCGGGAGGGCACCGGGTGGCGCTTGGACGGGACGGCCCGGCATGTGCTGGACGGGGACCGCGCCGATCGGCTGGCCGTGGTCACCGCCGCCGGGGTTTTCGTGGTACCCGCAGCAGCCGTCACGGCCGCGCGCACCGAGATCTTCGATCCGGTCGTACACCTGGCCGAAGTGTCCTTCGAGAACGTGCGGGTCGGCGACGAGGATCGCAGCGCCACCCAGGTGCGCGCCGCGCGTCAGGTTTCGCTGACCGGAATGGCGCTGACCATGGTCGGCGCCTGCCAGCGGATTCTCGATCTGGCGCTCGAGCAGGTGCGCACCCGGGAGCAGTTCGGCGTGCCGATCGGCACGTTCCAGGCGGTCAAGCACAAGGCCGCCGATATGCACGTGGCCGTCGAAAGGGCGCGCGCGCTGGCCTATTACGCGGCGCTGACCATCGCCGAAAACGATCCCGGCCGCGAACTCGCCGCGGCCATGGCCAAGGCCGCCGCCGGCGAATGCCAATCACTGGTGTTCCGCCACGGCGTGCAGTTGTTCGGCGCCATGGGCTTCACCTGGGAAAACGATTTGCAGTTCGCGCTCAAGCGGGCCAAGCTCGGCGAGCTGCTGCTCGGCGGCGCGGCCACCCACCGGGCGCTGATCGCCGAGGAGTACCGTGCGACTCACTTTTGATGCCGACGTCGAGGCCTTCCGCGCCGAATTCGTCGCCTTCCTGACCGAGCATCTGCCCACGACGGCCGAGGTCGCGCAGCGGTCGCGCTCCAGCGCCGACGTCCCGGACTGGGCGCGCCGCTGGCAACGACTGTTGTTCGACAACGGCTGGCTGCTCCCGGCCAATCCGCCCAAATTCGGCGGGCGCAACGCGACGCTGCTCCAGCAGTACGTGCATCTGCAGGAACTGTCCAAGCGGCGGATCTATCACAGCTTCAATCCGCAGGGCCTCGGCATCATCGCGGCTTCGCTGTTGACCTTCGGTACGCCGGAGCAGAAGAAGCAGTGGGCCGCACCGATATTGCGGGCCGAGATCACCGCGGCGCTCGGTATGAGCGAGCCGGCGGCCGGATCGGATCTGGCGTCGCTGCGCACCCGCGCGGTTCTGGACGGCGAGCATTTCGTGGTCGACGGGCAGAAGGTGTGGACCTCCGGTGCGCACAACGCGGATGTCTTGCTCACCTTCGTCCGCACCGACCCGGAGGCGCCAAAGCACAAGGGCATCAGTGTGCTGCTGATCCCCACAGACACCCCGGGCGTGACCCGGCGGCCGTTCGCCTCGGCCTGCGCCGCGGACGATCTCGACTTCAACGAGGTCTTCTTCGAGGACGTGCGGGTGCCCGCGGCGAATCTCGTCGGTGCGCTGCACGGCGGCTGGAAGGTGGCCAACGGCTCGCTCGGCCACGAGCGCACGCTGCTGTGGCTGAGTTTCGCCGATCGGCTCGAGGATCTGGTGGCCGACTCCCGGCCCCGGACCGAGCTGGACCGGGATCGCTACGCGACGCTGGTCATGGACCTGCAGGCGCTGCGGCTGCTCGGCTCGGCCGCGCTGGGTCGCGAAGCCCGTGGGCAGCAAGACGTTCCGGCGCTGTCGGTCCTGAAACTGCTGGGCTCGGAGGCGGTGCAGTCCGCGTCGGAGGCGGCGCTGAACGCGGCCGGACCGGCGGGCCTGCATCATCCTGCCATGACCGGGCCGTACACCCCGATGAGTCTCGAGCACTTCACCAGCAGCTGGTTCGAGCGCTATCTGCGCAGTTTCGCCGGAACCATCGCCGGCGGCACCTCCGAGATTCAACGCAACATCATCGCCGAGCGTGTGCTCGGTCTTCCTAGAAGCTGAAAAGAGTTCCACCATGCGCACTTCCCTCCGTCGAGTCGTCACCGCGTACGGTCTGGCCGCGCTTACCGCCACGGCGATCGTCGGCTGCGGCGACGACGAGTCGACCGCGCCCGCCACATCCACGCCGACCTCCGTCGTGGCTACCACCGCCGCGGTGAGTTCGGCCGCGGACACCAAGGCGATCACGGACGCGTACGTGACGTTCTTCAACGGACAGACGCCCGCCGCCACTCGCGCCGGACTGGTCGAGAAGGGCCCGGCGTTCCAGCAAGCCCTCGACGGCATGGCCGTCAACCCGCAGGCCGCCGGCACCAGCGTCACGGTCGCGGAGGTGAAGCTCAGCGACAGCACGCACGCCGACGTCAAGTACACCCTGCTGCTGAACGGAAATCCGGTGCTGCCCGATCAGTCCGGTCAGGCACTGAAGGAGGCCGGTCAGTGGAAGGTTGCGGCCGCCACCTTCTGCGCTCTGCTCGCCATTCAGAGCGGCGGCCAGACGACGGCCTGCTGAACCGTACGGCTAGCCGAACACGGAAATCGATTGTGAGAGTGAAGGAACCAGCGTGAAAACGCAGCGAATACTCGTCGGGCTGGTGGCGGCGCTGCTGCTGGTCACAGGATGTGGCGGCCGCAGCGGTCCGGGCACCGAGGAATCCACGGCGACCCAGAGCGCGACCTCGGGTGACTTCGGCGATCTGCAGAACGTCTGCGGTCCGGGCAAGCCCGCCGCCGCGAGCGCGCAGGGCGTCACCGCCGCCGAGATCAAGATCGGCGTCTTCTCCGATATGGGGTTCACCAAGAACTCCGAATTCGTGGACGCGGCACAGGTATTCACCTCCTGGTGTAATGCCGCGGGCGGCATCAACGGCCGCAAGATCGTCACCACGACGCGCGACAGCAAGCTGATGGAAGTCCGCCAGCGCATGCTCGACGCGTGCCGCGAGGATTTCGCGCTCGTGGGCGGCGGCTCCGCGCTCGACGCCCTGGGCGCCAAGGAACGGCTCTCCTGCCTGCTGCCCGACTTCCCTGGCCAGATCTCCCAGCAGCAGAACGTGCAATCGGATCTGCAGTACAACGCCTCGGCCAGCGCCTACGTCAACTACTTTCAGTACACCGGCTACTACAAGTGGCTGCTGCAGGAGGCGCATCCCGGATCGGCGGGTGCGGTCGGCATGATCAACGGCGATTCCCCCGTCACCAAGGTGATGGGTGAGAAATTCGCGGAGGCAATGCGGGCTGGCGGCGCGACCTTCATCTACAACGATCTGTATCCAGCCAGCGGCGTGGCGGACTGGACGCCGTACGCGCAGACACTTAAGAGCAAGGGTGTCAAAGGGCTGATGTTCCTGGGTGACTGGCGCCAGCTGGCCAAGCTGGAGGACGTCCTCACCGGCATGGACTACAAGCTGGACTGGATCGACGCGAACAACAGCGCTTACAACAAGTCCTTCCTGGAGACCGCGGGCCGCTCGCTGAGCTTCCAGAACAACTACGCCGACCTCGGCGGCACAGTTCCGGCCGAGAACCCGGCCGCGTCCTCGGCCACGCAGCAGTTGCTCGATCTGTACGAGAAGCATGCCCCGCAGGCCGATATCACCATGGCCGCCATGCGCGCGTTCTCGGCCTGGCTGCTGTTCGCGAAGTCGGCGGGCAGCTGCGGCGATCAGCTCACGCGGGCCTGCCTCATCGCCGCGGCGGCCAAGGAGACCGCGTGGACGGGCGGCGGATTGAACGCGCCCAATGTGGTCGGGGACCGGGAGACGCCACCCAAATGCTTCAACGTGGTGCAGGCTACGCCGGAGGGCTGGAAGCCAGCTGATTTCAAGCCGAACCAGGGACAGTTCCGCTGTGACGTTCCGGCCTACCGCTACATCGGCGCCTACGACCGTCCCTTTACTCTCGCCGACGTCGGCAAGAGCGTGAGCGACGTCAAGTAATGGAACAGTTCATCACCTTCGGGATCGTGGGACTGAGCACCGCCGCCATCTACGCCGTGATCGGCAGCGGCCTGGTGCTCACCTACACCACGACCGGCGTCTTCAACTTCGCGCACGGCGCGGCGGGAATGATGGCGGCTTTCAGCTACTGGCAGCTGACCGTCGGCTGGGACGTTCCGGTCGCGGTGGCGCTGCCGGTCGTATTACTGGTGCTGGCACCGCTTTCCGGGCTGGTGGTGGAACGGGCGATGCGCTCGGTGCAGCGTCTGGGCGAGGCCGAACGCCTGGTGATGACGGTGGCCCTGCTGAGTGGCCTGATCGCCGCGGCGCGGTGGATCTGGGATCCGAACAAGGCGCGCACGCTGCCCGCCTTCTTCGCCGATGACGCGCCCCTGCGCCTCGGCTCGGCCACCATCACCTGGCATCAGGCACTCACCATGGCGGTGGCTGTCGCGGTCGCGATCGGCTTGCGGCTGTTGCTGTTTCGTACCCGGACCGGCGCGGAAATGCGGGCCGGGGTGGACGACCGGGCGCTGGCGGGCCTGACCGGCGCGGATCCCGTGCGGGCCAATCGGGTGGCCTGGATCCTGGGTATCGAACTGGCGGCGGTGGGCGGAATTCTCATCGCCCCCATGGTCAATCTGGACGCGGCGCAACTGTCTCTGCTCATCGTGAGTGCCTATACCGCAGCGGTTTTCGGTCGGCTGCGGAGTCTGCCGATGACCTTCTTCGGCGCTGTGGTGGTGGGCTGTCTGGAGAGCTATCTCGCCGGATACCTGCCACAGAACGCTTACCTGCCCGGACTACGGCTGGCAGCGCCGGCGCTGCTGCTGTTCCTCGCGCTGCTGGTGTTCCCGCACGGCCGCCTGCGCGGGCGGGACCGGCAGCTGAGCCAGGTGCCGGCCCCGACCCTGCGAGGCACGCTGGTCTTCGGTGTGGTCGTGGTGGTGTTCGGCCTGATGCTGGCAACGGTGCTGGGGGAGTCCGATCTGATCAGCTATGGACGCATCTTCGCCTTCGGTGTGATCGCGCTGTCGTTCGTGCCGCTGGCCGGGTACGCCGGGCAGCTGTCGCTGTGCCAGCTGAGCATGGCGGGTATCGGCGCCATCGCCTACGCCCATCTCGGGCCGCAGGGGCAGGCTTGGGCATTGCCGGCGGCTGTCCTGATCGCGGCGGCGGCAGGGGCGGTGATCGCCCTTCCCGCGCTGCGTCTTTCGGGTGTCTACCTGGCACTGGGCACCGCCGCGTTCGCGGTGGTGCTGGATCGCTGGATCTTCACCCTGCCGTCGTTCGAACTCCTGGGCGTGCGGATCGCACTGTTCGATCAGGGATCGATCGAGTTGACCGGGCCGGGATTGTTCGGATTGCGACTGGATACCACCGCCGAGATCACGGTGTTCGCGGCGGTCTGTCTCGCGGTGGCCGGGTTCGGCGTCGTACTGCTGCGACGCGGCCGCTTCGGCCGGCGTCTGATCGCGCTGCGCGACAGCGAGGCTGCCTACGCCACCCTGGGCGGAAATCTCCTGCTGGCGAAGGTCTCGGTATTCGCGCTGTCGGCGGGCATAGCGGGACTCGGCGGTGCGCTCTACGGGATGCAACTGCGCTCCGTCACCGCTGAACAGTTCAATTTCGTTGCGGGCCTGCCGATCTTCTTGGTGGCGGTGTTCGCCGGGCTGGGCGCGATCGGCGCGGGGCTGTTCGTCGGTGTGGCGCTGTTCGGCCCGCTGACCGCGGTGCACACCGTGTGGCCCTCGACCCAGAACATCGTCGAGGTAGTTCCCGCACTGGCGGGCATAGCGTTCGGCGGCGGTGTGGTGCGCGCCGGGGCGGTGGCGCGGATGCGGGTGGGCTGGGATCCGGCGCTGC
Source organism: Nocardia sp. GCM10030253 (assembly GCF_042675075.1). NCBI lineage: Bacteria > Bacillati > Actinomycetota > Actinomycetes > Mycobacteriales > Nocardiaceae > Nocardia > Nocardia sp. GCM10030253. Next base: position 94,504 of record NZ_JBHTDL010000011.1, on the reverse strand, counting down.
GCGACCGGCTCGCGCTGGGACTGCTCCTCGGAATTCCCTTACTGCTGTGGTTGCTGCGACTCGCCGATGTCATCGACGGTTGGATGCTGTTCTTCGGCTCGCTGATCGCCGCGCTGGGCATCCGGAGCTGGGCGCAGGCCCGGCAGCGGCCGCCGGGGGAACCCGATGTGCCCGTGGAGTGGTGGGGTGTGCGCCGGCCGTGGCGCGCCCAGGATCGGGAGGTGCTCGACCATGCCATCACTACTGCGAGTTGAGGGCGTGCGCGTCACCTTCGGTGGTCGCCACGCCTTGGACGGCGCCGGGCTGACCGCCGAACGCGGGCGGATCACCGGCCTCATCGGACCGAACGGGGCGGGCAAGAGCACGCTGTTCGATGTCGTCTGCGGGCTGCGCCGTCCTACGGCGGGCACCGTCCAGCTCGACGGGCGCGACATCACCCGGATGGGTCCCACCCGGCGGGCCCGCCACGGCCTGGCGCGCACCTTCCAGCGCCTGGAACTGTTCGGCCGGTTGACCGTGCGCGACAACCTGCTCGTCGCAGCGGAATTGGGGCCACGCCGCCGCCAGGCCGCGGCCACCGTCACCGGCATCATCGACCGGCTCGGACTCGGCAACGTGGCCGACACCTGCGCCGACGAATTGCCCACCGGCTCCGCCCGCCTGGTCGAGGTCGGGCGCGCCATGGCGGCGCAGCCCAGTCTGCTGCTGCTCGACGAACCGGCGGCCGGCCAGGACGGCGTGGAGACAGAACGTTTCGCGGCCCTGCTGCGTGCGATCGCGGCCGACGGCGCCGCGGTCGTGCTGGTGGAGCACGACATGGGCCTGGTCATGAGCGTCTGCGACGAGGTGTTCGTGCTGGATCTCGGCAAGGTCATCTCCTCGGGCCCGCCCGAAATGATCCGCCGCGACGAGACCGTACTGACCGCCTATCTGGGGGACGTATGAGCACCCTGCTCGAATTACGCGGTGTCCGTGCCGCTTACGACGCCATCACGGTGCTGCACGGCGTCGACCTCGCGGTCGCCGCGGGGCAGGTGGTGGCACTGCTCGGGCCCAATGGTGCGGGCAAGACCACCACGCTGCAGGTCGCCGCGGGCGTGCATCCGGTCGTGTCGGGGCAGCTGCTGCTGGGCGGGCGCGATGTCACCGGCGTGAGCCCGCGTGACTTGGCGCGCGCCGGCGTCTGCTTGATTCCGGAGGGCCGGGGCGTGTTCCCGAATCTGTCGGTGCGGGACAACCTGCTGATGATGACTTTCACCGGTCACCCGCTGGAGCGGATCGAGGAGATCGCGTACTCGCGCTTCCCCATCCTCGCCCAGCGTGCGGGTCAGATCGCCGGCACCATGTCCGGCGGCGAACAGCAGATGTTGGCCCTGGCCCGTGGCCTGGCCACCGAGCCTGCCGTGCTGCTACTGGACGAATTGTCCATGGGCCTGGCCCCTTTGGTGGTCGGGCAGCTCTACGACCAGGTCGCAGAGATCGCGCGGACGGGCGTGGCCGTTCTGATCGTCGAACAGTTCGCGGCCGCCGTTCTCGATATCGCCGACCACGCCGCGGTGCTGGTGCGCGGGCAGATCGAACACCAGGGCAGTCCGGGCGACGGACTGCGCGAAGAATTGGCAGCCCTCTATTTAGGAAGTTCCGTATGACCGAGACACGCGCGGACCGCTTCGTCCGCGAGATAGCCGAATTGAGGATCCCGGACCCGGCCGCGGGCCGAAGCGACCTGTGGCTGCGTGTGGGCGCCGCGCTGCTGGTGGGCGGCCCGGTGGTGACCGTGCTGGCATACCTCATGTCGCACAACACTTCCGATCCGCTGGCCCAGCGCGACGCGATCATTATCGCCCTCGCGGGCGTCGCGCTCAGCGTGGTGGGAGCCGCGGTATTCCTACGTTATTCGCTGACCGGGGTCCTGCGTTTCTGGATGGCCCGCCAGTCCTTCGACCTGGCCCAGCTCGGGGATCGGTTGCCCGGAAAGGAGATTCAGCATGACAGCATCGCCACTACGACCAGGTGAGCAGCTCGCCAGCACCGTCTGCGGGACGCGGGTGGTCGCCGTGCGGGTGCCGGCCACCGGCGCGCCCACGCTGACCTGTGGTGGCGCGCCGATGGTTTCGGCCAGCGGCGCGCCCAAGACGGAGCCTGATTCCGGGGCTGCGGTAACCCTCATCGGCAAACGTTATGTCAACGCCGATGAGTCGGTCGAGGTGCTGTGCACCGCATCCGGATCGGGTGCGCTCAGCTGCGACGGCGCACCGATGACAGTCAAGGCCGCAAAAACCCTGCCCGCATCGGACTGAATGGGTGCGAGTGTGACCGTGGAGGAGTGGATATGCCCGGGGGCATGAGTTTCGAGCTGACCGAGGATCAGGAGCTGATCCGCAAGTCGGTTCGTGAACTGCTGAAGAAGTTCGACGACAGCTACTGGTCGGAAAAGGACCGGGCGCACGAATTCCCTACGGAATTCTACGAGACCGTCGCCCGCGGCGGCTGGCTGGGCATCACCATTCCGGAGGAATACGGCGGCCACGGCCTCGGTATCACCGAGGCCTCGCTGCTGGCGGAGGAGGTGTCGCGCTCCGGCGGCGGCATGAACGCCGCGAGTTCGGTTCACATGTCGATCTTCGGAATGCAGCCGGTAGTGGTGCACGGGTCCGCGGAACTCAAACAGCGCACGTTGCCACGCATCGCACAGGGCGATCTGCATGTGTGCTTCGGCGTGACGGAACCCGGTGCGGGACTGGACACCACCCGCATCACCACCTTCGCCCGTCGCGACGGTGACCACTACGTGGTCAACGGCCGCAAGGTGTGGATCTCCAAAGCTCAGGAGTCGGAGAAGATCCTGCTGCTGACCCGCACCCAGCACTACGACGAGGTGACGAAGAAGACCGACGGGATGACGCTGTTCCTGACCGATCTGGACCGCAGCCACGTCGATATCCGGCCGATAGCGAAGATGGGCCGCAATGCGGTGAGTTCCAACGAGCTGTTCATCGACGATCTGCGGATCCCGGTGGCGGACCGCGTCGGTGAAGAGGGCCAGGGCTTCAAATACATTCTCGACGGCCTGAATCCGGAGCGGATGCTGATCGCGGCCGAAGCGCTCGGCCTGGGCCGGGTAGCGCTGGACCGCGCGGTGAAATACGCGAACGAACGTGAGGTGTTCGGCCGCCCCATCGGAATGAATCAGGGCATCCAGTTCCCGCTGGCCGATTCCCTGGCCCATCTCGACGCGGCGGAACTGATACTGCGCAAGGCGACCTGGCTCTACGACAACGGGAAGTCCTGCGGGCGCGAAGCCAACACGGCCAAATACCTGTGCGCCGACGCCGGATTCACCGCGACCGATCGTGCCCTGCAGACCCACGGTGGCATGGGTTACGCCGAGGAATACAACGTGGCCCGCTATTTCCGGGAAGCACGCGTCATGCGGATCGCGCCGATCAGCCAGGAAATGATCCTCAACTATCTGGGATCGCACACTTTGGGAATGCCGAGGAGCTACTGAATGCCTAGCAGCAACGGACTTTTCGATCTCTCCGGGCGCGCGGCGCTGGTGACCGGCGCGGCCGGTGGCATCGGTTCCGCGGTGGCCGCGGCTTTGGCCGAGGCCGGGGCGGCGGTGCTGGTCACCGATCGGGACGGCGCGGGCGCCGCGGCCGTCGCGGCGAAGATCGTCGCGAACGGCGGTGTGGCACAGAGCTTCGCGCTGGATGTGTCGGACCGCGCAGCCGCCGACGCGGCCGCCGCCCGGGCCGCCGCGCTGGCGGGTGGGACCCTGCACATCGTGATCAACAACGCGGGTGTGACCGATCCGGCCATGTTCGCCGCCACCACCGCGGAGTCGGTGCGGCGGCTGTTCGATATCCACGCGGTCGGCACGTTCACCTGCTCACAGGCCGCGCTGCCGCACATGCCGACCGACGGCACCGGGCGGATCATCAATGTCACCTCCTCGGCCGGCATCGTCGGCACGCTGGGCCAGATCAACTATTCCGCCGCCAAGGCCGCCATCATCGGCATGACCAAATCGCTGGCCCGGGAACTGGCTCGCAAACAGATCCTGGTGAACGCGCTCGCGCCGCTGGCCGCCACGCCCATGACGACCACCATCCGTACCGACGAGAAATTCGCGGCCCAGATGCTGAACCGAATCCCGTTGCGGCGCTGGGCGGAACCGGAGGAGGTCGCGGGAGCGTTCGTCTTCCTGGCCTCCGATGCCGCCTCCTTCATCACCGGCCAGGTGCTGCCGGTGGACGGCGGCATGGTGATGTGATGGGCGAAGCCGACCCGTGCGGCCCGCTGTCCGGTGTCACCGTGATCGCGCTGGAACAGGCGGTATCCGCGCCGATGTGCACGCGCACGCTGGCCGACTTCGGGGCCCGCGTCATCAAGATCGAGAACCCGGCGGGCGGTGATTTCGCCCGGCACTACGACGAAGTGGTGGACGGGCAGGCCGCCCACTTCGTGTGGGTCAACCGCGGCAAAGAATCGGTAACCTTGGATCTGAAATCCGCTGCGGGAGTCGATGTTCTGCATCGCCTGCTGGCCCGCGCGGACGTACTGGTATCGAATCTCGCGCCGGGCGCGACCGCCCGCCTGGGTCTGGCGCCCGCGGAGCTGGCCACTCGGCACCCGCACCTGATCGTCGTCGAGATCGACGGTTTCGGTGCGGGCGGGCCGCTGTCACACAAACGCGCCTACGACCTGCTGGTCCAGGCCGAGGCGGGTGTGTGCGCGGTGACCGGCTTCCCGGACTCGCCCGCCAAGCCGGGACCGCCGGTCGCGGACGTGACGACGGGACTGTATGCGGCGCTGACGATTCTGGCGCAGCTGTGCGAACGCCTGCGCTCCGGACCTGGGCCGGGTGCGCGCATCGCGGTCAGCCTGTTCGACACCATGGCTGACGTGATGGGTTACCACCTGACCTACGCCCGGCACGCGGGAGTGGACCAGCAGCCGCTGGGCATGAGCTCACCCGCCGTCGCACCGTACGGCTCTTACGGCACCGCCGATGGGCAGACAGTGGTACTCGGCACCACGAACGACCTGGAATGGCAGCGCTTGGCGCGAGAGATCCTGCGCCGCCCCGATCTGGCCGACGCGGAGCGGTTCCGCACCAATCCCGGCCGGGTGCGCCATCGCGCGGAACTGGACCAGGCGATCGGCGAATGGTGCGTCCGCCATGAGCTGGCCGAGATACAGAAGGTCGCCGATGCCGCAGGCATCGGCAACTCCCGCTACAACCTGCCCAGCGAGGTGCTCGACCATCCACAGTTGGTGCAGCGGGACCGTTGGCGCACGATCGACACACCCGCGGGGCCGATCCCGTCGCTGTTGCCGCCCGCGATCGTGGAGGGCTTCGTCCCGCCCATGAACGCGGTCCCCGGGCTGGGGCAGCACACCGACGCTGTGTTGACCGAATGGGGTTGCAGCCCAGCAGAACTCGATGAATTGCGGGCCAAGGGTGCGATCGGCCCCGCGTACGCCTGAGCACACCGAGGGCACTGCCGCCTGTCTAGGCCGCTTCGAAATCGACTGTGAGAAGAGATCATGACCGATGAACCCGACCTGCTGGTCGAGGACCGCGCCGGTGTCCGGACGCTGACCCTGAACCGGCCCCGCCGCAAGAACGCCGTCACGTGGGAGATGTGGGCGCGCCTGCGAGATGCCTTGATCGCCGCGGGCGACGACCCCGGCGTCCGCGCATTGGTGCTCACCGGCGCCGGCGGCGCGTTCTGCTCGGGCGCGGACGTTTCGGTGCTGACCGCCGGGCATCCGGCCCGCAAGATGCGGCTGCTCAGCCAGGTGGCGTTGCAACTACAGGAGTTGCCGATGCCCGCCATCGCGAAGGTGGACGGCGTCGCTGTCGGTGCGGGCTGGAACCTGGCCCTGGGCTGCGATTTCGTCGTGGCCACACCGGCATCCACGTTCGCGCAGATCTTCGCCCGCCGCGGCCTGTCGGTGGATCTGGGCGGCTCCTGGCTGCTGCCGCAGCTGGTCGGGCTGCACCAGGCCAAACGCCTCGCGCTGCTGGCCGAGACGATCGACGCGAACCAGGCGCGGGACCTGAACCTCGTCACCTGGGTGGTGGCGGGCGCGGAGATCGACGGTTTCGTCGACGATCTCGCCGCGCGCCTGGTCGCCGGGCCACCGGTGGCGCTGGCCCAGACCAAAGCACTGCTCAACGAAGGGGCGGCCAGCGACCTGCGTGCGGCGTTGGCCGCCGAGGCCAGAGCTCAGGGCGTCAATTTCGCGACCACGGATGCACCGGAAGCCTTCTCGGCCTTCACCGAGAAGCGGGAGCCGCGCTTCACCGGCGGCTGGGCCATGGACGACAGCACGCCCCAACCGGAACAGGAGAGAGCACATGCGTGAAGTAGTGATCGTGGAAGCGGTCCGCACACCGGTGGGTAAACGCAACGGGGGACTGTCCGGGATGCACGCGGCCGACCTGTCCGCGGTCGTGCTGAACGCCCTGATCGAACGGACCGGCATCGATCCGGCGGTGATCGACGACGTGGCGTGGGGCTGCGTGTCCCAGGTCGGCGATCAATCCAGCAATATCGGCCGCTACGCGGTGCTGGCGGCGGGCTGGCCGGAGAGCATTCCGGGCACGACCGTCAACCGCGCCTGCGGATCCAGCCAGCAGGCCCTGGATTTCGCGGCCCAGGCGGTCATGTCCGGCCAGCAGGACGTGGTGGTGGCCGGTGGCGTCGAGGTGATGAGCCGGGTGCCGCTGGGCGCCGCCAAAGCCGGCGGCAGCCCGTACGGCCCGAAAGCGCTTGCCCGGTACGAGGATTTTTCGTTCAACCAGGGCATATCCGCGGAGCTGATCGTGCGCAAATGGGGTTTCACCCGGGCCCAGTTGGACGAGTTCTCGGCCCTGTCGCACGAGCGGGCCGCCGCCGCGCAGGACGGCGGCGCGTTCGACGCCCAGATCGTGTCGGTGCCAACGGATTCCGGGATGTTCACCGCGGACGAGGGCATTCGCCGCAGCACCACGGTGGCGAAGCTTGCCGCGCTGAAGCCGGCCTTCGACGCCGACGGGACCATCCACGCGGGCAACTCGTCCCAGATCTCGGACGGCGCGGCGGCATTGCTGGTCACCACCCCGGAGCGGGCAAGGGAACTGGGCCTGACGCCCATCGTCCGGTATCGGGCGGGAGCGGTGGCTGGTTCGGATCCGGTACTCATGCTCACCGGGCCGATTCCCGCGACCGAGAAGGTTCTGGGCAAGGCCGGAATCGCCCTGGATGACATCGGCGTGTTCGAGGTCAACGAGGCGTTCGCTCCGGTCCCACTGGCATGGCTCGCCGAAACCGGCGCCGACTCCGCCCGATGCAATCCACTGGGCGGAGCGATCGCGCTCGGTCACCCGCTGGGCGGTTCGGGTGCGGTGCTGATGACTCGGATGGTCCATCACATGCGCGACAACGGAATTCGCTACGGCCTGCAAACCATGTGCGAGGGCGGTGGCACCGCCAACGCCACCGTCGTCGAGCTCGTGTCCTGAAGGAGGCGAAATGCGCAGGGAAATCTACACTCCGGATCACGAGGCGTTCCGGCAGCTGGCCCGCGAGTTCATCGATAAAGAAGTAGTGCCGAACTATCCGGCCTGGGAGAAGGACGGGCAGATGCCGCGCACGGTCTTCGAACAGCTCGGCGCACTGGGTCTGCTGGGCACGGCGATCCCGGAGGAATTCGGGGGAGCGGGGCTGCCTGATTACCGCTACAACGCGGTACTCCAGGAGGAGGCCCAGCGGGCGCTGGTCACCTTGAGCACGGTGCGCACCCAGATCGACGTCATCCTCCCGTACTTCCTCGAATACGCGAATGCCGAACAGCGGCAACGCTGGTTCCCCGGCCTGGCCTCGGGCCGGCTGCTCACAGCCGTGGCCATGACCGAGCCCGGCACCGGCTCGGACCTGGCGGGCATGCGCAGCACCGCCGTCCGCGACGGCGACGAGTACGTGCTCAACGGCGCGAAGACCTTCATCACCGGCGGTCTGCTCGCCGATCTGGTGGTCGTGGTCGCCCGCAGCTCCACCGTTCCGGAGAACCGCCGCGCCGGACTCACCCTGCTCGTGGTCGAGGACGGCATGCCGGGGTTCGAGAAGGGCCGGGTGCTGGAGAAGATGGGTTGCAAGGTGCAGGACACCGTCGAGCTGTCCTTCGACAATGTCCGGGTCCCCGTCGCCAACCGCCTGGGCGAGGAGGGCGCGGCTTTCGGCTACCTTGGCCACAACCTGCCTCAGGAACGCATGACAGTGGCCGTCGGCTCGGTGGCGCAGGCCCGCGCGGCGCTCACCGCCACCATCGAATATGTGAAGGAGCGCAAGGCATTCGGCACCCCCGTGGCCTCGTTCCAGAACACCAAGTTCGAGCTGGCCGCCATGTCCACTGAGATCGAGGCCGCCCAGGCCCTGGTAGACAATGCAGTCCTGGCGTTGGTGGAGCGCCGGCTCTCCGGCGCGGACGCCGCCCGGGTGAAACTATTCGCGACCGAGGTGCAGGCCCGCGTTGTCGACCGCTGCCTGCAACTGTTCGGCGGTTACGGCTACATGATTGAGTACCCCATCGCCCGCCTGTACACCGACGCCCGGGTGGCCCGAATCTACGCCGGGACAAGCGAAGTCATGAAGGTGATCATCGCGAAATCGCTGGGCGTCTGAAGGTGCCCGAGTCGGCGGATGCGGTCCGGCTCGCTTCAGACCCAACGGGAGGTGCCGCTGGGTCTATCCGGTGACCGGGTGCTCCAGTGCGTCGATAAGCGGCTCCAACGTGCCGAGATCTCCGCCGCTTTCGGCCATGGCGCTGCGGACCTCGGCGACATCCTTGGCCAGGAAACCGTGTACGGCCGTGACGAATTCACCGACTGAACCGCGGGCGGCCGCGCCGGCGAGGGCGCGCCCGCCCGCGCTGCCGTGGGGTAGCGCGCGCAGCACCATAGCTTCGTCGAGCCCGAATCGATCCGCGAGACGGACGATTTCGACGACCATGCCGAGTTGCGCCGCGAACGCGGCGTTGTTGAGCAGCTTGACCTGCTGTCCGGACCCGAGCGGGCCGACATGCAGGATCGGATCGGCGTAGCAGGACAACATTGACCGTACGCGCCGCACAGCTGTGTCGGTGCCACCGAGAAAGATGGTCAGCGTGCCCGCCGCGATATCATGCGGACCGCCGCTGACCGGAGCGTCGAGTACGTCGACACCGTACTGCGCGGCCCGCTCGGCCACCGCGGTCATGGTGTGCGGGCGGGTGGTCGTGTGCACGACGAGCGCGGATCCGGGTGGCATGGCCGCCGGCAGATCGCCGTCCAGGCACACCGCCCGCACCTGCTCGTCGGTGAAGACGCAGACCACCACCGCATCCGCGTCGGTGCCGATCTCGGACAGCTGCAAGGTGGCCGACACCCTCGATTCCGTCAGTGCCGCACGCTTTTCCGGGTCGTGCGCCAACACGTGGACTTCGTGCCCCGCAGTGCTGAGACGGCGGACCATCGGCGCGCCCATCCGCCCGGCCCCGACGAATCCGATTCGCATCGGGCTTCCTTTCAGTTTCCGAGCAGCCGATCCATGACCGACAGGGTGTCCTGGGCGGCATCGAAGACGATGCCGTCCTTGGTTCCGGCTCGCGCGGCCAGGTCGGCGGCCAGGTCGACATCCTTGCGCAGTAGCCCGGCCGCGTGCTGGGCGATGCTGTCGAGCCCGCCGCCCGCGACGACGCGGCCCAGCGCGAAACTGTTCGCGGTGCCCTGGGAGATCAGTTCGCCCAGGCGTTTCGGATCCAGTCCGAGGCTCTCGCCGAGTCGCAGGGTGCTGACGGCAGTGGCGAGATTCGCGGTGAACAGTAGATTGTTGATGATCTTGGTGACCTGCCCCGCGCCGACAGCGCCGAGATGGACCACCTGGCGCGCATAGCTGTCGAACACCGGCCGGCAGCGCTGCACGTCCGGTTCATCACCGCCCACCATGACCAGCAAGGTGCCCGCGGCCGCGGCCGGACCGCCGCCGCTGACCGGCGCGTCGATCAGTGAAACCCCCTGTGCGCGCACAGTTTCGGCGAGCTCGACACAGGTGTCCGGATGGACGGTGCTGTGCACGGCGATCACGCCACCGGGCCGGAGTCCGGCGAGGACCCCGTCCGGCCGGGTGATGATCTCGCGGACGTCGTTGTCGGAGACCACGCACAGGCACACGAGGTCACTGGCGGCAGCGAGTTCGGCGGGGGAGCCCGCGTAGGCCGCTCCGGTGTCGCGAAATGGTTCCAGCGCCTCGGGGCGGCGAGCCCAGAGCGTGGTGGGGTGCCCGGCTTCGGCGATCCGGCGGGCCATCGGCCCACCCTGGATTCCGAGCCCGATGAATCCGACCCGCATCAGTGTTCCTCCGTGATCGTCTCGACCTGTGGTGCAACGGGTTCGGCGGGCTGCGCACACTCGGTCGGCCCGGTTTCGGGCCTCCAGCACACCGCCAGCAGCCCGGCCGTCGCCACCACACCCGCCCCGAGCGCGACCGCGCCACCGCCCCACCCGGTGATCTCGATATCGGCGAGCCGATCTAGGGACCAGCGCCCCGGTCCGAGCACGCCGAGAGCGAGCGCCACGGTCGCGAGCACCAGCACATACTCGTATCCCTCACGGAAGACGAAGAATCCATTGGCCCGGTGCACGAGCAGCCCGGCGACCAACATCATCGAAATCACCGCCGCACACGCCAGCGGGGTCAGCAGCCCGAGCACGAGCAGTGCGCCCGCGCCGATCTCGGTGATGACGCTGAACCACGCTTGTACCGTCGGGTAGCGCAGCCCCAACCCGCCGAACCAGCGGGCGGTGCCGGCGATCCGTCCACCCCCGAGCCAGTGGTTGACACCGTGCGCGGCCATCGTGCCGCCCACTATCAGCCGCACCAGTAGCAGCACGAGATCCGCGGCCATCGGCTCACCTCCAGTCACGCTAGGTATTCCGGCCGCCGTTGACCCCGAGGATCTGCCCGGTGATGTACCCGGCCTCCTCGGAGATCAGGAAGGCGCAGGCGGCGGCGATGTCCTCGGGCTGCCCGACCCGGCGCACCGGTGTGCGCTTGATGTGGTCCTGCACGCTGCCGCCGAGCAAGCGCTTTTCTTCGGCTCCGCGCAGCATCGGGGTGTCGATGAAGCCCGGCGGTACCGCGTTGACGGTGATGCCGGAGGGGCCGAGCTCGAGCGCGAGCGCTTTGGTCAGGCCGTTGACCGCCGATTTGGCCGCGACGTAGTGCGCCATGAACGGCTGCCCCGAATGCGCGCTGGAGGAGGAGATATTGACGATCCGCCCCCAGCCGGTATCCAGCATGTCCGGCAGCGCGGCCTGGACGCAGTGGAACACACCGTGCAGATTCACCGCGATGACCCGCTGCCACTCCTCGAAGGAGAGGTCGGCGAAACGCTTGAACCCTTCCATGCCCGCCGCGTTCACCAAAACCGTGACCGGACCCAGCTTTTCGCGGATGGCGGCGTGTGCGCCGAAGACCTCGACCGGATCGGTGACATCGGCGGTGAACGCCAGCTCGTCGTCGTGAGACGGGGACAGATCGAGGGTGGCCACCGAATAGCCGTCGGCGCGTAGCCGTTTCGCCACGGCCAGGCCGATCCCCGAGGCGCCGCCGGTGACGACCGCCGTTTTCGATGGTGCCGTCACGCCCAGGCCTCCTCGCCCGCGATGGTGGTGCGGTGCATGGTGCGCCGTGACGCCGGGTCGTAGGGCAGCGCGCGGTGCAGCATGCCGGTGTTGTCCCAGACCACCACGTCGTCGACGGCCCATTCGTGGGTGTAGCGGAACCGTTCCTGCGCGGTCCACTCCAGCAGTTCGTCGAGCACCGCCCGGCTTTCGGCGGGGTTCATGCCGACGATGTGGTCGGCGGTCGCGCCGATCACCAGTGAGCGGCGACCGTCGCGGCGCTGCCAGACCAGGGAGGTCTCGTGGCTGCGTAGCCGCCGCCACGCCGCGAGTTCCGCTTCGGAGGGATCCGGATGGGTGAGCCGTTGCGCCGCTTCGAAACTATGCACGACCCGCAATTGCTCATAGCGCTTCTGCTCTTGTTCGGGCAGGGCCTCGAAGGCGGCGTAGGTACTGGCGAACTCGGTACCGCCGCCGGCCATGGCCACATGCCGGGCGGTGAGCATGGTCGCCTTGGCCGGCACCTCGTTGGTGGTGTCGTCGATATGCCAGTGGAATGTGCTCTTGAGGTATTCGGCCGAGGGCTGCACGGCCGGGTCGAGGGAGATCTTGAATATCTCCTTGCCCGCCGGTGCGAGTACCGCGCCGAGCCGTCGGCTGAAGGCCAGCTGGGCCTCGTCGTCGAGATGCAGGCCCCGGATCAGCAGGACGCCCCGCCAGGTGAGCGCCTCCAGGCAGCGACTGATCACGGTCTCGTCGAGCAGGTTCTCGACACCGGTGACCTCGACGCCCAGGGCTGGGCTGAGCGCTCTCGTCTGAATCACAAGAATCTCCCTTCCATAATTGGAGAACGGTACTCTCGCAAATCTGCTCCGGGCAAGCCTGCTGTTCTCGGCATGGGATGGGGGTTACGGAAAGGCGGTTCGCAGGCTAGATTCGCCAAAAGTGACTGCAAGATTCTCCAACTATGAGAATCTAGTTTTCAAGAACTCAGGAGGCGGGATGCACACTCAGGACCAGGCGCCGTCGGGCACGGGCAGCGGGCACCAGAACGGGGAGCCGAAGGAACTGGGGCGGAGACTGCTCATCGACGGGCAGTTGTTGGCACCCGAACGGACCTTCGCCTCGCTCAACCCCGCCACCGGCGCCGTACTCGGCCACGCGCCCGACGCCACGGTGGCCGATGCCGAAGCCGCCATCGCCGCCGCCCGCCGCGCTTTCGACACCACCGATTGGGCCACGAACACCGAACTGCGCGTCCGTTGCCTGGAGCAGTTGCACCAGGCACTGCTCGACCACCGGGAAGAACTGCGCGAGTTGACGATTGCCGAGGTCGGCGCGACCCGCACGCTGACCCTGGGCAATCAGCTCGACATTCCGATCGGCCTGGTGAGCTATTACGCCGAGCTGCTGAAGAACCATCCGCTGATCGAGGAGCTTCCCGAGATCGAGGCCCGCGGGCAGCGGCACCGGCGCTGGGTCGAGAAGGAAGCGGCCGGTGTCGTCGCGGCGATCGTGGCCTACAACTACCCGAACCAACTGGCGCTGGCCAAGCTCGCGCCCGCCCTGGCCGCGGGCTGCACGGTCGTGCTCAAGGGTGCGCCGGACACGCCACTGATCACCCAGGCACTGGGTGAGCTGATCGCGCGCTACACCGACATTCCGGCCGGAGTAGTGAATGTCCTTGCCTCCTCGGAGGTCGCGGTGGGCGAGGTGATGACCACCCATCCCGACGTGGACATGGTCACCTTCACCGGCTCGACCGCCGTGGGCCGGCGCATCATGGCCGCGGCCGGGGAGAGCCTCAAGCGGGTCTTCCTGGAACTGGGCGGCAAGTCCGCCATGGTCGTGCTCGACGACGCCGACTTCGACCTGACCGCGCTGTTCGCGGCCTTCAGCGTCGTCACCCATGCGGGGCAGGGCTGTGCGCTGACCACCCGGCTGCTGGTGCCGCGGGATCGGCACGACGAGATGGTCGGCAAGGTGGCGGCCAACTTCGGCCACGTTCGCCACGGCGATCCGAGCGACCCGAAAACCTATATGGGACCGCTGATCAGCGCCCGCCAGCGCGACAAGGTCGACGCCATGGTGCAGCGCGCGGTGGCCGCGGGCGCGACGCTGGTGACCGGCGGCACCAAGGTCGATCCGGGCTTCTTCTATACGCCGACGCTGCTGTCCGGAGTGGATCCCGACAGCGAGATCGCGCAGGAGGAGGTCTTCGGCCCGGTGCTCGTGGTCATCCCCTACGAGGACGACGACGACGCCGTGCGCATCGCCAACAACTCCATCTACGGACTCTCCGGCGGCGTGTTCAGCGCGAGCGACGACCGCGCGCTCGCCGTCGCCCGCCGGATCCGCACCGGCACGATGAGCATCAACGGCGGCAACTACTTCGCCGCCGACGCGCCATTCGGCGGCTACAAGCAGTCGGGGATCGGCCGTGAATCCGGCGTCGCGGGACTCGAGGAGTTCCTGGAGCGCAAGACCTTCGCGGCGGTGATCCGATGAAACCGCTGGCCGGCATCAGGGTGCTCGAGGTCGCGATGTACGGGTTCGTTCCGTCGGCGGGCGCGGTGCTCGCCGAATGGGGTGCGGAGGTGATCAAGATCGAGCACGCGGTCACCGGCGACCCCCAGCGCGGACTACGCCGGGTGGGGGCGTTCGAGGTGCCGGACGATCCGAATCCGAACTGGGAGCACGCCAATCGCGGCAAACGCAGCGTCGGGCTCGATATGTCCAAACCCGAAGGGCGCGAGGTGCTCTACGCGCTCGCCCAGCGCGCGGATGTGTTCCTGACCAGCTTCCTGCCTGATCACCGGCGTAAGTTCCGGATCGACGTGGAAGAAATCCGCGCGGTGAATCCGCGGATCGTCTACGCGCGCGGCAGTGCACTGGGTCCGCGAGGGGAGGAGTCCGGCAAGGGCGGCTATGACATGACCGCCTTCTGGGCGCGCGGCGGCATCGCCGCCAGCCTCACACCGGCGGGCGTGGCGGGCATGGTTCCACCGCCCGGTCCTGCATTCGGCGACACCATTTCCGGGACCAATCTCGCCGGGGGGATCGCGGCCGCGCTGCTCAAACGGGAGCGCACCGGCGAGCCGTCGATCGTGGATGTTTCGCTGCTGGGCAGCGGTGTGTGGGCGATGGGGCACGGAGTGGCGCTGTCGGTACATCTGGACAAGCCGATGGTGCCGCCCCCGCTGGGTGCGCACGGATCGCCGACCAATCCGCTGTCGGGCCTGTACGTCACCGCGGACGGTCGCTATCTCTCGTTCGTCATGATGCAGCCCGCGAAGTTCTGGGCCGATGTGTGCAAGCACATCGACCGGCCGGAACTGGCACAGGACCCACGCTTCGCCGACGGCGCGCAGCTGGCCGCCAATACCGCTGCGGCCGTGGGCATCCTGCAGGAGGTGATCGCTACGCGCACGCTGGCCGAATGGTCCGAGCGCTTCGCCACCCTGGCGGGCCCGTGGGCTCCGGTGCAGGATTCGCGGCAGGTGGCCGACGACGCGCAGGTACGCGCGAACGATTACCTGGTCCGTGCCGGCGAACTCGAACTGGTGGCCAATCCGGTGCAGTTCGACCTCACCGCGGCCGATACCGGTGCCGCCCCCGAATTCGCGGCGCAGACCGCGGACGTGCTGTTCGAACTGGGCCTGGACTGGGATCGCATCATCGCGCTGAAGACCGCCGGCGTGGTCACCTAGCGCTGGTGCAGTAGAAGGAATTGGGAGAGTTCGATGCCGCACATCGCCGCGATAGGAACCTATCTGCCGTGCTGGGGCGCCGCCGGGCACCGGGTGCCGGGTGACGACGAGGACGCGGTGACGCTGGCCGTGGAGGCCGGGCGGGCCGCGCTCGACGCCGGCGCGGGCGCGGCGCACGTGGTGATCCTGGTCAGCCGGGACCTGCCGCTGCTGGAGGGCGGGAACGCCGCGGCCCTGCTGGCCGGGCTCGGCCTGGACCCCGAACTAGAGGTCGTCGAACGGCTGGGCGGTGCGCCCGCCGCACTGGACGCGGTCAGTTCGGCCCGCCCGCGCACCCTGGTCATCGGTGTCGACCTGGAACCGGCCGGGGCGGTCGCGGTGCTGACCGCCGACCGTGGCCTGGAAGTGCGTACGGCAGCGCGGATTTCACGCAGCCTGCCGGTGCGTACCCGCACCGCGGCCGGTGACGTGCACGACTACGGCGATCCGCGGCTGCTGCACGCGCGCGGACTGCTGGCCTCCTTCGAGGCCACCTGGCTGGACGTGCCCGTCGCGGTGGCGGGCGTGGAACACGAGCGGGCGGTCGAGCTGTGCGCCGGGAACCCGGTCCCGCTGCCGACTTTCGGTGCGAGTGCGGGTCTGTTCGCGTTGGCGGCGTTGGCGGAAGCGGGCGAGACGGGCCCACTGGTCGGCGTGGAGCAGGGGAGCCTGTTCGGCATCACGGTCGCGGGCGGTAGCGCGCGGGTCTATCGCCGGGAACCGGTCGCCCGGCCCAAACCCGAGGGCATGCTCCGGTCCGGCGCCGAACTGCTCATCTCCCTTGCCGCCTACGAGCGAGCCTTCGAGGCGAAGGTGCGCTGGGTTGCCGGAAAGCACCCCGGTGAAACGGAATTGGACTTCCCGCCGCGCTACCGTGTGGGCGAGGACGGCGCGCTCGGCACCAACTACAGCCTGGTACCGCTGCCGCGCACCGGCACCGTATACACCGAGGTCACCGTGCACGTTCCGGTGCCGGGCCTCAAGACGCCCTACTCGCTGGTCATCGTGGAACTCGACGAAGTGGGGGTGCGAGCGCTGGCCAAGGTGACCGGCACCGAGCCGGGCGCCGTCGACATCGGCGACCGCGGCCGCTTGACACTGCGGCGCGTGGCGGTGCGATCGGGTGTACCCGATTACGGCTACGCGTTCGAGCCGGATCAGGAGGACACAGTATGAAGCGGGTTGCCATCGTCGGCGCGGGGATGACGCCCTTCGCCGAACATTTCGCGCTCGGCATCAAGGATTTGCTGCCGATGGCATTCGCCGAATGCGCCGCCACGGTCGACAAGGGCTTGGCCAAGGCAGACCTCCAGGCGGCCTGGTTCGGCGAGTGCGGCACCGCTGACGGATTTCCCTCCGGCATCCTGGCCGACACTCTGGGTCTGCCCGAGATTCCGGTGACTCGGATCGAAAATGCCTGTGCCACCGGTCATGACGCGCTGCGCAACGCACTCTTCGGGATCGCCTCGGGCGCCTGCGACGTGGCCCTCGTGCTCGGCGCGGACAAGCTGCGGGAATCGGCGTCGAAGGACATGCTGTGGGGCTGGGAGGCGATGTCGCGCGACAATGCGTGGGACTACCCGCTCGGGCTGGTCTCACCGGCCGGGTTCGCACTGCACGTCAGCCGTTACCTGCACGAATCACCGGCCACCCGGGAGCATCTCGCGATGGTCGCGGTCAAGAACCATGCCTTCGGCGCCGGTAATCGCAAGGCGCGCTTGCAGTTCGGGATCACCATGGAGCAAGCGCTCGCCGCGCCGACCGTGGTGACGCCGTTCGGACTCTACGACTGCGCACCGCAGAGCGATGGCGCGGCGGCCCTGGTGCTGGCCGCGGAGGACGTGGTGGGCCGCTACACCGACCATCCGGTGTGGGTGCGTGGTGTCGGACTAGGCCTGGACTCGGTGATGCACCAGCACAAGCGGGATATGACCACCTTCCCGGCGAGTGTGCGGGCCGCCCGGCAAGCGTTCGCCATGGCGGGATTGACTCCCTCGGATGTGGACGTCGCCGAGGTGCACGACTTCTTCACCGGCGTCGAGCTGATGAGCTACGAGGATCTGGGTTTCGCCGAACGGTTCGAGGCCTACAAACTCGTCGAATCCGGGGCCACCGGGCCGGGTGGAACGCTGCCGGTGAATACCAGCGGCGGTCTCAAATCCAAGGGGCATCCGCCCGGCGCGACCGGTGTCGCCCAGTGCGTCGAGCTGTTCGAGCAGCTACGCGGAAACGCCCGCCATCAGGTGGACGGTGCCCGAATCGGGTTGGCGCACACCGTGGGCGGGCCGACGGCCGTCGCGGCCGTCACCCTGCTCGAGGGGCCGGAGCGATAGCGATGAACGAAGTCGTCGCCTTGGTCTGCGGGGGCGCAGCCCGCCGGCGGAAGGTGCTCGAACAGGCAGCGCGGCGCGCGGGATTCGGCGGGGCGGTCCATGTCGTCTGCGACGGCTCGCTGACTGTGAATCTGTCGGGCGCGTTCGCGTTCTACGGCGTCGTCCTCGATGCCGACCTCCTCGAGGATGCGAATTTCGCGCAGACCGCGGACACCCTCGCGCCGCACACCTGTGCGTGGACGTGGTCGCACGCCGTGCTGGGTGCGCGGGCCGAAGCGTTCGCGCTGGCCGCCCGGCTCGGTGCGCCACTGGTGCTGACCGCCCGCCCCGCGCTACGCAAGAGCCGAATTATCGTGAACGAGAACGCGGTCGACGTCAGGGTGTGACACACACCGGAAAGGAGTTGTCATGAGTAGCAACGGTTTCGACGGCGAGGACACCGAGCTTGTCGAGGAGGTCCTCGTAGAAGAGGTTTCGATCGATGGAATGTGCGGTGTCTACTGACCCGCCGCGGACCTTTGAACTGGATCTCGCCTGGGGCTTGTCCGAGCAGGTCTCGGTGCGGCCGGAACGATTCGGTGCGCTGCTGTACCACTTCGGCACCCGGCGCCTGTCGTTCTTGAAGAGCCCCACGCTGTTCCAGGTGGTACGCACCCTGGCCGACTCGGCTTCGGCGCGGCAGGCATGCGCACTCGCCGGGGTCACCGCGGCCGAACTCCCCGCCTATCGCAACGCCCTGGCCGGACTGGCCGCCACCAACATGATCCGGAAGAGGGATGCCGTATGACGGCCGCACCGCTGCCCTTGGTCCAGCATTTCCAATCCGGCCTCGATGCCCCGATCTGCCTGACCTGGGAGCTGACCTACGCCTGCAATCTGGCCTGCGTGCACTGCCTGTCGAGTTCGGGCCGGCGCGACCCCCGGGAGCTGAGCACAGCCGAATGCCTGTCGCTGATCGACGAATTCGAGCGGATGCAGGTGTTCTATGTGAACATCGGCGGCGGCGAGCCTACGGTTCGGCCGGACTTCTGGGAGATCGTCGACTACGCGACCGAGCACCACGTGGGAGTGAAGTTCTCCACCAACGGGGTGCGGATCAACCCCGCCGCGGCCACCCGCATCGCCACCAACAGCTATGTGGACGTGCAGATTTCCCTCGACGGCGCATCCGAAGCGGTGAATGACGCGGTCCGCGGCAAGGGGTCCTTCGCCACCGCGATCCGGGCCATGGAACTGCTGGCCTCCGCGGGCGCGGACGGCTTCAAGCTCTCGGTCGTGATGACCCGGCACAATGTCGGCCAGCTCGACGGCCTGCTGGCCATCGCCGACATGTTCGACGCGCAACTGCGCCTCACCCGGCTGCGGCCCTCGGGTCGCGGCGCCGACAGCTGGGACGACCTCCATCTGCTCCCGGAACAGCAGCGGACACTGTACGACTGGCTGCTCGAGCACGGCGACCACGTTCTCACCGGCGACTCGTTCTTCCACCTCGCCGCCTACGGCGCGCCACTGCCCGGCCTGAACCTGTGCGGTGCGGGCCGCGTGGTGTGCCTGGTCGACCCGATCGGCGACGTCTATGCCTGCCCGTTCACCATCCACGAAGAGTTCAAGGCCGGAAACATTCGCTCCGCGGGCGGCTTCACACGGATCTGGCGCGAATCGGAACGCTTCACCGAACTACGCCGCCCGCAAACCGGTGGCGCGTGCACCTCTTGCTCGGCCTTCGACAGCTGCCGCGGCGGGTGTATGGCCGCGAAATTCTTCACCGGCCTCCCGCTCGACGGGCCAGATCCGGAATGTGTTCGCGGACACGGCGAATCGGCTCTGCTGAGTGCCGATCGCGGCCGTGCGCCACGGCCGTCGCAGGATCATTCGAGGACCGGGCGATCGGTGGGGATAGGGATGCCGAGGGTGCCGTCGCGCGCCTGCGATGAAAGTCCGCTGGCGGGTTGAGCCTTTCCCTCGGCTCGTCGCGCGGCAGATCAGACCGGCCGACCGCCCACGATGGTGGCGGCGACGAGCTCGGCGCCGGCGGTCGGATCGGCGACGAGGTCCTCGGGCCCAGCCGACAGCAGGACAAGGTCGGCTGTCGCCCCAGGGCGGATGGTCCGCGGCCGCGCGGGTCGATCGGGGCTGCCGAAGAAGAGAGACAGCGCACGCGGCAACGAAATCGACTCCGCGCCAGAGGCATTCGCCTGCCGTGTGGTGGCGGCCGCGAGTACACGCCAGGGGTCGGCACTGCCGAACGGTGCGTCGGTTCCCGCCGCTACCGCGACCCCGCGCTTCAGCAGTGAACCCAGTCGCCACAGATCCACCCGATCTGCTTCGGGCACCTCCCTGGCGTATTGGGTGGCCCGCTCGACCGGGAAGTGGGGCTGGGTGACCACGGTCAGTGCCGCGGCACGCAACTGGTCTGTGACCGAATCCGGAACTATCGCACCGTGTTCGATGCGGTCGCCGGGGCGCGTACCCGCGCAGTCGAGCGCCGCGAGGGTGAGAATCAGTTGCACTCGGGTCACACAGTGCACGGCGACCGGGCGGTCCGCCGCGTGCGCCGCGCGCATGGTGTCGGCGAGGTCATCAAGCGTCGGGAGCGATGTATCGTCCAGCAGAATCTTGGTGGGCCCCAGCGTGAACCGCTCGACCACTGGGTCGGTGATCGCTGGGGGAGCCATGCAGTGCAGCCGCTGCACTATCCGCCCATCGGCTACCGCGCCGGCCAACTCCGCGACCTCGTGCTGTGTCAGCCCGGGTGTGGCATCGGTGAACCCCGTGATTCCGTAGCGTGCGGCCCGGCGGCTGACCTCCGCGAGATCCAGTGGCAGGGCGGGGATCCGCTCGCCCAGCCAGGAATCCAAACGCCACAGCCGGCCGGTGGGCTGCCCGGTCGCATCGCGTTCCACTCCTGGGGCGGTGCACGCATCGAGACCGATCTCAATGCAGGCGGCCGAATTCAGCATCCACAGCGCGCCGCTGCGATGCTGGATACGGATCGGGCGGGCCGGCAGGGCGCGGTCGAGTATCCGCCGATTCAGTGACCCGGCGACCGACTCGTGATAGCCGATGCCTCGAATCCACCTCCCGGCCGGCTGTTCCGCGTCGAGCCGTCGCAATTCGGCGAGCAGACCGCCGAGATCCGTAATCCGCTCTGGGCCCAGTGACGCCGAATCAGCGCGGGCGGCCAGCGCCCGCAGGTGAATATGGTGATCGTGCAGCCCTGGCAGCAGCCAGCCGCCCCGTACATCGATATCGTCCTCACCGGGCAGCGGGCGCAGCGCGGTCCCGCATTCGACGATGCGCGCCCCGTCCCATCGGACATCGGTGTGCCCGCTACCGAAGATGCGCGCGCGCCGGATCAGCATCGAGCGCCGCCCGCCCGTGGCGCCGATTCCGGAATGGGTGGTGGCAGCACGCGCTGAGTGTGTTCGTAGGCAGTGCACTCCACGTTCCACCCGTCGCCATGCGGGACAACTCGGTGCGGACCGTGGTCGAGGCCCGGAGCCGCCGCGAACGCCGCGGCCGTGGCCCGCATAGACAGATCGATCAGCACCCCGCCGCCGGCCTGCACGGCGGTCGCGACCGCGAGCGCCGCGCAGATTCCGGACAGCGGGTCCGCGATGGCGTCACCGCAGAACACCGGCCCGTCCACGTCCCAGCCCACCAGACCACCCGCCGCGGCGGCGTCGTCACCGAAGGCGACCCGCAGCGGATCCGCCCGCCCATACCCGGTGAGACTCAGCCACACTCGGCCGGGGCGATGCGCCACCTCCTCCGGAGCCAGGCCGAGCTGCCTCAGCGCCCGCGGCCGCGACGCCTCGATGACGACATCCGCCGCGGCGATCAGATCCGCCAATTCCCTGCGCCCGGCGGCAGCGTGAAAATCGACGGTCCGGAACTCCTTGCCCTCATGTAACCAGCCGAACAACTCCGGGCCCACCGCCCGGCCCCCGTCCGGGCGGTGGGCGCTCTCGACCTTCACGACCCGAGCGCCGGCCAGCCCGAGCAGCCGCGCGCACAGCGGCCCTGCCCACAACGCCGAGAGATCGACCACCAGGCAATCCCGCAGGTTCACAGTGGGATCGGAGGAGGCAATGCGGGAGGCTCTCCACGGCAGTGCACTTCTCGCCCCGAATGGCAGTCCGAGCCCGCTGGATGGCCTCGCCGGCACGACCGCCGCGGGTACGCCGAGTAATTGAGCTCGCTCGGCCAGCGCCCCCGCCGACCACTGACGTGCCGCATCGGCGAGCGCCGTCCAAGCGCCGGCTCCCGTTGCGCTACCGAGTATCGCCGGAACAGCGTCGAAATCGTCGGGCCGGGCCAATGTCACCACGCACCAGCCGTCAGCCGTGCGCAGCATCCGGCTCGCGCCGCCCACCGACCGTCGTCCGTCCCGGCCCCGCCCAGACCACCCGGCCCGCCCGAAAACCGTTGCCGCCGCATCGATCACCACTCGCTCACCCACCTGACCGGTCACGAGTGCCAGCGCGTCCGCCACCGTACCGAGCAACTCATAGGCGGGTGCGGGGGACATCACCGGCACCCCGCCACGGTGTCCGGTGAGCGCCATCCCGCCCGAGGACGCCCAGCTCATGACAGGACAATTTCGAAGCTCGCCGGATGCCAGGGCGTGCAGGTGCCGCGGTGTGTTCTCCAACTTTCAGCCCGCCGTTCCGGTGACTTCGTCCACCAGCCCCCACCGCAGCGCCTTGCGAGCGGACAACGGTGTGCCGGTCAGCATCAGCCAGGCGGCGCGCCAGCGGCCGATGCGACGGGGCACGCTCACCGTTCCGCCCGCGCCCGGGATGAGCCCCATCGCGACCTCCGGGAAGCGAAACCAGGTGTCCGGCGCGGCTACGATATGACTAGCGAACGCCGCCATCTCGGCTCCGGCGCCGATGCACGCGCCGTGCACGTGGGCGGTCAACCGCTCGGCGACCCGGTCCAGCACCCGCCACGGCGCGCGGTCCAAGCGCACCAGGTAGGCGGCGACCGGATCTGTGGCGGCGCCGAATTCGTCCAGGTCGCCGCCGCTGCAGAACACGGGCCCCGCACCGCTGAGCGCGACGGCTTCGATGGCAGGGTCGGCCTCGGCCACTGTCAGCGCGCTGAGCAGTTCTTCCCGAAGCCGGACACCGAGCGCATTCCGCCGCGCCGGTTGATTCAGCACGATCGAGAGCCGCGTTCCCTCGCGCTGCATCCGCACCAGATCACCGCCCAGACCTGAGCTACACCCGAAGTCCGCCCCGCCGGTCACCTCCGATACGTCTCCCGGGCCCGAGCCGCCGATTGCGTCCCAAGCACCCCCGGGTCCCATATCCTCGAGAACCCCTGACGCCCGAGCCGGCCGAGCCTCGTCGCGTTGGCCCAGCCAACGCGCGAACTCGTTCCCGCTCAGCAACATCGAGTACACCGCCGCCTCCGCGGCCAGCGCCGACGTGGTCCTCGCACCATCGGTTCGTCTCAGCAGCTGCCCGCATGCCAGCGCCGCCTGCGGCGCATAGGCGACCGCCGCGGTCAATTGTTCCAGCGCCGCATCGACATCGAGCACCGGCACGACCTCGCGGTGCGGCCGCACCGACCGCTGTGCCGACTCTTCGGTGAGCGTCAGAGTGAGTGCGTCGAGCACGGGTTCGATTCCTCGCACGGATGGCGAGCGCAGCACACCGATCGTAAGTGGGAGGCTCTCGCGCAGTACACCTGCGGCGCGCGCAACGGTTGCTGGCGTAGCCGTTGCGAAGTCATCGAGTTCGACGATGATCAGGGGTGTGCCGGGAACCCCGGCCGGGGAGAGGTCCAACCCCGCGTGCAGCAGTTGGGCATGTATCGCTGCGATCCGGTCGGTCCCTGGCATCCGCGAGCCCACTTCACCGGGCGCCGACAAGATGCGGCAAATCTAGGGTGGTTCTTATCCCCGGTGCGGCGGCGCAGAGGGCGGGAACGGCATTAACTGCGCGGTTCGCTGTATAGCCGGGGGAGACCTCGGCCATGCGGGACAGGGGTATCGGGAAGCGGATATCGATGTCCAAGGGTGCGTCGCCGGCGATGTCGAGATGCCAGCCGGTCTCGCGCAGGTGCCATGCGGCATCGATGTCGGTGGTGCAGTACCAGGTGGCGCGGAAGCACAGCGACGCCTGCCCGGGGGATCGGGTGGACACCGTGATGCGCTGGGCAGCAACGGTTCCCGCTTCGATGGTACCGGCGGCGATGGTAATTTTCCGGAGTGCGGTGGCTGTCTCCCCGTGTGCCGTGACAGTCTCGACGGGAGTGCCGAAGGCGTCCGCGAGCAGGCGTAGCGACGGCCCGAAGCTCGCGCCGAGGTAATCGGCTCGGGCCTGGTCGAATTCGGCCGGTGATTGCCCGAACCCCATGATCTGAAAGAGCATCGCGGGGGAGTCGCGCTGGGAGAGGTCGGCGTATTCGTCGATGGTCAGGCTCTCCACCCGGCGCTGGACCGAGGCGAGCACCAAAGGCAGCGCCTCGGTGATGAACCCGGGGCTGCTGCCGGTGCTGTGGATCGAGGATCCGCCGGCGGCGCACGCCGCCTCGATCCGCTCGCGCAGTAGCGGGTCCATGCTCGGCGGGTGATGGAACTGCCCGCATGTCGTCACCACATTGATGCCCGCTCTCAGCAGCGCGACCACCTCCTGCTGGTCGAAAGCGCGCGGCATGTAGAGCACGCAATCCGCGCCCAGCCCGAGGATCTCGTCCACGCTGCCGGTCGCGAGAATTCCCGTCGCGGGCAGTCCGCACAGGTCGCCCGCATCGCGCCGGGCCTTCTCGGCCGAATGCGAATATACCCCGGCCAGAGCAAGATCCGGATGTTCGAGCACCGCTCGCAGCGAGCGTTTGCCGATGGTCCCGGTGGCCCACTGCGCCACCCGATATGCACTCATATTGTCACTCCTGACGTGCGACGCCCCGCGCGCACAGATTCCACACTTCGTCGGCGGTGATCGCATGGGGGCCATTGCGATCGGGGGTACCGGGTGATTGCGCCGTGAACATGACGGTCTGCATGACCAGGGCCGCCATCCGGCGCGGTGTGATCTCGGCGCGAACGTCGCCTTCCGTTTGCGCCTGTGTCATCAGCTCGGTGAACAGCGCCAGCAGTCCGGTGTGCGCGGTCTTGACCTGGGCCGGGTGGGTGGCCAGCAATTGCGGTGCGAAGTCGGTGAATAGCGGGCGCCGGGTTGCCGGGTCGGGGCGGCAGCGTTCGAAGAGCAGCTCGACGGCGATCCGCAGACGTTCGATCGGCGACACGATATCGGCCGTATCGGCGCGGATCTGCTCGGCCGACTGGTTGAGCGCGTCCTCGAACAGCGCCAGCAGCAGCTCGTGTTTGCCGTCGAATTGAAGGTAGAAGCTGCGCAGGGACTGGCCGGAGCGATCGACGACCTCTTGGACGGTGAGGTCGGTGGTGCCTTTTTCGTTGATGATCGCGTGGGCGGCATCGAGGAAGCGCTGAACCCGCAGCTCCGCACGAAGTTTCGCGGTGCGCAGCGAGCGCTCGACGGCACGCTGTTTCCAGGCCGGCTCGTCGGTTGGACTGGTGGTCACGGTCGCTTCGTCCCTCCACCTGTGAGATCCTTGATTCCGTACTGAGAGAATCGAATTCTCCGATTGTTGCACACGGTGGCGTTCAAGACGCGCCTATGAGGAGCCCCCGATGAATATTCGCTACGAGGTCGCGGACAAGGTAGCGACGATCACGCTGAATCGTCCCGAGGTCGCCAATGCCCAGAATGCGGCGCTACTGGACGAACTCGACGCCGCCTGGCGCCGCGCCGCGGACGACGACGAGGTCGCGGTGATCCTGCTGCGCGCCGAGGGCAAGCACTTCTCCGCCGGTCACGATCTGAAGGGCGACAGCTCCGGGCCCCGCCCCGACAAGATCACCCTGGAAATGCTCTACGCCACCGAATCACGGCGTTACCTGGAGTATTCGCTGCGCTGGCGAAATGTGCCGAAACCGTCCATCGCCGCGGTACAGGGCCGCTGTATCGCGGGTGGACTACTGCTGTGCTGGCCGTGCGATCTGATCATCGCCGCCGACGACGCGCAATTCTCCGACCCGGTGGTGCTCATGGGCATCGGCGGTGTCGAATACCACGGGCACACTTGGGAACTCGGACCGCGCAAGGCGAAGGAGATTCTGTTCACGGCCCAGTCGGTCAGCGGGGTGGAGGCCGAGCGGCTCGGAATGGTGAACAAGGTGGTGCCTCGGGCGGAACTGGACACGCAAGCGCTGGCGCTCGCGCACCGGATCGCGAAGATGCCCGCCTTCGGCCTGCGGCAGGCCAAGCGCGCGGTGAATCAGACGCTCGATATCCAGGGCTTCTACGCCGCGATCCAGTCTGTGTTCGACATCCATCAGACCGGGCACGGAAACGCGTTGAGCGTCAACGGCTACCCGATCCTGGTGGATCTGGAAGAGATGAAACACTCGAATCGCTAGCGGGCTCGTGGCCCGGGTCCGATGACCCGGGCTGGTGCTAGCGACCCCGCTTGACCTGATTGAACGGCAGGTCGCGGTCGGCCGCGAATTCACGTGGCATGCCCAGCAGTCGTTCGCTGATGATGTTGCGCGACATTTCGGTACTGCCGCCCGCCAGACTCCACGCCGCGCGGAACAGATAGTCGAGTCCGATCCGATGCTCGGGGTCGTGCGCGCCCGCGGTGGCGGCGGCGGCTCCGGCGATCTTCACGGCCGTATCCGCCTGTAGCGCGGCGTTATCGGCGCTGAACACTCGCACGAGGGAGCCCGCCGCGGGCGGCATCGCACCCGTGGAGATGGCCTGCGAGACATGGGTGATGAGCTGATCACGGACAATACTCCGGGCCCGTGCCGCGCCGATGTCCTCCCGCACCCGGGAATCCTCGATCCCGCCGACCGCGCGCGCCAGCTCGACCAGCGCGGTGACATCGCCGCCCAGATGCGGCCGCGCCCCACTGGTATAGGGCGAGGTACCGCCGACCGCCGCGCGTTCGTGGTTCAGCAGCCGCTGTGTGGCGGTCCAGCCGTCGTCCACCGTGCCCAGCACCGCGTCGGCGGGCAGCCGCACATCGTCGAAGAACTCCTGACAGAACTCGGTAGACCCCGTGACCTGTCTGATGCGCTGAATCGTCACGCCCGGCGCGTGACACGGGACGAGGAACAGGGTGAGCCCATTGTGTTTGGGGACCTCCCAATTCGTGCGCGCCAGGCATAGCCCGTAGTCGGAGCCGTAGGCCCCGGAACTCCAGATCTTGGCGCCGTTGAGAACCCATTCCGCCCCGTCGCGGTCCGCGCGGGTGGTGAGACCGGCCAGATCCGAGCCCCCGCGCGGTTCGGACAAGAACTGCGACAGGATCTCCTGCCCGCGCAGCACCGCCGGCAGGTGGGCGCGCTTCTGCTCCTCGGTGCCGAGATCCAGGATGGTGGCCGCGCAGATGGCCAGCGTCGGCACATTGAGCACCAGCGGCATCTCGTAACCGAGCGACTCTTCGGTGAAGGCTTGCTGATGCGCTGGTGTAAGCCCTTGGCCGCCGTAGGCGTTCGGGAAGCAGATGCCGGCGAACCCGCCGTCGTAAAGTTGTCGCTGCAGCGTGCGAGCGCGGTCCCAGATGGCGTCGTCGTCCGCACCGGTATAGGCCTTGGACGTCGGCGCGAGGTTGTCTTTCAGCCAGTTCCGGGCGCGTTCGCGGAACTCCGGGACGGTCTCGATATCGGTGGCGCTCATGCGGCGGTCTGCTCCAAGAATTCGGTGATGCGGCGGTACTGCTCCTCGGGGGTGCCGTAGAGCGCCCGGCCGAGGGTGACGCGGCGCAGATAAAGATGCAGATCGTGTTCCCAGGTGACCCCGATCCCGCCGTGCAGCTGCACGCAGTCCTGCACGATGACCGGGGCCCGGTCGCCGACATAGGCTTTCGCGACCGCGGCGCACTCCGGCGCGGATTCCGCGCCGTCGTCCCACGCCGCGGCGGCCGCCCGAGCGGTCGCGCGAGCGGCTTCGAGCCAGGTTTTGTTGTCGGCCATCCGATGCTTGAGTGCCTGATAGGACGCCAGCAGACGGCCGAAGGTATAGCGGTCGAACATCCACCCGACGGTGGCATCGAAGGCCCGGTCGGTCGCGCCGACCATCTCGACGGCGGTCAAGGCGGACGCGACTTGAAGCTGGGCGTGCGCGGCCGCCGAGGCGTCCTGGCCGCGCTGTACCACCGTCGCTGGCGCCACGGTCACGTCGGTGAATTCGACTGCCGCCGTAGTCCGGACCAGATCCAGTGTCCAGGTGCGGGTGACCCGTACACCCGCCGCCGTCGCGGGTACGAGTAGCTGCACCGGGCCGCCGGGGCTGTGCGCGGTCACCAGGAACAAGTCCGCGTCCTCGCCGTACTCGACCCGATCCTTGGTCCCCGTCAGGTGATAGCCGTCGCCGTCGGGTGTGGCCAGGCAGCCGGGAACTTCCAGGTCGAGTCCACGCCCAGGCTCATAGAGCGCCCAGGTAGCGATCGAGGTACCGGCGACGATCGCGTTGATCTGCTCGGCGAACCGATCACCCGCCCGCGCCAATCCGGCGAGCACGGCGCTGGTCGCGGCGAGAGGACCGGGCGCGCAGGCTCTGCCGAATTCTGTAGCGACAGCGGCGAGTTCGGTGAGGGGACGTCCGGAAACGCTACCGCCGCCCATGGTTTCAGGGACCAGCGGTGCGGTCCAGCCCAGTTCGGCTCCGCGCCGCCACCAATCGCGATCCAGCCCAGTTCTGCTCTCCCCGAGGGCGCGCACGGTGGTAAGCGGGACCGTGTCGGCGAGGAAGTCTCGCGTGGTCTCCTGAAAAAGCCGCTGGTCGGCCGTGAGTGCGAGGTTCATGGAATCGCGGTCCTCGTTCGGATGATTCGTGATCGGGTGTCAGGTTCCAGTGCGGAGCAGGATCGCGCCGCCCGGAGTGAGTCCGCCGCTCGAGACCACCCCGACCCGCGCGCCCGGCACCTGCCGGTCGCCCGCTTCGCCGCGCAGTTGCGTGACGGCCTCGTGCAACAGGCCCATGCCGTGGGTACGGCCGTGCGAGAGCTGTCCGCCATGAGTGTTCAACGGCAGCAAACCGTCGCGCGCGATGTTCTTCCCGCCCTCGAGGAAATCACCGGCCTCCCCGATCCCGCAGAAGCCGAGCGCCTCGATCCAGGACAGGCAGTTGAAGGTGAAGCCGTCGTAGAGTTCGGCGATGTCGACGTCGCTGGGGCGCAGGGTGGTTCGGGTCCACAGATGTGCGGCCGGGCCGAGCACCTGCGGTTCATGGGTCAGGGTGCTCTGATCCCATTCGATCCGCTCGATGATCTGGGTGCCCACGGCCTCCACCAGTACCGGTGGTTTGGGCAGGTCCCGCGCGGCGTTTATGGCCGAGACGATCACCGCGACCGCCCCGTCGCAGGGGACGTCGCAGTCGTAGAGGCCGAACGGCGTGGTGATGGTGCGGGCCGTGAGATAGTCGTCCATTGTCATCGGATCCCGGTACACCGCACTGGGATTGAGTTCGGCGTTGGCGCGCTGGTTGAGCGCGATCCAGCCCAGGCTCTCGCGGGTAGTGCCGTAACGGTGGAAGTGCCGCTGGGCGTTCTGGGCCAGGGTGTGCGCCGCCGAGGTGGCCCCGAACGGCGCCATCCAGCCAGCGCTGCGCCCGCCGGACGGGGTGATGCGACCGCTGCGCATCAGCTCGTTGAACGTGGCCTCCCAGACGGTGCGGAAGCACAGCACATGCCGGGCCAGCCCGCCCGCGACGGCCAGCATGGCCGCGATGACCGACCCGCCGGGACCGAAGGTTTCGATGCCGCCGTTGTGCCAGGTGGGCCGGATTCCGAGCGCCGCTTCCAGTGCGGTGACCCCGCCTTCGCCGAACCCACCCAGGTTCCCGCCACCGGGATAGGACGAGAGCCCGTCGATGTCGTCCATGGTGAGTCCGGCGTCGGTGACCGCGCGCTCACAGGCGCGCACGGT
Source organism: Nocardia sp. GCM10030253 (assembly GCF_042675075.1). NCBI lineage: Bacteria > Bacillati > Actinomycetota > Actinomycetes > Mycobacteriales > Nocardiaceae > Nocardia > Nocardia sp. GCM10030253. The sequence goes on along the minus strand of NZ_JBHTDL010000011.1, from coordinate 64,798 downwards.
CAGTTGTAATGGCGGCACCATGAGTCGGCGGCCGATCTCGGACATGCCGACCCCGGTCAGCGCGACCTCGTCCTCGAATTTGCGCTGCCGGATCATCGGGCGCACGTGCCGCCAGATCTCTTGCGGCGCGATCTCGTCGATCGGCAGCGCGGCGGGCTCGGGTTGATCGCGGACCGGCCGGAACAGCGGCAGCCAGACGTCGCCGTCGGCCCGGAACGTCACCTCGACCCGCATGCCGAGTACGAGATCGGCTGGGTCGCAGTCGATCACGTTGGTGGTCAAGCGGACTCGCGGGTCGTCTTCGAGCGCCACCTGTGCCACCACGTAGGGCGCGGGCAGCCCGGGCCCACCGAAACGCTCGTTGACGGTGAACCCGGCCAGCGTGGCGAAGCCCGAGATGGCCCGCACCCCCAGCTCGTGACCTCTGCAGTAGCGGCACACCGGTTGCGGCGGATGGATCAGCGCCGCACAGGAACGGCACTCCTGGATACGCAACCGGCCGTCCGCGCCGGAAGTCCAGAAGAACTCGTTGTCCAGGGTGAGCAGCGGTAGCGGTCGCCCCGAAGCCTCGGCCACATCGTCTCCTCGCAGTGTTGTCAGGATCGGCTCGGGATTCAGATCTGCGCCGCGTCCTTGTGCACCGTGACCGGTTCGGCGAGCCGCTGCTCATCGCAGACCTTTTGCAGCTTCTCCAGCGTCTCCTCGAGCCCCGGGCCCAGTCGCGGACCGGGCGTGAACGTGGCCGGCAGCTTTCGCATGCCCTGGATGACCGCGATCGTGTCGTAGTGCACCGTGGTATCGGGATCGCAGACGTAGTCGGGCATCCGGTCCAGCACCGCCACCAGCATCCGCTTGAACACCGTGCGCGCCACATTGGAACCGATGCACCGGTGCACGCCGAGGCCGAAGCTGTAGTGCCGGTTGCCTTTCCGGTCCAGGATCAGCTGTTCCGGATCGTCGAACACCTGGGGATCCCGATTGGCCATCGCCCAGGACAACCAGACGCGGTCGCCCTCCTCGAACCGCTGGCCGGCCACCTCGCAGTCCTCGGCGATGGTGCGGCCGTCGCCCGGCGCGGGCGTGTAGTAGCGCAGGAACTCCTCGGTCGCCGCGTCGAGCAGCACATCCCGTTCGTTGCTGAGGGTTTCACGCTCGCCCGGATTCTGCGACAGCCATTCCAATGCGTGCGCGGTGAGCGCCGTGGTGGTGTCGAAGCCGCCGCCGATGAGCAGCGCGAGCATGCCCAGCGCCTCCATGTCGGGCAGCGGTTCGCCGTTCAAGGTCGCTTTGGTCAGCGCGTAGATCAATCCGGGGCGGGGATTCTCCTTGATCTCGGCCATGTTCGTGAGCAGGTCGATCCCCATATTCCGATGCATTTCCGCGACCCGCGGATAGTCCTCGGACATCGGGGGCGTGTACACCGCCGCGTGCACCGGCTCGTTGTAGACCTCCCATTTGCGGAGCGGAACGCCGAGCATGGCCAGGGTCAGCACCGCGGGCACGATATTGGCCAGATCGTCGACGAAATCGATCCGCCCGCTTTCGATCTTCTCGTCGATCGCGGCGCGCACCACTTCGTCGATGAACGGCACCCAGCGTTTGACCGCGGCCGGAGACAGGTACGGGTTCAGCACCGAGCGCAATTCGCGATGCTCGGGTTCGTCCATCTCCAGAATGCCGCCGCGGATACCACGCGCCCGGGCCGGCGGCGGAATGCTGATTCCGCGGTAGCCCTTCCGAACCCCTTGTGGGTCATGGTCATTGGAGGTGTGCGGGCACCGGGCGAGGTCGAAAACCTCCCGATTGCCCGCCGCCACCCAGTGCCCGTCGTAGGTATCGGTCCAGGCGAGCGGGCACTTCTGCTGCATTTCCTGGGTGATGGCCTGGAAGTTGTCGCGATAGTCCGGCGCGAACCGGTCGAAATGAAAATTGGGCTGCTTACGCTCAATTGCCTGGTCGGCGTTCTCTACGGTCATGGTCTGCCCTCTATTCGCTGATGGAGATCGCGCGTTCAGGGCAGGAATGCACGGCTTCGCGCACCTCGGCCTCCTGATCGGCGGGGACGTCTGCGCTGACAGGCGACGAGTGACCGTCGATTTCACTGAGCTCGAAAGCTTTCGGGGCGATCATGGCGCACAGTGTGTGACCCTGGCAGCGGTCCGGATCGACTCGGACTTTCACGATTTCGTTCCCTTCAGATGTGGTAGTCGTACCACTTCAGATATCCGCCGGCATCGACGCGTATCTGTGAACCGGTGATGAATCGGGACTCGTCGGAGGCCAGGAACAGCACCGTGTTGGTGATGTCCTCGGGTTCGACATAGGGGACCGGCATCGCCTGCTGGACATGGAACGCGGGCTCGGCGTCGGCGCGCGTCGGCTTTTCGAGATCCGGCCGGAAGGACCGGTACATCGGCTCGCTCTGCAACATAGGGGTATTGCAGTTGGTCGGATGCACGACATTGGCGCGAATCATCTTGGGCGCGAGGTGGGTCGCGAGTTCGTGGACATACTGCGAGAGCAGCCGCTTGGCGACCATGTAGGCGACACCGCCCGGGTCCTTGCCCGGCCGGTCCACCTTGCTGACGTCCATCAGTGCCGCCACCGAGCCGGTCGCGATGATGGAGGAGCCGTCCGCGAGGTGCGGAATAGCGGCCTGCACCGCATTGATGACGCCCACCAGATTGGTGTCGATGACATCGGACCAGGCCTGCCACTGCGGCTGGCCCTTCATGCCGGCGATGCCCGCCTGGGCCACCACCGTGTCGAGGCGGCCGAATTCGGCAATGCCGCGCTCTAGTACGGCCCGCAGCGCGGCGGCGTCGCGCACGTCGGCAGGTTCGGCGACGATCCGCCGTCCGGCCTTCTCCACCAGCCGGACGGTCTCCTCGAGATCCTCCGGGGTGGACAGCGCGTAGCCGATGCTGTCGATATTGCGGCAGATATCGACCGCGATGATATCCGCGCCCTCTTCGGCCAGCCGGACGGCATGGCTGCGGCCCTGGCCGCGGGCTGCCCCGGTGATGAAGGCAACCTTGCCCTCGACTCTTCCCACGGGACTTTCCTTTCGATCGGTGAAACTGGTGTTCAGAAGTTGGGTCAGTGCGCGCGCTGGGCGTAGAGCTCGGCGTATTCCTTGCGCGAGCGGGTCGAGATGTCGACGTCCTGCGCGCGCGCCCGCAGCGCGCCGACGGTGGACTGCTCGCGCGAAGTGCGGGCGAAGGGGTCGATGCCGAAGAACCGGCAGGCGTTCTGCCAGGTGATCTTGTTGATATCGGTGTCGTCCGCGCCGGCGGCCTGCAGCTCGGCCAGCACGAATTCGGGGGCGTTGGGCCACAGCGAATCCGAATGCGGGTAATCGCATTCCCAGGCGATTGAGTCGATGCCGATCTCGTGGCGCAGTTTGAGTGAGGTCTTGTCGGTGACGTAGCAGGCCAGCACATGCTCGCGGAAGACCTCGCTGGGCATCTTGCCGCCGAAGTCGCGCCGCAGCCAGCGCTGATTGGTGTAGTGCCGATCCGAGCGATCCAGGAAGAACGGGATCCAACCGATGCCGCCCTCGGACAGCGCCACCTTCAGCTTGGGGAAGGTGCGGAAGGCCGGGCCCCACAGCAGATCCTGGGCCGCGAGCTGGGAAATGCTGGGGGCCAGCACCATCAGCGCGTCGATGGGGGAGTTGGGCGCCAGCCGCAGGGCGCCGAAGCCCTGGCCGATGTGCAGGTTCATCACCGTCTCGTTCTCCGACAGTGCGGTGAAGACCGGTCCCCAGTAGTCGATGTCGTGATAACTGGGCAGTCCGTCGATGTGCGGCAGTTCGGCCATCGTCACCGAATGACAGCCACGGGCGGCCAGGCGCTCGATCTCGGCGACCGCGAGAGCCGGATCCCACAGCGGCAGAATGGCATTGGGGATGAACCGGTCCGGGTAGGCGCCCACCCAGTCCTCGAGGTGCCAATCGTTGTAGGCCTGGATCATCGCGACGGTGATCTCGTCCTTGAAGTGGCTGAGATGACCCGCGCTGAATCCGGCGAAGGTGGGAAAGCACATCGAGAGGTGAATGCCGTTGACGTTCATGTCTTTGATGCGTTCGTGAATGTCGTAGACCGCCGGGCGCATCTCGGCGTAGCCGGCGGGATCGCGGCCCCATTCCTCCGGCGGCCAGGACACCACGGCGTTGAGCCCGGCCACGCCGGTGGGCCGGCCGCGGTACATCCACCGGTCGATGCCCTTCTCGTCCACCACTACCCGCGGCGTCTCCTCGGCCCACTTGCTCGGCACCCGGCCATCGAACATGTTGTGCGGCTCGACGACGTGGTCGTCGATGCTCACCAGAATGAGGTCGTCGATGTTCATGTGATTCCTCGCTGTGTGACTGGGTCGGCGGGGCTGTACACGCCGGTCCAATAGAGAGAGATTGTCAATCTCACATATAGAGAATGTCACTCTCCAACGACAATAACAGGACTGCGTTAGCGGAGTCGGTCCTTCTGAACTTTTCCGGTGGCGTTGAGCGGCAGTTCATCCATGAACCGCACCGAACGGGGCACCTTGTAGCCCGCCATGTGCGCCTGCGCCCATTCGATCAGCTCCGCTTCGGTGACAGCGCTTCTCGCGACTACGAACGCGGCGCCGACCTGACCGAGCCGCTCATCCGCGACGCCGATGACCGCGGCCTGTGCCACGGCCGGGTGTTGCAGCAGGACGCCCTCGATCTCGGCCGGGTAGGCATTGAAACCGCCGACGATGAACATGTCCTTCTTGCGGCCGATGATCCGGAGTCGGCCGCCGGGATCGAGCTCGCCCAAATCGCCGGTGTGCAGCCAGCCGTCGGCGTCGACGGCCTCGGCGGTGGCCACCGGATCGTCGAGGTAGCCCTGCATGACGGAGTAGCCGCGGACCAGTACTTCGCCATCGTCTGCGATGCGCAGTTCGATTCCCGCGCAGGGTGTTCCGACGGTGGTGGCGATCTGCTTGAAGGTATCGCCCGGGCGGGACGCGGTCGCCGTGCCCGCTTCGGTGAGCCCGTACCCGGTCATGATCGACTGGAACGGCAGTTCGGTGCTGACCCGCCGGATCAACTCCACCGGGATGTCGGCGGCCCCGGTCACCGTGGCGCGCAAGGAGGACAGATCGTACGCGCCCGCGGCCGAGAGCAGCGACGAGAGCAGGGTGGGTGGCCCGGGCAGCATGGTCACCCGCTCGCGCTGCACGAGGTCCAGCACCCGGTCGACGTCGAAGACCGCGACTGGCAGGATGGTCGCGCCGCGGATCAGCGCGGCGACCACACCGGCCTTGTAGCCGAACGTGTGGAAGAACGGATTGACGATCAGGTAGCGATCGCCCTGGCGCAGGTCGGCCAGATCGCACCATTCCGAGTACATCCGGAGCGTCTGGAGGTGGTTCATCATGACGCCCTTGGGTTTTCCGGTCGTACCCGAGGTGTAGACGATGTCGGCGATATCGGTGCCGTCTACCTCGCACGCGAACGGCGCACCTCCAGAGAGGAAATCCGATTTGAGGTCGACCACCGGCACGCCCTCGGGTGCGGTGTGCTCGACACCGAGGAAACCCTGTTGGACCAGAACCATTTTGGCCCCGCTGCGGTGGATGATGTCCGCCGCCTCGGCGGCACGGAACCGGGTGTTGACCGGCACGAGCACGCCGCCAGCGGTCAGCGCGCCGAAGGCGGCGATGATCCATTCGGCCGAGTTCGGCGCCCAGATCGCGACCCGGTCGCCCTTGCCGATCCCCGCCGAGGCGAATGCGCCGGCGGCCCGGCGCACCCGCTCGGCGAGCTCCGTGAAACTCACCCGCAGCTCCCCGTCCACGACCGCTTCGGCAGCGCCGAAGCGGTCGGCCGCGCTCTGCACCAGCTGCGGCAGCGTGGTGATGGGTTCGGTCATACGCCCAGCAGTCGCGCGAGATTGCCGCCCATGATCTTGGCTTGATCCTCGACGGGCAGGTGGGTGAGCATATCGGCGAAGTGGGTGGGTTCGGCCAGTCCCTCCGGATGCGGATAGTCCGAGCCGAACAGCACCTTGTCCACGCCGACCAGGTCGATCAACTCGGTGACGCCCTCCTCGTAGAACGGGCTGACGTGCACGCTCTTCTTGATCGCCGCGACCGGATCCTGCATGCCGAAGCCCTCGGGCGCCTTCTTGTAGACATCGGTGAGCGTCTCGAGCAACGGCTTGAGCCAGGCCGAACCGCTCTCGATGACCGCGAGCTTCAAATCCGGGAAGCGGAACAGCGCGCCGTGGCACACCCAGGAGGCGACGGTGTCCTGCACCGGCCGCCATTCGTTGACCATCCGGAAGGTGTTGGTCTGGAACGGCAGCATCTCGGTCTTGCTGCCCTCCCATTCGGCGTCGAACCGGGAGTAGCCGCTGTCGGAGGAGTGCATCGCGACCAGGATGTCGTGCTCGACGACCCGCTTCCAGAAAGGATCGAACTCCGGTAGCGCGAACGAGCGCGGGCCCTGGAAGCCGGGCACAGGCGCGGGGCGAACCAGGATGGCCTTCGCGCCGTTGGCGACGACCCAGTCCAGTTCCTCGATGGCCTTGTCCAGGATCGGCAGTGAGATCACCGGGGTGGTGAAGATGCGATCCTTGTAGTTGAACTGCCAAGTCTCCAGCAGCCATTCGTTCAGCGCGTGCACCACGGCGTGGATCAGCTCCGGATCGTCGCGCATGCGCTCCTCGACCAGGCTCGCCAGGGTCGGGAACATCAGACTGCGGTCCACCCGCAGCTCGTCCATGAGCGCCAGCCGCGCGGCAGGCTCCCGGAACGCCGGGAGGGCCTTCATGGATTTGCCGAAGATCTCGCGCTTGCTCTTGCCCTCGGGGTTGCCGTTCTTGAAGTAGTCCTCCATCGCGCCGGGCCGCGCCACCACCTCGAAGGTGGGGTTGGGGATGTAGTCGCTGATGTGACCGCGCACGGCGATCTTGGTGCGGCCGTTCACCTGGACGTACTGGATCGCGTTCTTGTACCTGTCGGGCAGGTACTTGGTCAGCGACTCCTCGGTCTCGTAGAGGTGGTTGTCGGCGTCGAACAGCGGGTACGGCAGGGTGTGCGCCGTCATGGAATCCTCCTTCGCGATTTGCGAGAATTGTATTCTCGCGTTGCGAGCGTTGGCAATGCCTGGCCGGAGACAGCTCGCGACGCCGCTCTGAAAAATGTATGGTTAGGCTGTTCTCCGTAGAAGAGAATCAACATTTCAGATTGGAGCGCCGGTCATGGTCGACCTGGAACTGGACGACGGCGTCGCGGTCATCACGATCGACCGTCCACACGCCCGTAATGCCATCGCGCCGGCCACGATGGACGAGCTGGAGAAGGCCATCGCCGCGGCGGCGGGTGCGCGGGCCCTGGTGCTCCGGGGCGCGGGTGACAAGGCCTTCGTGTCGGGCGGAGACCTCAAGGAGCTCAGCGCTTTACGCACCGAGGCCGCCGCCGAGGCGATGGCCTGGCGGATGCGGGGAATCTGCGATCAGCTGGCGGAATTCCCCGCCCCGGTACTCGCGGCCCTGAACGGGCACGCCTTCGGCGGCGGGGCGGAAGTCGCGGTGGCTGCGGATATCCGGGTGGCGGCCGACGACATCAAGATCGGTTTCAATCAGGTTGCGCTGGCGATCATGCCGGCTTGGGGTGGCGCCGAGCGGCTGGCGGCGCTGGTGGGCCGCAGCCAGGCCCTGCTGCTGGCAGGGTCCGGTGTCGCCCTCGACGCCTTCGAGGCGGAGCGGGTCGGTTTGGTGCAAAAAGTCTTGCCCCGTGTGGATTTCGAGGACGGCTGGCGCGCTCTGGCCCGATCGCTGGCCAATCGGCCGGCGGGGGAGATCAAGCGCGTGCTGGAGGGGGTCACGGCGCAGGAGGCGGTGACCGCGTTCGCGCGGCTCTGGGTCCGGGACGCGCATTGGGCGGCCGCGGACCGAGTCATGAAGCGAAGTAGATAGTGCGAGACGAGGGCAAGCCATGACACTCTCAGAATTCGATCTGTTCGAACTGGAGTACGAGCGCCCGGTGCCGGTGGTCGCTGAGGTCGACGGTATCCCGATGACCGGTTTGCTGGCCGAGGCGCACCAGCCGCGCGCGGTACTTCTCGCGCTGCACGGGGGCCAGACCACCTCCGTCTACTTCGACTGCCCCGGCCATCCTCGGCTCTCGCTGCTGCGCACGGCGGCGCGACTCGGATACACCGCGCTCGCACTGGACCGGCCGGGATACGGTGGCAGCGCGGCATATTCGGAGGTGTTCGAGAACCCGCGGCGGCGGATGGAGCTGATGTACGCCGCGCTCGAGGCGGTCCTGGGGTCGCGCCCACGCGGCAAAGGCGTTTTCCTATTGGCGCACTCGGCCGGCTGCGAACTCGCGGTGCACATGGCCAGCGGTGCACACGGTCCGCATCTGCTCGGCATGGAGCTCGGCGGGACGGGCACCGAGCCGAACCTCGCGGCGCCGGCCGGGTCGGGCCGGACGCCGAATGTCCGGCATCTCGTGTGGTATCCAGAGCGGGCCTATCCGCCCGAGCTGGTCGGCGGCGCCGCTATCGGCGCCCCGCGCCCGGCGCACGAGAGCATCGCCGCCCATCTGCGCTCTAAGAACGAATTCCCAGATCTGGCCGCGCGGGTACAGATTCCGCTGCACATCACCGTCGGTCAGCACGAGCAGGTGTGGCGCACCGATGCCGAGGCCCTCGCAGGGTACGCCGGAATGTTCACCGCCGCACCGCGGGTCGAGGTCGAGGTGCAGCGCGACGCCGGACACAATTTGAGCCTGGGCTACACCGCGGCGGCATATCACCTCGAGGTCTTGGCGTTCGCGGAGGAATGCCTGACCAAGGTCAGCGGCCCGCCCAGGGAGCGCTGACCGCCGGCTGCGCTATTCCGACCGCGACCTGGACTCGGTCCTGATAGAAACCGATATGCCCGCGCAGTAGCGCGACTTCCGGATAGGGATCGTGGTACTCCCAGGCCACCGGGTCCGGTCCGGCGCCGGCGCGCCAGTACCGTGCAGTGCCCTTGAAAGGACAGCGCGACGTGTACTCGTCTGGGACGAGCAGATCGAAGTTCACGTCGTCCTCCGGCAAGTAGAACACGATGCCATGATCCTGTTCGGCCACCAGCAGGCTCGCTCTCGATTCCGCGAGTATCGCGCCCGCATGGGTCACCCGGATCAGATTGCGGACGCGCTGGACGGTGACCCGGTAGTCCGGCCACTCCGCGAAACCCGACGGCTGCATCGGTGGTCCCCTTTCAAAGCACGGTGCGGGCCGGCTGCGGGCGATCGAATACGCGGACCATGGCATGCACGGCGTACGAGGCGACCAAGCTGCCCGCCTCGGTATAGACCCGGCCCTCGCTTTGCGCGTGACCGCGCCCGGCGTAGGTAACCCGGGTCGCGTAGAGCAGCCACTGCGTCACGTCGGCCACATCGTGAAACGTGATGGTGGCCATGGTGATTCCCGTGGAGATGGAGTGGTGCGCCATCGACTGACTCAACTCCGCGTGCGGGCGCAGCGCGGCGGCGACCGTCCAGTGCGTGGTGGACTGGGTCAGCAGCGCGGCATGCAGGTACTGGTGTTCGGGTTTGTCCTGAAACCTGGTCCAGACGAACAGTTCCGGCGGTCCGATCCGCGCCGCCTCGTCGGTGTAGGCGTCATCGACCACGCGAATATCGCGGCCCGCGACCACCGTGCCGGGCAGATCGTGCGAGCGCAGCCGATCCGGTGGATCGACGTCGGGGCCCGGTGCCGCCGAGCGGATGAGGTCGGGCGCTTCCGCGTCCAGCAGAACCAGCCCCGCACTGCACAGCGCATCGTGCTGGTGCGCACGGACTTGCGCGGAGCTGAAGGTTCGCCCGCCGCGCAAAACCTCCACTTCCAGCGATATCGGAGCCGTGTGCTCGGCGGCGCGGGAGAAGATCATCGACGCCGAGACCACCCGCTGGTGCGGCACCTGTTTGGCGGCCGCCACCACCGCGCTGCCCAAGAGTTGCCCGGCCTCGACCACATTGCGCTCGGTCGGGCCGTGCGCGGGCGCGAGATATCGGCCCCCGGCCCGGGGCTGCACGTCCAGCAATCGCAGCAGTTCGGCCTGACTCCACACGTCGCTTCCTTCCGTTATCGGTGCGCGGGTAGATGCGGGACGAGGCCGGGCTCGGGCTCGACTTCGAACGCACGCAATGCCATGGCCACCAGCGCGTAGGTGCCCACCGTGAACACGATGTCCATCAGCTGCCGCTCGTCGAACTCCGCCGCCAATGCGTCCCAGGTCGGCTCGGTGACGGTGCCGTCGCTGAGCAGTTCGTCGGCGGCCCGGACCAGAATTCGTTCGATGGGCTGCCAACCGGGAGCCTCGGGGCCGGCCGCCACCCGGGCGATATCCGAGGGCCGATGCCCCGCATCCGCGGCGAGCAGCACATGCTGCGCCCATTCGTAGTCGCTGCCCCGCAGGTGCGCCACCCGCAGAATCAGCAACTCGCGATGCGCGACGGACAGTGAATTGCCCTGGAGCAGATGGCGATTGAACACCAGGAACGGTTTGGCCAGCGCCGGATACCGGGCGAGAGTGCCCAGCAGGTTGGCCCCGCTCTGACGGCCCGGCTTCGGCTTTCCCGCGCGCGCGGAGGCGCGGAACTCCGCGATGAAGGCGGTCATCTCGTCCGACCAGTCCGGCTCGGGCGTGGGTGGAATACGTGGCATCGCCGCTCTTTCGGTAGGGGAGAACCGGACAGCTCAGGTGTTGCGGCCGCCGTTGACGCCGATGATCTGCCCGGTGATGTAGGCCGCTTCGGAGCTCACCAGGAACGCACAGGTGGCGGCGATGTCCTCGGGCCTGCCGACCCGACCGACCGGGGTCTTGGCGACCTGCTGGTCCATGTCGAATACACCTTTGGCCAGGCTGTCTCGCATCATGGGCGTCTCGATGAACCCGGGCGGAATCGTATTGACGGTGATGCCCTGGCGGCCGAATTCGAGGGCCAGCACCTTGGTGAGCCCAACCATGCCGGCCTTCGACGACACATACGCCGCCATCCCGGCCACACCGCTGTGCATGCTGGAGGAGGAGATATTGACGATGCGGCCCCAGCCCTGCGCGATCATGTCCGGCAGCACCGCCTGGCAGCAGTTGAAGGCGCCGGTGAGATTGACCGCCAGCACTCGGTTCCAGGTCTCCGCGGTGAGGTCGAGAAATGGTCCGGTGACGGTGATTCCGGCGCTGTTCACCAGAATGGCGGGCGAGCCCAGGGCCGCGCGCACCTCGGCTACCGCGCTGTCGATGGCGCTGCGATCGGTGACGTCGGCGCCCAGGCCGATGGCTTTGCCGCCCGCCGCGCCGATCTTGGCCGCCGCGTCGCGCGCGGCCGCGCCGTCGACATCGAAGATTGCGACCAGGGCGCCGTCGGCGGCCAGCCGGCTGCTGATCGCCAGGCCGATCCCGGACGCCCCGCCGGTGACAATCGCTGTGCGAGAGGTCATTTGATCGACTCCTCGCCGATGACGGTGGAGCGATGCATGCGGCGTGGCTGCGAGCGGTCGAACTCGCAGGCTCGGTGCACCAGCCCGGTGTTGTCCCACAGCACCAGGTCTCCGACGGACCAGGCGTGGGTCAGGACGCGATCGGGCGTGGTCGCGCGCTGTTCCAGGTCGTCGAGCAGTGCCCGGCTCTCGTCCGGGTCCAGCCCGACGATATGGGACGCGCTGGCCCCGAAGACCAGTGACTTGCGGCCGGATTCGTGGGTCCACACCAGCGGGTGCACCCGATCGGTCCAGCGAGCCCAGTCGACCAGTTGCTCCGGTGTGGGGTCGGGGTAGCTCAGGCGCTGGATCCGCTCCATCCGATGCACGACCCGCAGCCCGGCGAAACGCTTCTTCTCCGCGGCGGACAGTTCGTCGTAGGCGGCGTAGGTGCTGGCAAACGCGGTTTCGCCGCCCTCGTCGGTGATGACGTGCGCACTCAGCACCGACGTCTTGGCCGGAACTTCGTCCATCGCTCCGTCGATATGCCAATAGTCGTTGCTCGGAAAGTATTTGGCGTTGGGATTGTCCGGGTCGAAGCTGATCTCCATCACGTTCGGGTTCGCGTACTTCCCGAACTGCACCAGTTCGCCCAGTTTGCGGGCGAACGCCACCTGCGCCTCGTCGCCGGCGTGCAACCGGCGGAAGAGCACTACGCCGTGCTCTTCGAGCAGCGCCGCGCAGCTCGCGGCGACCTCGTCGTCGTTCAGCAGTCGCTCCACGTCGACATCGAGTACTTCCACGCCGACGCCGGCGCTGAGTTCTCGCGTGGTGAGCGCGGATCTGGTCATGCCTGCGCACTCTCGGGCGCGTACCCCAGAATGCCCTTGGTCTCCAGGTACTCCTCGAAGCCGAATTCGCCCCATTCCCGGCCGTTTCCGCTCTTCTTGTATCCGCCGAACGGGCTGCCGAAATCGAAGCCGTCATTGATCGATACATAGCCCGCCCGAATTCGGCGCGCGACCGCGCGCGCCTGGTCCAGGTCGGCCCCCGCGACATTGGCCGCGAGCCCGTATTCGGTGTCGTTGGCGATAGCCACCGCGTGGTCGATGTCGTCGTAGCCGAGGATGCTGAGCACCGGCCCGAAGATCTCCTCCCTGGCGATGGTCATGTCGTTGCGGACATCGGCGAATACCGTCGGTTTGACGTAGAAGCCGCGCGCCAAGCCCTCCGGCCGGCCCATGCCGCCGGTAACCAGCGTGGCCCCTTCCTCGATACCCCGCTGGATCAGCGATTGAATCCGCTCGAACTGAGATCCGGACACCACGGGGCCGAGCACGGCGTCGCCGGTCGGGTCGCCCACGGTGACCTGTTCGGCCGCCGCGCGCGCCAACTCGACGGCCTCGGCCATCCGGGCGCGGGGAACCAGCATTCGCGTAGTGGCGCTGCATGTTTGGCCGGAATTGAGGGTCACGGCGGCCACGCCCTTGCCGACGTTGGCGGCGAAGTCCGCGTCGTCGAGCACGATGTTCGGGCTCTTGCCGCCCAGCTCCTGGGTCACCCGCTTCACCGTGGGCGCGGCGTTGCGGGCGATCTCGATACCGGCGCGAGTGGATCCGGTGAAGGAGATCATGTCCACGTCCGAATGTGCCGACAGCGGCACTCCCGCGCCGGGCCCATCGCCCTGCAACATGTTGAACACGCCGGCGGGAACGCCTGCGGCATCGAGGATTTCGGCGAAGAGCTGAGCGGTGAACGGGGACCGCTCGGAGGGCTTGAGCACCATCGTGCAGCCGGTGGCCAGCGCCGGGAACACCTTGACCGAGATCAGGCTCAGCGGCCAATTCCACGGCGTGATCAGGCCGCAGACACCGATCGGCTCCTTCACAATCAGGGTCGGGCCGCGCTGCTCGCTGAAGGCGTAGCCCTCGAGCACCTCGATGGCCTGCGCCAGATGCCCGGCCGCCAAGTCCAATTGGAAGCCGTGCGCCAGCGCGGCCGGTGCACCCATCTCCTCGGTGAGCGCCGCGCCCAGTTCCTCGCGGCGCTTCTGATAGGCCTCCCCAATGGCACGCAGGAGGTCGATCCGCTCGGCGACGGTAGTCGCCGACCAGGCGGGAAAGGCCTGCCGGGCCGCGGCCACGGCACGGTCGATGTCGGCGGCCGTGCCCGCGGCGACGATGCCGGCGACCTCCTCGGTGGCCGGGTTGATCACCTCGAAGGTGTCCGGCCCCGCCGGATCCAGCCACTGGCCGCCGATATAGAACTTCCGATATTCGCGCATCACTGCATTCCTTCTGCGTACCAGGTACGGAATTCGTCGTAGCTGGGCATCTCCTCCGAATTCGCCTTCGGATCGACGGCCACATGGATGACGCCGGGTTTGCCGCTGGCGTAGGCGCGTTTGACGGCGGGCGCGATGTCGGCGTCCCGCTCGACGTATTCGCCGTAGCAGCCGAAGCCCTCGGCCACCTTGTCCAGCCGCGTCGCGGTGCACCAATGCACCCCGGTTTCGAGCGAACCCTGGCCGAATGTCCGCTTGTAGACCCCGACCTCCAGACCCCAGGCGTAGTCGACGGCCACGACGCACACCAGCGGCAGGTTCAGGCGCGCCGCTGTCTCGAGTTCCGCGATGTGGAATTGGAAGGACGAATCACCGGTGACGAGCATGACCGGCCGGTTGCCCCCGTCGGCGACGGACGCGCCGACGGCATAGGGGAGCCCGGTGCCGAGATGGCCGAAGTTCTGGTTCCAGATCACGTCGTGCGGTTTGGCCTGGGAGTAGGTCCAGCCGAAGATCGTGGTGGCCCCGCCGTCGCGGACCATGATGCCGTCGGACGGAAATGCCTGGGTCGCTTCGACTATCAGGCGCGCGGGATGCACGGGGGACATGCCGGACGGCGCGGACGCGGCCAACTCCGCGAGCCGCGCCGCGTCCTGCTCGATCCAGCCCGCCAATTCCGCGGTCGGTGTGCGCGGCGCGTCCTTCAGAGCCGCGGTCAGCTGCGGCACGATCGCGCGCAGGTCACCGACCAGCGGCACATCGATGGGACGGTTCACGCCGATGGCGGTGGGGTCCTGCTCGATCATGATCCACTTGCGCGCCGCCTCGCCCGCGACCCAGTGCCGGCCCCGACCGTAGTGCACCGGTTCGCCGAGTTCGGTGCCGATGGCCAGGCACAGGTCCGATTTCACCACCGCGTCCACCGCCGCGGGGGAGAAGCCGTACGGGAAGGTGCGGTCCTCCAGGCCTTCGATATACGAAGTGCCGCCGGAGGTTTGGATGATCGGGCAGGCCATTTCCTCGGCCAATGCGCGGACCGCCTGCCCGGCGCGGGAGGTGTGGATTCCGTGACCGGCCAGCAGGATGGGCTGTTTCGCGGCGCGGATGAGGGCCACCGCTTCGGCCACAACGTCCGAACCGGCGGTCTGACTGATCAGCCGATACCTGTTGGGCGGCAAGACCGGTGGAACGTCGAGCTCCTCCTGGATGACCTGCGAGGGGTACTCGATGTATACCGGCCCGGGTGTTCCCGACAGTGCCCGGCGCAGGCCCTCGCGGATGATCTCATCGGTCTGGTCGGCGTATTCGATGCTCGCGGCATACTTCACCGACGGTTCGAACAATCCCGACTGCTTCACGAATTGGATGCGCCCGCGCCGCACCCGCTGCTCGGTGATCCTGGCGCGCTGCCCGCCCAGGAAGATGACCGGCGAATTCTCAACCTTGGCGCACATCATCGCGCCTGCCAGATTCGCGACGCCCGGGCCGAGCGTGCCGATGCAGACGGCGGCCTTGCCGGTCATGCGGGAGACGGCCTCGGCCATGAATCCGGCGGATTCCTCGTGGTGCGGCGCGACCACATTCCAGCCGCGCTCCTGCGCGAGATGGAACAGGTGCACGAAATTCGGGTCCGGGATGCCGAAGAGGGTGTTGATCCCCTCGGCCTCGAACAGGTCCAGAATGCGTTCGTAGACTTTCACTCCCATAGTCACTGCCCTTCGGTGGCCAAGGCGAAGCTCTTGGTGATGTGGTCGATGTGTGCGGAGGGGACGACCGGCAGAATCCAGTTGCGGCCGTCGGTGTCGCGAATGGCGTCCAGATGCCCGGCGATTTGCTCGATGGTCCAGGAGGGCTGGTATACGCCGGGGGTCTCGGCGATATAGGCGCGGGCCACTCGGCCCGCGATGGCGACCAGCATTTCGCCGGTGACAGAACAGGATTCGTGGGCGAGCCAGCCCACCGCGGGCGCCACCAGTTCCGGCTGCATGGGCGGGTAGTCGGAGGTGTCGATGCCCTCGGCCATGCGGGTCAGCGCGGCGGGCACGATCACATTGGATTTCACGCCCACCGCCGCGCCCTCGAGCGCGATCACGTTGGACAGCCCGATCATCGCGGATTTGGCGACGGCGTAATTGGCGACCTTCTGATTGCCGTAGAGCCCGCCGATGGAGGAGGTGAGCACCACCCGCCCGTACCCGGCCGCGCACATCCGCGGGAAAGCGGCCCGGACGAGATGGAACGCCCCGCGCAGGTGCACGTCGAGTACGGCCTCGAAATCCTCGAAGCTCATTTCCGTCAGCGAGCCGGGGCGGACGTTGCCGGCGTTGTGGATGAGAATGTCGATGCGGCCGTAGGTGTTCAGGGCCGTGTCGATGATCGATTCCCCGCCCGCGGGCGTGGCGACCGAGTCGGTGCTGGCGACCGCCGTCCCGCCGAACCCGCGGATCTCGCGCACCACCTCGGCCGCGACGTCGGCTTCGACCGCGTCCCCGCGCATGGTGCCGCCGGAATCGTTGACGACCACGCGGGCACCGCGCGCGGCAAGCAGTTCGGCGTAGGCGCGCCCCAGGCCGCGTCCCGCTCCGGTGATGACCGCGACGCGATCATCGAATCTGAGTTGGGTCATGCCACGTCCTGGGTTCCGAGGGTCAAGCCGGGCAGGTCCCCGGTCGCGCGCCACGCCTCCAGCAGATCCTCGAAGGCGTAGAAGCCGGGCCAGTAGGGCTCACCGAGGTGCGATCGAATCTGCTGCTCGCCCTCGTTGTTGTAGTAACCGGGCGTGCATTCGCGCTGGAAGTTGGAATTGTCGACCGCCGTTTCGCGGACGGTGGTGCACCACTCGTCGACGGCCTCCGGGGTGGGCTCGACCGTGTTGGCTCCGGATTCGAAAGCACGGGCCAGGATGTAGGCGATGTGACCCGCCTGCTGGTCGAACATATCGGTGGTGCTGGCGGTGACCCCGCCCTGCAAAAAGCCGGTGAAGAAGACGTTCGGGAAGCCGCTCGTGGTGAGCCCGTGCAGGGTCCGATAACCCCGGGCCCAATGGTCGTAGAGCGACAGGCCGTCCCGGCCGGTGAACGGTTTGATGCCGAGGCGACGGTCCAGATCAGTGGTGATCTCGAAGCCGCTGGCGAAGATGATGCAATCCACCTCGTGCTCGACGCCGTGCGCGTGGATACCCCGGGCGGTAATGCGTTCCACGCCTTTGGTTTCGGACACGTCGACGAGGGTGACGTTCTCGCGATTGAAGGTCGGCAGATATTCGTCGCTGAAACACGGCCGCTTGCAGAGGAATCGGTAGTAGGGCTTGAGCGCCGCCGCGGTCTCCGGATCGCGGACCACTTCGTCGACGCGCTGCCGGACTCGCTCCATCGCCCGGTAATCCTCGATCTCGCGCAACTCCATGAACTTCTCGGGCGTCAGCGTCGCCCAGCCGTCGGTAGCGGTCAGACGTGCCGCCAGATTGCGGCTGACCTCGGTCCAGCCGTCGCAGATCAGATCCGGCTGACCGGGTGCGAACGCCTCGAACGCGGCGGTGTGGAAGTTGCGTTTGCGCTCACGGGTCCAGCCCGGCCGCAGGGAGGCGGCCCATTCCGGATCGGTCGGCATATCGCCGCGGTCGTAGATATAGGAGGGTGTGCGCTGGAAGACGTAGAGGTGCTCCGCGGATCGCGCCAGATGCGGAATCACCTGGACGCCACTGGCTCCCGTGCCGATCACGGCGACCCGTTTGCCGGCCAGCTTGTCCAGCCCACCCCGCACGCTGCCACCGGTGTAGGCGTAATCCCAGCGGGCGCTGTGGAAGGTGTGGCCCTGGAATTCGGTGATGCCCGGGATGCCAGGCAGCTTCGGTTTGTTGAACGGACCCTGCGCCATAACCACGAACCGGGCGCGAATATCGTCGTCCCGATTGGTGCCGATCCGCCAGCGGCCGATCGCCTCATCCCATTCCAGCGATTGCACCAGCGTGCTGAAGACGGTGCGCTCGTAGAGATTGAAGTGCTTGCCGATCCGCTGGGCGTGCTCGAAGCATTCGTCGCCCCGAGCGTACTTCTCGGTGGGCATGTACCCGGTTTCCTCGAGCAGCGGCAGATAGCTGTAGCTGTCGGTATCGACCTGGATGCCGGGATATCTGTTCCAATACCAGGCCCCGCCGAAATCGCCGCCCAGTTCGATGATCCGGAAATCGGCGACACCGGCCTGCTCGAGCCGGGCCGCGGCGATCAGGCCCGCCCAGCCTCCGCCCAGGATGGCCACGCCGATCTCGGCGGTGATCGGTGCGCGCGGCACGACCGCCGTGTACGGGTCGGCTTCGTAGAACTCGGTGAAGCCGTCCTCGGTCACCAGGTACTGGCCCTGGCCCTCGGTGCGCAGACGCTTGTCGCGTTCGGCGAGATAGCGGTCCCGCAGAGCCGTCGGATCGATCTCGGGAGTCTGGGTGGGCGCACAGTCGTGCATTCGAACGTCCTTGCTGGGGTGGATGATTCAGGCCAGATCGCGGGGCTCGCCGGTGCCCATGTACGCGGCGAGATTGTGGTGCAGGTTGACGACGCTGCGTTCGCGATAGGGATTGGGTTTCGGGCCGGAGAAGCCGCGGCTCTTCATGCCCTGCTGAACGGCGGCCATATTGTCGAAGTCCTGGGGCAGCACCGAGCGCCAGTTCGGGTCGCCCACCGGGGTGTACTCCCATTCGGTGTGCGGTTCCTCGCCGGGCGGGAAGAGCTCGAAGACGGCGGCCTCGAAGACGCACTTGTCCGGGTCGGTGCCGAAGGGGCGGAACCGGTAGCAGAGCATGTTGTTCAGCGCGTGGCCGATCTGGAAATTGGGGAAGATCTGCCAGGCGGTGCCGGCTGCGGCGACGACGGCCGGATCGACCTTGGGCCACACGACGCCGCGGGCCTCGTCCTCGGAGCGGGCGGTGTCGAGCCAGTACCGCAGCACCTCGGGCGCCGGTGTGCCCTCGGGCAATTCGTCGACCAGGCGGTTGGCGACGTCGACCAGCGTGCGGGTGGTGTTGGTATTGGCGTTTTCCCAGGTGAAGTTCTGCAGGGTGGCCGTCGACACGCGGGCGTCGGGACCGCTGCCCAGGCGCACTTTGGCCTGGTTCTCCTCCATGCCCTTGGGTGCGTCGTACCCGATATTGCTGTGCTTGCCCTGCACCCGCGCCCAGCCCAGGAACTGACCGAAATTCATGAACTCCGGGTGGGTGTAGGGCACGTGGTAGGTTTCCATGAACGCCTCGAACGCGACTTTCCAGTTGCAGTCGAATGTCAGCCACCGCCGCCAGCGGTACCGCATGTTCTCCAGCTCGAAATGCTCTAGCAGGCCGGCCGCCGGTTCCAGGTAGTCGCGCAGCGGTTCGCAGTCCGGATCCATATTGATCCAGACCCAGCCACCCCAGGTATCGACCTGGACCGGGTTCAGGCCGTCGTTGCGTTCGGTCAGCCCGCACGGCCAGTCCGCGCGCTCGGCCGCGAAGGTGTTGCGGCCCTCCAGGTCATAGCGCCAGCCGTGGAAACCGCAGACGAACTGTTTGCGACTGCCACGCGCGTCGTGCGCGCCGGGCGGAACGTCGACGAGCCGGCGGCCGCGATGGGCGCAGACATTGTGGTGGGCGCGGATGGTGTCCGGCGCGGTGCGCACCACAATGATCGAGTCGACCCCGATCTCGTAGGTGAGGAAGTCGCCGGGGCGCGGGATCTCCTCGACTCGGCAGACCTGCTGCCACACCTTGGCCCAGAGCTTGTCGCCCTCGGCCCGGGCGTAGTCGGGGGAGATGTAGGCCTCCACACCGATCGTCATCGGGGTCGACAGCGGATCGGCCGGTCCGGTTTCGGTTTCGGTCATGGCGTCCTCCTGGGAAACCGGGTGTCAGTGCGTGATGGCAGCGCGGAAGCCGTCGTCCTCGAGGAACAGGGAGGTGTGGTCCGCGCCGAGGTGGGTCCACTTGAGATTCAGGCCGCCGTCGACCAGCAAGGTCTGCCCGGTGATGTAGCCGGCCAGCTCGGACAGCAGGAACAGCACCGCGCCCGCCTGCTCTTGCGGCCGCCCGCGCCGGCCCATGGCGATGGCGCGGCGATCCCGGTCCGGGTCCGCGCCGACATAGGCACGCGAGGCCGGGGTTTCGGTGACGCCCGGCGCGACGGCATTGACCCGGATGTCGTGCTGGGCCAGCTCGACCGCCAGCGTGCGGGTCGCGGCGACCAGGGCCGCCTTGGCGGTGCCGTAGGCGATGTGGAAGGGCGCGGTGTTCATCCCGCTGATCGAGGAGAGCGACACGATCGACCCGGGCCGGCCGTGCGAGGTCAGCTCGGCCGCGACGGCCTGGCTCATGAAGAACATGGTTTCCAGGTTCTGGGTGAAAAGTGCGCGCCAGTCCGTGCGCGTGACCCGGGTGGCGGGCATCCAGGTCGCGGGTGCGGCTCCGCCGGCCACATTGACAAGGCCGTACAGCTCGCCCTCGGTCTGACGGGCCTGCGCGAGCACCGTGGCGATTCCCGCGTCGGTGGCCGCGTCCGCCGCCACCGCAATGACCGGAAGTCCTTCGGCGGCAAGCGGTTCGATATGGGTGGCGAGGTTCTCTTGCGACCGGCTGACGGCGATGACCGTCGCCCCGGCTTCGGCGACCAGCCGGGTCACCGCGGTGCCGATACCGCCACCGCCCGCACCGGAGACGATGACGACGCGTCCGGCCAAGCCGGGAAAAGCATTGTGCGCCATGGCTGCCCTACTCGGCGAACCGCAGCGCCAGCACGCTGCCCTCGGCGTCGGCCGAGAGGTAGACGGTGCCGTCCGGCCCCGCGGTGATACCCGCGAACGGACCCATCGGGCCGGAGAACGGGGGAGTGCCGCGTAGCGGTTTGGCGACTATCCCGGGTGGCGCGCCGACCGGAAGCTTCGCGGCCAGGGTCTGGCGCGCCTTGGTCTCCAGATCGACGGCGATCAGCGCCTTCAGGCCCACATCGACGATGAGCAATTGCTTGCCGCGCACCAGAATGCCCTGCGGTGTCTCCAATCCGTCCACCACCGTGTCCACGCCGCCGCCGCTGATCGCGACGATCCGCCCGGCCCCGGATTCGGAGACCAGCACTGTGCCGTCCGGGCCGAAGGCGACACCCATCGGGGCATTCAAGCCGGAGGCCAGTACCGAGACCTCGCCCGAGCGGATCGAGAGCACTCGGCCGGTGCCGAGTTCGGCGGCCACGATCATCCGATCCGCGGTGGCCACGACACCGTAGAGCTGGTCGAAACCCTGGGCCACGACCTTGGTCTGCGCGTCCGGGCCCTGGCGGTAGTAGGAGACCTCACCGGTGGAGGTGGTGCACAGCAGTTCGTCCGGGCCGACGGCGGTGACGCCGCGCACGTAGCCGGGCGTGCCGGGGCTGAAAAGCGAAGCGATCTGGTGCAATTGGCCACTGCGCAGGACGTAGAGGTAGGTGCCGTCCGCCAGATAGAGGGTGCCGTCGGGTCCGACGGTGAGATCCAGCGGCCACATCAGGCCGCCCTCCAGAATCTCCCGAGTCTCGCCGCCGGCACGGATCTCGGTGATCTCGCCGGTGAAGCTCGAGACGAACAGCCGATCGCCGACGAACGTGCAGTTGTCCAGGCCCGGTGCCAGACGCGCCAGCACCTCCCGGTCGCCGGTGCGCGGATCGATGCGCAGCACCTCACCGGTCTGTACCTGGGTGGAGACGATGAATCCCGCGGCGTCGAACTTGACCGAGTCGGGCACGCCGAGATCGCCGGCCACCCGTTCGGGGACACCGCCGTCGGGATCAATGCGCCAGATGTCGTTGGTGCCCATGACCGGGTAGTAGAGGAGGCCGTCCGGCCCGACCTCCATCGCGTTGGGCATCGGCAGGTTGTCCTGGAGCACGCGCGGCGCACTGCCGTCGAGCGGCAACTCCATGAGGCGACCGCCGACGCGGCACTCGTTGACGAACAACCGGCCGCGGTGCACGGTGATGCCGTTCGCGCCGGGCAAATCGTCGCGGATGACGCGGGTCCGACCATCCTTGCCGCGCAAGCTGACTCGCGCGTCCATGTACTCGGTGGCGAGGAGATTGCCGTCGGAATCGAAGGCGATGTCGTCGGGGGCGATGATGTCGCCGCCCTTGGCGCTGATGGTCTCTATATCGCCGGTGCCGACGTCGAGGGCGCTGATCTGGCTGCCCGCCACCTGGGCGACGTAGATGCGATCGTCGGCGCCGGTGCGCAGGCCGTTCGCGCCGAACAGGCGGCTCGGCGGCGTGAGCCGCTCGACGCTTACCCCTGCGGCAAGGGTGATGGATGTGGTGCTGCTGTAGCGCGCGCCCTGACTCAAGGCGGCCTCCCTGAACGGTGAGAACGTCGATGTGCGTGGCGATCTGCGCGACGGCCGGATCGGGCCGTTTCGTGATGCAGGCCACTGGTTTGTGGGGCCACAGTACGACAATCCTCATAAGGATAGCAATACTTGACATTTCGACGCCCGCACACGAAAAAGCCTGGCGCGCGAACGGATTCGCGGGCCAGGCTGGAAGGGCAGATCTAGATCCGCATGCCCCGGCTGGATTGCATGGCCTGGCGCACCACGTCCGCGGAGGCGTTGACGACGCCGTTGTCGAAGCGGTCCAGGACCAAGGTCTGGGTGGCGGCCAGATGGCTGCGGTAGTAGCGCTCGGCCCCGGCGTCGTCACCGGCCGCGATCGCCTCGGTGATCCGCTTATGGGTCTGCACGGCCTCGGCGGAATCGGCGGGGGAAGGGTATTCGCCGCGCTTGGTGAGCACTTCGGCCCACGCCTCTTCCTGGGCCGACCAGAGTGCGACCAGGCTGCTCACCACGTAGCGCATCGTGGCGTTCGGGATAAACGACACGACGAGGTCGTGGAATTCGCGTGCGGTGTGGGTGAATTCGATGCCCTCGCCGATCAAGGCCTCGCAGGCCGCGATATTGGCTCGCAGGGCCGGGACCACGACCTCGGCTCGGTCAACGCGCCGGGCGCACTCCGCGGCGCCCATGGGCTCCAGGGTGCGCAGGCCGGAGGCCAGGTCGCCCAGGGTGACCCGTGCGCCCTGGAGCGCGAGCCCCAGGTGGTAGGCCGCCGAGGATTCGTTCGGCCGGTGCACCTCGGCGCCGCCGACATTGCCGCGCCGGACGGTCACCAAGCCCTCGGTCTCCAGGATGCGCAGGGCCTCTCGGATGGAGGGATAGCTGACGCCGAAATCCTGGACCAGCTGGTCCTGGGTGGGCAGGCGGTAGTCGTCCTCGCCGGTCAGGATGCGGGTACGCAGCTCCGCGGCAACGGTTTCCGCGATGCGGCGTTGCGGGATCCGGCCACGCCGGGGGTTGGTCACGCAGACCCCTTTCCTTCATCCTCGCGAACTGCCGCTGTTGTCGACCTCGCGAGTTTACCCACAGCGCGCTGACCATTCAAACATTGCTATCCTTATGAGGATTGAAGTACTGTCCGCCGCATGGACTTCGAGATGGGCGAAGCCGCGGCGCGCCTGCGCGGCGAACTGCGCAGCCTCGTGGCGGCGGAAGTGCCCGCGGACTTTCTCGGCGCCTTCACCGACGATCCGGCGGATCTGGCTGTGGCGCAGCGCTTTTGCGGCGTCCTCGCCGATCGGGGACTGCTGTGCGCGGCTTGGCCGGAGGAGTTCGGCGGCCGCGGCGCGTCGGTGTGGGAACAAACCGTGGTGCGCGAGGAGATGTGGGCGCGGCACGAACCCCGCGGTGCGCAATACATGGGCGTGAACTGGGTGGGTCCGGCTCTGATGCGGCACGGCAGTGCCGAACAGCAGCACAAACACCTGCCGTCCATCGCGCGCGGCGAGGTGATCTGGTGCCAGGGCTTCAGCGAGCCGGACTCCGGCTCCGATCTGGCCTCGCTGCGCACCGCCGCGCGCCCGGACGAGGACGGCTGGTCGATCTCCGGGCAGAAGATCTGGACGTCCTACGCGCAGATGGCGCAGTGGTGCTTCCTGCTCGCCCGCACCTCGAAGGCGGAGCGAAAGCAGCAGGGCCTCACCGTTTTCCTGGTCCCGATGTCGAGTCCCGGAATCGAGGTCCGGCCGATTCGCTCGATGCTGGGGCCGCACCACCTCAACGAGGTATTCCTCGACGGGGTGCGGGCGACCGAGGCCGACGTGCTGGGCCGCGTCGGGGACGGCTGGCAGGTGGTGCGCGAGGTACTGGCCTTCGAACGGGTCGGGATAGCGCGCTACGCCCGCTGTGAACGACTGCTGCACGCCGCCCCCGAGGTGCTCGGTGAGCGGCGCTGGCCGGAACTGGTGCCGCAGTTGCATGGCCGGTGGGCGCGGATGCTCACCCACTGCCGGCGCGCCAGGCTGCTCGCCTACCAGGTCCTGGCCTTACAGAGTGCGGGCCGGATCGCGCCGGGCGACACCGCCGCCTACCGCATCGCGGTCACCCGGCTCGATCAGGACAGCGCGGCCGTACTCGCCGAGATCGCGGCCGCCGCACCGGACGACGAAACCGGACGCCGCTACCAGCGCGCAGTAGCCGACCACTGGCGCTACGCCCAGGCTTCGACGGTGGCGTCGGGCAGCATCGAAATGCAGCAAATCTTGCTGGCGCGCAAGCTATTGGAGGCCGTCTGATGGACGTGCAACTTTCCGCCGAGGCCCTGGAATTCGGTGCGCAGGCGCGCCGCGCCTTCGAACTCGCGGGCGGCGATGCCCTGCTCCAGCAGGCCGAAGCGCACCCGCACCTGCGGCGAGAGCTGGTCGAGCCGATTCTGGAGAGCCTCGGCGCCTGGGATCTTTCGCCGCGCCGGGACGCACACGAGCTGGAAGCGGCCGCCGCGCTCTGCCGTAGTGCCGGCTACTGGGCCCTCCCGTACCCGGTGGCCGAGCGCCTGGCCCGCTCGGACCGCCTCGATCCGGATGGCCACGCCCCCGACGGCCTGGTGGTGATCTCCCCGCGAAACCCGCACGGACCACTGGCCGGACTAGGTTTCCACTGGGCCGCGGTGACACCGGACGGTACACCCGGCAACGTCACTGTGACGCAAACGGATTCGCCGCCCCGTCAGTCAGCGTTCAGCACGCCACTGGAATGGCGGCCAGTCGTCCAGACGGCCGGCACAGCAGCAGACGGATGTGACGGACTGCTGGATCTGGCCCTCGGGCTGGTGCTGCCGTGCTGGACATTGCTCGGAATGCTCGATCGCGCGCTGGATCTGACGCGAGCCCATGTGCTGGTGCGGGAGCAGTTCGGGCGGCCGTTGGCGGAATTTCAGGGGGTGCAGTTCCAGCTGACGGAGGCGGAGGTCGAGCGGCGCGGGGTGGACATGCTGGCGCGCTATGCGCTGTGGGGGATCGCCTCCGGTCGCCCAGAGGCGGTAGAGGACGCGCTGGCGTTACGGCTGGCGGCCCTCGAGGCAGCCGAGATCGTGTTCCGGGTGGCACATCAGTTGCACGGGGCGCTCGGATTCTGCGACGAGTCGCCGCTGTCGTGGCTGTCGCGGTACAGCCTGCCGCTGCGCCGGCTGCCGCTCGGCGCCGCCGCCACGGAGGAATTGCTGACGCGCCGGGTCGGTCGCCGGGGCTTGACCGGGCTGTTCTCGGGACCGGAAAACGCGAAGGGGGCGTGAGGGTATGGGATACGAACTGCCGGACGCAGTACGAATCGAGGTCGCGGGACCGATTCGAGTGGTCGTGCTGGATCGTCCCGGCGAGCTGAATGCAGTCGACGCGCAGATGCATTGGGCGCTGGCCAACCTCTGGCGACAGCTGGCAGCGGACCAGGCGGCTCGGGTGGTCATCCTGACCGGGGCCGGGCGCACGTTCAGCGCGGGCGGTGATCTGGAGTGGATCACCTCGTTTCTGGACGATCCGGCGGCACGCGACGAAAGCGTCCGGGAGGGTGCGCAGATCATCGAGGAGATGCTGCGGTTCCCGCTGCCGGTGATCGCCGCGATCAACGGCGCGGCCGTGGGATTGGGTGCGAGTCTCGCCATCCTGAGCGACATCGCGTTGATCTCCGAGCGGGCGTATCTGGCCGATCCGCACGTCGCGGTGGGGCTGGTCGCCGGTGACGGCGGGGCTGCCTTCTGGCCGCTGCTCACTCCGATCCTGCGCTCCCGGGAGTACCTGTTCACCGGTGATCGCATCGACGCGCCGACCGCCGTCGAACTCGGATTGGCCAGCCGGGTCGTGCCGCCGGAGGAGCTGCTGCCCGCCGCACACCGGCTGGCCGAACGCCTGGCAGCCCAACCCCCGGACGCGCTGCGCAGCACCAAAAGGATCGTCAATATGCATCTTTCGCAAGCGCTGGCCGGCCCGCTGCAGGCGGGATTCGCCGCGGAGGTGGTCACCATGCAGTCGGCCGAACATCGCCGGCGGTTGCTGGCGCTGCGGCAGCGGGCGGCCACGCGATGACGACGGCAGAGCTGACCGAATTCCGGGCCGAGGTGCGGGATTGGTGTCGTGCGCACCTGCCGCAGGACTGGCGGGCCACCCAGACCGGAGCCACCGAGGTCGAATTCGTGGCTTTCCAGCAGGATTGGTTCCAGGCGCTGCGGCGCGCGGGATACGCGGTGCCGCACTGGCCGGGCGAGTGGGGCGGTGGTACGCCGATTCCACACCAGGTCGTGCTGTACCAGGAGCTGGCTGCCCACGACGCGCCGCGACTGGTCCTGGCGTTCGTGGCGATCCACCACGCGGCCGCGACCCTGCTCGCCGCGGGCACCGAAGCCCAGCGTGCGCGTCACCTACCGGCGATCCTCGACGGCGAGATCTGGGTCCAGGGTTTCTCCGAACCCGGGGCCGGATCGGACCTGGCTGCCTTGACCACAGCGGCGCGACGCGAGGGCAACGACTACGTGGTGACCGGGCAGAAGGTGTGGGCCAGTGGCGCGCAATACGCCGACTGGTGTCTGCTGCTGGCCCGGACCGACCCGGACGCGCCCAAACGCCAGGGCATTTCGTACTTCCTGCTGGATATGCGCTCGCCCGGTATCGATGTGCGTCCCATTCGGCAGGCCACCGGCGAAGCGCACTTCTGCGAAATCTTCCTCGACGAGGTGCGAATTCCCGTCGCGAACCTGATCGGTGCAGAGCATGCAGGTTGGCAGGTGGCGCAACGCACCCTGGGCGCCGAACGCGGCCTGACCATGCTGGAACTGGCCGAGCGCCTGGGCAATGCCGGATTCCGATGGCTGCTGGAATCGTGCGCGCATCTCGATCCGGAGGGCAGGCGGCCGATCGACGATCCGGTGGTGCTGGACCGGCTGGCCACCTTCGAAACCGAGATCACCGGCTTGCGCGCACTGTGCCGTGAACTGGTGGAACGCCACGACTGCGGGACCGCCGGCCCGGCCGACGCCTCAATCGTGAAGCTGTACTACAGCGAATTGCTCCAGCGACTTACCGATTTCGGCGCCGAACTCGGGGGCGTGGCGGCGCACGGCGTGCTGCGCAAACCGAGGTCGGGCGGCTGGGAATCCGGGGCCTGGGTGCTGGATTTCATCGGATCCTGGGAATGGACCATCCCCGGCGGCGCCAGCGAGATACAGCGCACCATCATCGGCGAACGCGGCCTCGGGCTGCCCCAGGAGCCGGTGGCAGGGCGATGATCGAAACAGCGCCCCCCGGTACCGAATTCGCCGCACTGCATGCGGAGTTGCGCGAGGTGACACGCGATGTTTTGGCGCGCATGAGCCCCGAAACGCCCGTCGGACCGGCGGTGGCAGCCCAGCAGGGCTGGCTCGGACTGGAGGTGCCGGAGGAATTCGACGGTGCCGGAGCCACCTTCGCCGAGACCGCCGTCGTCGCGCGGGAATGGGGACGTGCCGTGGCGGTGGGTGCGTATCCGAGCGCGGTCCTCGCCGTGGGCACCTGCTTGTTGCTCACGCCCGCGCCTGGCCGAGATCAGTTGCTCCGCGCCATCGCAGTGGGCGAGTCGACGGTGGCGGTAGCGTTCACCGGCGATGCTGACGCGTGCCGGTCCGTGGGCGCGCCGTTTCGGTTGCGGCACTCCGGCAGCCGCCGAGTCCTGTCGGGCAGTGCGGAATTCGTGCTCGACGCGCCGCTGGCGGATCATCTGCTGTTGTTCGCGACCGACGAGGACGGTCTCCCGGCCGTGGTTTCGCTCGCCGCGCGGACCGCCGGGACAGTCCACACCGCACAACCGCTGCTGGACCGGACCCGGACCTTCGGTGCCGTCGTGGCCGACGAGCTCACTGTCGCACCGGCTTCGATCCACCGCCTCGCCGGTGCCCCGGCCGTCGCGGTGCAACGGCTCCACGACCGAGCCGCCGTCCTCATCGCCTGCGACAGCCTCGGTCTGAGCGAAGGCATACTTGCCGCGACCGTCGCCTACGCGGGCACACGCACCCAATTCGGCCGTCCCATCGGCTCCTTCCAAGCGGTGAAGCACGCCTGCGCCGACATGCTCGTGCGCTTGACGGTATCCCGGCACCTGGTCGACGCGGCGGTGCGCCGAGTAGCGGCAAACCACCCCGAAGCCGGGATCGCCGTCGCTATGGCCAAGTCCCACGCCTGCGCCGCCGCGGTCGATATCGCCGGGAAGGCGATGCAATTGCACGGCGGCTACGGCTACACCTGGGACAGCGGCATCCACCGCTACCTCGAGCGCGCCACCCTGAACCGTGCCCTCTATGGCACCCCGGCTGCCCACCGTCGCCGCGTCTCCGGGCGCTACGACCCGGCGATCCGGACGAGCACCGGCAAAGGTTTTCAGCGATGACAGCGCACCTGAACCGGCAGCGCCGGTATCGGATGGCGGTCTTCGCACCCAGTGCTCTCGATGCGGTCCGCTCCGCCGGGGGCTGGGTCTGCGACCGCGCCATGGCCGGATGGGATATCACCATCGTCACCGCGCCGACCGATCCCCGGCCCTTGCGCATCCTCGGCGTCCACCTCCTGGATCCAGAGTTGAGCCCGTCGGCCGCGGTGCGCGAACTCGCGCCCCAAGCTATCGCGGTAGCCGGCGACCTGTATCGATCCGACGAACAGGTCCGTGATTGCGTGCTCGGGCAGCTCTCGCGCGCACCGATGGAGATCACCGTCTGGGGCGAGTTGTGGCCGTCCGAGCTCGGACCGCGCATCCGCCCGATGGAGCACCGATTGAGTTATGCCGCACGAGCGTTCAAAGCGCGAGCCTGGGCCGCCGTAGCACTGCCGGACGCACCGATCGCGCCGGTCGAGTCGTTCTACAGCGGCGAGCCGGACCGGCGACTGCGCGGCGTCACCACGCAGCGCTAATGACAACGGCGGCCGACCGGATATCCCGGTCGGCCGCCGTCCGGTACTCAGACGTTCAGCAACCGGGCGAGGTTTCCGCCCATGATCAGCTTCTGGTCCGCGAGCGGGAGATCCTTGATCTCGTCCACGTAGCGGGCGGGCTCGGCCAAGCCCTCCGGATGCGGGTAGTCGGAACCGAACAGCACGTGATCGGCGCCGATGACCCGGGACAACTCCACCAGGTCCTCCTCCCAGAACGGGCTGACGTGGATCTTCTTGATCGCCTCGACGGGATCGCTCGGAAAGCCCTGCGGGGCCTTCTTGTAGACCGTGGCGAGGCTTTCGAGCAGACCGGGCAGCCACGCGGCGCCGTTCTCGATGACGGCGATCTTGAGCTCCGGGAAGCGGAACAGCGCGCCGTGGCAGACCCAGGAGGCCATGGCGTCGCGGATCGGCTGCCATTCGTTGATCATCTTGAAGGTATTGATCTGGAACGGCAGCATCTCGCGCGAGCCGCCGTCCCATTCCGACGCGTGCCGGGCGTAGCCACTGTCGGAGGAGTGCATCGTGACCAGTACGTCGAGTTCGACCACGCGCTTCCAGAACGGGTCGAATTCCGGCACTGCGAACGAGCGGGGACCATACAGTCCGGGCACCGGGGCCGGTCGGACCAGAATGGCCCGGGCGCCGCGCTCCACCACCCATTCCAGCTCCTCGATCGCCTTGTCCAGGATCGGCAGGCTGATCACCGGCACCGTGAAGATGCGATCGGCGTAGTTGAAGGACCAGGTGTCGTGCAGCCACTGGTTCAGCGAGTGCACGACCGCGTGGATGAGCTCCGGATCATCCTTCATGCGTTCCTCGATGAGGCTCGCCAGGGTTGGGAACATCAAGGCCCGCTCGATCTGCAGCTCGTCCATGAGTTCCAGGCGCGGGCCGGGTTCGCGGAAAGCCGGCGAGGACGGGATCGGCTTGCCGAAGATGTCGCGCATGCTCTTGCCGTCGGGGTTGCCGTGTTTGAAGTAGTCCTCCATCGCACCCGGCCGGGCGACCACGTCGAAGGTGGGGTTCGGGATGTAATTGCTGATCTGGCCCCGGATCGCGATCTTGGTCCGGCCGTCGACCTCGACGTATTTGATCGCGTCGCGATACCGGTCCGGCAGGAACTTGGTCAGCGCGTCCCGGGTCTCGTAGAGGTGGTTGTCGGCGTCGAACAGCGGGTACGGCAGGTCGCGCTTGGTCATGGTGATCTCCTTGTCGATACTTCGGAATCGATGGCGTGGGGGACGCGGCTCAGGTCGTCAGCCGCTGTGCGGCCAGGGTGCGCAACTCGCTGGATTTGATCTTGGCGTTGCCGGTGAGGGCGAAATCGTCCTCGGCGAACGGCAATACGTGGCGCGGCACCTTGTAGCTCGCCAGGCGTTCGCGTAGGAAGGCGCGAATCTTGGTTTCATCGAGCGTTACCCCGTCGTGGGCCACCACGCAGGCGACGACCACCTCGCCGAGGGTGTCGTGCGGCACCCCGACGGTGCGCGCGAGTTTGACGCCCGGGTAGGCGGCCAGGGCTTCGTCGACTTCCACCGGTGAGACATTCGCGCCGCCGGTCTTGATGATGTCGGTCAGGCGGCCGACCCAGAACAAGCGACCGGCCGCGTCGAGATAGCCACCGTCGCCGGTGCGGAAGAATCCGTCGGCATCGAGGGTCTCGTCGCGCGGGATGCCGATATAGCCGAGCATGAGTGTCGGTGCCTTGACGCAGATTTCGCCGCTCTCGCCCCGGGGCGGCACCGCGCCCGTGATCGGGTCGGCGATCTTGATCGTCACACCGGGCAGGGGGACGCCATTGCTGCCCGCGTGCTCCGCCTCCGGGGTGTTGGCGGGGAACGACGTGGTGATGGTGAAGGTTTCGGTGTTGCCATAGGCGTGGTTCGGCTCGGTCCAGTTCGATGTGACGGTGGGGTGCTGCGCGAACGGGCTGCGCGCGTCCACGAATCGCATACTGCTCAGGTCGGTGCTGTCCCAGCCGGGTGCGCCCGCGAGCTGCTCCCACTGGTGCGGCCAGGCGAACGGGAAGTTCACCCGCTCGGCTTGCATCAGGGCCAGGGCCTCGGCGGGGTCGAAAGTCGGTTGCAGCACCAGGGATCCGCCACATGCCAGAGTCGCGCCCAGCGCCAGTGCGAAATTGCCGGACCAGAAGAAGCCGTTGGCGGACCAGCCGCGGACCTCGTCCTGCGGGGTGAAGCCGTACATCCGCCGGAAACGCCACATCTGAATGGCCACACCGCGATGCGCGCTGAGAATGCCTTTCGGGGTGCTCGTCGAACCCGAGGAGAAGAACAGCACGGCGGGGTCACTCGGGCGCACCGTCGCGGCGGTCGCTGCGATCGACGCGTCCCGTTCGCCGTCCCCGCGCGCGAGGAAACCAGCCCAGGTGTCGACGGCCGTACCCTCGCCCGCGGTGCCGATGGCGGCAAAATGGCGCAGGAACGGATATCGCGCTGAGCGCAGCATGCCGGGCGCGGCGGTGCCGATATCCGGTTCGAGTTCGGTCAGCACCTCCGCGAAATCCCTTGCCAGCACCCGTTGTTCGAACAGCAGCACCGACACCCCGGAAGACTGGAGCAGCTGGTCGAGCTCCGCCGGTGTGGAGAAGGTGCTGAGGGTGACGGCCACGCCCCCGGCCAGAGCGGTGCCGAAGACCGCCGAGATCCACTCCGGCCGGTTGGTCATCAACACGCCCACTCGGCCGTCCTTGCCCAGCCCGATCGCATGCAGGGCCCGGGCCACTTCTACCGATCGCTCCCACAGGTCGGTGTAACTCCAGCGCGTGATCTCCTCGGAGTTTCGGGCTACCAGCGCCTCGCGGTCGCGGTACAGCTCGGTCACCTCCCGCAGGAAGCCCGGGAGGGTGAGTGTTCCGAGGCCGGGCTCGGTGTCCAGCGGGGGACCGGACAGGATCGAATCCGCCTGTGCGTCCATGTGCTGCCTCTGCTTCTATCCGTGCCGCTAGAGCGGCAGCTCGACTTCGGCGGTGGAATCCACCAGCACGCCGCCGTTCTGATCGGTGAGGCGCAGCTTCACCTCGACCACGGGCACACCCCAGGTCGAGAGCGCCTGTTTGCCAATGATCTCGGCGTCGAAATAGGTCACGTCGCCCTCGAAGGAGGGCAGCCGGAAGTCTGATTTGATGTGGCGCACCAGGCCATCGGTGCCGGCCCAGTAGGCCAGGTAGTCGGTGCACCAGGCGCCCATGGTCGCGCCGTAGCCGTAGGCGCGTGCCATACCGACCTCGTCGGCCTTCGCGTCGTCGGTATGCCCGCGCGAGGGGCCGACGTAGAGACCGTCCCGCTTACGCGGATCGATCTTCGCTCCCTCCTCGTCGAAGGCGAAGCCCTCGATCCAGCCCGGGTCCTGATACACCCAGGGATCCTCGACGCCGGGCGGCGCGACCCATTCGAAAGTGCCCCAGATATTGAACAGGAAGGCCCGGTACTCGGTGGTGAAGCTGGCGATGCTGTGCGGGCCGATTACCCGGCGTGGCAGCGTGTCCCCGACTTTTACATCCTCGAACCGGGGCGAGATCCCCTGCCGGTTGGTCATCAGCCATTCGGTGCGCACCGCGTGCACCGCCTCGAGTTCGGCCGTGCTCCAGCGCTTCAGTTCGCCGGCCTGCTTGTCATACATGCCGCGCTTGCGGGCCTCCTCCGCCAGATAGCGGATGGTCGTGGACCTTTCCCGGGCAACCAGCACACCGTGCTGATTGCGGTGCGTGGTGTCGCCGCGCGAGAACAGCGTGGGCCCCGCGAATTTGGTGTCCGCCACCGTGTAGTCGTGGAAGCGGCGCTCCTGGAAGAGCTGGTCGCCGGGCCGCACCGGCGCGCCGTAGAACCACCACTCCTCACCAGCGAAGATCAGGTGACTGCCCGGGATCCGGCCGACGCACGCGGGTGCGCAGCCGTGCCCGTAATCGAGCGCGACGGCCATGGATTGCGGCGCGACGAGCCCGCCGTAGCGGGATGCGCGGGCGAACTGCTGATCCCAGTGCAGCGGATTCGGATAGTCCATCGCCATGGCCCAGCGCCGGATATCGGAGGCGCTGCACGGCTCCCAGAGTTGTCCGCCGCCGACCGGCTGACCGACCCGGGGTTCGACATCGGACAGATCGAGTTCGACGGTCTGCTTGCTCACTGTGTCTCCTGCTTATCGATTGACATCGACGACGATGCGGCCGCGCACCGTACCGTCCATGAGCCGGTGCGCGGCCGCGATCGCCTCGGTCGAGCCGACCTCTTGCGTAATCGACTCCAGCGCTTCAGGTTTCAGATCCTCCGCCAGCCGGGCCCAGGCCTCGGTGCGCCGCGGTGTGGGCGCCATGACGCTGTCGATGCCGCGCAGGGTCACCCCGCGCAGGATGAACGGGGCGACGGTCCCCGCGAAATCCATGCCCTGGGCCAATCCGCAGGCGGCGACCACGCCGCCGTAGCGGGTCTGGGCGCAGGCATTGGCCAGGGTGTGGCTGCCCACGGCATCGACGACCCCGGCCCAGCGCTCCTTCTGCAGCGCCTTACCGCGCTCGGCGAGTTCGGCGCGGTCCAGCACGGTGGCGGCGCCGAGCCCCCGCAGGTACTCGGCCTCGGAGGTCTTGCCGGTCGCCGCGGCCACGGTGAATCCGGCGGCGGCCAGCAGTGCGACGGCCACGCTGCCGACACCCCCGGTAGACCCGGTGACCAGCACTTCGCCCTGATCCGGTCGCAGCCCGTGGTGCAGCAGCGCATCCACACACAGCGCCGCGGTGTACCCGGCCGTGCCGAGCGCCATCGCCTGACGGGTAGTGAAGGCGGCGGGCAGCGGCACCAGCCAGTCGCCGTCGACGCGGGCCCGCTGTGCCAGCCCGCCCCAATGGCTTTCGCCGACACCCCAGCCGTTGAGCACTGCGCGATCGCCTGGTGACCAGTGCGCGTGCGTGCTGGCGGTGACGATGCCCGCCAGATCGATACCCGGGATCATCGGGTACTTGCGGACGATCGGCGACTTGCCGGTAATGGCCAGCGCGTCCTTGTAATTGAGCGTGGAGTACTCCACCGCGAGGGTGACGTTCCCCTCGGGCAGTTGCGCCTCGTCCACGCTGGTCAGCGAAACCGATTGTCCGGCTTCGTCTTTCTCGACGAGAAGTGCGGAAAACATGAGTGGAATTCCCTCCTGGTTCTGGGTGGCCCTGATGCGGGCGGTCAGCGGGCGGTCCAGCCGCCGTCGACGACGATCGTCTGGCCGGTTACATAGCTCGCGGCCGCGCCGGCGAGCCAGACGATCGCGCCGACCATGTCCTCGGCTGTTCCCTCTCTGGGTAGCGGGGTGTTGCGCCGCAGGTACTCGCCGCCGCGTGCGCTGTCGTAGAGGCCGTCGGTGATCTCGCTGCGGAAGAAGCCGGGCGCGACCGTGTTGACCCGGATGCTGTGGCGCGCCCACTGCACCGCCAGCTCCGCGGTCAGCCCCGAGAGCCCTGCCTTGCTGGCCGCGTAGGAGGCTTGCGGAATACCGGGTACGCCGACTCGGCCCGAGATGGACGAGACGTTGACGATCGCGCCGCGGCCGATGCCGAGCATGTGCGGAAAGACCTGCTGTGCCAGCAGGAATGGAGCCAGCAGGTTCAGCTCCACGGTCCGGTGTATCTCGTCGGGTGTCTCCGATTCGGCGCGCGCGGTGGAGAAGCGGTTTCCGGCCGCGTTGATCAGGATCTCCGGCGGGCCGAGCGCGTCGGCGACCACCGGCACGATCGAGGCGATGTTCGCCGCCGAGGATAGGTCGCACGGCACGGCGGTGCCGTCGATCTCCGCGGCGAGCTCGGCCAATCGGTCGGCGCGGCGGGCTACCACCGCGACCTGTGCGCCGAGCCCGGCGAGGGCCCGCGCGACGGCCGCGCCCAGGCCCGAGGACGCGCCGGTCACGATGGCTACCCGGCCGTCGAGGTCGAAGATGCGCGCGGTGCTCATATCCGGCTGCCGGGAGTGATGCGCACGAGCGTTTCCCGCGCGAGGAGCTCCGGGAGCCGGGTGCGGTCCACCTTGCCCATGGCATTGACGGGCAGCGCTTCGAGGCGCGCCCAGATCTCCGGCACTTTGTAGCCGGCCAGCTCGTCTCGGCACAGCCTGGCGATGGCGCCGAAATCGGGTGTGGGCGATGGACTTTCGATCAAAGCGGCGACTCGCTGGCCGAGCCGGTCGTCGGGGATGGGGCACACCGCGACCTTCGTGACCGCCGGATGTTTCCTGATGACCCGTTCCACCTCGAGGGGATACACGTTGGCTCCGCCCCGGAGGATGACCAGCTTCTTGCGATCCAGCACGCTCAGCCATCCGTCCGCGCTGACGGTGCCGATATCTCCGGTGGGAAAGGGCGTGGGCTCGAGGCGCCGGACGCCGCCGGATTCCCAGTAACCCAGAGCCGGGGTCCACGATTTCGCCCACGGACCGGAAGCTGCCGCGACGATGCGCAATTCACCGAGTTCGCCGGGCGGCAGCCGCCGCGCCCCGTCGTCGTAGGCGGCGACCTCGAACTGCGGCAGCACCCGCCCGCTCGCACCCGGACGCCACTGGGCTCCCACGGGGTCGATAGCGACCACCGTCGGCGCTTCGGTGAGGCCGTAGGTCGCGCGCGGAATCACCCCGTGCGCGTCGGCGAATGCCATGCGCACACTGTCGGGGGTATCGCTGCCGCCGCTCCACACTTCCCGCAGCGAACCGAGATTCAGCTGTGGTTGCCGAGCCAGGTCGTAGAGCTGGGCGGGTGCGCCGTTCCACACCGCCACCTGGCGTTCGGAGATCCAGTCCGCGACACCGTCGGCATCGCGCCGGTTCATCAGGACCGCGCATCCGCCCGCCTGCGCGGTGAGCAGCGTGGACAACACCATCAGGTTCAGGATGGTCAGCGGGAAGCTGTCGCCCTTGCGCAGTTCCGGTCCCCAGCCTCGGGTGGCGACCAGGACCGCACCCGGCAGCAGCAGGTTGCGCTGACTGTGCACCACAGCTTTCGGGTGTCCGGAAGTGCCGCTGGTGAAAGCGATTCCGGCGGGTGCGTCGCTGTTCGGTGGCACGCGTGGGGCCGCGTGGGGCTCGGCCAGGAGGTCCGACCAGCGATCCGGCGTTATGCACACCGGGGACGTGAGGTGGCAGTTCGGCCCGGCCAGAACGGTTTTGGGCTCGCACAGCTCGGACAGGTCCTCCTGCTCACTCGCCGACAGGGCCTCGCCGATGCCCGCCCAGATCGCGCCGATCCGCTGCGCGCCATGGAAAGCCGCGACGATATCGAGGTCGTTGGGCAGGCAGGCCGCGACGCGATCCCCGGGCCGCACGCCGAGCGACCACAGCGCGCCCGCCGCGAGGTGCGCCCGCTCGTTCAGCTCCGCATAGGACCAGACGCCCGAAATCGCCTCCACCGCAGGCGCTTCCGGGCGGGCGGCGAGCGCCGCATCGAGCACCGTCGCGATGGACGTGGGCCGCGGTACTACCGCGACTCTACTGGTTTCCACGCCCCCTTGATATCAGCATCCTTACTATCCTTGCAAGGATTAGTCAGATAATGTGGCATCCGTCGTCCAGATCTGGTGGAGCGGAGGCAGATGAGGCACACAGGCCCGTTGACCGGGGTGCGCGTGGTCGATCTGACGGCAATGGTCATGGGGCCGTATTGCACTCAGATCATGGCCGATATGGGCGCCGACGTCATCAAGATCGAACCGCCGGCCGGGGACAACACCCGTTACATCTCGGTGGGGCCGGAACCAGGGCTCGGGGGTGTCTTCGTCAACGTGAATCGCGGCAAGCGCAGCGTGGTCATGGACCTGCGCAGGGCGGAAGGTGCACGCGCACTGCGGGATCTGCTCGCCCACGCGGATGTCTTCATCCATTCGATGCGCGCACGAGCGATCGCCGAACTCGGCTTCGCCTACTCGGAGGTGGCCGCGGTGAACCCCGCGATCGTCTACACCAACTGCTACGGCTACGGCCGCCGCGGCCCCGACGCGAACCTGACCGCCTACGACGACACCATCCAGGCCGAATGCGGCCTGCCGTTCGCGCAGGAGCAATTGACCGGCGCGCCAGGCTATGCCGGAACCATCATGGCCGACAAGGTGGCGGGTCTGACCGCACTGTGGGCCACCGTCATGGCGCTGTTCCACCGCGAACGGACCGGAGAGGGCCAAGAGGTGGAGGTCGCCATGTTCGAGACCATGGCGGCCTTCATGCTGGTGGAACACGCCAATGGCGCGATGTTCGAACCGCCACTGGGCGCTGCGATCTATCCGCGCGCCGTCGCGCCCAACCGCAAGCCGTACCGGACCAAGGACGGATACATCTCGGCGCTGGTCTACAACGACAAACAGTGGTCGGCCTTCGTCGAGGCGGTCGAACCCGAATGGGCCGGTGCGGAATTCGCGACTCTCGCGCAACGCGCGGAGCAGATCGACGCTGTCTACGCCTTGCTGGGCAACACATTCTCCGAGCGGACGACGCAGGAATGGCTGGAACTGCTGCGCGCACTCGACATTCCGGCCGCACCGGTGCGCTCCTTCGACGAACTGTTCGGCAATGCGCATCTGAACGCGGTGGGATTCTTCGAGACCGTCGAGAGCCCGAACGGCCCGGTCCGCTTTCCCGGAATGCCCGCGTGGTTCTCGCGGACACCCGGCGCGGTCGCCGGGCCCGCTCCGCGGCTGGGTGTGGACACCGCGCAGGTCGGTGCCGCCCTGGCCGCCGATGGCACCAGCTGGCCGACCACCGGCGAATCCGACCGGCCGATGTCCCGGGAGCGCTCGTGAAGCTCATCGAGGATCCCGCCGAGCTGGACCTCGGGGCGTTCCTGCGTGCGGGGGACCGGATCGTCGTCGGCCAAGCGTGTGGAGAACCGACCTCCCTGATCGAGGCGCTGATCGCCCAGGGGGCTGCGATCGGGGGACTGTCCGTCTTCACCGCGACCAGTTTCTCGGGCCTGTTCACCCCTGCGACGGCCGAGAGTTTCGCGCTGTCCAGCATGGGTGCGATCGGCGCTCTACGTGGGATGGCCAAAGCGCACGCACTGCAGGTCATTCCGTGCCATGTCAGCCAGATCGGCCCGATGATCGGAGGCGGCTCCCTCGCCTGCGACGTTGCTTTCGTGCAGGTCGGACCGGCGGACTCGTGGGGCAATCACAGTTTCGGTCTGGTCAGCGATTATGTGGAGGCGGCGGTCACCGTGGCGCGGATCGTGGTGGCGGAGATCAACGATCAGGTGCCCCATACCTACGGTGCGACGCTTCCCAGCTCCCGGATCGATGTCGGTGTCCGCGTCTCGCGGTCGCCGGTTCAGGTGCCACCCTCGCGGGTCAGCGAAACCGATACGGCTATCGCGCGTTTCGCCGCGGATTACATCGGTGACGGTGCGGTCCTGCAAACCGGTGTCGGAGCGGTGCCCGACGCGATCCTGCCGATGCTGTACGACCGCCGGGATCTCGGCGTGCACTCCGGCATGGTCGGAGATGGCCTCGTCGGACTTGTCGAGGCCGGTGTTGTCACCAATACGCGCAAACGCATCGATCGGGGCGTGTCGGTGACCGGCGCGCTCATCGGGACCCGGCGGCTCTACGAGTTCGCGCACCGCAATCCCGGTATTCGCATGTGCGCCACGTCCTACACCCATGACACGGGAGTGCTCGCGGCGCTGGAGCGGCTGGTGACGATCAACTCGGCGGTCGAGGTCGACCTCAGTGGTCAGGTCAATGCCGAACAGAGCGGCACGACCTATCTCGGCGGAACCGGCGGGCAAGTGGATTTCGTGCGCGGCGGCGCGCGATCGCCCGGCGGGCACGCGCTCATCGTGCTGCCCGCCACCGCGAAAGGCGGTGCGGTGAGCCGGATTACCGCCGGGCTTTCGGGTCCGGTGACCACCGCGCGCAGTGACGTGGACGTGGTCGTCACCGAGTTCGGCGCGGCCGAACTGCGAGCGTGCAACCTGGCCGAGCGTGCCCGCCGGCTCGTCGCCATCGCCCACCCCGACTTCCGGGACGAACTGGCCCGAACAGCACACGCCATCGCGCGGAGAGGTTTCTGATGAACGACGCGGTGCTGTTCGACGCGCGCCCCGACGGCATCGCCGTCCTCACGCTGAATCGTCCGGAGCGACGGAACTGCCTGGCACAGGATGTGCGCGACGGGCTCTACGCGGCCTGGGACCGATTCGAACGCGATCCACGGTTGCACGTCGCCATCCTCACCGGCGCGGGGGAGCAGGCATTCTGCGCGGGCGGCGATCTGGCGGAGATGGTCGAGACGGAGATGGCGGTGCCGCCGCGTTCGATGTTCCCGCTGCCCTACGACACCATCGAACTGTCCAAGCCCACGATCGCGGCCGTCAACGGTGTCGCCTTCGCCGGCGGCTGGATGATCGCCCAGGCCTGCGACCTGTGCGTGGCGAGCACCAGCGCGCGCTTCGCGATCACCGAGGTGCGAGTGGGACGCAGCTCGCCGTGGGCGGCGCCGCTCATCCATATGATTCCGCAGCGCATCATGATGGAGTTACTGCTCACCGGTAGACCCATTACCGCGCAGCGCGCCTACGAGATCGGCCTGGTGAACCGGCTCGCCGAACCCGCGGAATTGCTGGATACCGCAATCGCATTGGCGCGCGAGATTCTCGAAGGAGCGCCGCTGTCGGTGCGAGCCGCGCGCGAAACCGTCATGCTCGCAACGGAAATGGGGAGAGGGGCGGCGTTGCAGGCAGCGCGCACCGCGTCCGAGGTCTGCTATCGCAGCGAGGATGCACAGGAAGGGCCCAGAGCGTTCGCCGAGAAACGACCACCACGGTGGCGGGGTCACTGATTCCACCGCGAGCCCCGCCCACCGAATGGCGGTGCGCCGAAACCTGCTCAGCCGCCGTGGTTTCGCGCTACTGCGGTACCGGGGCGACCAGGTTCTGCCGGACCCGGAACTTCTGCACCTTGCCGCTACCGGTGCGCGGAAAGTCCGCCACGACGTGAATCTCCTCGGGCCACTTCTGTTTCGCCAGCCCGGCCGCGGCGAAGTGTGCCCGCAGTTGTTCGAGTGACGGGGCATGACCGCCCGGATGCAGGCGCAAGACCGCTGCCACGTGCTCGCCGAGGCGATCGTCGGGGGCGGCGACAGCCGCCGCCTCGGCGACACCGGGCAGGCTCAGCAACACCTCTTCTACCTCGAGTGCGCTGATGTTCTCGCCGCCGCGAATGATCATGTCGGACTTGCGGTCCGAGATGGTGAGATAGCCGTCCGAGTCCAGGGATCCGATATCGCCGGTGTGATACCAGCCCTCGGCGTCGAAAGCCGCCGCTGTGAGGGCGTCATCGGTGTAACCGAGGCACAGATCCGGGCCACGGCTCACGATCTCACCCTCGTCGGTGAGCCGAACCTCTACCCCGGGCTGGTTGGTGCCGTCGGTATAGAGCCGCTTGGCTTCTGGTGCGGTGCACAGTGATCCGGTGATCGACGGGTGTTCGGTGCTGCCGTATGCGCGGTACACCGTGATCCCCAACGCGGTGAGCCGTTCGGCGACC
This sequence comes from Nocardia sp. GCM10030253, assembly GCF_042675075.1. NCBI lineage: Bacteria > Bacillati > Actinomycetota > Actinomycetes > Mycobacteriales > Nocardiaceae > Nocardia > Nocardia sp. GCM10030253. The sequence continues at coordinate 24,289 of NZ_JBHTDL010000011.1, read as the reverse complement.
GAGGCCGGGACCGGCGCACCACCCATGCCCGCGTACTTCATGTATCGCAGATGCTCGGGCGTAAAAAGCGGATGGTCGATCAGGCTGGTCATGTAGTACGGCACGCCGCCGCCCACTGTACTGTCGTAGGTCCGCATCAGATCCAGGATCAGCGCCGGATCCCAGCGATCGACGAGATCGACTGCCACACCGTCGATTACCGGGATCAGCAGTCCGTTCACCATGCCGATGAAATGGCCGACCGGAGCGGCGGTCAACTGCGGACCCAGATCGGCCGGATAGTGCGCTGCCAGCTGACGGGTCTCACACCCCAGCGTCTGATGACTGTGCACCACGCCCTTGGGCGCCCGCGTGGTGCCGGAGGTGAAGGCGTACACCGCCGGACTCCGCGGATCGACCGCGGCCACGCCCGTCATCGGCTCGGCGGCCAGCAGCTCGTCGAAATCACGGCCGACCACGCCCACGATCGGCACCTCGGCGCACAGCTCCTCGCGAAACTCCCACGCGCCGAACCGTTCCGCGGTCACGAACACCTGCGGTCGCACCGACTCCAGGATGTAGCGGACCTCTCGGTGTCCGTAGATGTGCACGATCGGCACTACCACCGCACCCAGGAACGACGAAGCCCAGAAGGTCGCCGCCGCCTCCATCCAGTTCGGCAACTGGAAAGCGACCACGTCTCCGGGTCCCACCCCGCGAGCCCGCAGCCCCGCCGCCAGCCGCCGAGCCACCACCTCGACCTCTTGGAACGTCCCGGACCACGGCCGGACCGCGGAATGTACCCGGAAGCAGGTGCCGGGTGCGGCCGCGAGCCCGCGCGCCAGCATGTCGCCGATGGTGTCCCGATTCCACCACCCCTCGACCTCGTAGCGCTCGACAAGTTCGGGAGGGATCGTTCGCATGGGTGACTCCGGCAGTACTCGGCTTCGGAATGTGATTGCCGTGTGTGAATATATCATTCGCTTGGGATGAGAATGCTGTTATCGCAACGTCGGGACATTGCCGACGGGGGCCAGCGTCGACCTCAGCGCAGATCTTCCGGCCGATCGACATCGTCGCCGACAGCCACGTCGTCGCAGGGCACCATGTGGACGTCGTGTCGTGCGAGATACGGCCGCGCCCCTTCGTCGCCGATGGCGAGTTTCGCAGCTTCAGCCCAGTGATCCCTGCCGAGCAGCACGGGATGTCCTGGATTTCGGTCATAGGTAGCCCGCGCGAGCGCAGCCGGTGCGGCCAGATCTACCAGCCGCCGGACGGCGGCCTCGGTAACCCCCGGTGTATCGACCGGCAGCACGACAACAGCGTCACAGTCACCAAGTGCGGAGAGGCCTACGCGCAGCGACGATCCCATCCCGGTGGCCCAGTCCGGATTGTCGATCAGGGTCGACCCCGTGAGTGTGGCGACTTTCCGCACCTCACTGGCCTGGGCCCCGAGCACAACCACCACCGGCCCACACCCGCCCGCATGTAGCACGCCGGCCGCGAGCTCGACGAACAGACTTCCCCGATACCGCACCAACGCCTTCGGAATCCCATACCGTCGCCCGGCCCCGGCCGCCAGCAGCAACCCCGCAACTGTCACCGAAGCAGCGTAGTTGTCGAACCTCGACTTGTGGAGCGTCAGCGAATCGCGTCCTCGTCGACGACCATTAAGTCTCACACGCACGCTGCCAGTCCGCGGCGACCTGCGACGTGCTCACCGCGGCCGCGCATCTGGCGCTCTTCTGCCTCCCGGATCAGCCCCGCCGGCCCGCTCGGCCGTGCGGTTTGCTGTGATGCCGGCCGATCTATCGCGCTAGGTAAAGCCGATTCTTTCGCAGTCTCAGGCGGCACCAACGACGGAGGCTTGTTCCTTTAATCGATGCGCTGAGCGACCTTCCGCGCGCAGGAACTGCACCGCGGTGTCAAGGGGCAAGAGATTGCCACCGTGGCCGTTGACGAGATGACGTCCGCGAAACGGTCCGCGGAGTGGACGAGTTCGACGAGCAAGCAGTCTCAACGCTGCCCGTCCGATGGACAGCGTGGCGGGGAAGGCCGCGTGTTCGCCACTGGAGCCGTCGGGAATCGCCGCCGACGAACCCCGCCGTGTGCGGGGTTCGAGGCGCCGCAGCGGGGCAGGGATTGCGGCGCTGGCGAAATTAGCGTCGCCGCCGTACACGCCGACGTCGAACATCGGCGTCCAGTCCCGGGTCGTGGTTTCCCAGAGCCGACGATCGCGATGGGAACGTCACTCATCACAGACCACGTGTGAACCCATCCGGTGCCAGCACATCGTCCGGGGTCAGATCATGGATCGAGGCGTGGCCGAGTCCGTACAGCGTGGCATCGATGCCCTGCCGCAAGACTTCGAGGACATTGTGAACGCCGTGTTCACCCGCGGCGGCCATTCCCCAAAGGTAGGGGCGGCCGATCATGACGGCGTCGGCTCCGAGCGCGACGGCCTTGACCACGTCACTGCCCCGGCGGATACCACCATCGAGGAGGATCTCCACCTGTCCGCCAACAGTTGTCGCGATGCCCGGCAGTAGTCGGATCGACGCGGGGGTGGAGTCGAGGTTATTGCCGCCGTGGTTGGAGACGGAGATGGCGGTCACGCCGATATCGACGGCGCGCTTGGCGTCATCGGGCCGGGAGATGCCCTTGATCAGGAACGGGCCGTCCCACTGTGACCGCAGCCAGGCGAGATCATCCCAGGTGGCCGGGGGAGTGGCCATCCATTCGGCGTAGGCGCCGAAGAAGGTCGGCCCGGTCTCACCACGCGGGGCCAGATTCGGGGTGGTCAGATCCGGGAATTTGCCCGAGCGGGCGAAGCGCCACAGCCAGCCAGGCCTGCTCAGCACCTGGGGCGTGAAAGTGAGTGCGGTCTTTATATCGATCCGCTCCGGCAGTGCGGGACTACCCCAGTCGCGGGCCGTCGCGCAGATCCAATCCAGGGTGATGATCAGGCCCTTGGCTCGGGCGTCACGGGCCCGGTCCAGCCGTGTCACCATGTCGTCTTTGTTCCCCAGCCAATACACCTGATAGAAGGTTTTCTCGTTCGCGGCGACTACCTCTTCGATCGGCTTGGAACCGAACGAGGACAACCCGAGAGCCGTTCCGGAGCGCGCCGCGCCCCGGGCGACGCCGACCTCACCAGACGGGTCGACAGCCTGCACGCCGGTCGGCGAGCAGATTACCGGCATCGAGATCTCTTGCCCCAGCGCGGTGGTGGTCAGGTCACGTGTCGCGTGCAGGTCGGCGATGTGCGGTCGCATGCCGAGTTCGGCGAAGGCGGCGGTGTTGTCCGCGAGGGTGATCCCGCCTTCCGAACCCGCCAGCAGTGCCAGATACACCGACTTGGGACTCGCTTCTTCGCACGCCGCTGTGCCTCGGCGACGGACTCGAACCAGTCGCGAGTGCTTGCCATGTGAAAATCCTTCTCTGATAAGGGAGTCAGCGCAGACCAGCCAGCGGGCTGGTGTCGCAGGCGCGATCCGGTGGGCCGATCGGCAGGGTGGTTCCGGCTGCTGAGGGCATGCCGAGTACCACCGCGCGCCGCGCCGGGCGTGTGCGGGAATGGTCTTTATCAGGCTGCGGCCGATTACTGCCCACCCCGGCGAGAGCGAGTTCGGCGTTGCCACGTACACATTCGGGATCAGGGCGTCCAGCGGCAGGCCGGTAAAGAACTTGGCTGCCATGCAGCCGCCACGGCAGGAGTCGTAGGCCGAGCATGAGGTGCACGCGCCGCCGGTCTGTGGCTCGCGCAATCGCGTGAAGAGTTCCGATGCGCGCCAACGGTTTCGAAGCCGCCCGAGTCCGGCGTCAGAAATGACAGCCGACGGGTTGCGTAGTCGTCGACCAGTGCGCCGAAGGACTCGGCACGGTAGGACTCCGACCCCGCCAGGGCGTACGGCAGGGGCGGGCCGAAGGCGGTTGGTTCAGTAGACACTGCACATGCCGTCGATCGAGACCGCTTCTACGGGCAGATCTTCCTCGACAAGAGCGTCGCCTGTGGCGACTACTGTCTGGTCTTGCGTTGGGTTGCTCATGGGCTACTCCATGGCGAATGGATTGGATGTGAGCCACAGCATAATGTCACCCAGTGCCATAATGGAAGAGGTGATGGTGAAAAGCTCATCAGCCGACGGCATGGCGTCCGTCATTCGGCCTGGCCGTCGGCGGTCGACGAATGCGGACGAACTGGAACGCGCGGCCTTCGAGCTATTCGATCAGCACGGTTTCGACGCAACGACAGTGGAGGCCATCGCCGCAGCTGTAGGTATCAGCAAGCGCACCTTCTTCCGGTACTTCGGGTCCAAGAACGACGTCGTATGGGGCGATTTCGGCAAGCAGTTGCACGTGATGCGGGAGCGCTTCCGCGACTGCCCGAATGATCAGCCGATCATGGATGCGATCCGAACGGTCGTCGTTGAGTTCAACCGCTTCGATCCAGCTCACGTGCCTTGGCACCGCAAACGCATGGAGCTGATTCTGGGTGTTCCCGCGCTACAGGCGCATGCGACGTTGCGGTATCGCGAGTGGCGCTACGTTGTCGCTGAATTCGTCGGTCGCCGTCTCGGCCTTCCAGCCGAGGAACTACTGCCGCAATCGGTTGCGTATGCGGCGCTCGGGGTAGCGATTGCCGCATACGAGCATTGGCTTACGTGGCCATCGGAGCCGTTGACCGATGTGATGGACCGCTCGTTCCGGGGGCTGGCGGACGGATTCATCGTGTAACCCGCAGTGGATTCGCTCCGCTCGGTCTGCGCGTCCGGAGGGGCTATCCACTGTCGTAGCGCCTTTTCGGGGTCTGCGACCTCGGCGACTGCGCGCGCCACGCGACGAGTTCCGCTGACCAGGGCTGATGCTAGATGAGCTCGTCTGCTTCGACGCACCTCATGCTTCGAAGATTTGCCCCGACACTGACCGCAACAATGAAAGGAACGGCGATGCCGACTCTGGGAATAATCGGAAGCGGAAATATTGGGGCCGCGGTGGCGCGGCTGGCAGTAGCGGCGGACATCGATGTCGTGATCGCCAACTCGCGTGGGCCGCAGAGCTTGGCTGATCTGGTCGACGAACTGGGCTCGCGAGCTACGGCGGGCACTGTGGAGCAGGCTGCCCGCGCCGGGGAGACAATCCTGCTCAGCATCCCGCTGAACGCGTACGGTTCCCTGCCCGCTGAGTTGCTGCGGGGCCGGACCGTGCTGGATACCGGCAACTACTACCCCTACCGTGATGGCCGGATTGCCGAACTCGATGCCGAAAAGATGACCACTACTGAATTGGCCGAGCAGCTCTTGCCCGGTGTCTTGCTGGTCAAGGCATTCAACAACATCCTGGCCCACCATATCCCGCAGCTCGCCCGCCCCTCCGGGGCGCCGGACCGCAGCGCCCTACCCATAGCGGGCGCGGACCAGGGGGCGAAGGCTCGGGCGGCAGAGCTGATCGACCGCCTCGGATTCGATACTGTCGACGCCGGAACTTCGAGTGAGGCTTGGCGTTTCGAGCCTGAGGCCGGTGCGTACACCCGGATCTACCTTGCCGACCCCAGTGTGCCGGTCGAGCGCATTCTCGAGGCCCCGGCCGCGCCGCTGTCGGCCGACGAACTGCGCGCCGCGTTGCTGGCGAGTGAACGGGTGAAGGTAGCCGAGCGCACCTTCTGAAGCTCGCGACGGTCCCTCCGTCGGAGCACCCGGCGGAGGCTTCGTCTATCCGGGGGATCCACTACGCCTGCCTTTCCAATTGGGTGCTGCACTGGTGGGCACAGTGGCGCCATGTCACCCGTTTGAAGACGCAGTTCTTACCGGCGTCCTGTGTAGGCCGGGCCACCGGTCGCGGTGAGCGCGAGTGTGGTTCGAGCAGGTCGGGTGTCAGGTCGACTCGACCGGGTCACGGTCGCGCGGGGCGGTCTCGCGTTCGAGCTCGGCGCGGATCTCGGCGATGTAGTCGAGGGGGTCTTCGCGGATGCGGGTGATCACCCGTTGCAGGGGCGCGGCCGCCGGTTCGTGGTTCATGCTCCACAACGCCATCTCGAACAGCGCCGGCAGCGTGTCGACGGCTTTGCCGGTCGGGACGTAGTGGACCTGGTTGCGCTCCCCGCTACCCACGCGACGCACCATCTCGGCGGCCTCGAGCCGTTTGAGTCGATCGGACAACACACTGGTCGAGATCGCCTCGGCGGAGTCGAGGAATTCCGCGGGGCGCCGTTTGCCGACCAGCAGCATGTCACGCAGCACCAGCAGGGTCCACGGATCGCCGAACACCTCGAGGAACATGTTCATCGGACACGTCGATTTTCCATCCGACCGTTTCATACCTCCAGCATAACCATAACAGTTGCATAATCGAAATGTTGAAGTTAGATTCTGTCGGTCCCCACAAGCACACCCTCGGTGAACCCGGCGTCACCGAGCAGGCACAGACGAGGAATCTCGATGGAACAGAACGTGATCGACACCGTCGCCGCGATGACCGCGGCCCTGGAGAGCGGCGATATCGACGCGGTGTTGTCCTACTACGTCGACGACGCGGTCGTGGCGTTCGAGCCGGGCGCCCAGGTGCGCGGCGAGCGGCAACTGCGCGAGGGGTTCGCCGCTTTCGCCGCGCTGAGCCCCCACTTCCGCTACGGCAACGGCCACGAGGTGATGATCGCCGGTGACACCGCCGTGCACATCGCGCCGTGGACCATGACCGGTACCGCCCCGGACGGCACCCCGGTCGCTCAGAGCGGACTGTCGGTGGCCACCCTGCGCCGCCAACCCGACCACAGCTGGAAGATCGCACTGGACAACCCCTTCGGCGCCCGACTCATCCCCTGACCGACACCCCGGCACCTATACGCGGGGACAGTCGAGAACGCCGGCAGTGCCGCGGGACCCAGTGAGAACAACGTGTCGCGCACCCGCAGCGGCCGATAGCCTGTCGGGCCGAGTTGAGCGAGTTCGGCATCGATGTCGACCTCGATCGCTCCGAAGAAGTTGATGTTCTCGCTGTGCGCCGGGGAGATGTGGGCCAGCACATCGTCATCGATGCGGCGACCCCTCGCGCGCATCTGCTCAACCGCGAGGCCGTAATACTCTGTGGTCCAAGCGATCACGGCGTTCGTGGCCAGGGTGCCGCAGCGCACCGTATTCCTTGAGCGCCGCGGCGAGGGCGTTCTGGCGGCCCGAGGCCTGTTCCGCCCCCGGCGGAGTCCCCGCAGCATCAATGTCCGTCAGGGCTATTCCACCGTTGGTGGACGGGCCGCCCGGCGCCGGTAAGCACAGGGCGGGGATGGTCAGGCCGGGCCGGCCTCGGCGGCGGCGGACAATTCGGCCCACTCCTGCCAGCCCTCGACCCGGTCGGCGTAGAGCTGCGGGACGATCTGGAGGGGGAAGGTGCCGAAAAAGATTCGGGACGGTGGGGCGCCGGCGTCGACGACCTTGAGCAACGCGGGGCCGACGCCGGCCGGGTCGGGGTTGGGGACGGTGGCGAAGCTGGCGTTGACAGTCTCCCGGAAGCTGTCGTAGGCGGACAGCGGTGCGGAATGGGCGGAGGAGGTGTTGAATTCGGTGCCGAAGGGACCGGGTTCGACGACGGTGACCTTGATGCCGAAGGCGGCGACTTCCTGGGCCAAGGAGTCCGAGAGTCCCTCGACGGCTGCTTTGGTGGCGGTATAGCCGCCCGTAGTGGGGAAGGCCGCGAGGCCGAGCAGGCTGGACACGTTGATGATGTGGCCGCTGCCCTGATCGCGGAGGTAGGGCAGTGTCGCCTGGATGACCCATAGGGTGCCGAACAGGTTCGTCTCGAACTGGGCGCGGACGTCGTCTTCGGTCAGTTCTTCGACCATGCCGAACAGGCCGTAGCCGGCGTTGTTGACGACTACGTCCAGGCGTCCGAAGTGCTCGTGGGCGCGCTGGACGGACTCGGTCACGGCCGTTTTGTCCGTAACATCCAGGGTCAGCGGCAGGATCGCGTCGCCATGGGTGGCGACCAGGTCGGCCAGTGTGTCCGTATTGCGTGCGGTCGCCGTGACCTTGTCGCCGCGCGACAGCGCGGCCTCGGTGAACCGGCGGCCCAAGCCGCGCGAAGAACCAGTGATGAACCAAACCTTGCTCATGGGAAGCACTCCTCTTTTAGATACGAAGACAACATTAGAGACCATATCCCAATATGGAATGGAGTACCACTTAGGGTCTGTGAACTACACTCACGACATGGCTGAGACATCCAGGGGCGCGCGCTTCACGCTGCGGGAGCGGACACGCGCCGCGATGCGCGATGAGGTCAGCAAAATCGCGTTCCGGCTCTTCGCTGAACAGGGGTTCGACAACACGACAGTCGAACAGATCGCCGCCGAGGCCGGCCTGTCGCGCACCACGTTTTTCCGGTACTTCGGCACGAAGGAGGAGCTCATCCTCGGCAAGATGGGTGAGTTCGGTCATAAGATCGCCGCCGCGCTCGCCGCGCGCCCCGCCGACGAGCAGCACTGGGAATCGCTGCGCCGCTCATTCGACGTGATCACCCAGCCGAAGCCTGACGAGCCTCAACCGTTCCTGGACCTGATGCGGCTGCTCGACGACGCTTGCGCCCTGATGACCCGCCAGTGGGAGAAGACGCAGGGCTGGCAGAGCCTGTTGGTGCCGGAGATCTTCCGTCGACTGGGCGGTGAACCCACCGATGACCTGCGCGCCCGGGCCCTCGTAGCGTCGGCGATTTCCTGCCTGGATGCCGCGACCGACGCTTGGACGGCCGGCGGCGGGGCCACTCCGTTGTCCGAACTCCTCGACGAGGCAATGGGCGTACTGGTCGAGTCCACCGCGTTGCGACGCACCCCTTAATCGGATGCTGCGAAGTGGCACGGATGCCCCGGCCCTCGCCACTGGTCAGGTGTGTTCGCCGGGCAAGGCGACGGCGGCGCTGGGGCTTACCTGCGGCGCCAACCGCCGGGTGACACCTGGCAGGCCAGCGCGTCACTACCTCACCGCGAAATCTTTTTGCTGTTGACCGCCGAGCGCACCGGCGGGGCTATACCGACGAGAACGCCGGCCACGTGTGCGACCACAAGGCACTCTTCTGGACCAGCGGGCCGACGTTCTGGGCAGAACGCCACTACCTACCGACAGGCCTCGGTCACCGACAGCCTTCCTGCGCCCGTAGCAATCGGCCCACCCCGCATGAGACCGGAGGCTTCCTCCGCTTTATGCTATGAAGGTATCCGGAGGCAGTATCCGTTTTGTTGTGGATCTTGGAGCAGGGAGGAGGGCGTATGGGTGCCAGGCAGCCGGGCCGCGGGCCGCGGGCGGATGTTCAGCGCAACCGAGTTGCTCTGCTGGAGGCGGCTCAGCGTCAGTTCCTGAGGTTCGGGGTCGGCACTTCGCTGGAGGCCGTCGCCAAGGACGCCGGCGTCGGGCCGGGCACGTTGTATCGGCACTTCCCGAACCGCGAGACACTGCTGGCGGCTGTGTTGCAGTCTCGTTCGGACGAACTGGAGGCACGCCGAGCCGATATTTCGCAGCTCGACGACGCGGTGGAAAAGCTGCGGCGATGGCTGCGTGCGATGGAGGAATATTTCAGCGCGTTCAGCGGGTTACCGGAACCGCTGATGGCTGCCGCGAGGGCGTTGGAACCGGACAACCCGCTGACGGTGCCCTGCGAGAACATCATCGCGACCACCGATGAGTATGTGCGCGCCGCGCAGCTCGCGGGGCAGGTGCGGGCCTCGGTGACGGGGCGCGACGTGTTCCTTTTGGCCGTCTCGGTGGCGTGGACCATGGGCGCCGCCGAGGCCGACCATGAGGTGCTCGACCGTCTCCTGACACTCATCGAGAACGGCTACCGCGAACGAGACGACAAGCAGTAGAGCAGCATCGGCCTCCGCAGGGTAGTCCGCGAATCCAAGGTGGAGCTGTCGCATTGCGTTCGGCAACACCCGGAGCCGGAACCGGCCTTCGTTGTTCGGTTGATCTGTGCGACCCGGCGTTGCGGTGGCCGGTACGGCACCTGCGAAGTGTTCACACAACCCTGCCCGATGAACGAAACGATAAACAACCCAAGGAGTTTCGTATGAGAATTGGCATTCTCGGTGTCGGCCATATCGGTAAGACCCTCAGTCGAAAGTTGAGCGCGGCCGGACACGATGTGAAGGTGGCCAACTCGCGCGGGCCAGAAACGATCGATACCACGGTCCTTGCCACGGGAGCACGTGCGGTGCCCGCGTCCGAGGCCGTGAAAGACGCCGACGTCGTCATCATCTCCATCCCGCTGGACCGCGTTCCCGAGATCGCGCCGCTGCTCGCCGGTGTACCCGCCGAGACGGTCGTCATCGACACCTCGAACTACATTCCTGGGCGTGATCGCGAGATCGCGGCCATCGAAGCAGGCCAGGTCGAAAGTCTGTGGGTCGCAAACCATCTCGATCGGTCGATCGTCAAGGCATGGAATGCCATCGGCGCCGACTCCTTCGCCCTGAAAGGCACGCCCGCAGGGACTCGGGGCCGTATCGGGATCCCGGTCGCGGCCGATGACGACGGCGATCGCGCGATCGCCATCGCACTGGTCGAGGACACCGGATTCGATGGATTCGATGCCGGACCGCTGGCGCAATCGTGGCGCCAGCAGCCCGGGGCGCCCGCTTACTGCACCGATCTCACCCGCGACGAGATCCCGGCCGCCTTGGCAAGCGCCGAGGCTGCAAGGTTGCCGAAGCGGCGCGACCTGTCGGGCGCCGCCATCGCCGAAAGGTTCGGCGAAAGGACCAACCCCGACTCGAAGTACCTCGTCCGCCTCAGCCGCGCGTTGTTCATGTAGCTATCCGGACACGACAGAAGGAAGGAACACGATATGAGGATCTCCGTTATCGGCGCCGGAGCCATCGGCGGCAACATCGCACGCCGGCTCAGCGAGGCCGGACATGAGGTACTGGTCGCGGATGCCCGCGGGCCGCAGGCCGTCGCCGCAGACGTCCGCGAGGCGGGCGCTCGCGCAGTCGACCTCGACGCCGCGACCCGGGACAGGGAGGTCATCATCCTGTCGATCCCGTTCGCGAAGCAGCCCGAGCTCGCCGGCGTCCTCGCCGGCATTTCCGGCGATACGGTGATCGTCGACACGTCGAACTACTACCCCGCCATGAACGGACACGTCGAGGCGGTCGACAACGGACAGGTCGAGAGCGTGTGGAGCGCGGAGCAGCTCGGCAAGCCGATTGTGAAGGCGTGGAACGCCGCGCTGGCGGGGACACAGCAGACCAAGGGACTGCCCCCGGGGACACCGGGTCGCATCGCGATCCCCGTTGCCGCCGATTCCGAACGAGCACGCCGAACGGTAATGCAACTCGTCGACGACACGGGCTTCGATCCCGTCGATGCCGGCGTTCTGGCCGAATCGTGGCGACAGCAGCCGGGGACCCCCGCCTACTGCACCGAACTGAACCTCGAGGAATTGGGGCAGGCCCTGGCGGCAGCCGACAAGGACGAAGCGCCCCGTACTCGTGACCGGCTCTGGGAGCATTTCGCCAGCCTCACCGCGATGCCCTCGCTGGACGAGACCGTCACGATCAACCGCGCCGCACACCACCGGCCCAGCACCCGCTGAGTGCCGAGGTCTCTCCCTCGGGAACAGAGACCTCGCGTGGTTCCGTCCTGGCCAGCATTACTCCGGACAGGCCTGGCAGATCGCGTAATTGGTCGAGGTCGTCGGTCCAGAAGGTGGTCGACCGGTCGTTGATTCGCACTCAGGCATGGTGGTCTTCGAGCCAACGGGCGACCGTAGCGCGCGGAGGGTTTGGCGGCCGGATCGACGGCATCTTCGATGTCGAGCGCGATCAGTTCGGCGCACGTCTGTACGGCGCAGTCGAGGGTGCGGGGGTCCGTGGCGTTGACCAGCAAATGGGAACGGGCGGCAGTGGCATCGACGCGGCCGGTGCCGTGGCGGGTGGTCATCGGCGCGCCTGCTCGGGCACGCCGACCAGGTGCGCGGGTTCGCGGCGGGCCAGGACTTCGATGACAGCTCGAGCGGCCGACAGGCCGGCGCGAAGCCGGGCTTGGACGGTCTGCCCCGCCAGGTGTGAGGTGATGATCAGGTTCGGCAGCTCCCGTAGCGGGCTGGCGGCGGCCAGGGGTTCTTCATCGAGTACGTCGAGGGCGGCGGCGGCGATTTCACCGGTGGCCAAGGCGTGCTGCCGGGCGTGGTGATCGACGAGGCTGCCGCGGGCTGTATTGATCAGCACGGCGGTTGGTTTCATCGCGTGCAGGCGGGCGCGGTCGATGAGGTGGCGGGTGGTGGCGTCGGCGCGGCAGTGGAGGCTCAGGTAGTCGGCGGTGGCGCAAACCGTGTCGAGGTGGTCGAATTCGACGTGGGTGTCGTATGGGTCGGGGTGGGAGGTGGCGACAGCGACGGTCATGCCGAAGGCCTGGGCAAGGCAGGCCACAGCGCGCCCGCTGGGGCCATAGCCGATGATGCCGAGTCGGGCGCCGCGTAGTTCGCGCCCGGCCTGGCGGGGCCAGCCGCCGTTGCGCACGCCGTCGATGACGGCGGGCAAATCCCGGGCGGTCATCAGGATCAGGGCGAGGGTCATCTCGGCGACGGCGTCGTGGTTGACCCCGGGGGTGTTGCAGACGCGGATGCCGCGGCCGGCTGCGGCGGCCAGGTCGATCGACTCGTAGCCGACGCCACTGCGGGCGATCACCTTCAGCCGGGGGGCATGGTCGAGCATGTCAGCGGTAACGGGTTCGCTGGCCATGATCGCGGCCTCGGCCCGGCCAAACAGTGCCCGCGCTTCGTCGCGGCTACGCGGGCTGGTAGCCGGCGAATAGATCGTGGTGTGGCCGTGACTTCTCAGCAGTTGGTCGACCTCGTCGCCCTGACGAAGGTAATCGGTGGTCACCAAAACCTGTGCCATGCGGTTCCCTAAGTTAGTAGTGGTCTGGGGTTGGTGCCCTGGATGCCCAGGGCGGTGGGGTGTAGCTGATGCGGTTTTGCTTCTTTCGAGGCTCGAAAGGACTGGCTGCCCCGCCGTTTTGGACGCTCCGACCGCTGATTGAGAGCTGTTGCGGGTCGTCGCTGTTTAGGGATCTGCCGGCGGGGTTGTCCACGGGCTCGAGTTGCGAGCGCAGGAGATTGCGGGTGGCTGATCGCCCAGAGGTTTGGGTCGGGATCGATGTCGGTAAGTCGACGCATCACGCGTGCGCGATCGATGAGGCCGGGAAGGTGGTGTTCAGTCAGAAACTCGGCAATGATCAGCGCGCGATCGGGCAGTTGATCGCCCGCGCGGGCAAGGTCGCGGGGCGGGTGCGGTGGGCGATCGATCTGACCAGCCCGATGGCGTTGCTGCTGATCACGGTGCTGCTCGCCGCCGAGCAGGCGGTGACCTATGTGCCGGGCCGGGTAGTGAACACGATGACCCCAGGGTTTCGCGGTGAAGGGAAAACCGACGCCAAAGACGCCCGGGTAATCGCCGAAACCGCGCGGCTGCGAAGAGATTTGACCGAGATCACCATGCCGGATGAGCTGGTGGTCGGGCTGACCCAGCTGACCGCCTACCGCACCGACCTGATGGCTGATTGGGTCGCTGGAATCAACCGGCTGCGCGCCCTTTTGGGATCGATCTTCCCGACCCTCGAGGCCGCGTTCGACTACTCGAACCGGACCCCGCTGATCCTGGTCGCCGGGCTGTGCACTCCCGGCGAGATCCGATCTGCTGGAATTGGTGGCGTCACAACACATTTGGTCCAGAACGGGGCCTGGCGGCCCGGTATCGACAAGACCGCGGCCTCTGCGGTCGCCGCCGCTGAGGCTCAAACCATCGCGCTGCCCGGCGAAGCCGACACCGCCATGCTGGTCAAACGCATCGCCGGCAAACTGCTCGATCTCGACCGCGAGATCAAGGACACCGACAAGCTCATCACCACCCGATTTCGGGCCCATCCGTGGGCGAAGATCATCGAATCGTTGCCCGGCATGGGACCGGTCCTGGGCGCGGAGTTCCTCGTCTCCACCGGCGGTGACCTGGCCAATTTCGCCACAGCCGGCCGCCTGGCCTCCTACGCCGGATTGGTGCCGGTCCCGCGCGATTCCGGGCGCGTCAGTGGCAACCTGCGACGCCCGAAACGATACAACCGGCGCCTGCGCCGAGTGTTCTACATGGCCGCGCTCTCCAGCCTGCGGGTCGAGGGCCCGTCGAGGCGGTTCTATGACCGCAAACGCGGTGAACGGCTCATCCATACCCAAGCCCTTCTGGCTCTCGCTCGTCGCCTGGTCGATGTGCTGTGGGCGTTGCTGCGCGACGGACGCGAATTCACCCTCGACACACCCACCCCGGCTACCGCTGGGGCTTGACAGGGTCATTGAGAGTCCTTTCGGCGAGAAGCGCTGATTTCGTGGTGGTCCTGCGGGGAATGCGGGTCAGTCGTCGACCGGCTGGGGACGTTTGCGGGCGAGGACCGCGCGCGCCTTCTCGGCGTCGAAGTCGTTCTCCCACTTGCCGACCACGATCGCGGCGAAGGCGTTGCCCAAGACGTTGATGAACACCCGGCCTTCGTTGAGGATCCGGTCGATACCCACGATCAACGCCAGTGCGGCCAGGGGGATGTGCCCGACCGCGGTGATGGTGCTGGCGAGCACGATGAACGCGCCCCCGGCGATACCGGCGGTGCCTTTGCTGGTCAGCATCATCACGCCGACCATGACCAGCTGCTGCTGCCAGGACAGGTCTATCCCGACGGCCTGAGCCAGAAACAGCGAGGCCATGGTCAAGTAGACGATGAGCATCACTCCGCTGCGCGAGGCCATACGCCGCCTCAGCAGCGAAGGACTGGTAGCCGTGGAATCCCACCGCGACGTTCGGGTGGCCGCGATGAGCGCTGAGGAAGCCCAGCAGCTGTTCGAGGTCCGCCTCTCACTGGATCCCACCGCCGCTGAACTGGCTGCGCTCCGACGCACCGACCACGACATCCTGGTCATGCGCGAGGCACTCGATCGCCTGGTACCGGTGACCCGCCAGTGGGGCGAGGAGGGTTTGCTGGCCCACCGCAACTTCCACCGTGCGCTGTATCTCGCCTCCCACAACGATGTGCTGATCCGGCTGCTCGATGACGTCTGGGACAAGTCCGATCGCTACCGGCGCATGGGCCTGGAACTGCCTCCCGGTGACGAGCCCCGCACCCGCGACCTCAACGAGCACCACCAGCTGTTCGATCTCGTGGTCGCCGGCGACGGCTCGGCGGCAGCAGCGCTCATGCGCGCCCACATCATCGAAAGTCTCACCGCCGCCGCGATCCGCGAACTGCAGGACCGCGAGAACATCACCGGCACCACCGCCGAGTCGGCCTGACCCGCCGCCCCTCCCGAGGCCGTACAACCGCAGTCCACCGGCCGTATGAGAAGAAAACTTCTCGCGGCCCGATCCGGCCTGCCCACACCAAGGAGCGACCCCATGGGATCCACCCACCGCATCGCCGTCATCCCCGGCGACGGCATCGGCACCGAAGTCGTACCCGAAGGGCTACGCGTGCTCGAAGCGGCGGCTGCGGCCTTCGATTTCACTCTCGACTACGAGCAGTTCGACTACGCCTGCGCCGACTACTACACCCGCACCGGCGCGATGCTTCCGGAGGGCTGGTTCGACCAGCTCAACCGCTTCGACGCCATCTTCTTCGGCGCGGTCGGCTGGCCCGAGGTCGTGCCCGACCACATCTCGCTGTGGGGCAGCCTGCTGCAATTCCGCCGCCACTTCGACCAGTACGTCAGCTTGCGCCCGGTCAAACTATTGCCCGGCATCGCCAGCCCGCTGGCCGGGCGCGTCCCCGGGGATGTCGACTTCTACGTCGTGCGTGAGAACACCGAAGGCGAATACTCCAGCATCGGCGGAAAGATCTTCGAGGGCACCGACCGCGAAACCGTCGTCCAGGAGACCGTGATGACCCGCGTCGGAGTCGACCGAATCCTCGACTACGCGTTCACCCTTGCCCAATCACGGCCGCGCAAGCATCTGACCTCGGCCACCAAGAGCAATGGCATCTCCATCACCATGCCCTACTGGGACGAACGCGTCGCCGAAGCCGCCACCCGTTACCCTGACGTGGCGGTGGACAAATATCACATCGACATCCTCACCGAGAACTTCGTCCTCCATCCCGACTGGTTCGACGTGGTGGTGGCCAGCAACCTGTTCGGCGACATCCTCTCCGACCTCGGCCCGGCCTGCACCGGCACCATCGGCATCGCCCCCAGCGGCAACATCAACCCCGAACGCCGCTTCCCGAGCCTGTTCGAACCCGTCCACGGCTCGGCCCCCGATATTGCAGGCAAGGGTATCGCCAACCCCGTCGGCCAGATCTGGAGCGCCGCGATGATGCTCGACCACCTCGGCGAAACCAAAGCCGCCGCCGCGATCATGACCGCCGTCGAAACTGCCCTGGCCCGCGGCATCAGCACTGAACTGACCCCCGATATCGGCGGCACTGCCACCACCGCCTCACTCGGCAAAGCCATCGCCGACCAGATCAATCGCCGGTGACCCCGTACAACGGACAGACGCGGTCGTCATAATCCAGCCGCGCGCCAGCCGGACGACCCCGCCTTGGCAGCCCAATATGCGACCCAGCTCGGTTATATGTTCGACGCATACCGCGCGAGCGCGCCTCGGTATAGCTCGATCGGCTGCTGCGCGGGCAGCTGGACCCGTCCGACACACTCGTATGGGCTGCGTCACCTACTCGAATGTCGACTGCGACTATGTCGGACTTAGACTGTTGCGGATGAGCTGGTGAGACTTGCTGACATTCCAGCCACTCGGCACGCGCGACGGGGGTGACGCGGTCAGAACCAAGGGGAGTCGATGAATGACGGCAAGATGCTGCGGGCCTGGTGGCACGACTCGGTCGACTACCGATGGCTGGTACACACCCTACGTGCTCGATCGGCGCTTACCCCTCTGAAAATCCTGATGGGCAGCGTGGGAGCCGCGATCGCGGTCATGGGCATGGTGATCGCGGGCACGCCAGTGGGGCCGCCCGGACACCCCGGCATCGCTTCGACGATCGGAGTGCTGGCGGGGACCCTATGGGCATTGCGATGGTGGCTGCTTCCCTGGCCGAGCAGGATCGAGTCGCTGGTTCTGATCGGTTGCGCCGATGTGCTGTTCACGATCGAGTTCCTCCAGGTACCTAATCGACTGTTCGGGGCAATGGGCGCGGTGCTGCTCGTGGTCACCGGCAGCTACCTGAGCTTTTTCCACAGTGCACCTGCTCTGGTCGTACATTCAGCGTGGTCGCTGTTGTCTGTGGCGGTCTTCTCGGTGCGGATAGCCACCGGCGGCGAAGACATCCGCTTGGCCATCGCGGTCGCGCTATTGCTGCTCGCGTCAGTAGTCAGCGCGCTGCCCGCGTTCAAGATCCTGTACTGGCTGATGCGCAACGAATCGCTCTCGGACCCGCTGACCGAACTACTGAACCGTCGCGGCCTCGAGACCCGGCTGCCCTTGCTGATGGACCGCCATCCGGCGATCTGTGTCATGTGCTTCGATCTCGACCGATTCAAGAGCGTCAATGACACCTGGGGGCACCGCATCGTCGACATGGTTCTGGTGCGGACCGCCCGGCGGCTTCGTGATGCTGCCGGGGGCGTGGCAGTGGTGGCGCGCACAGGCGGAGAGGAATTCGTGGTGGCCACACCGATCGCCGCGTCCGCCGCACGCACCGAGGCCGAACGACTGTGTCGGGTGGTCGCCGAACCTCCGGAAACCACGGTGCCGGTCACCGCGAGCGTCGGGGTGGCGCTCTTCGACGCGACCATTTGCCCGCGGTGCCCGCGGCCGACAGCGGACCGGTTGTTGCAATCGGCCGACGCCGCGATGTACCGGGCAAAGCAATCCGGCGGAAATCTGGTCGTGGTCGACGAACTCGCCGCGTTGCGGCATCATCAGCACACCACGCCGGACAGCCGCTGACGACACCTGATGGGTGACTTCGCATTCCGATAGCGCACCGCCTCCAGGCCGCACCACCCCAGGCTCCGACGCGGGACATTTCGGCCGCCGCGCCGTGGTCAGGTTTCGGATGCCGCCGACAGTCAGCTATCGCCCATCGAACGGCGTCTCCGACCAAACCGTCCACCTCTATCGAGCCGACGAGGCGGCATATGTGAGCACTCCAAAGATCAGTCCGAATCAGAGCGGATCGAGTGGGTACCCGTCAACGACTCCGATCAGGTCAGATTCCGGATGGGGTATCACTGACGGCGCTGTTGTGGTCTTTGACGTTTTAGCTGTCCTCGGTGCCACTACAACTCAGCGAGCGGAGAAGCGAAACCTAGCAAAGTTATCCCCCTTCACTGCCCGTGGGCCACGACTGCCCGCCCAGCGGTCCAATGAAGGCCAGAATAGGTGAAATTGCACTCGCGATGCCGAGAAATGCATTGGCGTCATGGCAAGAACCCCCTGTAGTTGATTGTTGTCGCCGAACTCGGCCGAGCACAAGACAGCCCCATCCACGCTCGACCTGTCTATGCAACGTAACTTGTTGGAAGGGAACGTATCTCATCCTCGCATACCTGACGATAATGGCGCCGACACCGACGATACTGACGACTTTGAAGCGCACGAATACCGCTGCGAATCGGCATGATCCACCGCTAATCCGACAGTCCCGTGGCATGCTTGAATCTTGTCGGTCGGATCGGGTTTCCGAATAGGGTGCCACGCGATGAAGTATCCGGAGTCCCGGTTGTTGATCGGTGCGCTGCTGTCAGTTGTGATTGCGGGATCAGTTCTGGTTGTCGGTGCAGTTGCGCTGGAGCGTGGTTCCGATCAGGGCGGCGCCTCGCGCCAGGAACGGCATTGCGCGGAGCGCGGATGGCGATCCGCCGTCGTCGACGTGTCGGGCAAGCCGCGTGACGTGCAGTGGAAAGGCCCGGCACGGTCCTGGTCCAAAGGTGCGATCATCGTCATGCATGGCGGCGGTGGCGAGCATGTCCAGTGGTGCGGGTCGAATTTCGGCTCGGCGGCGGCGCAAGTCGGTTTCAGTGAGCTTGCCGTCGAGGAAGGTTTTGCCGTCTTTCTGCTGAATTCGTCGAGCGAGGTGAGCGACAACCAAGGTCGTATCTGCGGCAAGATCTGGGACGACGAGGTTCGAGACCGCCCAAATCTGCTCTGCCGTTCATCGAACAGGTGATACAGCAGGTGATTCCGTCGCTGCGGCCCGCCGACAGTGAGGACGCGATCTTCCTCACCGGTTTATCCTCCGGCGGATACATGACAGTGCGGGCAGCTACCCATTTCAACGCCCTCGTCACGGCATTCGCACCGGTTTCCAGCGGAGATCCCTACGGCTGGCATCGGATTTGTGAGGCGGGACTGACACCGCGCATCAAGGTCGAAGGCGCGGGATACGACAACGAGACCGGCAAGCAGATCATCGAGCGGAATTCCTGTGTGTCGCAAAGCTACCCGAACGAAGCCCTCTGGGATGACGGGCAAGCACCGGCCAAACCGACCTTTCGGCTCTTTCATCACGAGATGGACGGCATCAACGATGTATCGTGCGCCGACAAGGTCGCACGCCAGCTAGACTCGCGCGGCTATCCAGGTGAACCGGCTTTCCTGCTTCGCGGAGGACGGCGCAGTCTGGCGAATCATCTCTGGCAGGACGAGTACAACCGTCCCATCCTGGACTTCTTCGCGAGCAGTCTCGATCGATGAAGGACCATGTCTCTTTGAGAAATTGGCTCTGCGAAACTTGGCCACGCGATACAACTCTGACGGCCGCCCCCAGAACATGGTGCTCACAGTCGACACCCAACGGCACCGACCAGAATGCACGACAGCCGGTGCACGCTCGCCTTCGCGAGGACAACTGACACTATTGCAACGCTGTCGAATCTAGACCGCGCACATCGACTGCATCACACCGCGCATGATCGGCGCACCGTAATCGGTCGGAGCGAACACCAAGTCCTGGACGATCGACAACGGTGTGGTGACCACCCCGCCGACTCCGGTGAAACCGACGACGGTGGTGCCCGCCGAGAACAGCAGGCTGGTGATGTCGAGAGTCAGCGTCGCCAGATCGAAAGCATTCTCCACCTTCACCTGCGCCAGCGGCACGGTCTGTAGTGCCTGGCCCTCGGCCAGGTCGGCCCCGAGGTTGGCCAGGAAGGTCACCGGACCCATATCGAGGGCCTCGACCAGAGGTCCGAGATCATCAGCGCGGCGCATCAGCATCACCTTGGCCACCCGGTTGCTCGCCAGGAAGCTCTGCAACGCGTCGGCGGTCTCGTGCATCGCGACCCGGTCCACCTGCACGGCGCCGGAGTCGAGATAGGCGCGTGCACGTTCGACGACCGTGGCCAGGGTTAGTTCGGCAACCGGTGTGCAGCTGCCGTTCGCGGCCATGACCATCGCGGCCAACGCTTCGGTCGCCTGCGGAACCTGGACTGGTTCGATCACGGCTTCGTCGAGCACCAGCGGCGGATACACATTCGGTGCGACGCATCCCGCGTCGATCGAATTCTGTACCGCGCGAGCCAGTGCTTTCGTGCCGTTGAACATCGCACTGACCACCGGCTTGAGGAAGAATCCGACTGTGGGCACCATGCCGGCGGCGAGCTTGGCTGGGATCTTCACGATGCCTGTCGCGAGCACGAACACCTCGATCGCGTCATTGACCGTGAGGTGAGAGACCGACATCGTCTCGTCGATCCGCCCGGTTCGCACCGCATCGAGGCCGTTCACGAGGTAGGTGACGATGGGATCGTCGATCTCGGCGGTCCGGGTCCCGACCAGTTCCGGACGCATCGGCAATCCGTCTCGATGCACTCGCACTGCGGCGATCGAGGTGCGGAAGTCGGTGACCTGCTGGTCGTAGCCGGCGAGCTGGGCGGGACCGACTATGCCGCGCAGGACCGACGCCGCAGCGGTCACCACATCGTCGAATGTCGGTGCGCCACTGGTGCACATCTGCCCGGCCTCGGCGATGGGGGTGGCCGCAAGTGTTTCGACAGTGTCGGCCCGAGCGACCCCCGGCGCGTAGATCGCGCCCGTGATCAGTGTCAGCGCTGTGAGCGAGCCGATGGTGGCGGCGGCCAGACGGGGCAGTGGCAATTGCATGCGGCAGTCTCCGGCTAGAACGGTGGCAGGCGAGTCGTACGATCCGAACCTAGGGCGGCGCGGTTGCCCGAATGGTGCCGCTAAATGAACAGTTGACCAACTTGGTCCTGTGTTCAGTTCGTCGAGATCTGGAACCCGGGGCAACTCAAGTAACCGTGTTACCGTACGACGGCTTTACTGCGACGCGCCGCACGCGCGGCGTGATCGCTGTTCACCTCGGTCGACTGCCCGACCAGGGTGGACACGACGCGGTTTCGTGAATTCCGAACGAAGGAAGTTATGCGTCAATTGGCAACTGTCACCGCGATGCTGTCCGCAGTGGTCTCGGTGCTGGCACTCACCGCCCTTGCGGCGCCCTCAGCGGCCGAAGGCCTTCCCGCGTTACCGGCGGACTTCGAGTTCGGGGTCGCTCAATCCGGTTTCCAGTCCGAAGGTTTCAACCAGGATTCGAACTACCTGCGCTACGGCAACGAAGGGAAGTTGCACGAGCCGGTGGGAAACGCCGTGGACTTCTTCCACCAGTACGAAGGGGATATTGACAGGGCGGCCTCGATCGGTGTGGACAACTATCGATTGTCGGTGGAGTGGTCGCGCATCGAACCGCAGCCCGGTGTCGACGACGCGGCCGGCTGGGCGTTCTACGATGCGGCGATCGGTCGCATCGTGGCCTCGGGCATGCGCCCCATGATCACGCTGAATCACTGGGTCCATCCTGGCTGGGCAGTCGATCGTGGGGGGTGGAACAACCCGGAGATGGCCGCAGCCCTGGCCGCTTTCGGGCGACGTGTCGTTGATCGCTACGCATGGGCCAAGCCGATCTGGATCACATTCAACGAGCCCAGCGAATACGTCCGGCGGGAACTGACCTACGGTGGTTTGGCGCCGTTGAACACTGGGCTCATGGTCGATGGGATCATCGATGCTCATCGGGCGATCACGACCTATATCCATGCCGTGCAGCCCGGGGGCCAGGTCTCCTCGAACATCGCCTACATCCCACTGCCCGGTGTGGAGCCGGCGCTGGAAGCCGTGTTCTCCGACCGTATGGTGGATTCCTTCGACTTCATCGGCGTCGACCAGTACTACTCGATCGCGCCATCGGAACTGTCGGCGTTCGTCGCCTCGGGCGGCTCGTTCTGGAATCTGCCGCAATCGCCGGAGAGCATGTACTACGTGCTGCGCTACTTCGCCGCCAAATATCCGAACAAGCCGCTGCGGGTCATCGAGAACGGATTGGCTACCGACGCGGATCAGAACCGTGCCGACGGGTACCGCCGCGACGACCATCTCCGCGACACCGTCTATTGGATTCAGCGCGCACGCCAAGACGGCATCAACATCGTCTCCTACAACTACTGGAGCCTCACCGACAACTACGAGTGGGGTGAATACGGTTCCCGGTTCGGTCTCTACAGCGTCGATGCCGTCCACGACCCTGCCCTGACCCGCCGACCGACAGTCGCGGTGGCGGCCTACCGCGAGATCACCGAACACCACGGAGTTCCCTCCACCTACCGGCCGACGCGCCAACCAGCACAGTGCTCACTGATTGCGCTGCCCGACAGTTGCCGCGATCCGGTGTTGGTAGAGCCACGCTGAGGTACACGCCTCCGATCTCACGGTCGTCGGGGCATGCGTCTACAAGCAGGAGAATCCCTGATGAAGCATCGATCCTTGGTCACGCTGGCCTGCTCGGCCCTGGTACTCACCAGTCCGGTCTCGGCCACCGCGACAGCGGAGCCGATCCCTTCCGTCAACAACTTGAACTGTAAACCGTTGCCCGACAGCGCATTTCCCAGGCCGATCGTTTTCATCCACGGCATCATCGGCGACATCGACAACTGGCGGGCGGAGATCGATGACCTCACCGCACACGGCGCCAGCCGTTGGAGCAACAGCGTGGCGGTCTGGATGTCGGCGCTCGAGGTCATTGCTCACGCACCTCGTCCATCGCAGCGGCGCAGGCGTGTCGCACGATCTCCTCGACCGTGATGGGCGCGAGTACGAAGAGCAAGCAGGCGTTCGGGTCCGCCGCGAGCATGACGCGATCCCCGGCCCGCACCCTGATGGTGCGCCGCAAACGCGCTGGTAGCCGAAGGTCGCCACCTGCGGTGATGTTCAGCCGGGACCCGCCGAGGCCGCCGATCACGACAATGCCGTGGTGGGACCGCCAGCGGAGTTCGGTGCCCGGCTCCCATCCCAGCATCGTCAGTAGTCCCTTGTCGATCACTCTGCCGTTGGTATCGACTCGGCGGATGCTGCACATCCAACTCGGCTCGGTTGCGAGGTCGGCGCGAACAACTCGGCAACGGGCCGATCGTCACCGTACCGATGAAACGACCTCGCATTCCGCAGGGGCACGCCCGGTAGCAGCGGCGTCAGAGTCTTGAGGCTCAACGTGTCCACCTCCGCATATGCCCACGACCTGCACCGGTGAGTCGGACTCGCCGAGTGCAAGGACGGCGGAACTGCACATTGAGTGGGGCGAATTCGCTGCGGAATAGTGTCCTAACACCCGATACAAGTCGCCCGAACCGGGCCCCACTGACGTCAGGATTAGCCGATAAGTGGTGTCAGATTTCACCCCTACAGCCAGAAGTCCGCGTAACAGCTGGTGAGAGCGTTGATGCTGTCCTTTGCCAATTGACCTGACGTATTGCCATCGTTCTGGCACAAGTGCGGGGTTTCTGCCACTAGCCTGACGCGGATCGTTCATTCCGACTGTTTGCTCGCGGGTCCGGATCGTGGGTGCTGTCGTCGCCGTGCCGATGCGCATGGCTCGGGAGTGTATTGCGAACCCCCGGCACGTTGACATTGGCGCGTACACGGCAACCGTTACAGATTCGATGGAATCTGACCTGCGGGAATCGTCAGCGGCCCAACATGTCTCGCGAACCTTCGTTCATGAAACACAGCTCCGTGCGGCACCCCCGCCATGAGCGGACGAGGCGCCAGTGCGACTCGATCGGTTGCGTGGTGCCGGTTCGTCGGTCATATGGTGGTGAGCCAGGTGGCGATGTCGGTGACGACCTGTGGGTCGACATGCTGGGACGCAGCGTATTCGGCCGGGGTGGAGGGGCCGGTGCCGGGAAAGAACAGGTGGTTGTCGGCGTCGTAGACCCGGATGGTCACCCCGGGACGGCCGACGAGCCCGGCCCGCCAACGGGCCAGATCATCGTCCACGGTGACCTGATAGTCACGACCGCCCTGCAGGATCAGCATCGGTTT
>NZ_JBHTDL010000010.1:0-385364 GCF_042675075.1 Nocardia sp. GCM10030253 | reverse complement strand
GTGGCGTTGGTGTTGCCGCCGGAGACGATGGATTGTGCTTTTTGTAGTGCGGCGGTGAGGATTTGGCGGACTTTTTGTTGGCCTTGTTTGGTGTAGGCCTGTGTTCCGAGTTCGGCGAGTGCGACGTTGACTTCGCGGATGAGTCCGAGGACGGCTTTTTTGTCGACTTTGTTGGTGCCGGCGAGTTTGGTGACGTAGTTGGCGAGTTGGTTGTCGAGGTTGTTGAATGCGGTGGCGGCGGTGGCTTGGTACAGGCGGCGGGCTTTGATGGAGACCGAGGTTTTCCCGGTGCCGGTGCGGGTTTTGGGGGTGACACCGAGTTCTTTGCGGATGGCGTTGACTTCGGGGTCGGTGGTCTCGTCGTCTCCGTAGACTTTGGCGAGGAGTTTCAGGACTTCCATTGCGCGTTGGGATTCCGGTGAGAGTTGTCCCTCGGTGGTGGCGCCTTCGGTGGGTGCGGTGCCCCCGCTGCCGTTGCCGCCGCCGCTGAACAGGCCGGCCAGTGCGGAGGCGATCATGGGCAGCGCGGTCATGGCCATGGTTCCGGCCATCGCCGCGACCGGCAGGGCTTTCTCGACCAGGTCCGGGTCGATCAACGGTTCGGGCGCCGGCTCGTGGCGCGCCTGCGGCACCACCGGTGGCGGCGATGCCGTACCAGGCGGGGCCTGGACCGGGGCCGTCCCAGCGGGGGTGGCCTGGCCCGGAGCGACCGCGCCCGGAGTCGCGCCGGTAGCGGGCGCGACTCCGGGCTTTGCCGGCGCCGGCGGAGTCGCACCGTGCTGACCAGGGGCGGTCACACCATTCTGACCCGGAGCCGACGCGGGCGGCGCCCCGGACCCATTCGGCTGACCGGGCGCCCCGGCACCGGGGCGAGCCCGCTTGTTCTGCGACCACGGAGTCGACGGGGCGGAGTGTGGATCGCCCTCTTTGCCGTCGTCTTCGACGATCTCGAATTCGGTTCCGGGTGAAGACATCTCGGTACTGGTCATGATTCACCGTGCGGTGTTCGCTGCACGCGGAAATCGGCGACCGGCGGCGCGGCGGGTGCGAGTGGCAGGCGCCGGACGTGGGTCATCCGGTACTCCTCGTCGTCGGCGGCTGGGAACGTGAGGCGGACAAGGCAATTCGTGCACGTCAGTTTACGTCTTCGCTAGTCATCCTGGCTGGGGTGGCCGAGATCCAGGTTCCCATCATTGGGAATCCTCGACAATTGGGCACGTACGTGGCCATCCGCACCGTGTCAGGCAGGCAATCCCATGAAGTTGTTCGGTGTTAGTTTCGATATCGAGGACGCCCTTCAGACTGTCGTGACCGGTGCGGCGAGCACGGTCGGGTTCGCGTTCGGTGGCCCGGCCGGCGGTGCGCTCCTCGGTGGCGCCGCGAGCGGTATCTGGGGGTTCGCCGAGGGTTTGGGGAACGGCAAGGGCTTTGGCGACGCGATGACCGCAGGCGTCGAGAGCGCCGTGATCGGCGGGCTGGCGGGCGCTATACCGGGAGGTATGGCGGGAGGTGGGGTCAAGGGGCTTCTGCACAGTGTCGGAGATATCGGATTCGCGATCGCGGCGAAGCGTGGTGGGGCTGCGACTGCACGCGAAGCGATGGAGTATGCGGCGAAAGCATCAATGCCTCGCGCGGGTTTCGGCGCTTTTACTTCTGGTGTCGGTACTGCGCTGGCCAACCAATTCTTCAATCCCAATGACCCCTCCTGGTTCGCTGACAAGCCCGCCGAGACTCCGAAACCCAACTATCAGGCCCAGATGCCGACCACGTTCGTTGATGTGATCGCTCCTGCGGCTGCGCCCAAGACCATGGCGGCCTGAGGAGTGAATCCGTGAAAATGCACCGGATGCTGATCCCTGACAGGGCTGCTGTTGTGCAGGGTCAAGGGAAAGACTATCCGCCTGAATGGGTTTTCGCCGAAGCCACTCAGGAAATGTATATCAATATGTACCGCGATTTCGTCGGCTATTACGACAGTCTCGGCAAAGACTCCAAGACGAAGCCCCCGGAGGCGCGAACAGTACCCCAGGTCAAAGGAAACGCCGGTAGTTTCACGAACTATGGAGTCACGCAGGCTCGGCTCCAAGCCGCATACGACACTCTTTATGAATCGGGCAAGGCGATCCCACCCGCGACGGAGCGGACCGAGGCTGTTGGTGTCAAGGCTCAGACCGAACTCAATAAAGTGATCCTGATGGTCAATGAATCCGCACCCACCGTTCCACCCGGCAACGCAGCGATGAAAATTGACGAACACATCTGGTCCTATGTGATCAAGGCGCACGAAGCCGCCGCGAACGCTATTAGAACGGCGAGTTTGGCCAACGGGGAAACGGCTGCCGACCTCGATAAAAAGACGGCCGGGATGGAAAAACAGATAAAGGACCTCACCGACCGCAATAAGAATCTGGAAGACGAGCTCAAGCGCGTTTCGAACGTGCCCCCCGTCTATCCGCCCTCGACTACGCTACCGCCGGGGACGACTCCACCTCCCGTCAGTCCGGATCCCGACCTTCCTGGGTTGCCTGATCTCGGTACCGACCCGCCCGACCTGACCGACCCTGGCACCGACCCGACGAACCCGGGCACCAGCACGCCAGGCGGTTCGTACCCAGGCGGTACGCCTGGCTCCAATATCCCCGCGTCTCCGGTCTCGCCCGCGAATTACCCTTCGGCCGGCGCCGGGGCCGGGGGCGCCGGTATGGACATGATGAGTCAGATGCTGCCGATGATGATGCAGCAGGCGATGGCACGGCAAATGGCCGACCAGGACCTGAACAATCGGCGCGAAGAACTCGATCCCCGTTACCGCGACGAGCTCAACCCTCCAGCGCCTGCACTCGCGCAGCCCGCGGTGGCGGCTCCGCCCGCCTCGGCGGCACCGGCGACAGCTCCGCCCGCGACGACGCAGCCACCCGGCACCAGTTCCACCCAGCCGGCCGGTGGCCCTCCCGCTCGTGTTCCTGGCGAAGACGGAAGCGTGCTGTACACGTTCAAAGACGGTCGGACACAAAAGGTATCGCCGATTGTCGCGCAGGCCCTCGATGCCGCCTTCGGCAATGCCAAATCCACGAACGCGCAGGCCGCCTACGCGAAGACGCCTGCGAAGTGGACAGACAACAAGCAGATCGGAGAGCGTGTCGATCCGTACCAGCTGATGACGGGCGACGTGGCCGTCTGGGGTGGCCGCACGGCGTTGCTCGTGGTGTTCCCCGCCGAGGAAGGCGGCACGTTGGAAGCCATCGTCAAGGGTGAACTGGTGCAGTTCGCTCAGCAGATGTCCGACGATGACGCGGCGGTTTCCGGCGTTCCCGGGGCACCGAGCACTCCTGGGGCGCTCGTCGCACCAGGAGAGTCGGGCACGCCAGGGGAACCAGGCAAGCTGGGCGAATCCGGCAAATCCGGGGAACCTGTCAGTGCCGGGGACTTCGGCGAGTTCACCGGATTCGCGCATCCGCGCGGTATCGAGTTGACCGCGCCGACGGACGGCGGCGTCACACCCGCGACGTCGGCGCCGGCCGATCAGTCCGCGAGCGCGATGGTGCCGGCCGTCGCCGCGGGCTGATCGAGCGACAGGTGGGGAGAGGAGGCGGCGATGGCGCTCGATGTAGATGTGCGTCAACTCGTCATCGAGGCAACGAAACTTGCCGAGATGGCGCGGGACATGGGGATGGCGCTGCCCCGTAGCTGGGTGGTGCCCGCGGGCTCCGACCAGATCTCGGCCCAGCACGTGCCCGACCTCAACGCGACGTGGGCAGAACTGACCAACGGAGTTCGTGGGCTGCTCAACGATGTTCAGCGCTCTGCGCACAAGATCGGGGAGGCGGCCGCCGAGTACAGCGCGCAAGATGATCGCGGTGCCCGCAGGGTGGGTGGTCGCGGTGGTGAGCTGGTCACCAATCCGGTCGGCGAGGTGCAGGAATTCGCACCGCAACAGCCGCCGAAGCTGTCCTTCCCGACGGGCGGTGGATCTGTCGACCCGTTGACATTCGCCGAGCAACTACGCGCAGGCCCCGGTCCTGGATCCGCAGCCAAGTTCGCCGACTCCGTGCGGGCGTTCGCAGGCGGCCCCTTCGCCGCTGCCCTCGGGTTCGTCGACGGTGCGGCGCGGATGATGGAGAGCTGGCGGCCGGTCGGCACCAAGGCGGCCGCCGAGCTCGACCGCAGCAGGGGCAAGCTGACTCAGCTCGGCACCGGCATGCAGAAGCTGGCCGCCGACGCCGACACCTACAGCAACGCGTTTCGGAACGCGAAGGCAAAACACCCGACGCCGGAGGAGATCAAGGCCGCGCGCAAGGAACTCGTCGCTGCGATCCGGTCGAAGAATCAGCTCGCGATTCAGAAGGCGCTCGCCAAGTTCGAAGAATTAAACGCGCGCTCAGCCGAGACGGCGACGAAATACGTTGCCGAGGTGGAGGCCAAGGCTCCCGAGGACGATGGTTCGGGCGGCAACGGCAACGGCAACAACGGCGGCGGCGACAATAGTGGTAGCGGTGGCGACAGCAGCGCGCTCAGCTCGATGTTGCCTGCCTTGATGAGCGCGATGTCCGGGCTCGGGCAGAACGCGCAGGACCCGGCCGAGTCCTTCGACGACCTTGGGGACTACGGCTACGACGATTACGGGGATCTCGGGATTCCGAGCGGCCTCGGTGGCGGCGGTGGCGGCGGTGGCGGGATGCCCGGCGTCGCCGGCGCGATAGATGCTCCGCAGATCAAGACCTTCGCCGCGAGCGCGTTGCCTGCGATCTCGGGCAACCTCGCTGGCGGAGCGGCGATGCCACGCGCCGGGGTGATAGATCCGCTCAGCACCGCCGCTTCCGGAGCGGCTCGCGGTGCGGCCGGTGCGCCGATGATGCCCTACATGCCGATGGCGCCGGGGATGGGCGGTGGTGGCGCGGGCAACAACAACGACCGCAACAGGGTGGTGGCGTGGCATCCTGACCGCCTGATGTATGTCGACGACACACCACACACCGAGGCGGTGATCGGCGAGCGCCCGACCATCGCACCGACGGTCACGCCACCGACACCGGGCGCCGGCAACCAGAACTCGTCCCAACCCGGAGGTAATGCATGAATTCCATCCATCCTGACGTGCAGGCGGCGCTGGACGCCGCCCGCGACCTTCGACACCGGATCGCCGACATGCGCGAGCGGATCGATAGCATTCGAGCCCGGCGCCCTTCGCCGAGCGGTGCGATCATCCCCGAGGTCGATGCCATGGGCAGACTCACTGATCTCTATCTCGCACCGGGCACCGCCGCGCGTCTCACCAGCGCGGAGCTGGTCGCGGAGATCATGGCTGCCATCCGCGAAAGCACCGCGGACGCCGGGCGGCAGTATCAGGTCGTCGTGAACACGCTGCCCGAGCCGTCCGAGGCCGAATCTGCTGCGTCCACCACGGCATCGAGCCAGGCGTAATGACCACGCCGAGTGCGATGGCAGGGGTCCCCGACGTTACTGTCGCCGATACTGTGCGATGGCTGCAGGAGGAAGGTCTCATGCGGCTGGCCGGGGTGGCCGACAGAGCATCCGAGACCATCGCCGCCTACACGATCGAAGTGGCGACGGGGACCGTCAATGCGCATCCCGCGACCGGTTCCGGTGGTGGGGGCGCGGACGTCACGTCCTTCGCCGCGGATGACCTGCCCCATCCGATCGGCACCGCCAAGCGGTTGGTGATCGTCGGCGTCACGACCTCGCATGCGCTGCTTGTCGTCGATCTCGCGGCCACTCTCACGATTGCGATCAACGCCGACCGTCCGGCGGAGGCGGCCAGATCCTGGGCGATCCAGCTGATGTTGAATCCCGAGATCACGATCACCACCAACAGTGCTGATGTCGCGATCGGCACCAGTCCGCGGCTGCGGCAGAGCTTTATACCCGGCGGCGGCGCGACGGTACTCAATGTCGACGACACCCGCCCGCCGCTCACGTCGGTCACTCTCAATGCGACGAGCGACGGAACCGACTACCTCGACGTCGGGGGCGACGGCACGGGGGAGATGTACCTGGGTGCGAGTTTCTGGCCCCTGCGTCACGTCATGACCATCAAGGACGACGCGTGGTCCGCACTCGCGGCGCAACTGGAAGACCCTGCCAACGATCCCGCCGGAGCTCCGCACGGGTCCGATTCCGACCACATGTACAGATCCCAACCCGCAGAACGAATCTCGGAGAGCAGCCGATGAAAGACGTATACCCGATCGACGCGGACGACCTCGACAATGTCGACACCGACGAGCCGGACTGGCGCAGCATGGTCTACGAGGTACTCAATCCCGACAACACCGTAGGTGTTGCCTGCGACCGGGATGGTGAGGTTGTCGGTATGCACATCACCGACGACGCACGCGATAACGGCGACACCTGGCTGGCGGCCGAAATCCTCCGATGCGCCCGGCTGGCACACGCGAAGTCACGGGTCGGGCTGCGGGCCGAGATGGCGTACAAAGGCACCCAGTCGTACACGATCGACTCGTTCGACCTCCCCACCGAAGCTGCCTATCGGGCCATGGAGGACGAGGTGTTCGGCAGAACCACCTCCTGAATCAGATCACCGTCACGCCGAGACAGGACACCGACATGCTGCATATAGGTGAGCCACATGAGGTCAAGGCGGCGGCCGCCGCCTTCGCCGGCGCCCTCGCCACGGTCATCGGCCAGGTTGCCGGGACCGCCGAACGACTGAACGAATCGCTACCGCGCCGCCGAGACTCGGAACTCGACCGTCAGCTCACCGCGACGCATGATGACGCGATCGTGTCGAAGTTCGTCGAGGCGATCGGTGCCCTTGTCCGTCATACGCCGGAAATCGAGGGGCGGACCAAGTACGCGGTGAACGAACTCCAGACACAGGACATTATCGGCGGCGCCAAGATCCGCCGACACGAAGCCTGATGGAGCCGGACCGCAGTAGCCCGCACTGGAAAGAGATCGTCGGCGACAACTGGCCGGCGATCTCCCCTGGCGATTGGCGCACACTCGAACGGACAGCGCGCGAGGGTGCCGCCGCGCTGGACCTGGTCGACGCGGAACGCAAGCGCCGCGCATTCGACGATCAGGTGCCAGCCAGTGCGGGCTTGCGGCCGATCAAGGACGAGATGTTCCGCAGGAGGGGTACCGCGCAGGCATTCGCGGACGCTTTGAACGCGGCGGCCGACACCTACGGGGATTTCGCCGATCTGGTGTATCGGACCCGGAACCACATTCTGGACATCGTCGATCGAGCCACCGCGCGGATTCAGCCCGTGCCACGCGACGCTGCCGAACAAAAGGAAGAATCCGATGCCGAGTCGATCCAGGCGCGGAATGCCGCCATCATCGACTCGGCCAAAGACGAGGTCGAAGACGTAGTACGCAGCGCGCTCCAGTCGATCAGCCCACACGGCCTGCCCAGCCTGGACGACATCGCCCGCTCCTTGGGGTTGCCAGGTCCATGGGGTACCGGAGATCCGACACCGACCGGTCGCCGGCCGGGGCATCGGCCGGCGAAGGATCACTCCGGTCCTGGTCATAAGGGCGAGCTGCCCACCGGCTCTGGCAAGGACCATGGCTTGCCCTTGATCCCGTGGCCGGACAGCGTCGGCGGTCCGCCGTCGGACGATGATGGTCCGCCCGCGCAGATCACCGACCCGACCGGCGAATCCTGGGAAAGATCCGGCCGCGGTCCTGCGGAGGAGATCTCCGTGCTTCCGCCGTCGACGGCGGAAGCACCGTTCACCTCCTCGACAGGCGGTGGTCCGACGGCAGCACCGGTCTACGCGCCGGTGGCCGGGCTGGACGACCATCCAGGCGTCGCGCCCGGCGTCGGGGCGTCGCGTCCCTCGTCGGCGGGCGAGAGCCCCGCCGACAGTGGGCGCAGTGTGGCCGAGAACGACACCGAGCCGGGTTCGCGCAGTGCCGCCGCCGAGTCCGGTGCCGACGAGAAGTCGGTCGCGGCAACCACTTCCGAATCGACAGGCGAATCCGAGCTCGATTCGTCGATGGCGGCGACCGGGTCCATGAGCGATCCGGCCATGATGCCTTCGGTACCGATGGTCATGTCGCCATCGGTCATGCCTGCCACGAATGGTGGGCCCATAGTCAATACCTCCGCTACCCCCGGTGTATCCGCGACCTCGGCCGGTTCCAGTGCGTCCGCTGCGTCCGCCGCCTCCGCGGCGTCGGCGCAGTCGCCGAATCAGATCCGCCCAACGATGGCGTCCACCGAATCGCGAGGACCGACCGCGATGCCCAAGGTCTCGGCCGGCTCCGGTGCGTCCGTGCCGAACCCCTCGGCTCCCGGCATCAAATCGCAGCCTCCGAACAGCGACGTCCCGGACAAGGATGGGAAGGCCGACGATGCGGGAGGCAGTAACGAATTGGTCCGTGACGTGGTCGGTGCCGCCATGGCATCCGCCGCCGCCCCTGCCTTCGTGCTCGGAAGCCGCGTAGACGGCGATCTGGTGCTGGCGCGCACGATACTCGGCGGCGTGCTCGCTGCGGTCGGTTCGTCGGTGGTCGGATTGGGATGGTCGGTGTCGGTGATGCGGCACCCCGGTGGCATCAGCGCATTCGTCACGTCGAACGAGGGCCGCGGGTGGCTTCCCGCTGGTGTGTATCTGCCACGCGAGGTGTCCACACCCTGGGTATGGGAGGTTTCCGACGGGTTCGCCTGGGAGGGCGTTTCGGATCCGGCACGTGTCCTTGCCGAATTCGGCTTGGCCTGGGGGCGCAAGTCCGGGGCTCGCCTGACGGCCGTCGTATCGTCGGAGCCGATCGAGCCGAATTTGCGCGGACAGTTGGGGGAGGTGCCGTCGGAAGGGGAGGTCGGACCGTCGTCGGCGATGGATTTGAGTGCCCCGCGAGCAGGTCTCGTCGACCGTCTCGGGCTGGTCGGGGCGCCCGCACTGCTCGATCGAGCCGTAGCTACGCCGGAATCGGACATCGGCGCACGATGTGTGGACCTGGCCTCGGACGCACACGTTCGAATCACCAAGGCTGGGCTCGGATCTCCGCACGCGCTCGATGGACCCGCACTGCGTGCGCGGATCCTCGCCGCTGTGCGCCAAGGGCAACCGGTAGCGCAGGACTGGTGGGAAGAGCTGCGTGACACCGACGACCTGTTGGCGGCGTCGATGCTGTCGCGACGGGCCGATGTATCCCGGGTCGCATTGGGCGAGTTGCGATCCGAGCAGTCCGACGGCCGATCGGCCTCGGAGATGGGCGCCTTGCGTGCGATGGTGTTCGAGCGGCGGTGCAACGAACTCGTGCTGCTACTGGAGAACGCGCCGACGCGGCAGTACCTGCGCGATGGGATCTATGCGCACGCGCAACTCGTCGGGCACCCGTCCTTCGTGGCACCCGCGTCCGGAGGTGCGGCGGCTGCCGACCAGATGTCTCGTCGGCCGAATATCACGGCCGGGCCCGGTCGCTGATCGCGAGCCGTCGCCAGAAGGTCTGCGGTGCAGTCCGATCCGACTTGCCGGTGAGTATCGGATGAGCCGGTCGATATCCCCAGCAGTGGGGAGAATCGACAATGATGAGGTCTTGGGTGGAAGGGATCTGGTCGTTCATGCCGAATTACGTGGATATCGACCCCGCGGTGCTGCGTCAGTTGGCACTTCAACACGAACGAGTCGCCGCAGACACCCGTGAATGGTCGAAGCCACCCGCCGACTGGCTTGCCAGCTTCCCGGCAACCTATGGTGCGATCGCTGACCCGGTCTACAAAGCGCTGAACAACTACTACTCGGCGCGGGAACGGGCGGGCGAAGCCCTTGCCAGCGAGCACGACGAAACCGCGAGGAAGCTGCGCGACGCAGCGCTCGCCTTCGAACGGGGCGACCAGGAATTCGCTTCGCGGATTCGGAACGCCGCCGATCTGCACGACCGCCCCACCGGGCCGCCGGTCGAGACCGATCCGACGCCGCCTCCGCTCGGCGGCCCGGTCCCCGGCGGCCCCGTGCCCGGCGGCCCCGCCGGTACCCAGCCCGATGGGACCGAAACCCCACAGACGATTGC
Organism: Nocardia sp. GCM10030253; assembly: GCF_042675075.1. NCBI lineage: Bacteria > Bacillati > Actinomycetota > Actinomycetes > Mycobacteriales > Nocardiaceae > Nocardia > Nocardia sp. GCM10030253. The sequence continues at coordinate 375,359 of NZ_JBHTDL010000010.1, read as the reverse complement.
TCCGGGGTCCGGCCAGGACCCCGCCGCTGTGCAACCGGGTGGCCCGGCGTCGGGCGCCGGGCCTTCCGGCGCGCCCGGCGTGACCATGCCCAACACCGACCATGCGGGAACCTCGAGTACTCCGGGAGCCGGAGGCGGCCCATCGGGACCGCCGACCACCAGCGTGACGCCATCGTCGACCGTCGGGATCCCCCCGACGACCGCCGCTCCGGTCTTCGGGTCGGGCGAGGGTCCGATGCCGCCGACATCGTCGAGCGGCACGGCCGCCCGCTCCGACGGCCAGCCGCCGATGCCGGTGCCGATGATGACGCCATTCGGCGCCGCGTTCGCCGCCGCGAAGGCGAAGGAGGCCGAACCTGCGTACGTCGTCGGAGACCAGGTGAACGACGACCTTGTACTCGCTCGGACTCTGCTGGCCAGTGTGCTGGCGGCGGTGGAATCGCCGGTCGGAATGGCCTGGGCGGTCTCGGTGATGCGGGGTCCGGCCGGGGCCGGCATATTCATCACGTCGAACGAAGGCCGCGGATGGATGCCCGCGAAACTGTTCCTGCCTCGTGAAGTGTCCACGCCATGGCTGTGGGATGAGCTGCTCGGCGAGGACACGGCAGGTAATGCCACGCCATGGGAAGGTGTATCCGACCCGGCACGAGTGCTTGCGGAGTTCGGACTTGCCTGGGGCGCGAAGGCCAACGCCGAGCTGTCGGCACTCGTGTCGTCAGGACCGATCGACCCCGGCTTGCGATCCCGGTTCAGCAATGTCGCGATGGACGGGCTCGTCGGTCCGGCCTATGACGTCGATCTGCGCGACTTCACGCCGGATACCGCCGATCGTCTCGGGCTGACCGGCTCGGTTTCGGCACTGGAGCACGTTGCCGCAGTCGACGAATCGCGGCTCAGCGCGCGTTGCGTCGAACTGGCGGCGGACGCGCATACCCGAGTGCAACGGTCGGGGAGCGCGCCTGCCCAGGCGCTCGAGTCGCGACGACTGCGGGAACGGATCCTGTCCGCGGTGCAGTCGGGTGAGACGGTGCCGCGACAGCTGTGGGACGAATTGCGTGACGCCGACGACCTCTTGGCGGCATCGATGCTGTCGCAGCGGGTCGATGTCGGCCGGGTGGAGCTCGGACAGTTGCGGGTCGACACAGAAGTCGCCGGGTTGCGCGACATGGTGTTCGACCGACGCTGCAACGAGCTGGTGCTATTGCTCGCGGAGGAGTCGACAAGGCAGCGTCTGCGTGACGCCGTATACGCGCACGAGCAGATCGTGGAGCATCCACAATTCGTGGAGACCCCTGCTGCGGTTTCGACCGCCGCCCCCGAACGCGTCGGCCGTCCTGTCGTCACGCCCAGTGCGGTCACCGCTCCAGCTGTCGAGTCGGGGCCGCCCGCGGGCGCTGTGGTCGCGCCGACAACACCGCCTCCCGTTGTATTGCCCGGTATCGCCCCCGAGCAGCCCTGAGGTCTGCTGCAGGAGTGAAACGGCCGATGCCGCAACGCATCGGCCGGCTGACGATCGAGACCTCGTCGAACGGGTGTGAGGTGAACCAATGGCTGACGTCTCCGATTCGAAGCCGGCCAGCCTCTATAAAATACGACCGATCTGGCGGCACCCCCGCCACCCGGTGAGTAGACCGAACGCCATGGTGAATTCGAAGCTGGAGGGTGCACCGTCCCGGAAGGCATCGTCGGCGGTTGCCGAAGCGGTGCAGAAGGCGATGAACGACCGCGCGGCCGCATACCATGGCACGCGCGGAGATTCGGCTACGTGGCAGGCAATCGTGCGATTCGCGCACCCGAGTGGCACCGACCTCGACACTTCCGGGCAGACGCCCGTCGCGCCGCCTGCGGTTGCCTCGCCGCCGAGTCCGCCGGCCATCACCACGCCGACCGGCACCTGAGAAGTCCTCGTGCCACCTGCTGCGGCAGTCCGCGTCGAATGCTTTGCGGCCGTGCTGGCGTCGAGCCGACGGTGCGTTGTTCGCGAGGGCGGCATTCCTCGTTGCTTCAACCCAATAGGGCTGATGCGCGCACATCGGTGCCCATTGCGTCCTTCGGCGGTGCCACGGACGCTACCGACCGATCCGGGGTCACTAGCAGCGCATCAGTCGACCGATGTCGCGTACCGCTAGATATCGACCACCTCGGGCGGCGCTTCCGCGTCGTCCTCCTCGATATCCTCGTCTTGCGGCGTGGTGCCGACTGCTGAACCGGCTTGCTCGTCAGTCCGTCGGCGGGAGCGGGCCGCAGGTCTCATCATCGCCGAAACCGGAGTCGCGGGAGCGCCGGCGGGGGGAGCACCGTTGCTCTCGGCAGGCGGCGGCGCGTTGGGATCGCCCGGCGGCTGCGCGTTGGGATCGCCCGGCGGCGGTGCGGCCGCAGCGGGGGGCGGTGTCTGGCCGACCGGTTCCTCGCGACCACGGTCGTCCTCGGCGGGCTCGTCCTTCTTGAGCAGCTCCGGAATCATCTGTACCAACGGCATCGCCATCATCGGGACCATCCCGAGCATCGGCATCAACTGCTCGAGGATGCTCGGACCGCCGCCGCCTCCGCCTCCGCCGCCGTTGTTCCCGCCCGGCGGGATAGGTGCGGGTTTGTTCGGGTTCGGCTTCTCGCCGCCGTTGGCGATATCCTCGTTGAGCTCGGCGACTGCCGTGACTTTCTTGTACACCGCCTCGATGGCATTGACGATCAGCTTCAGCAGGGCGGTCTCCTGCGCGGGCTTCAGCTTGGCAGTTCCAACGGCCTTCAGCTTGGTGTTGAGTTCTGTGACGATACGCTGGATGCCGCGTAACGTCATATTCTGTTCGGCGGCCACCTTCACGGACGTCTTGATGACCTTGCTGTCCTCCATCAACAACCACGTCTGCGTGGCCTCGACGGTGTCGATGATCTGCTGGTATGCGTCCGTCGCCTCGCCTTTGCCGACGATCTCGTACACCGACGGTTGCAGGAGTTCTTTGACGTCGGGCGGTGGTTTCGGCACTCCTCTGCCGAGCAGGTCGACCGCGTTCTGAATAGCGCCTTCGGCCAGCGTGATGTAGGCAGTCACACCTTCCGATACGCCCGGCGGACGGACCAGTTCCACAGGCCAGTAGTTCTTGCCCGCGGCGAGGGTCGACAGCGGTGTGGCAGCCGTCCGCACCTTCGCGCTATTGTCGACGGCTTTCACCTCTGTCGCCATGTGACCACCACCTCTCACGAGTCCCCCCTATTGTCCGGGCTTCCCATGGTTGGGAAGTCCGCATAGTTGAATGCGAAATCCTTTCGATGGGGAAGGTGCCGGATGCGGGTCGCCGACATGATGTCCGAGCAGAACAGGAAAGGCGGTCGGTGATGCGCGAAGGCGAGTCGGTCGAATGGCACCGGAACTGACGGGCGACCTGTACGGGGTCATGCAATTGCTACTCGGGCTCTATGGCGAAGGCTCGCCCGAAGCAGGTCGGAACGCGACGTACCAGATGATCGCTGCTGATTTGAACAGTCATCAGGGAAAAAGCGTTGTCGGCTACACCGACGCGCGCGGCATGCACACATCGGTGGCCGAGACACATGCGGGCAAGGATGGTGTCACGCACAAGGCCGTCGCGGAATCCGGCGAGGGGACGGTCAACGGCCGTCACCGGTTGAACAATCAGATCGCGGATCTGCAGGCGCGGGTTCAGGCGATCTCCTCGGTCGGCGACACGCGATTCAGCGGTCCTGCCTTGCTCGATGCCGCACAGTCGACCCTTGTCAATGCCACCAAACGGGTGAATGCCGATGTCGCTGCGGCGCAGCAGCAGGCTGCGCGAATCATGCCACCCCCCATGCCGCAGCCGAGGCGTCGTCAGCGCGGAACAACAGCGCGCCGTCGTGGTCGGAGCCGCTCACGGTCGTCGTCCCGCTTGCAGCGCCGAAGCATGGCGCCGTCGGACGGGACGAAGGGCGGCAGCGCGGTCAGCGCCGCGAAATCCTGGCTGGGGGCCCCGTATATCTGGGGTGGCGGCGGCGCGGGTGGTCCGAGCGGAGGCGGCTTCGACTGCTCCGGTCTCACCCAGTACGCGATCGCGCAGGCCACCAATGGTGAAGTCGTGCTGCCGCGCACCACCTACGATCAGATCTATAGCGGAGTTCGTGTGCACCCCAACGATGTTCAACCAGGCGACCTGGTGTTCCCCGGTACTTCGTTCAGTAGTCGGGGGCCGGAGCACGTCCAGCTCGCCGCGGGCAACGGCATGGTTATCGAGGCTCCCTACTCCGGTTCGACGGTTAAATATTCACGCATGTCCAGCGATGCCGTCGTCGTGCGGGTGCTTTGAGTCGGCTGTCGTGACGGAGACCATCGCGTGGCCATAGAGATTCCGAGCGAGGTTGTCTTCTTCCTCAACATGGTCGGTGTCCCGTATCCGGACATCAACGAGGACGATGTCCGAGCTCTCGCCGAGCACGTGCGTACCTTCGCCACCAGCGTGGCGGATACGCACCAGTCGGCGACCGGTGCGGTCAAGGAAATGGGCTCGGTCTATTCGGGCTACTCCTACGAGCAGTTGGTCGTGTCGTGGGCGGCTATGAGCACGACGCACATGGCTGACCTCGATCGAGCATGCCGCTTCGTGGCGAAGGCGCTGGATATCGCGGCGGAGGTGATCACCGTTGTCAAGGTCGCGGTGCTTGCCGAGCTCGCTGTGCTTGCGGTGACCTACCTGACAGTCATGGCCACGCCCGGGATGGCTATGGCCGGGCCGACCGTGGCCACTGCCGCGCGGCGGTTGTGTGACCAGATGACGCAGATGCTGGTGGCCTACATCATCGCCGAGGTCATCGGGAAAGCCATCGAACCGCTGGAACACACCATCGAGCAGATGATCAACGGCGTTGTCTACGAAGCCGCGCGCAATGCCCTTGGTGTGCCGGACAGTACGAGCTCGCCGACACTGCGTATCGAACCCGACGAGGTTCGGCGGTATGCCAAGGTGCTGGACGATCATGCCGACGCCATCCTCGATCATGCCGCGACATTCGCCGCCAATGTGGCGCCGCTGGATTTCACCACTCCGGTGCGGTGGGACGCCGGCACCTTCGACTCCGCGCCACCAAGGGACGGCGGCGGACCGAGCGGTGCCTCCTTGCCGCCGCGTGTCGACGGCGGATCGCCTGTCGGACAGAGATATCCGTCCGAATCGCCCCGCGGGATCGCCCAGCCACAGCTGACCGATCGCCCCTCCGCCGGTGCCGATCGCCGAGGCGGTGACATGGGCAGGCCATTCGATGGTCGGCAGTCGGCCGGGTCTTCCGAACACCGCGCCGAGTCATCGGGCCGACCGGCTGCCGGGGCGACGCAGCCCTCGGGTTCCTCGGCACCGCCCTCGATTTCGGCAGATCGCCCCAATGATGCCCCGGGACAGTCCGATAAAGCGGCGGGCGGTCCGCAGGCACGCGCGGGTGACGCGGCGAGCCGCGGCGACATCGGTAGCGAGAACCGGGGTGACAGCGGTAGTGAGAAAAGGGGTCTCGGTCGTGAGAACGCGGTCGCCGCGGCAGCCGGTGGCCAGGACGATGGGACTCGGTTCGGAAGCCGGCCCGGTGCGCAGGTTTCCATGGCGGCGGAGGCGCCGAATGCTCCGACCGCGGCATCTGGGCAGCCGGTTGTCGGAATCGGAGACCACCAACCGGTTTCCGCGTCGGAGCCGGCCGGTGGCAGCGCCCCCCCTCGGCCTCAGGCCGGCCGAGGTTCGGGTCCCGCGACGCCGTGGGGTCGCGCGAAGCGCTCGAAATCCTCGAAATCTCCGAAGTCCTCGAAGTCCTCGAAGTCGCTGCCGTCGAAGGCTCTTCCTTCCTCGGGTGCTGCGCCGCTGGTCGCTGGGAGTACGGGCAAAACGCCGTGGTCCAAGGCTCGTCGCAAGTCCGAGGTCGTGCCAGGGGTTTTCGCGCCCGCTGTCACCGCGGCGCCGTCGCGCCGTCGTCCGGAGCAGACTGCCGAAGGCAACAGTGACGCGGCGGTCGCTGCGGACGCCGCCACTCATGCCGAAGTGACACCGGGTCCGCCGAGTGGAGCTTCCGGGCCGCCACCTGTGGCAGTGCCCGCTGTCACCGCGCCCCCTGTCATCGCGCCCACCGTCACCGCGCCCGATGCCGAGAAGGGACCGACGCCACGGTGAGTACGTGCGGTGCGTGTCGAGGTTTCGCCTGAGAGCTACCGGGTGCGCGGGACGAGCCGCCGCCACCGACGAGGCTTCTCGTCGGTGGGGAGCGCAGCTACCGGGGCTCGGGAAGAGTATGAGAACGAACCGTCGAGATCAGCTCGCGATTCGGGGGAATGTGCCCAGCAACGGCCGGTGGCGTGCCGGCGCTACCGGCCGTTGCTATTGGCGAGATCGTGCGGGATGAGGGACCGACGACCTGTGTTCAACGTTACCCTAAGATGACGGAACGTTCAATAGCGTGCACTCAATTGACGGCAAGAAATCCTCGACTCCACCCGGAGTGCTTCGCAGTGGCTGACGGGCCGGATCGCGGCCGTCAGCCACCGTCGGAAGCGGGCCGCCGGAAGGGTATCTGGCGACCTGCGGCGAACCGTACCGTCAAGTGACGGCACGTTCAAAACTGTTCTATAGGTGGATGCGCCGCCACCCGGAGCGCTCCGACCCGAGCTTCCCTGCAATGGGAATAGTGGGAACCTGATCATGGCCGACAGTAACTATCGTTCGGTCAGGCGAGATCGGCGGAAGGGAAGCCCGAATTGTCAGCGGCCGAGGACGCGTTCTACACAGGGGTTCAAAGTTTGGCGCTGGTCGCCGGGGGTGTGCGCAATGACCAGCATGCGTCCGCGGCGTTCCGGGCGGCCACCGACCTCGATCCGGATATGTGCGATGCCTGGCTCGGGCGCGCGATGGCAGGTGAGGTCACCTCGGAGGTGATCTACGGCGCCTACCGCTCGGTGCACAATCTCTACCGCGACCAGCAGCGCGCCGGCCTTGTCGACCGTGCGCTGTGGTGTCAGGTCGAGATCGGCATGTATGGGCTGCGGGTCGCCATGGCGGACCGTGATCAGATCGCGATAGCGCAGGCGTGTTCGTATGCCCAGGGCGGCGAATGGCAGGAAGCCGTCGCGATTCTCGACGAGGTGCCCAGCGACGACGTCTCCCACTTCGTACGGATGTCGCTGTTCTTCCGAACGAAGCGGTGGTCGGACGTGCTCTCGGCCAGAAGTGCGCGCCCCTCGCTGGAAGACGGGTTGCTCGATATCGCGGCCGAACTCATGGCGGCTCAGTCGCTGGCGCATCTCGGGCGATTCGGTGAGGCCATGCCGCGTGCCCAGCGCATCGTCGAGGACAGTTCCTCGGGAAACCTTTCCTACCTGTGGGCGGATGCGCACTTCCTGCTCGGGATGTTGCTGCGGCAAAACAGTGATCATGAGGCCGCGGACAAGATCCTCAAGGGTCTGCAAGGGTCCGGCCTGTGGCAGGAGCGCGAGGAATGGCAGCGCGCGGTTCGGGACAAGACCTACAAGCTCGAGGTCGCCACGCCGGATGTCATCGCGTCCCGCACCAACGAATGGGATCCGACCTCCGGCGACGATCCTGCCGAAGCCGCGGCGTCCGTCGCGCGAGCGGCACGAGACGCGCAACTGGCCGAGGCCTCCGAGTTGCTGCAGGCGCAGATCGGTATGGACTCGGTCAAGGAGCAGGTCGACCGGCTCAAGTCCGGTGTGTTGATGGACCAAGTCCGCGCCAAGCGGGGACTCGCAGTGGATTCGCGGTCGCAGCACCTGATCTTCTCCGGTCCGCCCGGTACGGGTAAGACCACGATCGCCCGAGTCATCGCCAAGATCTTCGCCGGACTCGGTGTCGTCGAAAATGCCGATGTGATCGAGGTTTCCCGCAACGACATGGTCGGTACGCACCTCGGCCACACCGCACCGAAGACCAACGCGCTGATAGATTCCGCGCTCGGCGGGGTGTTGTTCATCGACGAGGCGTACACGCTGATTCAGGAAGGCCTTTCCGGCGGTGACGCATTCGGCAAGGAAGCGGTCGACACGCTGCTGGCCCGAATGGAGAACGACCGGGACAAGCTGGTCGTGATCATCGCCGGATACGAGGATCAGATCGACCGATTCCTCGCGTCCAACGACGGTCTCGCCTCCCGGTTCACCAAGCGCATCCGATTCGCCAGTTATGGCGCGGACGAGCTGGTGCAGATCGCCGATCATATTGCGGGCAAAAAGGATTCGATCCTCTCCGAGGACGCGCGCGAGGTGCTGCGCGCACGTTGTGAGCAACTGGCCGCGCAAACCAAGAACGGCAGGCGACTGATCGACCTGGCAGGCAACGGCCGCTTCGTGCGCAACGTGGTCGAATCCGCCGAGGCCGAACGCGACTACCGCTTCACAAGGGACAACGCGGATATCCTTTCGATGACCGACGAAGAGTTGATGACGATCGACGCCTTCGACATTACGGCCGCTTTGGATGGTTTGGCACCGTCCGCGCGGGTATGACGCCGCAGCCGGTCCGGCGGAGTACGAGCTCGATCATGAGCTCGGAAACGCCGGTACGGTGGCACTCCGTCCGCAGGCGCCAGGCATCGAAGCCTGCGCCGTCGGCTGTGCCCGCCCGGTGGACGGAGCCCGCGACGTCGCCCGCCGCGGTTCGCGTGACAGAGATCGGCTCGCCGTCGGACGTCTGATGTCGCCATAAGGCGGATCCGTGCTCTGGCGAGGCGTCGCTGTGGAGACGTCGGTACTTCCCAATTATGGGAAGCCACTTGACGTTTGCGCGGAAACCCGCGACTAACGTTTGTTCGCAGGTCGGCGGAAGGAACAAATACCGGTGGCACGCTTCCGGGTGGTAACCAAACACCAGATATCCGGTTGGCGGTTTCTCCTCCGCCGGATCGAACATGCGCTGGTCCGCCGGGACGCGTCGATGGTCGACGACCCGCAGCGGGGTCGGTCGACCGCGTTGGCGATCGGTATCGCCATCGTCTGTGTTGCCATCGCGGGGTCGGCGGTGATGGCGTTCTTCAAGCCCGCCAAGAAGATCGGCAACTCGAAGATTCTGTCCGAGAAGGACAGCGGCGCGTTGTTCGTGAACGTCAACAATCGGTTGTATCCGGCGCTCAATCTGACCTCGGCACGGCTTATCATCGGCTCTCCCGACAAGCCGGTGCCTGTCACGCGCGACGAACTGTCGAAGTATCCGCGTGGCCCATGGGTCGGCATCCCCGGTGCGCCGGGCAGCATCGTCGACGCCGACGAACGGGATTCCTCCTGGACCGTGTGCGATACCGCGAAGACAGGTGCCGCGGCGCCGCTGAACCCGCAGACCGGTCTGCCGACACTGCGGTGGTCCGCGATACGGACCACCGTGATCGGCGGTCCGCTCTCGATCGACGGTGACGCCAACCGGCCGCTGATGGACGGCGAGGCCAGGTTGCTGCGCGATGACACCACCACCTGGTTGGTGTACACCGATAGCGAGAAGGGTGTCGTGCGCGCGGCGATCGACCTGTCGAATTCCCCGGTCTCGCTGGCGTTGGGTATCGATGCGACCAGCTCGGTGATGGCGGTGTCCAAGGGACTGATCAACGCGATCCCCGAGGTGCCGCCGCTCCGGGTGCCTGACGTGCCCGGCGCGGGCCAGTCGGTGACGTTGAGCACGGGGCTCACCGTCCTCGTCGGTTCGGTGCTGACGATGTCGACTCCCGATCAGGGCGCGTCCTACTATGTCGTCTCGCAGTCCGGGGTGGTCCGGGTGACGGCCGTGTTGGCCTCGATGATCCGCAACGCCGATGTCTCGGGCGCGCCGTCCACCCGAACCGTCGGGCCCGCTGTCATCGCGGCCAACCTGCGCTCCGGCACCTGGCCGGGCACGGCGACCTATCCCGCACGTCCGATCCGGATTGTCGACCCGGCGCGGTCGGAAGTGACCTGCTATCACTGGTCGCGCACCGGCGCCGACCCCAATGCCGCCACCGAACTGTTGGTCGGCAGGCAACTTCCGCTGAAAAAGGATGAGCAGAGTCGAGCCGTCGATCTGGTGAACTCGGACGCTTCCCGTGGCAGTACGGCCGATTCGGCGTACATGCCACGTGACACCGGCCGTTTCGTACAGGTGACCGGCGCGGAGCCGGGTTCGGCACTGCGTGAATCGCTGTTCTGGATCTCCGACAGCGGCGTTCGCTACGGCATCGTCGCAAAGCAGAGCGAGGCCGGAGATGATCCGACCATGCGAGCGCTCGGCCTACGGGCGCCTGTGCTCGCGCCGTGGAGCGTGGTCTCGCTGTTCGCGGTCGGGCCCGCGTTGTCGCCGGGCGATGCCCGGATTCAGCATGACGGCCTCCCGCCGAACCAGACAGTCGCCGGGCTAGGTGGTGGATCATGACCAGTACTCGTCGATTCGTTCGGCCGGCCCGGATGGTGCGCGGTCCCAAAGCGCCCGCCGTGACCGAGCTGCGACTGCAGCCGCCGACCGAGCTGCCCAAGCCGGTCCCGCCCTCCAGACTCAAGATGATCATGCCGGTCGTCATGGTCGCGGCCATGGGCGGAATGATGGTCATGATGTTCCGCGGCGGCGGCGCTGCCATGTCGCCGATGATGATGATGTTCCCGGCCATGATGCTGGTGTCGATGTTCGGCATGATGGGCGGCGGGATGGGGGGCAACGGGGGCGGTGGGGCCGCGGGACTCAATGAGGAGCGCAAGGACTATCTGCGCAGCATCACCGATAACCGCAAGACCGTGCACGGGGCCGAAGCGGAACTATATGCCTTCTTGCGCTACACCCACCCCGGTCCCGAGGAGGTCTCCCGCCTGATCGGCACTCAGCGGATGTGGGAGGTGCAGGTCGCCAGTCCACAGTTCCTGCGGGTGCGGGTCGGTCGTGGCCGAATCGCCAACCAGGTTCGCGTGATCGTGCCGGAGGCGGCTCCCACCACCGACCTCGATCCGGTCGGTGTGGTCGAGCTGACCCGATTCGCGAAAGCATATTCCACCGTCGGTGGCATGCCCGTCGCGATCAACCTGCTCTCGGCGCCGCAGGTCGGCATCGACGGCGACGTGCAGACCACTGTCGACCTGGTGCGCGCGATGATCGCCGAGGTAGTGGTCCTACACGGAGCGGACCAGGTTGCGATCGCCGCGGTGCTGTCGGACCCGGACGGTCCGGAATGGTCCTGGCTGAAGTGGTTGCCGCACACCCAGCACCCCACCGAGACCGACGCGATCGGGTCGAGCCGGATGGTTTATCGCACCGTCGCCGAACTGCGAACGAAGGTGTTGGCCGGTCTCAATCGCGGACCGTTCTCCGCGAATTCGCAACCCACACTGGACCGAACGCATTTCCTGTTGATCGTCGACGTGGGTGGGCCTGCCACCGAACGCGATATCTCGGGCATCGACGGCTGCACCTGGTTGCGGCTCGGCCCGGCAGAGCAGAGCTTGCCGAGGGCGCTGAAGTTCGTGGTGTCCGACGATCGAACACTGAGCGAAGTAGGTGCGCGCGGGTTGCGGCGGGTCGGGATAGCCGATGCGATGTCGGCGTCCGCGATGACAGCACTGGCGCGCAACATTTCGCCGTACCGATTGTCCACTGTGGTGGAGGCGGTGGCTGCCGAGCAGGCGAGCGGCGGTACTTCCTGGGAGGAACTGATCGGAGTCACCGATCCCGGCGATATTCGGCCCGAACGGACCTGGCCGCGTCGCCGCGACAGCGATCGGGCGAGATTGAACATCCCGTTCGGGTACGACCCGGCCGGCGGCGTTGCCTATATCGACATCAAGGAATCCGCCGAGGAGGGCATGGGCCCGCACGGTATGTGCATCGGCGCCACCGGGTCCGGTAAGTCGGAATTCCTTCGTACCCTTGTGCTTTCGGCGGTTGCGACGCACTCGCCCGACACCCTGAACCTGCTGCTCGTCGACTTCAAGGGCGGCGCGACCTTCCTCGGATTCGATCGGCTGTCCCATGTGACGGCCGTCGTGACCAACATGGAGGAAGAGTCCGATCTCGTCACTCGTATGGAGGACGTGATCAATGGCGAAATGGGCAGGCGCCAAAGGATTCTGCGTGACGCGGGCAACTTCGCCAACGTCGCGGACTACGAACGAGCTCGCGAACAAGGCGCCGACCTCGCGCCGCTGCCCACTCTGTTGATCATTCTCGACGAGTTCGCCGAATTGCTCGAGCAGCATCCCGGCTTCTCGAAACTGTTCGTCGCCATCGGCAGGCTCGGTCGATCATTGCGTATCCACCTGCTGCTCGCCTCTCAGAAGGTGCCGACCAACCGGATGGGTGAGCTGGAGGCGCATCTGTCCTATCGAATTGCGTTGCGCACCAACCAGACTAGTGATTCACGTGACGCCATCGGTACCGCGGATGCCTATCACTTGCCGAAGAAGCCAGGCTCCGGTTACCTCCGGGTCGGTTCGGGCGATCTGCAGCGGTTCCAGGCGGCCTACGTCGGCTCGCCGTACACGGCGCCTACCCAGGCCGCGACGGCCACCGCGCAGCGGGTGCGCCGGCCGGGCGGTGGGTACCGGCCGCCGCAGCGGTTCACCGCCGCCCACATCGTCGAAGTGCGGCCTGTTCCGGCCCTCGAACCACAGCCGATCGCTCCCGAGACGGACGCTGCTGACGGTGAGCCGGTGACCGTGATGGAGACGGTGCTGCAGCAGCTCGCCGGTCATGGCAGACAGGCACATGCCATGTGGCTGCCGCCGCTCACCGTGCCGTCAACTCTCGACCAACTCGTGCGCATCGCGGAGCCTGGAGCGTTGCAGGTGCCGATTGCGCTGGTGGACAGGCCACGTTTGCAGCGGCAGGACGTCTGGTCGGTGGATCTGTCCGGTGCGGGCGGGCATATGGCAGTGGTCGGTGGCCCGCAGACGGGCAAGTCGACTGTGCTGCAGACATTGATCATGTCGGCGGCGCTGACCCACACCCCGGAGCAAGTGCAGTTCTACTGCCTCGACTTCTCCGGCGGTCTATCCGGGCTGCGCACGCTGCCCCATGTGGGGTCGGTCGCGACGCCGCGCGATGGCGATCGCATTCGGCGTACCTTCGCGTTGCTCAGCAATATCATCGCGATCAGGCAGTCGTTGTTCAGCGATCTCGGCATCGACACGATGCGTGAGTTCCGGCGGCGCCGGAACTCACCGCGAGAGTCGGCCGAACTCACCGCGCGCGGGGATGAGCACGGTGACGTCTTCGTGGTCGTCGACGGCTGGGACATCGGATTCGCCGTCACCGGGCCCTACTACGACGACTACATGCCGGTGATGGAATCCATTGCGCTGCAAGGCCTGAACTATGGCATCCACCTGGTTCTCAGTAGCTCCAGGTGGGCCGCTGTCCGCCCCAACATCAAGGACATGGTCCAGACGCGGTTGGAGATGCGACTCGGCGACCTCACCGACACCGTGTTCGGCATGCACAGGAACGTGATCTCGATGATCCCGCCGGATCGTCCTGGTCGCTGCATCTCGGCCGACGGGCTGCACATGCTGACCGCGCTGCCACGGGTCGACGGCGTTGGCGAGGCCGAGTCGGCCGGCGTCGGCCTCGCGGCCGCGGTCGAGCAGTTGAGCCGGTCGCTCGTCGGACGCAGAGCGCCGGAAGTGCGACTGTTGCCGAGTCAGATCACCATGGACGAGGTGTATGCGGGCCTGCCGCAGCCGACCACGCTGGCCCAGCGCCTTCGAGTGCCGTTCGGTGTGCGCGAGTCCAACCTCACTGCCGCCGCGATCGATTTCGGCGTCTCCACCCACATGATCGTGGTCGGCTCCTCAGGGTCGGGGAAGTCGACAGTGCTCGCCTCGCTGCTCGACTCGATCAGTCGGCAGTTCACCAAGGATCAGGCTCGGGTGCTGCTGGTCGACTACCGCCGCCAGCACATGGAGGCGATTCCGGACGAGCAGCTGATCGGTTATCTGACCAGCGAGCGTGACGTCTTGGAGGGCCTGCCGGCATTCGTCGAGAAGATGCGCAGTCGCCGCGCCCCGGACGATGTGACCCCCCAGCAACTCAAAGAACGCTCATGGTGGAGCGGGCCGGAAATCTTCGTCGTCGTCGACGACTACCACATGATCGCCCCGCGCGGCGGGCGCAATCCGCTGGAACTGCTGAAGGACATCATCATCGACGGCAGGGACACGGGCCTGCACCTCATCGTCGCGCGCAATATCGCGCAAGCCGACACGGCGCTGTACGACAGCGTGCTCGGCCAGATCAAGAACTTGAACTCGTCCGGTTTGATCATGGACGGTTCCAGATTGGATGGCATCCTCATCGGCGATGTGAAGGCGTCGAAGCAGCCGGTCGGCCGCGGGATCTTCGTCGAACCACTGCATTCCCGTAAGGATCTCGTCCAGTCCGCGTGGACGCCGCCGACGGACTGAAGGCGTGGTCGGGCTGTGGATCCAGTCACGTTCCCAAGGTTGGGAATGGCTTAGCGTTCTTTCTGTACCGCTCGATAAGAGTCGGCACCACTCGTAAGGAGATTTCGATGGCTGATCTCAAAGCTACTTCGGAGCATTTCATGGCTACCAGCGGAGCACTCGTCGAGACGGGTGTCGCCGCAACCGGCGTGGTCGGCACGTGTGCGCCGGCGATGGCCCCCGTACCTTGTGCGATAGACCCGGTCAGCCTCGCGGTCGCCGATGTCTTCCGAAGCCTCGCGCCTAGGTTCTGCGGCAAGACGATCGAGGGCTTCGCCGGCTCGGGGAAGCATTTCGACGCTGCCAAGCATCTGCCCGTCGTGATGGCCAGGTACATGGGTGTCGACGTCTTCGGCGGCGCCATGGTCAACAGTCACGACGCGAACTTCCGTACCAAGTAAGACGCATCGGGGAGCGGATCATGGACTCACTGATCCAGGGAATTATGCATGACCTTGCCATGCTCGGCGAGCTGGTTGACGTCGTCGATAAGGTCCAAACGTTAGCCAAGCTTCCACAAACCTTCGACTTCCTGGCACTGCCTCCGGAAGTCAATTCGGCGCGTTTGATTCCCATCTCGCCCATTCCGCCCGTTTTCGGTACCGCCGCCGCTTATGCGACCACGGCCCAGGCTTTGAAGGGTTCTGCGGGCGCATCGGACGGCGCTGTCAAGTTCATGGGCGGAGGGTGGAACGGCGATTCGTCGGACAAAGCCCAGGCGGCGTTCGACAGGCACGCGGATTGGCAGCGGCGACAGTCCGTTGTCGCCGACAAGACCGCGGCTATCGCGATGAGTGCGGGGGAGGCGTATCTACAGGCGTTTGCCAGCATGCCGAAGCTATGGGACGTCCTAGCGGTGCGCGTCGCGAAGGAAGCGGCGAAGGCTGACACCTCGATGACGACCCTCCCTGCGGTTGCCATCTTGGAGGGCATCTACGCCATTATGTGGTTAGAAGCCACGACCGCGATGGTGGTCTATCAGGCCAAAGCGTTCACGGCATTGGCGGCGCTGCCGGCGCCGATCGATGCCCCGCCTATCCTCAGCGGCGGCCTGGGCGACGACATGGTATCGAAGAGATCTCCGGTCGCGGTCAAAGAGACTGGTCCCACCCCTCCGTCCTCGGACGATAAGGCGCCCGATACTACAAAACCCAATGGCAATGGGGACGGCAACGGAAATGGGAACGGGAACAATGACCCGACGAGGCCGGACCCCGGCGACACCACACCCAACCCGGGCGACACCAATCCCGGCCCGGATCCGTCGCAGCCGGTGGGGGAGGGCCCGCAGGCCGCACAAGATGTCAACAACGCACTGTCCTCCATGACCGACTCGCTCGGCGATTCGTCGGTCGACGGAGGTTCTCCCGACCAGCACGGCTTCTACGGGACTTCGCCGTACTCGCCCACTTTGATGGGATTGAACGGTGGTGTCGGAAGCGCCGTCACCTTGGGAATGCTGCGCGGCGGACTCGGTTCCATGCCGGGCGCCTCGACAGGGTTCCGTATGCCGGCCAATTGGGCGCCGGGGCGTGGCACGCCTTTCGGCGCCGCCCAGAACAACATGTCCTCCGGTCCGGCGTCGCGGAATACACCGCCGCGTGGTGCGACGGCGCCGAAGGCGAATATGCGCCGCCGACGCCGCGACGAGGAACGTGGCAAGTCGAAGGTGTTCGTACCCGGTGAACCAGAAGAAGTGCCAGTGCTCGAACAGCCACCCGTGATCGGTGTCATCGAGTACGCCGACAGTGAACGCCCGGATGAGTCCGCGGACGAACAGTCCGTGTTGGTCGGTGTCATCGAGCGCGAAGACGACGAACTCGCATTGGCCATCTCAGAACGTCCCCGGTAAGTCACACCGAGGCCGAGTGCAAATCCACGAGAGGAACAAAAATGGCTATAGAAGACCCGACCGTTGCCGGACTCACAATCGTCGACGGCAGTGCGATGAACACTGCCGGCGGTAAGACAAGCCTGGCGCTCGGTACGCTCGAGAGCCACCTGAAGGGTTTGGCTTCTTGCCAGGATGAACTGCATGCCGCGATCAAGGGTGAAACCGGAACGGCGATCTACATTACGCTCGGTAATGCCCACGAAAAAGGTACCGAACTGGCCCGTTTCCTCGACGACATTCGTGAAAAGCTGGCAAATGCCAAAGTGAAGATGGAAAGTGCGGATTTCGATGCCAAGCAGCGAGTCCTCGCATCCATGGGTAACGACGGGAATGTCGACACCGGTGGCGCAGGCGGGTCCTGGGCGAATGGCGCTCAGGAAGTTGCCACGGGCAAGGTCAGCACCGCGTTCTAGGTCAGGAAATATATCTCACCGACTAACTCATTCGAGAAAGCTGAAATAAAATGAGCAGCCCCATTCAGTTCAATTTCACCCAGGCAAGGGGAACCACCGACCGCGTCTCGGTGATCGTCGACGGCATGCGGACGAACATCGAGGAAATCAAGCAACTGAAGGAAACCCTTCTGACCGAATTCAAGGGTGCGGCCGCAGGCGGGTACACGGAGGTCACGAACA
Organism: Nocardia sp. GCM10030253; assembly: GCF_042675075.1. Taxonomy (NCBI): domain Bacteria; kingdom Bacillati; phylum Actinomycetota; class Actinomycetes; order Mycobacteriales; family Nocardiaceae; genus Nocardia; species Nocardia sp. GCM10030253. The sequence continues at coordinate 358,414 of NZ_JBHTDL010000010.1, read as the reverse complement.
TACTCCAGGCCAAGCTGGACGCCTACGAGCGGAGCCTTGGAAAACTGAACGGAGAAGTCATCAGGACCTCCGTCGACGGCGGTGACATGGACGTCACGGACAAGTCCGTGGGCGCTTCCTTCCACTGACCGCGTCTATTTGATGAAGGGTGTTTGAAACGGATCCGGTAGCGATCGATCTCAATGTCGATGCGGCACTGCTCTTGAAGGATATGGTTGGTATCGAATCCTATCCACTTGTGCTCGCATTGATGCCGAATATCTACCATATCGCGGATCGGGATCGGGTGCGCGCGGTGGTCGCGAAGGAGCTCGCCGAGGTGGGCATCATCGAGGGCGATCGCGTGGACCCGACGGTCGAACACTGGTTGCACTGTCTGTACCGGCCCGATGTGGAACTGGTGGTACGGATCATGGATACCGGTCTGGATGGCGAGCCGGAGGGCATGCTCCGGATGTCATTGGTGCGCCGCGGCGACAGCCACGTACTAGCGGTGCGCTGCGACGACAACGTCGTCATCCAGCCGGTGTTCCAGGATGGCCGGGATATCGAGAGTGTCTCGGCGGCCTTGATCGCGGCGTTGGGCCCCGCCCAAGCGCTGAACTTCACGCCTCTGACGGCGTCTTCCGAGGACTTCGGGGAGGTGCCGTCCGATCCCGTCGAGCGAAAGCAGGCGTTGCTGGAGCTCGGTGCCGACCCGCACGCCGCGAGTCTGCTGAGCCGGGTGCTGACCGAGGTTGTCCGGCGCGCCGAGGTCGTCATGATCGAGCATCAGGACGGAGTCTCGGTGCAACCGGAACTGTGCTTGAGTGTCCTCGACACCGTGTCGGGGCGAATCGCTGTCACACCGAGCAAAGCAATGGACGGTGCCATCTGGTCGACGTACTCGCCAGGCGACGATTCGACCTTGCATGCGGGTATCCGGGCCCTCGTCGACCTGCTTCCCGGCCGAAGTTGGTTCGATACCAGCCGAATCGGCTGAACGTCGCACTGTGTTTGTCGAGAGGACGACGGAAATGAACCGAGCACCGAGCACCAATGGGCATTCGACCGAATCCGTCCGGGGGCGCGGCGGGTACGACGCCTACTTCTCGCAAACCGGCGAGCTCACGGCGCCGCCTCCCACGCCGGGGCCGACGGTCGACGGCTCGGCGAGCCAGGAAGCGTTCAAGTACGGCAACTTCGCTGATCCCGTAGTCGGAGCGCCGCAACAACCGCAGGAGTCGACTTCGGCTGCCGCGGATGACCGTGCGCATGGCGCGGTCACGCCGCCCTCCGCGACGAGTGCGCAACCGCGCCAAGCAGTTCCGTCGACACCACCGACACCGGCGCGGGAGGCTGCGCCCGCTCAGTCGGCTCCTACCACGTCGACCTCGACCGAATCGACGAACACCGAGTCGTACTCGCAGGCTGTTACCCGTTCGGAAGCGGTACCCGACACCTCGGGCGCCGGCCAGGTATGGCAGCCCGCCGCGCAGACGGCGCAATGGGTTCCCGATCGCATCGACCGCACCTCCTACGAGGCCACGCCGCGGGTCGAGGTCTTGCCCGCCACCCTCACCTCGATCGACTTGCTCGCCGACATCTCGGCGGCCAGGCGAGCGCAACTGCGTTCCCAAGCCGGTATGCGCGGCGCGTTGAACAAGGTGGGATTCAAGCTCGGGCTCTCGCCCGCCGAGCAGCGCGCCGAGGATCGCCGTACGCGAATCCGCCGCCAGCTCACCACCACCTATCAGATAGCGGTTGTCAGCGTGAAAGGCGGCGTCGGCAGGACGACTGCCGCCGCGACTCTCGGCTCGACCTTCGCGAGCCTGCGTCCCGACCGGGTGGTCGCCATCGATGCGAACCCGGACTTCGGCGACCTCGCCACCCGCACCAGCCGCCATCCCTTCGGACTTACCCTGCGTGACCTCGCGCAGTCAACGAACCTCGAGGCATTCTCCGCGGTCCAGTCGTTCACTTCGATCAACGACGCCGACCTCGCTGTCATCGCGTCACCATGGACGACAGAGGCCAACGAGGCGCTGTCGGGTCGTGAATACGCCACCGCCGTCGAGGTATTGCGCAAGCATTACAACTTGCTCCTTGTCGACTGTGGGACAGGGGTTCTCGATTCCGCGACTGCCGCGGTGTTGCAGACCAGCGATGCCGTCGTCGTGGTCACCCCGGCCACGGTCGGTGGGGTGACCGGTGCGGTCGCCACACTCAACTGGTTGAGCTCGCATGGTCTGCAACACCTGATCGCCAAGTCGATCGTCGCGATCACCCACCACCAGCCTGCCAAGCCGACCGTCGACGTCGAGGCGATCGAGAAGCTGTTCGCCACCGCGCAGCGGCCGACGTGTGTCGTACCCTACGACGAGCATCTGGCCGAGGGCGGCGAGATTGATCTGCGCTTGTTGGACAAGGACACACTCTTGGCATTCGAAGAACTCGCGGCCTGGCTTTCCGACAGTTTCCCGGGATATCTGAGCGGCGCAGGCGCTGACTCCGGTGACCGAGGAGGGTGGCTGTGAGCACTGCCGTCGCACCCGCGCCCGCAGGGACACAGCCATCGGCAGAGGTCGCACGGGCCAGGATCGCTGTGATGGTGTCGACCTATCAGGTCGATGTCGTAGTGCCGACCAAGTTCACCATCGAGACCTTCATCGATGATCTGGTCGGCGTGCTCGCCTCGGCCATCGACGACGCGGAAATCGACTTCGCGCCGCCGCAGGGGCAGTGGAGCCTGGCCCGTCCCGGGCAACTGCCGATCCCGCGGTGGCGCAGTCTCGCCGACCACGAGATCGCCGACGGCGCCGTGCTGATGTTGTCGGTCGTCGAATCAGTGGAGATCTTCACACCGGTCGTCGAGGACATCACCGATGCGCTCGCACTGATCAATCAGCGCGAGTTCGCCGAATTCGACAAGGACACAGCGGTTGTCGTCGGCTTGGCCACGCTCGGTGTCGGGGCGACCGCGATCGCCGCGATGCTGGCGTGGGCGTGGACCGAAACCGGTTCGCTGGGTTGGTGTGGCTTGCCCGCCCTCTTCCTCGGCGTGTTGGGTTTGGGCGCGGCCATGTCGGCGCGCCGACGCAACGCCTCGGCCGTTATCTGTCTCGGCCTCGCGTTGGCGGCGACTCCGCTGCTGTTCGCCGGTGGCGCGATGCTGGTGCCACCGGCCTATGGACAGCCGGGCGCGTTCGCCGCGGCCAACTGGGCCGCTGGCGCGGTCGTTGCCGCGGTCGCGGCCGCCACCATGATGCGGTTGACCGGACTGGGCATCGCGACGCTGATGGCAGTGACGGTGCTCGGTATTTGTGTGACTGTCGCGGCATTGCCCTTGGCGTACCTGGATTTATCACTCGGCCAGGTCGCTGGTGGCACGGTATTCGTCGCCTTGGTGCTGCTCAACATCGCGCCGCGACTTGCCGTGGTTATCGCGCGGATTCGGCCACCGGACCTCCCGGACCCCGGTAACGAGGTCGCACCGGCCACGCTGACCGATATCTTCGATGCGGAAACTGCCCGCGAGGGGCACGAGCAGACCGAGGACAACGAACGACAGCTCAGGCGAGCCGAAGTCGGCATCGAAGGCCGGGCCAGGCTGGCGGTGACCAGCCTGCGCGGCCTGATTGCCGCGATCTCGGTCCTGCTCTCGGTCGCGACGGTGACGACGGCTGCGGTCAGTCCGGGCGGCATCCGGGAGATCGTCATGGCGGCGGCGGTCGCGGGTGTCCTCGCTATGCGGGCGCGCTGGTACCCGGACCGGGTTCAGGCAATCGCGCTGATCTCCGCTGCCGCGGTCACCGTGTCCGGTGTCTGTTTCGTCTTGGTGACCGCTTACGAAACTCCGATCCCGCGACTGGTTGTCGTGCTGTTTGTCGCCCTCGCAGCCGGGGCGGGATGTCTTGCGGCGGTACGGCTGCCGGGAAAGAGACTGTCGCCGGTGACCCGCAGGTCCATCGACCTGGTCGAGTACGCGCTCGTTCTCGTCATCCCGGTCATCGCCTTCTGGATCATGGGCGTGTACACCGCGATGCGAGCGATCTGATGGGGTTCGGCAGGGCCACTGTCATGATGCTGGCCGGTGTGGTGCTGGCCGTAACCGCCGCGCCGGTGAGTGCACTCGAACCGCCCCAAGTGGTGATCGGATCACCACCAGCGGACGATCCACCGGGGCCGGAACAGCCGACGAAGCAGGACAAGGGTTGCTTGTCCGCCGGTGTGCTGCGCGACAGCGACCTGACGCGCACGCCCCCGCCGGAGCTGGCACTCGAACTGCGTCGGGTCCGACCGCTGAGCACGGGAGCGGGGGTCACCGTCGCGGTCATCGACACCGGTGTACAACCCAATCCGCGCCTGCCCAATCTTGTCGGCGGCGGTGACTATGTCATGGCCGGGGGAGACGGCCTGTCCGATTGCGATGCGCACGGCACCTTGATCGCCGGAATCATCGGGGCCACATCCGATCCCACGGATGGATTCACCGGTGTCGCTCCCGACGCTCGGATCATCTCTATCCGCACCCGGTCCGAGGCGTTCCGCGAAGAGCGGCCGAGTTCCACCGAACCGGCGCAGCGACGTGCCGTCGAGATCCGCACGCTCGCGCGCGCGATCACGCACGCGGCGAACCAAGGGGCCGGCGTGATCACTGTGCCGCTGCCGATCTGTGTGCCCGTGGAGATGCGGTTGGATCAATCGATACTTTCGGCGGCCATCGGATACGCCGTGCGCATCCGTGGCGCGCTCGTCGTCGCCGGCGCGGGTAGCAGTGGCGCTTCGGGCTGCACGACCAATCCACCACCCGACCCGACCAGACCCGCCGATCCGCGGAACTGGCGCGACGTACAGACGATCTCCACGCCGGGATGGTTCGCGCCCGACGTGCTTGCCGTCGGGTTCACCACCGCGACCGGCGCGACGCTGCCGGATTCGTTGACAGGACCGTGGATTTCGGTAGCAGCGCCCGGCACGGGCATCGAGTCGCTCGGTCCCGGTGGCGGCGGTCTGATCAACGGTGTCGGCGCGCCGGACAAGCTGGTTCCGGTTGGCGGGGCGTCGTTCGCGGCTGCCTACGTCAGTGGTGTGGCCGCGCTGCTCCGCTCGCGATACCCCAACGAGACCCCGGGTGACATCGCCGCTCGCTTGCAGGTCAGCGCGCACGCTCCGGCGCGTGGTATCGACAACACGGTCGGTGCGGGCATGATCGACCCGTTGGCCGCCTTGAGTTTCCGCACGGCGCCCAAGCGCCCCGCCGAGCTATTCGGAACCTCGGTATTGACCATGCCTGCCCCGCCTCGGGCCAAGGACGCGCGCCCCAGCATCATCGCGACGATCGTCATTCTCGCCGCGGTCCTGCTCGGAGCCGGTGCGAGCTACACGAATTCGGTGCTGCGGAGGCGTCGGTGAGCTTTCCGAGTATTCGGGCCGCCGGCGTAGAACGTGGTCCTTTCGCCGCGATCGTGGTCGTCGGCAGCCCGTTGCTTGTCGGCCTTTCCGCGAAGACTCCGTGGTGGGTCGGCGCGACGGTGGTCACCGTGCTAATGGTGACGGTGACCGTGCGGGTCAATGGGCGCACCACTGTGCGTTGGCTGATGGACTGGGCCGGGTATCGATACGGCCGCACCGCAAGGGCACGGGTACGCGCGCGGTCCGCCGACATCCGAGATGTCGAGGTCGCCGCCGGCATATGCGGTATCCACACGGCGGGTACCACGCTGGTCGCCATGATCCAGCTCGCCCCCGACCTGGACCTGCCGACGGTCATCGCCGAACGAACCCTGTACACCGAGGACACGATCCCGGTCGACGTGCTGCTTCCGATGCTCGACCATTTCGGCATCGCTGTCGACATCGACATCGTGACGACCGGCCAGCGGGTCCGCTCGACCGGCAGCTACAGCATGCTGTACGACCAACTGATCGGCTCCCATCCTGTCGTCGGCGATCGGCTGACCTGGCTGGTGGTGCGGCTGGATCAGGAACGCAACCTCGCCGCGCTGGCTCGGCGCGGTCCATGTGAGGTGGCGGCGCCCAAAGCGCTCGCCAGTGCGGCGCACCGCATTGCGGGGCGGCTACGAGAACGCGGCTTCGCTGCCCACGCACTACCTTCCGATGCGCTCCGTGACGCGACTCGACTCCTGCATGCGGGGGTCGAGCTTTCCGATCTGCGCGAGACCTGGACCCGTTTGGAATCGTCCGCGCCCGGTCGCTGTGTGACGAGCTTCGTGATCGACTGGTCCAAACTCGACGGCGTCGGGTTGGACGATTGCTGGTCATGGAACCGCGGCCGCACGACGTTGGTGGTCAACCTGAGCGATGGTGAATCGGGTCCGCGCGCGCTCGTCAGGTTCATCGGCCCTGCCGTGACGACCGAGCCGCCGGACTACCTGCGGCTGCTCAAGGGCTCCCAATCGACGGCGCTGATGGCCTCGTTGCCCACGGGGATCTCGGTCCGCGCCCTGCCCGCCGACGAGACCGGTGCCGATGTCGCACCCGAGGAACTCCTCGCCGATCTCGCGATTGCGATCGGCCCCAATGGGCAGATCCTCGGTTCCATCAGCGGACAACCGCGACATACGCTCGCACTTCCGCTGTTCGACCCGGCACGCTACAACCCGCGGCGGCGCACGATCGATGTGCATGCGATGCTGCCTGTCGCTCAGCAGATCGTGCTGCGCGCCATGGTCGTCGGTGCCGACGTGGAGATTCATTCGTCGCGCCCGAACAGTTGGCGTCAACTCGTCGCCGCGGTCGGCGATACCAGCTCGTTGCGCCTGGTCGCGGATAACCTCGTGGCAGGATCGAACTCGGAGTCGGATGCGGATTCGCACGCGACTATCGCCGTCTTCGATCACCTCCCGCCGCAGGCGTCCAGCGCGCACACGACAGTCACCATCAGTGAGCCCGGCGGTCCGCGTCGGCGCTCTGTCGATCTCACGATCAATCAGGTCGGTGCTGCCACCGTGGATGTGAGTATCCCGATGCGCACGGTCCGGGTAGATCTGATCGAGCCGAGAGGAGAGACTCGCTATTTCGATTCTGCCGACGGCCCGCCTGCTATTGGTGCGGCCAATGGATCCGCGGTTCCGGTATCGGGGCCACCCGGTGGCCGTCGGGTGAGCTGACAGGGGCCGGTAATGTCTATTAGCGTGGCAGTGGATTCCCAACCCGATGGCGGTGATCTTCCTCAGCTGGACGGTGGGGACGCACTCACTCCCCGACAAGCCGCGGCGGCGATTTTTTCGAGCCGATTGTCGGGTCTGATCGCAGAATCGGTCGTGTCGACCGAAGATGGTTCTACGCGATCATTGACTTTGTATTCGTTGGCGCAGCACCTGGAATTGGCCTACCCGGACGTACCGGTTTCGCAGTCCGGTCTGTACCGGCTGATTCACGGTGACGCGATACCGAGACTGGATCTGGTTATCGCATTGGCTCGGGTGTTCGACGTGCCGCCAGAATATTTCGTGACCGAGGAAAAGAGGCGCTGATTGCGCTCGCCAGCTGTTCTCGCCAGCGGGAATAGCCTCGGTCTCGAGTGGTGGCTGACCCGGATACGATCCGGATCATGCCCGACGAGGACTCCGGTGACGTCTTTCTTCGCCATCGAGGTGCCCTTCTCGAGGCGGTGTTGTCGGATCCGTCATTCGCCGACGTCGGCCCCGATGTAGGCGGACAATCCGGCCCTGTCGAGTTCGCGACCGCTCTACCCGAGTTCGAATCGGAGCCGTCTGCTCCGGTCGAACGGCGTCGGCCTTCCGAAGGGCCGAAGGCGAGCGAGCGAATCCTCGCGCTGTTGAACGGCGAGTCGCAGGGATCCACGTCGTCGGCGGATTACGCGTCGGACTATGCGGCGATGCCCGCGCCGCTCCACACTCCTGACGAGGATGTGGACCCGCCGCAATCACCACCCGACAACCGGTCGAATTCGGCTGCGTCGAGCCGGCTTGCACCCGCTCGGACCGTCGGAAATGACGTCCTGCAACAGCTGCGAAAGCCCAAGGTGGCGTTGGCGGTCGGTGCCGTCGTCGCAGTGTTGCTCGTCCTGTTGCTCGTCACCACAAGCGGTGGTGGGGACAATCCACAGGAGCGGGTGCTCGTCGTCACTCCGTCGCAGACCGCGGTCGCGCCGACGACGACCGGCATACCTGTCGTCGCGAGCAGTGTCATCCAGGTGAAGTCGGCGCAGTCGAAATGCCCGCCCGGAAGCACCTCGGCGATGGACGCCTTCGGCGGGCAGCCCGGCAAGGCGTGGTCATGTGTCCGCGCCTACAAAGTCGATGGCCAGATCCTGACCATCGATCTCGGCAAGACCTATCAGATCGACTCGATCGGCATCGTCCCCGGCTGGGACAACATCGGTGCTGATGGCACCGATCAGTGGGCCAAGTACCGTACGGTCAGCCGAGTTTCGTATCAGTTCAACGACGGCAACACGACTGTGTACACGCAGCCGACCCTGGATCAGCGCACCATGGTGGTCACCAAGATCGAGCCACCGGTGAGCGCGTCCAAGATCGTGCTGACGGTCTTGGAATCGAAAGGCGATCCCACGATCAACGTCACCGCCATCTCCTCGGTTGTGATCACCGGACGTTGAGCGCGATGTCCGAGTTGATCTGCCAGTACTGTTCGCACCGCAATATCGGCGGCGCGATCTCGCGCTGTACCCACTGCGGAGCGCCGTTGCGTGCTGCTGTGCACAAGGCGTCGGCGGCCGTCGAATCCACCGCGCACGTGGTGGAGAAGACAGCAGGGGCGGCGGAGACCGCGGTCAAAGTTGTTGCGGGGTTTCCGCGCTGGCAATGGCGAGCCCTCGGCGTGCTCATCGCGGTTGTGGTCGGACTCGGAGTCGTGGTGGCCCGCTCGTGTTCGGTGTCGTCGTTGCCGTCGTTCTCCGTGGTGCCGGAGCAGACCGCCGTCAGCGCGCTGCCCGAGGCACTGCGCTCCGGCGCATCCTGTGCACAACTCAGCGCCACGGAGATGGGCCAGAAGTGTGTCATCGGGGCCAGTCATCCACTGCTGGCCGGCGGAATCGCCGGCGGCAAGGAGTTGACGTTCTCCACGCAAGTGTCCTTGCCTGCGAGCTTGAGCGACACCATAAGACGATGGCGGGCCGCGGGCGGAACCACTGTCCTGGCGGACGGCCCCGTTTTCACCGCGATCGGCCCTTCGGCAACCGTCTGGTACGCCGACACTCGGTCGGGCCTACGCCTGGAAACCGGAACTTTCACCGGCAAGGCGGCCGCCCAGACCTTCTTGACGCGAGCCGGTCTGGTCCGTTGACGGTTCAGCTATCCGAGTCGGCAAGGTTCTGATCCGGATCAAATCTGCAGTACACGCGACATACATCCATGTCGCATCGTTGAATGTACCGCTATACAACGGTACGTTAATCAGGTAACGTATGGAAACCGTACGTTACGAGGTCAGTTCTCGGGAAGGCAGCGGTTCCATGGTGGCAACCACGCAGCAGACGATTACTTCGGGGCGGGTCCGCAACGATCCGACCGATCTGGAGGCGGCCTACTTCCGCTGGATCCAACCGGGCGCGTCGGCGTCGGCGATCACGGATCGGGCCGAGCGGATCTTCCGTCAGCATTTAGAGCTGGCTGCGGTCCGCGCTGCGGGGTCGGCGACGACCAAGGTGTACCGGCCCGACGACAGCAGTGGGCTTGGGGCCGCCGTCCAAATCGTCAATGACGATATGCCGCTGCTGGTCGATTCGGTTACCGCCGCCTTGCGCCGACTCGGTGCCACAGTCACCGAGGTCATCCATCCGGTCTTCGACGTCACCCGTGATGCGGACGGCAGGATCCTGACCATTGTCGCTCGGGACGGTGAGGCGGACCCCGGGCCCGCGGCGGTCGCCGAATCGTGGATCCACGTTCAGTTCGGCCATGGCCTCGCCGATGAGCAGGTGGATCGGATCGAACAGGCGCTCGAGCCGCTGCTGAACGATCTGCGCCGCGTCGCGGACGACACGTCCACCATGGTCGGTGCGATGAACACGGTCGCGGACGGGCTCGAGAACGCCGCGCAGTGGGCGGGCGATCCCGAAATCCCCGAAGCCGCAGACCTTTTGCGCTGGATGGCCGACGGCCACTTCACCACCCTCGGCTACGGCTACTACCGTTTCCGCCGCTCCGCCCCGCGCCCCGATGCCCCCATGGAACCGTGGCAGATCCCCGGAACCGGTCTCGGCGTACTCCACAACGGATCGGTCGCCGACGTCAGCGCCCCCGTGCTCGGCGCGAAACGGCCCGTGCTGCGCCTGGCCAACGGCTCGGTGGATTCCCTGCTGCCCGGCTCGCGCGACCTCTACTACGTCAGTGTCGCCGACTACGGCACCGGCCATGCGAACAGCGCGGGTCCTGCCGGAGCCACCGTCGCCATGGTCAAGGGCGAGCATGTGTTCGTCGGCACGTTCACGGTGACGGGTCTGCACGAGAACATCCTCGACATCCCGGTCATCTCGCGGCGCGTACTCCAGGTCATCGAGTGGTCCGGGTTCGCGCTGAATTCCTTCTCCGGCCAGGCGATGCTCGAGATGATGCAGTCCTTCCCCCGGGTCGAACTGTTCTCCACCGACGCGCGCAGGCTGTTCGAAACCGTCTCCGGCGTAATGAATCTGGGCGTGCGACGCCAGGTCCGCCTCTTCCTCCGCCGCGATACCCGAAGCGGCACGGTCTATTGCCTGGTCTACATGCCGCGCGATCGCTACTCGACCGAGGTTCGGGTGCAGATGGGTGAGTTGCTGCGGACGGAGTTCGATGCCGAGCAACTCGCGTACTCGGCCCGCGCCACCGAATCGGAGCTGGCCGTCGTGTACTTCACGGTGCACCGCAAGCCCGATGCGGAACCGGCCGACATCTCCGAATCCAATCGAGAGCGCATTCAGGAGCTGCTGTTCGCGACGACACGGACCTGGGCCGACCGCCTGGTGGCCGAGGCCGCGGGTGTGGCCGATGTATCGCCAACGGTCGCACAGGATTACGCATCCGCGTTTCCGGCGAGCTATCAGCAGGAGTACCAGCCCGCCCGCGCCCTCGCGGATGTGCAGCGGCTCGAACGACTGACCGATGGCGCCATCGATACCAATCTGTACCGGAACCCCGAATCACCTTCGGGGGAGTGGCGTTTCACCCTCTATGTGGCTGGTGACGGGGTGTCCCTGAGTCGGGTGCTTCCGGTCGTGCACAGCCTCGGTGTGGAAGTGGTCGACGAGCAGCCCTACCGCATTACCCTGTGGGACGGCGCGCAGCGCTGGATCTACGATTTCGGGCTTCGGGTCCCGGCCGCGCTGCTGCGCGGTTCGCTCGACTCCGATATCGAGGCCGATCTGGCGGCGTCCGCCGATATCGAGTCGCTGCCGGAAACCAGTGTGCGCAAGCGCTTTCCGGAGGCCGTCGCCGCGATGTGGTTCGGCAACGCCGAGGTCGACGGACTCAACGAGCTGGTGCTGCGCGCGGGCCTGCACTGGCGGCAGATCGCGATGCTGCGGGCCTACGCGAAGTACTTGCAGCAGGCCGGCTTCGCCTACACCCTGGGCAACATCACGAGAGTACTGCTGAGCCATCCGGCGACGGCGCGCTCGTGCACCGAATTGTTCGGCGCCTACTTCGATCCCGAGGGCACCGGCCCGGAGGCCGAGGTGCTGGCCGCGGGTATCGCGGATCGGGTGCAGGCCGAGATCGACGCCGTCGTCAGCCTGGACACCGACCGGATTCTGCGCGCGTTCCTCGGTCTGATCCAGGCGACCTTGCGCACCAACTACTACCGTCGCGACGATGCGGGCAACCCGCTGCAATACTTGTCTTTCAAGCTGAATCCACACGCCATCGCCGAATTGCCCAAGCCGAGGCCGCAGTTCGAGATCTTCGTGTACTCGCCTCGGGTCGAGGGCGTGCATCTGCGCTTCGGCGCGGTCGCGCGCGGCGGGTTGCGCTGGTCGGACCGCCTGGAGGATTTCCGCACCGAGATCCTCGGCCTGGTGAAGGCGCAGGCGGTGAAGAACGCTGTCATCGTCCCGGTCGGCGCGAAGGGTGGTTTCGTGGTGAAGCAGTCGCCCGCGGCAACCGGTGATCCCGGTGTGGACCGCCAGGCGATGCTTGCCGAGGGCGTGGCCTGCTATCGCACTTTCATCTCCGGCCTGCTCGACCTCACCGACAACGTCGAGCACACCACCGGCGCCGTGGTGCCGCCCGTACGGGTGGTGCGCCGCGATGGCGACGACACGTATCTGGTGGTTGCCGCGGATAAGGGCACCGCGACGTTCTCCGATATCGCCAATGGTGTTGCCCAGCAGTACGGTTTCTGGTTGGGCGATGCCTTCGCGTCCGGTGGTTCGGCGGGTTATGACCACAAGGCGATGGGCATCACCGCGAAGGGCGCATGGGAGAGTGTCAAGCGCCACTTCGCCGAACTGAACGTCGACACCCAGACACAGGAATTCACCGTCGTCGGTGTCGGTGACATGAGCGGTGATGTGTTCGGTAACGGCATGCTGCTGTCCAAGCACATCCGCCTGGTCGCCGCGTTCGACCACCGGCACATCTTCCTCGACCCGAATCCCGTCGCAGCCAGGTCATTCCGGGAAAGGCAGCGGATGTTCGCGCTGCCGCGCTCTTCATGGGCCGACTACGACGCATCCCTGATCAGTAAGGGCGGCGGCGTCTACGACCGGTCCGCCAAGGCCGTTCCGGTCAGCCCGGAGGTCCGTGCGGCGCTCGGTCTCGCACCGGAGGTGACCAAGTTGTCGCCGCCGGAGATCATCAAGGCCATCCTGCTCGCACCGGTCGATCTGCTGTGGAACGGCGGCATCGGCACCTACATCAAGGCTGCCTCCGAGACCGACGCCGAGGTGGGCGACAAGTCCAACGACGCGGTCCGAGTCAACGCGAATGCCCTGCGGGTCAAGGTGATCGGCGAGGGCGGTAACCTCGGCGCGACCGCGCTCGGCCGCATCGAGTACAGCCGCGGCGGTGGCCGGATGAATACCGACGCGATGGACAACTCGGCGGGCGTCGACTGCTCCGACCACGAGGTCAACATCAAGGTGCTGTTGGACGCCCTCGTCTCCAGCGGAGATCTCGCGGTAGCCGAGCGCAATCCGCTGCTCGCCTCCATGACCGACGAGGTCTCCGAACTGGTACTGCGCGACAACATCTCGCAGAACTTCCGCATGGGCATGTCGCGTGCCGACGCGGTGGCGATGTCGGGTGTGCACCGCAGGTTGCTTGCCGATCTCGAAGCACGCCGTGGTCTCGACCGCAGGCTCGAAGCATTGCCGACGGACGCGGAGCTGGAACAGCGTGCCGCGGAGGGGCGTGGGCTGACCTCGCCGGAGTTGGCGAATCTCATGGCGCACGTGAAGCTTTCGCTCAAGGCCGATCTGCTTGCCGGTGACCTTCCCGATAGTCCGGCCTTTGCCTCGGTGCTGCCGAACTACTTCCCGTCACCGCTGCGCGAGCGGTTCGCCACCGCAATTCGCAGGCACCCGCTGCGTCGGGAGATCGTGGCGACCGTGGTGATCAACGATGTGGTCGACTACGGCGGGATCACCTACGCGTTCCGCCTTGCCGAGGAGGCCGGCGCCACCACCGACGATGCGGTGCGCGCCTTCACCGCCGCGGTCGAGATCTTCGATCTGCACGGGCTGTGGCAGCGGATCCGGACCACTCCGATGGCTACCGCGGTGCGCAACGAGCTCGAACTCGAGACCAAGCGCACCCTGGACCGGGCCTCCAGGTGGCTGCTGGCCAACCGGCCGCAGCCGATCGCGATCGGTGCGGATATCGCCCGCTACCGTGACGGTGTCCGCGCCCTCACGGGCAAGGCGCCCGCCTGGCTGACCGGCTACCTCGCCGACGATCTCATCGCGCGCTCGCACGGCACGATCGAACGCGGCGCACCGCAGGATCTGGCCGAGGAGGCGTTCGGCCTCATCCACCTGTTCCCGCTGCTCGACGTGATCGACATCGCCGATATCACCGAGCGTGACGCGGTGGAGGTCGGGGTGCTGCACTCCGCGCTCAACGAACACTTCGAGATCGAGCGGCTGCTGACCGCGGTCGGCAACCTCGAGCGCGGCGACCGGTGGCGCACGCTGGCCAGGCTCGCGGTCCGCGATGATCTGTACGATTCGCTGCGCTCACTGACATTGGATGTGCTGAGCGCCACCGAACCGGACGAGAGTGCCGCGGAGAAGATCGCGTACTGGGAATCAACCAACCGGTCCCGCCTGGCCAGGGCGAGCACCTCGCTCGGGCAGATCTTCGACGTCGGCAGCTATGACCTCGCGACGCTGTCGGTGGCGGCGCGGCAGGTACGCAGCATGGTGAGCGGTGGCGAGTCCACCGCGGTCGCACCGACCGTCACCGGCTGACATCGCCACGAGTGTCCGGAGGTTCGACGCGAGCGCGTCAGCCTCCGGACACTTGCGTTCCGCAGCTGCCGCAGAACTTCGCCGCGGGCGCGGTTTCCGCGCCGCAGTTGGCGCAGTGCCGCGGCGCCGGCGGCGTCAGCGGGTTGCCGCAGTTCGTGCAGAATCGAGCACCCACCGGATTGGTGGTGTGGCAGTGGGCGCACACCGGCTGCGCATCGGCGGCGGCCGGCAGCTCGGCGGGAGTCGCGGCGGATGACGGCCGTTGCCAGGGACTCGTGTGGGCGCCCGTCTGCTGCTGGATGGCTCCCAAACCCAGTGCGGCCCCGAGGAATCCGCCGTCCATGCCGTGACCGCCGTGACCGCCGTGTCCGCCGTGCGCGAACCCCTGGCTCGCGCCGAGTGCGAGTTCACCTGCGGCATAACGTTGAAAGTCGCCGGCCAGCTGAATGTACTTGACGTCCTTGGCAAGTCGCTTGATGCGCTCGGCGTCTTCCGGGTCGAGGGAGATGTCGAAATTGCCCATCCTCGGGATCCGCAGTCCGTATTCGTAGAGCGCGACATTGGTCTGCTTCATGACGGCGGACTCGATCGGCTGCAGCTGCGCCGACAACCCGAGAACTTGCCAGTTGCCCGCTGAAATGCCCTGGGTGACAGCAACTTTCATGGACTTGAGCAGCAGGTCGCCACTCCAGCTCTGCACCCTGGCTGGATCCGTGAGATCGGCGGTGCCGGTCAAGGAGGTGAGCATTTCGCGGGGATCGCGCACCGAAAGCGCGAACTCGCCGAAAGCACGCAGGGTCACCACTTGCTCGCTGACCGGGTCGAAGATGTCGGCCAGCCGACCGCCGAACTTGATGCCGGGGGCCTCCCTGGTGGACACGAAATACAGCTCGGCGCGATAGAAGTTCCCGCCTGTGGCCCGATCGACGAGGGCGCCGAGTACCGGCAGCTCATCCGCGTCGACACGGTGGCGGCCAGGGCCCATGGCAGCCATTACCTGTCCGGACTTGACGAACAGCGCCATCTCGTCCGCGTTGACGATTACCCGGCTGTAGCGGCGGATGTTGACGTCCGGCCACTTGTAGACCAATTGGTTCTTGCGGTCCTCGGGGACCGCAATGAACTCCCTTTCGAACCACGCCATGTCCGCTCCATCAGCCGATTTTTCTACTGAGCGTACCGATATATAGCGGCTCGCTCAATGATGTTTGCGACGATTTTCCCTGCTTAGCGGGCATTCCCGCGAAAGTTCCCAGTTGCCATCATGTTACGTCGAGTGTCCGCTATTGAACGTGCCGCTACTTAACGGTACATTGATCGCAGATATGATCGCCGTCACTTGAAAGGCCGTCGCCATGACCACAGTTCGACCTCCCTCGGAGCAGGCCGCTCCGGCGGACTCGCTCCACGACGAGGACGCGGGCTATCACAAGTCGCTGCGCCCTCGCCAGCTGCAGATGATCGCGATCGGCGGCGCCATCGGCACCGGCCTGTTCCTCGGCGCGGGCGGCAGGCTGGCCCACGCGGGACCCGGGCTGTTTCTGGTGTACGCCATCTGTGGCGTCTTCGTCTTCTTCATCCTGCGTGCGCTCGGCGAGCTGGTGCTGCATCGCCCCTCCTCGGGGTCGTTCGTCTCCTATGCCCGTGAGTTCTACGGTGAGAAGCTGGCCTTCGCCGTCGGGTGGATGTACTTCTTCCACTGGTGCATGACCGGGATCGTAGACATCACGGCCATCGCCACCTATGTCCACTTCTGGGGAGCCTTCGAGGCGATTCCGCAGTGGCTGATCGCGCTGATCGCGCTGGCCATCGTGGTCGCCATCAATATGGTGTCGGTCAAGTGGTTCGGTGAGTTGGAGTTCTGGGCCGCGATGATCAAGGTTGTCGCGCTGGTCGCCTTCCTGATTGTCGGCGTCGTCTTCCTCGGTGGCCGGTTCAAGATCGACGGCCAGGCCACCGGCCCCAGCGTGATCTCCGACAACGGCGGACTGTTCCCGAGCGGCATCCTGCCGCTGGTGCTCGTCACCACCGGTGTCGTATTCGCCTATGCCGCAGTCGAACTGGTCGGCACAGCGGCAGGCGAGGCAGAGAATCCCGAGAAGATCATGCCGCGCGCGATCAACTCCGTCATCGCCCGCATCGCGCTGTTCTATGTCGGATCGCTCGTGCTGCTCGGTCTGCTGCTGCCCTACACCGCTTTCAAGTCCGGTGAGAGCCCCTTCGTCACCTTCTTCTCGCGCGTCGGTATCGACGGCGCCGGCTCGGTCATGAATATGGTCGTGTTGACCGCGGCGTTCTCCAGCCTGAACGCCGGTTTGTACTCGACCGGCCGGATCTTGCGGTCGATGTCGATGAACGGCAGCGCGCCCACGATCGCGTCGCGGATGTCGAAGGGCGGTGTGCCCTACGTCGGGATTCTGGCGACCGGTGCGATCGCGCTGTTCGGTGTCGGCTTGAACGCGATGGTGCCCGAGAAGGCCTTCGAGATCGTGCTGAACATGTCGGCTCTCGGCACCATCGTCGCGTGGACCGCGATCGTGGTCTGCCAGCTCAAGCTGTACCGCTGGTCGCAAGAGGGCAAGGTGGAGCGGCCGTCCTTCCGGCTGATCGGCGCGCCGTACACGAGCTACGCGACGCTGGTCTTCCTCGCGACGGTGGTCGCGCTGATGGCATTCAGCGATGACGAGTTGCAGCGCGGCGCGGTGATCGCCATGGTCGTCATCGTGGTTCCCGCGATGGTGGGTGGCTGGTTCCTCGCTCGCAAGCAGGTGTTGCGCATCGCGACGATCCGGGAGGGTTACACCGGTCAGTTCCCGGTGCTCGCCGAGCGTCCTGCCAGTCGTTCGCACAACGACACCGTGGTAATTCTCGATAAGCCCGACGAAGAGTAAGCCAGTATCCGCCCCGGGCGACACGCCCGGGGCGGACCTATTCCCAATGTTGAGAACAATGCTTGCGCGCATCGACAGGTGGCGGACCAGAATGAAACCCCGTTTGCACGGTGGGTTTGAGAGGTTCGCATGCCGGAGCACCTTGGCGCATCCGACCGTCCGATACCACACCCATGGGCGAATCGGCGGATGCGCGGCACCGAAGTGCCGCGGCGGATGCCGCACCCATGGGCGTCTCGTCGACCGTCCAAGACCGAGGTGCCCGTCCTGTTGCACCCTTGGTCGAAACCTCGGAGTCGTCCGCAGCCCGAGCCGATCCCGAATGACGTTTCGCCCGATACGGTTTCGCGTACCTCGGCCTCTCAGCGCACGACCGACTCCGAGCGTGCGCTACTCGCCCAGCTCGACGAACCCGCTTCGGGCCGCAGCGCACGGTCGCGGCCGAGCGTGCGACGGCTCGGCGACGGGTTGGTCGCCATGCCGCAGGTGAGCCCGCTCGATCCGCGGACCTCGGTGCTCGAGCGTCCGGAAGTGCCCGAGCACAAGCGGTTCTGCTGGAAGTGTCAGCAACCGGTCGGCCGAACCACCGAGGCCGGGCCGGGTGCGGTGGTCGGCGAATGTGACCGCTGCGCTTCGCCGTTCAACTTTCGACCGGCGCTGCAGCCGGGGGAGATGGTGGCGGGCCAGTACGAGGTGCAGGGGAGCCTCGCACACGGTGGACTCGGCTGGATCTACCTCGCCATCGATCGCAATGTGAGCGATCGCTGGGTGGTGTTGAAGGGGCTGCAGAACCCGCTCGACTTCGAGGCGCATGTCGTCGCCCTTGCCGAACGCCAATTCCTTTCCGAGGTGGCCTATCCCGGGATCGTCAAGATCCACAACTTCGTCAAGCACCGGTCGACGCGCGACGTCGCCGACGGCTACATCGTCATGGAGTACGTCGGCGGACGATCACTGAAGAAGATGCTCGATCTGCGTGCCCCGGAACGTATTTCGGTTCCGGACGCCATCGCCTTCATGATGGAGATCCTGCCCGCGCTCGACTATCTGCACTCGTTCGGACTGGCCTACAACGACCTCAAGCCCGACAACATCATGGTCAGCGAGGACGAGGTCAAACTGATCGACCTCGGTGCGGTCGCCGCGATGGAGTCCTACGGAAGCATCTACGGAACCCCCGGATACCAGGCGCCCGAGATCACCGAGACCGGCCCCACCGTGGCCTCCGACATCTACACGGTCGGACGAACATTGGCCGCGCTGATACTCGAACTTCCCAAGGATCGCGAGGGCCACTACCTGCCTGGCCTGCCGACCCCGGAGGAGCAGCCCTTGCTGCGGCGCAACCCGGCGCTGTACCGGTTGTTGCAGCGGGCCACCGATCTGGATCCGCAGCGTCGCTTTCCTTCTGCCTATTCGATGTACAGCCAGCTCGCAGGCGTGCTCCGGATGGTGCTGGCGGCCGAAACCGGTCTGGAGCACCCGCAGGCATCGATCGAATTCGGGTCCATGCGTGGCGATTTCGGCATCGAAACGCTCATCGGGCAGACCGACGGCATGACCGACGGCCGACACCGCCTACCGGCCCTCGACGCGCCGAGTGTGGTTGCGGCGCTACCGGTTCCGATGATGGACAACGAGGACCCGAGTGCCGAGCTGCTGTCCACGCTGTTGCACGGCGACCCGAGGCACGCCCTCGACGCGCTGCGACGCGCTGCCGACCGCATCGTGTCCGGGACGATCCCGGAACCGGAGTCGTTCGAGCTGGAGGGGACGTTGACCGCGATCCGCGCCCATCTCGACCTGGGTGATGTGGTGCTGGCCTCCGACCGGCTTGCCGACTTGCGACCGAACTACAACGCCGACTGGCGCCTGGACTGGTACTCCGCCGCCGCCGCCTTGCTGGACGGTCAGTACTCGCGGGCCTACGAATACTTCGACCTCGTGCACAGCATGCTGCCCGGTGAGCTCGCCCCCGCCCTCGCGCTGGCCGCCACCGCGGAACTCGCACTGCAGCACCTCGAAACGCCCGCCGATGCCCAGCGCTGGCATCGGGTCGCGGCGGACTACTACGGGACGGTGTGGAAGACCAATCACGGTATGGTGAGTGCGGCATTCGGCCTGGCCCGCAGGCTCGCGGCCGACGGTGCATTGCTCGAAGCCGTCGCGGTACTCGACCAGGTCCCTGAGGCATCGCGGTATCACAGCGTGGCGCGCATGACCGGCTGTCTGCTGCTGGTGTCGCGGCCGGTCGCCGACATCACCGAGGGCGATCTCACCGAGGCGGCCACCAGGTTGGATGCCGCACCGGACGAGCCGAGGGCCCTGCAACTACAGGTGATCGTCGTCGGGGCGGCGCTGGAGTGGCTCCGTGCGGGTGGGCAACCGGCGGGCCCCGATTCGACGGTCCTCGGGTTTCCGCTCACGGAGCTGGGCTTGCAGGGCGGGCTGGAAACGAGCCTGCGGGCGCTGGCGCGCATCGCACCACACCGCTTGCATCGGTACCGGCTGGTCGATCTGGCCAACCACGTCCGGCCGCAGACCCGGTTCTAGGTGCGCAGCACGCCTTTTCGTCGGGCGAGCACGAAAAGCGCTGGAGCGCCGAGGGCCACGAGCAGCCACCACCAATCGCCGGTGACGAGGGCGAGGACAAGGACGAAGGCGGCGATCGCCCCGGCGGTCACGACGAGCGTCCGCAGCGGGTTCGGCACCGGGGCGGGTGCGGGCGGCGGCATACTGCCAGGGAGATCGGCAAACAACTCGGCGAGCTCAGTCTTGGTGGTGGCTGTCGATACCGCCGCACTGCGTTCGTCGAATTCGGCCAGATCCAGCCTGCCGGAACCGAGGTGTTGTGACAGTTCCAGCAGCGCCCGTTCACGGTCCGCGACACTGACCCGAGATCCCGCGCTCATGCCCGAAGGATATGCGCCGGTGGAAATGTAGCGCAGGTGTCGGTTTCCACCGGCGGGAAGTCCGATGGTCGAAATTGTATTTGCTGATATTTTGCTGTCGGCCATGGATGCGGCTACAGCGCCCGTGTGGTGCCGGTCGGCGCGGACCTGATGTGGTTTCCTTGAACTATGGCTGCCGCTGTTGAATACACGATCGACGAGCTGGCGCGCGAGGCCGGCACGACCGTGCGGAGTGTGCGGGTCTACCACGAACGGGGCGTGCTGCCCCCGCCGCAGGTCAAAGGACGAACCGGGTTCTACGGGCCCGAGCATCTCAATCGTGTCCGGACCATAAGTCGATTGCTGGATCGCGGGATCAAACTCAATGGCATCAGGGAACTGCTCGACGCCTGGGGCCGCGGTGACGACCTGGGTGACATTCTCGGCGTCATCGACCCCGACGTGGCGAAGTCGGAGGTTGCCGAGACGATATCGGAGGCGGCAGAGACCATTACCGCAACGGAACTCGCCGAACGCTATCGCGAGGTGCCCAACGGCCTTTCGCGCGTGGTAGCGGCGGGTCTGTACGAGCCTGTGGACGCCGAAACCTATCGGATGGCGGACCGCAGGCTGGTACGGATCATCGACAAGCTGGTTGCGGCAGGCGTCCCCGCCGCCGAGGTGCTTGACGAGCTCGAGAAGCTCCGCGCCGACACCGACCGCATCGCCCGTCGCTTCGTCGATCTGTTCCGTCGAACGGCCTTTGCGGCGTTCCAGCGGTCCGATCGAGATCGGGCTGATCGGAACGAACTCGCCAACCGCCTCCAGTCGACCAAAACCATGTCCGGCGAGGCGACCGCGGAGCTCGTGACCCTCTTCGTCGCACGGTATCTCGACCAAGACGCGGAACTCGCCGAGGCGCTGTTGCAGGCCTGACCGGTCGGTTCAACCCTCGAATTACCACTCTGATGACCGCTATTCCCACGCCTGAAGATACTGATCTGTAACGTGCCGTTAAACAGCGGTATGTTTGCTGGCATACCGCGACGGCATCGGCGCCGTCCGCAGGGTGAGAATCACTGCACGGGAATGGTTTTCGGCTACGTGAACGCCGGCGAACCGCGATCGCGCTCGAGGTTCGGCGCCCCCTCTCGATGACCCATTCGGGGAGGTCGGCGGCGCCGAGGCCTGCCGCCGCGCCACCTCTCACGACCTACTTAGGTATGTCGTGAGCAAATCTACCGATGCGCGCGGCCTCCACTCCCCACCAGAATCTGACTTCGGCACGAGGGCAGCAGATGGGTTGGGTATGGGAAGCGTGACACTGTGGATGCAGATGTCGCTCGACGGCTTTGCGGAGGGGCCGGATCAGGAGATCCACTGGCCGATGGTGGACGAGGAGTTGTGCGAATCGTTTCTCGACGAACTACGCGCGGCGGATCTGTTCATCTACGGACGCAAGACGTACGAGATCATGGCATCGTTCTGGCCGACAGCCGACGGGGATCCGGCGATATCCGAGTTCTATGTCGATTTCGCGCGCTGCTGGAAGCAGACGCCGAAGCTCGTCATCTCGCGCAGTCTGCCCAGCGCGGGCTGGAATACGCGAGTCATTCGCGACGGCGTGGTCGATGAGATCTGCGCACTGCGCGACCAGCAGGACTGCAACATGGTGCTGTTCGGCGGCGCGGAGACAGCTTCGGGCTTTATGCGGCACGACCTGATCGATGAGTACCGGCTGTTCGTCCACCCGCTCGTGCTGGGTGGGGGCGTACCACTGTTCCCGGCGCCGGCCGCGATGTCGGATCTGCAGCTGGTCGACGTGATGACCTTCGACAGCGCGGTCGTGCAGATGCACTACCACCAGCCTGCTCATACGTCGGTATGTCGGTCAGCGTAGCGCCCCGGTAACCTGAAATTTCCAGCGCGTTCGTGTTGATTCGACTAACTTTCGTCCTATGTCCCTGGTACAGGCACCCACCAGTGAATTCGTCGGCCGCCAAATGGAATTGGACCGACTAGGTAGCCTGCTGTCCGGAGGTGCACGGCTGATCACCCTGGTCGGGCCGGGTGGCATCGGGAAAACGAGGTTGGCGGCGGAGTTCGTGCGTCGCGTGCATCGCGCCAGGAACCGCCTGGTCTACTGGGCCTCCTTGGCCGAATTGGAAGGCGATTGCCGAGCCACCGCGCAGGACGTGGTGCAGTCGGCGGTGTGCACTTTCGGGACCGGCGGCGACTACTCCGCGGATCGCGCGGTGTTGGTGCTGGACAACTGCGAACACCTATTGGGCGCCGTCGGCCCGCTGATCGCGGATCTGCTGGCCGCGGCGCCGGGCCTGACGATCCTGGCCACCAGCAGAGAACCGATCGGCTGGGTCGACGAGTACATCCTGACCGTGCCGCCGCTAGCGCCGGAACAGTCACTCGAATTGCTCAGGCAGCGCGCCGAACTCGTCGGGCGGGTGATCCCGGATGATGCGCAACACCTCGCCGTCGCCGCGCGGATCTGTCGTCGCGTCGATCACAATCCGCTGTTCATCCGGCTGGCCGCGGCGCGGTTGCGGCATCAACCACCCGCCATGGTGCTGCGCGAACTCACCGGCGGCGCCGATGACAAGCGTCTGAGGTGGACGCACGGCGCCAGGTCGGGCACGGAGGCGCGGCACCGCTGCGTGTACGACGTCCTGGCCTGGTCCTTCGCACTGTGCGGCGTGCGGGAACAACTGTTGCTCGAACGGCTGTCGGTATTCGCCGCGGGACACGAGACCGACGACGGCGAATCACCGAGCAGGGGAATCGAACTCGATGCCGTGATCGCGGTGTGCGCGGACCACATCCTCCCGGCGGGCGAGATCGAGCACCTGCTCGAACGTCTGACGGAGCGTTCCCTGCTCTCGGTGCACCTCACCGCTACCACGATGAACTGGTATCTGGTGGAAAGCGTGCAGGTCTTCGCTCGCGACCGGCTACACCACCGCGATCGCGCCGAGGCGGAGCTACTATCCGCGCGGCACCGCCGCTACTTCCGTGACAAATTCGCTGCCGGGCAACCCATGTGGCACGGTCCCGCGGATAGGGCGTGGATCGACTCGGTCGGTCAGGAGATCCGAAGCGCCGTCGAGGTTTCGCGCCCGCTGCCCGCTGCTCGGTCCGCCCTATCTCCCTCCCCATGGAGCGACTTGTCGCAGGCAGAACGCGATGTGGCGGTGTTCGCCGCGGCGGGCTGGCCGAACAGTGCGATCGCGACCCGGCGACACAGTTCCATCCGGACCGTCGACGCACAGGTCGCGACCATTCGACAGAAACTGATGATCGCCTCTCGTCACGAGATCGCCCGCTACATCCCCGATGAACTCGCGGAGCGCGTTCGGCACGAATCCGAACGAAGGCCGCGCCGAAACAGTAGAGTTGCTCGTTATCGATAAGCTACTGCTACACGTAGCTTCGAAATCGATAGGTGAGCAAGGATGTCTGCAGTGAATCCCGGCGACGACGTCCCTGCCGCGAGTGAGTTCGTCGGCAGGCACATCGAGCTGGAGCGGGTTGCCACGCTGCTGTCCTCGTCCACAGCTCGACTGATCACCCTGGCCGGACCGGGTGGCATCGGCAAGACCACGTTGGCGGCCGAAGCGCTGCGCAGATACCGGAAGGCGCCACACCACACGGTCTATTGGACGCGGCTGTCCCGGTTGGCGCCGGGCGCCGACACCGGAGTCGTCGCCGAAGAAGTGGTGCAGTCGGTGGTGACCGCGGATATCGCCGCCAGGTCGGCCTGGGACGGTCTGCTGGAGACGTTCACTGCGGGCCGCGAGACGGGGAGCCATCGGACGATATTGGTGCTGGACAACTGCGAGCATGTACTCGCTGGCGTCTTTCCGCTGATCGTCGGCCTGCTGGAGGCGGTGCCGGGACTGACCATCATCGCGACCAGCAGGGAACCGGTGGGGTGGATCGACGAGCATATTGTGACGGTGCCGCCGATGTCGTCCGGACACGCTCTCGAGCTGTTCCGACGGCGCGCCGAGCTCACCGGCCGGCCGATCTCCGATGATCCCGAACAGCTGGCCGTCGCCAAACAGATCTGCTGGCACGTGGACAACAACCCGCTGTTCATCCGACTGGCGGCGGCGCGTCTGCTGCACCGGCCACCCGTCATCGTGCTGCGCGAGCTCACCGGCAATACCGACGACAGACGCATGCAGTGGTCCAACGGCGTCCGGCTCGGTGCCGAGGAACGCCACCGCAGTGTTCGGGACGTGATCGCCTGGTCGTATGGACTGTGCACCGCGGGTGAACAACTCCTGCTGGACCGGATGTCGGTGTTCGTCACCGGATGCGATAGCGACGACGACGAAACGCTCGGCGGCGGAGCGGAATCCGACGCCATCGTCGCGGTGTGCGCCGATCCGTCCCTGTCACCGGAGGAGATCGAGCGTTCGCTCGAACGGTTGACGGAACGGTCGTTGGTTTCCTGCCGCATCGCGCCGACCACAGTCCGGTACTTCCTCCTCGAAAGTGTCGGGGTGTTCGTCCGAGACCGACTGTCCCGGCGTACCGACGATATGGACGAAGCGCGGCTGCTGGCCCGCCACCGGCGCTACTACCGGGACAAAGTCGCCGCGGGCCAGGCCACCTGGTACGGCCCGCACGAACAGGACTGGCTAGCTTGGGCGCGTTCGGCCTGGTGCAACATTCTGCTCGGCATCGAAACCAGCCTCATCGAACCCACCGAGGCCGTCATCGGCCTGGAGACCGCCGCCATTCTCATGGCGCTGCGCATCCCGTTCATCACCGGAGCCAACCGTGCCATCGGGGGTCTCACCGAACAGGCACTGGAAGCGACCAGGCAGGTCGATCCGCCGCCGACCCAGCTCCGGATCACCGCGACCGCGCTGGTCGGGTGGGTGGCGATCTGGCAGGGCAGGCATGCCTATACCGCGCAGCTGCTCGACGAGTGCGCGGCCGAGTGCCTGTCCGATCCGGCGCTGCGCCGGACCTGGCGCGCGACCGCCCGCAAGGACGTCGGCCTACCTGCCCCGGTGGAGTTCACCTGGGGTCTGGAGCTGTTGCTGATGCACCTCGACCCGCGGGCCGTTGATGTACTGACCAGGGCGAGTAGGAAATTCGCGGAGGCGAATGATCAGGGTGGGGTGCAACGGAGCGAACTGTTCGCGGCGCTCACCTGCGCGAACCTCGGTAACGCCGAGCAAGCTCTCGGTGCCGCGCGGGAGCATCTCGATCGGGCTGTCGCCAGTGATTCCCAATGGGCCATCTCCTGGGGCGAGGTGGCATGGTTGATCGCGGTGTCCAGGCACGGCGATCCACACGATGCGATAAAAGTCGGCCGGGCCGCCGTGGAACGTCTGTTGGTCTCGGGTGACAGATGGACGGCCGGCTGGATCATCCACTTCAGCACGATGGCGCTGACCTATATTCTCTCGGCCCGGATCGCCGCAAAGGACGGTGACCACGCCGAACTCCGAGCGGCGGCGACCGAAATCGCCTACTTCCAAGGCGGTATCGCCACTCTGCACCGGTCGATGGGCATTGTCGCCGACCGAGTGACGCTGGTGGCTCGTGGCATCGATCATGCCGCGGCGGTGGCGAGATCGATCCTCGGTGCGCAGGACTACGCGGCGGCCGTCCGCCGCGGCGCGCGAATGCGCCCGGAACTCGATGAGCTGCAACGGTTCATGCTCGGCAGGTTCGCTATCGACGAGCTGCCGAGCGACGGTCCCGCGGCGCGCGAGACCGCTTCACGCTGGCACGAGCTCTCGCCGGCCGAAAGCGACGTCGCGGTGCTCGCTGCGGCGGGCTGGGCCAACAGCGCCATCGCCGCGCGGCGTGGTAGTTCCATTCGGACTGTCGATGCCCAGGTCGTGGCCATTCGCCGGAAATTGATGGCGGCCACCCGCGCGGACATCATGTGGCACGTGCCGGGTGACCTCACCGAGCGGATCCGGCTCGAATCCGAGCAACGGCCCTCGAGGTCCCCGGCACGTCCGTGAACGTCGCCTTCGCGATCAGGTCAGGTTGCCGTCGTAGCAGAGGCTCGCCGACCGCCACGAGCGCTGTGGCCCCGTGCCCCCGTCGAAGGTCCACATGGTGATGGACTCTGCGGCCTTCCAGTACACGGCGCCGTTACGGTCCGCGACGACCTCGTACACGTCCTCGGAGCCTTCGATCAGTTGACTGCCGACGCAATAGTCGTTGTACGAGGTTCCCGGCTGGCGCGCGCCCGGACTGAACAGGCCCGCGGGGTTCGTGTACGCGCCGGGGTTGCGGACGGTGCTGTGCCCGTTCACCGCATGTCCGCGGACCCAGTGTGGGCTGCCGTACCTATCCGATCGGCAGCTGAAGTTCCAGCCGCCCGCGTTCACCGCCGTGCCCTGCGCGTAGGCGTCGCCCGCCCACCGGCAGGAGACGGCGGGCTCGGCCGCGGCGGTTCCCGCGCCGACACCGATGCCGCCGGCCGTCACCGCGGTCATCGCGAGCAGGGTCAGCGTCTTGGCCTTCGAAGTACGGCGTTCGGTACACATCGGCACGGCCTTCTCACGTCCGCTCATTGTGGACATCGGCTTTAACTCTCTTTCGTCGTCTGTCCCATCAGCCGACGTCGATCGGGCTAGCGGGGATACTTCACACGTCATGTAATGTGCCGTTAAGTAGCGGCACGTTTATTGGAGGGGCTGAGGAAGGGCGATAGTTGCCACTGACCGTTGACCGCCGCCGGGGTTCGACTCCGTATCGGCGGTCAACGCTGTCGGTTTATTTGCACCAGGTTGCCTGGACCTTGCAGACCTTCCAGCCGCCGTTTTCGGAACCCTGGGCCTGGTAGCTGCGGGAGTTGTTCTGGTTCTGGTTCTGGCGCTGGTGGAATTCGCGGATGTTCTGTTCCTGCGCGACGCGCCGCCCGGGATTGTTTTCGCGGTGGTGGTAACCCATGGGGTCGATATGATGCGCGCCGGCCGAATCGCCCGAGCTGTAGGAACCACCGCGGCCCGACCCGCCGCCGGAATGGTCACCGGGGACTGCGGATGCGATTCCCGCGGAGGCGGTGGTGATCGCGCCGACGATCGCGGCGCAGGTCAGCAGGCGGCGAGTGTTGGAATTGGTGGTCATTGTATTTCTCCGATCAATTTCGAGCTGTAGTCAAGTCGAGTGGCACTAACCGACGTGTTGCTGGTCGGTTAGTTGAAAAGGCCGCAGAACAGCGGGCCGGGAATGAATTGCGTGCCGCAGTTTTGGCGACGTGCTTGCTCGTCGTGGCGCCTGCGGTGGCGCTGCGAATCGCTTCCCGATTTGTCACGTCCGTGGTGGCTGGGGGATTCGGTCCGCACCATCGAAACGGTCGGGCCGGGCTGGGCTAGAACCTGCGCGGGCATCAGCACCGCAGGGGTCACCACCGTTGCGCTCACGATCAGCAGGCGGAGCAGGGTTTTCGTCGCCCGCCGCTGTGGGTTGTGTCCAGTCATCGTTTGCGTCCTTCACGATCTGTAGATCGCCCGGGAATCCCCGGCTAGCGACTCACTGTCTATCGTGCCGCTATATAACGTCACATTAATCGACGGTTCGATGGATGTCTAGAGGTTTCTTGGGAGAATCCGCAGTTACGAACAGGTTTCGCGGACGTTTCGACGAGGGGGCGACGGCCTTCGGGCCCGAATCGGGGCAGGCCGAGCGGCGATCGGCGGAAACGGTTTCCCGTGCGGCCGGAGTACGCCGGTCGAACGGATCCGGCAGGAACCGACGGCTACTGCCCCCGGAAACTTGTAGGGAATAAGGGGAACCCGATCGGGCTCACTCGCGTCGAAGACAACAAAGGGGATTCGAGCTGTTTCGATCGTGCGAGGAGGGGATGCACATGGAGCGTTGTCCGGGATGTCATGCCGCGTTGCGGCGTGGGGTCGGCGCAAAGTCGCAGGTACGGCCGGTGCTGCGGGCCGGGGAGGCATGTGAGCGCTACCCGACGCGTCCAAGGCGACGGCCACGGCCTGAGCCTGAATCCGGCTGAGGCCATTGGTAATTCGGTACGGCTATTTGTTCTTTGAAGACGATCGGATCCGGTAAATGGCGATGTCCGGCCGCTCGTGACAAAGGTGAATTTGGTCCCCGAGCCTAATTCGGTACCTGCTCGGCTTGGGCGGACCTGCCCTTACTCCCTCCGGACTTCCGGAGGGAGTAAGGGATTTCAGTGCGAACGCATTAATGCGAACGCGTCCGATACGTCGAGCGGATCAGCGGACGGCGGCCGCGGCGGCGACCATATTGCGCAGTGACGCTTCCACCTCGACCGGTCCCCGGGTCTTCAATCCGCAGTCCGGGTTGACCCAGAGTCGTTCGGCCGGAACGGCTTTCAGTGCAGCACGCAGCGACGTGGTGATCTCCTCGATGCTCGGCACCCGTGGCGAGTGGATGTCGTAGACACCGGGGCCGACACCCAGGTCGAAGCCCGCCGCATTGAGATCGTCGAGCACCTCCATGTGCGAGCGGGCCGCCTCGATCGACGTCACGTCGGCGTCCAGACCGGCGATCGCGTCGATGACCTCACCGAACTCCGAATAGCAGAGGTGGGTGTGGATCTGGGTCGCATCCGAAACGCCCGAGGTCGCCAGCCGGAAGGCCTGCACCGACCAGTCGAGGTATTCCGGCTGATCGGCCGCCCGCAGCGGCAGCAGCTCCCGCAGCGCCGGTTCGTCGACCTGGACGATACGGATGCCCGCGGCCTGCAGATCCACGGTCTCGTCCCGGATCGCCAGCGCCACTTGCCGTGCCGAATCGGCGAGTGGTTGGTCGTCGCGCACGAACGACCAGGCCAGGATGGTCACCGGACCGGTGAGCATGCCCTTGACCGGCTTGTCGGTAAGCGATTGGGCGTAGGTGATCCAGTCGACGGTCATCGGGGCGCGGCGCGCCACATCGCCGTACAGGATCGGCGGCCGCACGCAGCGGGTGCCGTAGGACTGCACCCAACCTGCCTCGGTGGCGGCGAAACCGTCGAGCTGCTCGGCGAAGTACTGCACCATGTCGTTGCGCTCGGGCTCGCCGTGCACAAGCACGTCCAATCCCAGCTTCTCTTGCAGCGCAACGACATCGGCGATCTCCGCATGCATCCTGCCGACATATTCGGCCTGGTCGATCTCGCCCTTGCGCAGTGCGGCCCTTGCCAGCCGGATCGCGGAGGTCTGCGGGTAAGAACCGATGGTGGTGGTCGGCAGCGACGGCAACCGCAGCCGTTCGGCCTGCAGCACGCGACGTTGGTCGGCGGGCGCGCGTCGGACGGCGTCCGGGCCGAGCGCGGCCAGCCTGGCCCGCACCTGCGGGTCGTCGAGCCGGGGATCCGCGCGCCTGGTCGCCAAAGCCGCACGAACCGTGTCCAACTCGGCGGCGATGGCGTCCGGGCCCTCGTTCAGCGCGGTGGCGAGCAGCCGCACCTCGGCTACCTTTTCCGCACCGAATGCCAGCCACGACCGCAGCTGCTCGTCCAGGCCGGTTTCGGTGTCGAGGGCGTAGGGCACATGCAGCAGCGAGCAGGAGCTCGACACCGCGACCGTCGCCGCGGAACCGAGCAGGGTGCCGAGGGTGGCCAGAGCGCGATCCAGATTGGTGCGCCACACATTACGGCCGTCGACCACACCGGCGACCAGCAGCTTGCCTGCCAGCGCGGGTACCGCGACCACCTCCGAGAGATCGGTGGCCACGGTGAAATCGAGTGCGATGCCCTCGATCTCGGTGCTCGCCAGCGCGGCGAGCGCGGCGCCCGGCTTACCGAAGTAGGTGGCAACCAGAATCGCCGGGCGATCGTTTGCCGCCGACAGCTCGGCGTAAGTGCTACGCACCAGCTCGATTTCGTCGGCGGTCAGGTCGGTGACCACGACGGGCTCGTCGAGCTGCACCCACTCGGCGCCTGCTTCGGCGAGCAGCCGAAGCAGCTCACGGTAGAGCGGAACGAGTTCGCCGAGGCGATCGAGAGCCGCGCCGCCGGTCGCCTTGGCCAGCTTCAGGAAGGTGATCGGGCCGACGACGACCGGCCTGGCGGGCACCTCGAGGGCGAGCGCCTCGCGCAGCTGCTCGAGCACCTGCTCAGGATGCAGCGAAAACGCGGTGTCCTGGCCGATTTCCGGCACCAGGTAGTGGTAGTTGGTGTCGAACCACTTGGTCATCTCCAATGGCTCGACCGTGTCGGTGCCGCGCGCGGCGGCGAAGTAGCGGTCCAGCGAATCGGCGATGCCGGCCACCCTTGGCGGCAGCGCACCGAGGAGCACGGCGGTGTCGAGCACCTGGTCGTAGTAGGAGAAGGTGCCGACGGGAATCGAATCGAGCCCGGCGGCCTGTAGCTCGGCGAGTTGGGTGCGCCGCAGGTCGCGTGCGACGGCGTGCAGTTGCTCGGCGTCGATGCGTCCGGCCCAATAGGACTCGGTGGCGCGCTTGAGCTCACGGTGTGGCCCCACCCGCGGCAGGCCGAGAACCGTTGCGGTGAACGGTGTGTGATGCGAAACAGTCACGATGTTTCTCCAGTGCTGAGTTCGAGAGCCGACCGCCCTACGAGCACGCGGAAACCAAGTGACATGCCGGAGGAACCGACAGGGGAGCCCGACACGTCGCACTGGTGGTCCGCGCGCCCAATCCACGAGGCGGTGGCCGCCGGATACGGCGTATCCGGCACGGCTGGCAGGTCTTCGGACTTGCGGGCACGGGCCTTCTGGCCGACCCCGGCCTGCGCCGGGGCTCACCTACTGGCCGTCGCTTCCCAAGCCGCGGGGCCGACTGCCCGTTGAACTCAGTGCCTGTGACGGCGGTCGTTCCTGCATACCGCTGCGGGACAGTCCCGGATTCTCACCGGGTTCCCTCTTCGCCCGTGCACCCGGCATTCGGCTGCACGAGCTTCGGCTCCGATACGCGACGTCGGGGCTCCATCTCGTCTGCGCACCGGCGAACCAGCTGCAACAACCAGCATAGGGCAGTGTTTGTTTTGCAGCGCCTGCGGCGCCGCGTGTTCGCGGCCCCCTTGGTCTCGCTTCCGAGCGGGCGAGACTCGCGCCTGCGGCGCATGCGCTTCGCCCGCTCGGAAGCGAGCCGGGCCGCGAACTCTAGGGCTCGGTCTCGCTTCGCTCGGAAGACGATGTCGTGGCGAGGGGGTGCGTCGGTGGCGATGCTCGCGACTTTGTTGGCTCGCTTCCGTCCTCCACGGGCTGATCGCGTACGTCGCTCGCAAGACCTGGTGGCCCGGTGATCGGCCGAGCTTCTTCGCAGTCGCGAACACGCGATGCCGAAGGCGCTGCAAAAATAAACACTGGATTAACGCAACTTCGCAAGCGTGCTAGGTCCTGTTGTGAAGATTCCTGCGAAGGGGCCTTGGCTGTCAGAAGCATCTTCGGGGGCGGGTACCTTAGGCCAATGTTCTCGAAAGTCTTGGTTGCCAACCGCGGCGAAATCGCGATTCGGGCCTTCCGCGCGGCCTATGAGCTCGGCATCGGAACCGTCGCGGTTTTCCCCTACGAGGACCGCAACTCGGTCCATCGGTTGAAGGCGGCCGAGTCCTACCAGATCGGGGAGGAGGGCCACCCGGTCCGGGCGTATCTGTCCATCGACGCCGTCATCGAGGCCGCCAAGTCGGCGGGCGCCGATGCGATCTACCCCGGCTACGGCTTCCTGTCCGAGAACCCCGATCTGGCCGCGGCCTGTGCCCGCGAGGGCATCACCTTCATCGGCCCGTCGGCCGAGGTGCTCGAGCTGGCAGGTAACAAGGCGCGCGCGATCGCGGCGGCGAAGGCGGCAGGGTTGCCGGTGCTGCGGTCGAGCGAGCCGTCAGCGGACGTCGAGGAACTAGTCGCCGCCTCCCAGCAGTTGGACTACCCGATCTTCGTAAAGGCCGTCGCCGGTGGCGGCGGCCGCGGTATGCGCCGCGTCGCCGACCCCGAGCACCTGCGTGAGTCGATCGAGGCCGCGTCGCGGGAGGCCGAGTCGGCCTTCGGTGATCCGACGGTGTTCCTCGAGCAGGCCGTGGTGAACCCGCGCCACATCGAGGTGCAGATCCTCGCCGATCAATACGGCAACGTGATGCACCTGTTCGAGCGGGACTGTTCGCTGCAGCGCCGCCACCAGAAGGTGATCGAGCTCGCTCCCGCGCCGAACCTGGATCCCGCACTGCGCGAAAGGATTTGCGCCGACGCGGTCGCCTTCGCCCGGCAGATCGGCTACAGCTGCGCGGGCACCGTCGAGTTCCTGCTCGACGAGCGCGGCAATCACGTCTTCATCGAAATGAACCCGCGCATCCAGGTCGAGCACACGGTGACCGAAGAGATCACCGATGTGGATCTGGTGCAGTCACAGCTGCGCATCGCGGCGGGGGAGACCCTCGAACAGCTCGGCCTGAGTCAGGACACCGTGCGGATCCGCGGCGCAGCGCTGCAATGCCGCATCACCACCGAGGACCCCGCCAACGGCTTCCGTCCCGACACCGGCCGCATCACCGCCTACCGCACACCCGGTGGCGCAGGCATCCGCCTCGACGGCGGCGCGAACCTCGGCGCCGAGGTCGGCGCCTACTTCGACTCCATGCTGGTGAAGCTCACCTGTCGTGGCCGTGACTTCGAAGCAGCCATCGCGCGGGCCCGCCGTGCGGTGGCGGAGTTCCGAATCCGCGGCGTGGCAACCAACATTCCGTTCCTGCAGGCCGTGCTCGACGATCCCGACTTCCGCGCGGGCCGGGTCACCACCTCGTTCATCGAGGAGCGTCCGCAGTTGCTGACCCTGCGCGGGTCGGCCGACCGCGGCACCAAGATCCTCACCTATCTGGCCGACGTCACCGTGAACAAGCCACACGGCGAGCGGCCGACCACCGTCTACCCGCATGACAAGCTTCCCGCGCTCGATCTCACCGCGGCGCCGCCCGCCGGATCCCGGCAGCGGCTGCTGAGCCTCGGCCCCGAGGGTTTCGCGCGGGCGCTGCGCGAGCAGAAGGCTGTCGGCGTCACCGACACCACCTTCCGTGATGCGCACCAGTCGCTGCTGGCCACCAGGGTCCGCACCAACGGCCTGCTCGCCGTCGCGGGGCATGTCGCGCGGATGACCCCCGAACTGCTGTCCATCGAGGCCTGGGGCGGCGCGACTTACGATGTGGCGCTTCGCTTCCTGTACGAGGACCCGTGGGAGCGGCTGGCCGCATTGCGCGAGGCGGTGCCGAACATCTGTCTGCAGATGCTGCTGCGCGGCCGCAACACCGTCGGCTACACGCCCTACCCCGAACAGGTGACTCGCGCGTTCGTGTCCGAGGCCACCGCGACCGGCATCGATATCTTCCGCATCTTCGACGCGCTCAACAATGTCGACCAGATGCGCCCGGCCATCGACGCGGTGCGTGAAACCGGTACCGCCATCGCGGAAGTCGCGATGAGCTACACCGGTGACCTGTCCAATCCGGACGAGACCCTCTACACCCTCGACTACTACCTCAAACTGGCCGAGCAGATCGTGGATGCGGGCGCACATGTCCTTGCCATCAAGGACATGGCAGGCCTGCTGCGCGCCCCCGCCGCCGCCACGTTGGTGGCCGCGCTGCGCAGCAACTTCGACCTACCGGTGCACGTGCACACCCACGACACTCCCGGCGGTCAGCTGGCCACCTATCTCGCCGCGTGGCAGGCAGGCGCCGACGCGGTCGACGGCGCCAGCGCCGCCATGGCGGGCACCACGAGCCAGCCCGCGCTGTCGGCGATCGTCGCGGCCGCGGCACACAGTGAGTACGACACCGGCCTGAACCTGCAGAACGTCTGCGATCTGGAGCCGTATTGGGAGGCGCTGCGAAAGGTGTACGCGCCCTTCGAGTCCGGGCTGCCCGCCCCGACCGGTCGGGTCTACACCCACGAGATTCCTGGTGGTCAGTTGTCGAACCTGCGTCAGCAGGCCATCGCGCTCGGGCTCGGCGACCGGTTCGAAGAGGTCGAAGCGAAATACGCGGCAGCGGACCGGCTGCTCGGCAGGCTGGTGAAGGTGACCCCCTCGTCCAAGGTGGTCGGCGACCTCGCGCTCGCGCTCGTCGGCACCGGCGTCGATATCGAGGACTTCGCCGCCGACCCGGGCCGCTACGACATCCCCGATTCGGTCATCGGTTTCCTGCGTGGGGAACTCGGCACGCCCGCGGGCGGCTGGCCCGAGCCGTTCCGCAGCAGGGCACTGGCAGGCCGTGGCCCCGCGAAACCGGAAACCGCGCTGACGGCCGCGGATGAGGCCGGGCTCACCGGTTCCTCGCAGCAACGTCGCGACACGCTGAACCGGCTGCTGTTCCCGGCCCCCACCGCCGAATTCCTGGCGCACCGTGAGAAGTACGGCGACACCTCCGGGCTGTCGGCCAACCAGTTCTTCTATGGCCTACGTCGCGGCGATGAGCATCGCGTGCAGCTGGAAAAGGGCGTCACCCTGCTCATCGGCCTGGAGGCCATCTCCGAACCCGACGAGCGCGGCGTACGCACGGTGATGTGCATCCTCAACGGTCAGCTGCGCCCCGTCGCGGTCCGTGACCGGTCCATCGCCAGCGAGATCCCGGCCGCGGAGAAGGCGGACAAGACCAACCCCGGCCACATCGCCGCACCGTTCGCCGGTGTGGTGACATTGGCTGTGTCGGAAGGCGATTCGGTCGCCGCGGGCGACACCATCGGCACCATCGAGGCGATGAAGATGGAGGCCGCGATCACCGCACCGCGCGGTGGCACCGTCGGCCGGGTCGCGATCGGCCGGGTGCAGCAGGTCGAGGGCGGAGATCTGCTTGTCGAGCTGGCTGTGCGCGAGTCCGCGGTCGAATGACGCGGATCGTCGCTGGGACGGCGGGCGGGCGGCGGCTACGGGTGCCGCCCGCAGGGACAAGGCCCACCTCCGACCGGGTGCGTGAGGCCCTGTTCAGCGCGCTGGAATCCAGGATGGACTTCGAAGGCGTCCGCGTTCTCGACCTCTACGCGGGTTCGGGCGCGCTCGGACTGGAGGCGCTGTCGCGTGGTGCGAGGCACGCGCTGCTGATCGAATCCGACCGCAAGGCCGCCGCGATTGTGCGCGGCAATATCGCCGACCTCGGCCTGCCCGGCGCGGAACTGCGCGTCGGCGCGGTCGCGGCCGTCTTGGCGCAGGCCGGCGCCGGTGGGTACGACCTGGTGCTCGCCGACCCGCCCTACGACGTGGATACCGCGGCGGTGACCGACGACGTCCGTGTCCTCGCCGACCGCGGCTGGCTCACCCCCGGCGCGCTGGTCGCCGTGGAACGCTCCATCCGCTCACCCGAGATCGCTTGGCCCGCAGCTTATGTCCCGGCGAAGGTGCGCAAGTACGGGGAGACCCGGATCGAGCTCGCGGAGTTCGTCGGCGAGTCGCCTGCTAGCGTTTGAGCCATGGCAGGAGCGTTGTGCCCGGGCTCGTTCGACCCGGTGACCAATGGACACATCGACG
This sequence comes from Nocardia sp. GCM10030253, assembly GCF_042675075.1. Lineage (NCBI taxonomy): Bacteria > Bacillati > Actinomycetota > Actinomycetes > Mycobacteriales > Nocardiaceae > Nocardia > Nocardia sp. GCM10030253. The sequence continues at coordinate 322,823 of NZ_JBHTDL010000010.1, read as the reverse complement.
TCTTCAACCGGGTCTCGGCCCAGTTCGACGAGGTCGTGGTGACCGTCATGATCAACAAGAACAAGCAGGGCATGTTCAGCGTCGAGGAACGCATGGAGATGCTGCGCGAGGCCACCGCGCACCTGCCCAATATTCGGGTGGAGTCGTGGTACGGCCTGCTCGTGGATTTCGCGCGGGAGCAGGGCATCACCGCGATCGTCAAGGGCCTGCGCGACGCGGGTGACTTCGGCTACGAGTTACAGATGGCGCAGATGAACAAGAGGCTCTCCGGAGTGGACACCTTCTTCATCGCCACCAACCCGGCCTTCAGCTTCCTGTCCAGCTCACTGGTCAAGGAGGTGGCGGCCTTCGGCGGCGACGTCACCGACATGCTCCCGCCCTCGGTGCACAAGCGCCTGCTCGACCGCCTCGCCGAGCGCCGCGGCTGACGGCTACCCACGACACAGTCCCGCCTCTCCGCGTCTTCAGGCCAGACTCAGGCGCGGTAGCAGTGGCGTTGGCGGCAGGCGGTGAAGTGGTAGATGAGCTAGCTGGTACCCGATGAGTTACCCATGTACTGACGAAACCAGTTCTTAAAAGACCAGGCCGCGCAGCGCGAGGAAGCGCATTCCGCCGACCACCGCGGTGATCGCGAGGATGGCGCCCGCTTGGGCGGCCCCGCCGATGCCGGGAGTCCACACGTCGATCGCGGCCAGACCCGCGGTGGTGATGCCGAGGCCGATCAGCGCCAAGCCGCCGCCCTCCCACTGTGCGGTGAACCAGCCGACCCGGCCTGACGCGTGGAAGGTGAGCTGACGGTGCAGCTCGTTGGCGATGATGGTGCTGACGACCGACCCGACGACGTTGGCGATCAGGGGACCGATGCCGTGCATCGCGAAGAAAAGCAGGACGTAGGCGATATTGCTGGAGCCGCCGACCAGTGCGAAACGGATCAGCTGGGCGAAGGGACGATCGCTGCGCAGGTACGGCATGAGCTGTTCGAACCGGGGGGCAATCGCCGCTGCCGACCGCAGTACCGGGTACGGGCCAGCCCACGGGGTGTAGATGCTGACGGCCGCCGGTCGCGGGATTTCCAGAACAGTCATTGTCTTTCCGATCGAACACGAGCCTTCGGTAAGGGCAACAGCGATGGTCATCGCTTTCCTTCCCGCCGACATCTCGAACAAGGTTCCTCAGTTACTGCGTGTTCAGTATGTACTGAACAGTTGGAACCTGTCAATCGTCGGCTTCTGGATGCCCTTCCTTCGGCGCCCTCTCGTCCCACTGTCCCGGTAGGGGCCTGGGATTCGCTTATGAAGATCTTGTTCCGACCCTCTGGATAAATGTAACACCAAGTGGAGGTAGATCCTCCACTTGATTTTGTGGCGTGCGAGACACTGACACGACACACCGGAGGATGACTCGGCACTTGCGGTGACGAGGGGCACACTGGGCCTCGGTGAGAAAGTTCGCCGTAGTCCGCAGGAGAGTGGGGTAGTGAGCATGTATCGCGTATTCGAAGCACTCGACGAGCTGGTCGCCATCGTCGAAGAGGCGCGTGGCATCCCGCCGACCCGCAGCTGCATTGTGCCGCGCGGTGATGTGCTCGAGCTGCTCGATGACGTGCGTGACGCGTTGCCTGGCGAGCTCGACGACGCCCAGGACGTGCTCGACCATCGAGACAAGATTGTCTCGGACGCGCGCTCCGCCGCCGAAACGACGGTGACCGGCGCCAACGACCAAGCCCGCGAGACCGTCGGGTCCGCGCGTGAGGAGGCTGATCGGATCCTCGCGGACGCGAAGGCACACGCCGATCGCATGGTGGCCGAGGCCAGCGCGCATGCCGACCACCTGGTGAACACCGCACAGGCCGAGGCAGACCGCGTCGTCGCCGATGGCAATGCCGAATTCGAGGCTGTTACCGGCCGGGCTCGCGCCGAATCCGAGCGGATGGCCGAGGCGGGTCAGGCCTCCTACGACCGCTCGGTCGCGGAAGGACTGGCCGAGCAGGCTCGCCTCGTCGCACAGACCGAGGTGGTGCGCGCCGCGCACACCGAGTCGGCGCGCGTGATCGACGCGGCGCACGCCGAGGCCGACCGCATGCGCGACGAGTGTGACCAGTACGTCGACAGCAAGCTCGCGGAGTTCGAGGAGACCCTGGACAACACCTTGCGGACCGTCGGCCGTGGTCGCCACCAGCTGCGTTCCGGTGCGGGTGCGCCGGACTATGCTGGGGACTACCGCCGCTAGAAACCCGGACGCCGTCATTTCGGCGGGATAGCGGTGGCGTTTTGGGCATGAGGTAACCCCTCGCGTATTGTGGTGTGGTTGCCCATTTCCCTTCGAACGTGAGTGAGTTTCGTGATGTCCGCCGGTTCCGGTTCCGCCTCGCGTCCCCATGCGGCTGCGCGCCGCAATCCGGACGCGTTCTTCGTGCTGGACACCCGCAGCCTGGGCCGTCGGCCAGGAACGATGCAGGAGTTCCATCGCGTCGTCACCACGAAGGATCGAATCGGACTCGACCTGATCGCCATTCCGGCGGGCTCCGATGTCGAACTCGACCTGCAGCTGCAGGCGGTGTCCGAGGGTGTGCTGGTCACCGGAACGGTGGCCGCGTCGACGGCGGGGGAGTGCACGCGCTGCCTCGAACCGTTCACCGGCGAGGTCGAGCTCAACCTGACCGAGCTGTTCGCCTACCCGGACAGCGCGACCGAGCAGACCACCGAGGACGACGAGATCCACCGCCTGATCGACGACACGATCGACCTGGAACCAGTGATCATCGACGCCATCGGTCTGGAGCTTCCGCTACAGCCGTTGTGCTCGCCGGACTGCGCCGGACTGTGCCCGGAATGCGGTGTACGGATGGCGATTGCGGGTTCCGACCATGGGCATGAGATACTTGACCCTCGCTGGGCCGGGTTGGCGAAGTTCGCCACCGAGTCGCCCGGCAGTGGCAGCCCCGATGCGGGTGCGGCCGACCCCGATCATTAAGACCCAGATCAGCAAGACCGATCTGTGAACTGGCAAGCAATAGGACAAGAGGAGAAGTAGTCGTGGCCGTTCCCAAGCGCCGGATGTCCCGTTCCAACACCAGGTCGCGGCGCAGTCAGTGGAAGGCCACCGCGCCGACCCTGATCACGTGCCCGAACCGCGCCTGCGGCGAGAAGACCCTGCCGCACATCGCGTGCCCCTCCTGCGGCACGTACAAGGGCCGCCAGGTCACCGCTGCTGTCTGATCGTACGACCTGTCGTATAGACGTGACCGTCAGTAAGGACGAACCGGGCCCTTCCGGTGATCATGACCGGCTGCTCGCCGCGCTCGGCGTCGGCGTGCAGCCGGATTTGTTGCGCCTCGCGCTGACCCACCGGTCCTATGCCTATGAAAACGGTGGGTTGCCGACCAACGAGCGCCTGGAATTCCTCGGCGACTCGGTCCTCGGCCTGAGCATCACCGAGCGGCTGTACCACGAGCACCCGGAGAAGTCCGAGGGCGAACTGGCGAAGCTGCGGGCGAGCGTGGTGAATATGCACGCACTCGCCGAGGTGGCGCGCGGGCTTGGCGAGGGCGGCCTCGGTGTGTACCTGCTGCTCGGTAAGGGCGAAGAGCTCACCGGCGGCCGGGACAAGCCGAGCATCCTCGCCGACGGCATGGAGTCGCTGCTCGGTGCCGTGCATCTCGAGCACGGCATCGACGTGGCGCGCGAGGTAGTGCTGCGGCTGTTCGCCGACCTGCTCGAGCGCGGTCCCCGGATGGGGGCAGGCCTCGACTGGAAGACCAGCCTGCAGGAGCTCACCGCCGAACGTGGACTCGGCGTGCCAAGCTACGAGATCACCTCGACAGGTCCCGACCACGACAAGGAATTCACCGCGACCACGGTGATCGGCGGCCGCCCGTACGGTTCGGGCATCGGCCGATCCAAGAAGGAAGCGGAACAGAAGGCCGCGGGCACCGCCTACCAGGCGCTGACCGCCGAAGCCTGACGTGCCCGAACTCCCCGAGGTCGAGGTCGTCCGGCGCGGACTCGCCGAGCACGTGGTCGGCCACGTCGTCGAGGCGGTGACGGTGACCCATCCTCGCTCGGTGCGCAGGCACCTGGAGGGTGCCGCCGATCTGGCCGCCAGGATGACCGGGCTGCGCGTGGCTGCGGCCCAGCGGCGCGGCAAGTATCTGTGGCTCACCTTCGATGATCCCGACACCGCGCTGGTCGTGCATCTGGGGATGAGCGGGCAGATGTTGGTGCAGCCCGCCGACACCCCGGTGGAGAAGCACGCACACATCCTCGCCACCCTCGATGACGGCACCCAGTTGCGTTTCGTCGATCAGCGCACCTTCGGCGGCTGGGCACTCGCACCGCTCGTCGCGGTCGAGGGCACATTGCTGCCCGAGCCCGTCGCGCATATCGCCCGCGATCCGCTGGATCCGCGCTTCGACGCGGAGTCCGTGGTGTCCCGGCTGCGCACCAAACAGAGCGAGATCAAGCGGCTGCTGCTCGATCAGTCCGTGGTCTCCGGCATCGGCAACATCTACGCCGACGAGTCCCTGTGGCGAGCCAAGATCCATGGCAATCGGCTCGCGTCCGGATTGACCCGCCCCGCCCTGCGCACCCTGCTCGCGGAGGTCGGCGTCGTGATGGGTGAGGCGCTCGCCGCGGGCGGCACCTCGTTCGACGCGCTGTATGTGAATGTGAACGGCCAATCCGGCTACTTCGAGCGCTCGCTGGCCGTATACGGCCGCGAGGACGAACCGTGTCGCCGTTGTGGCGCGGCGATCCGTCGCGAGCGCTTCATGAACCGTTCGTCCTACTCCTGCCCTCGCTGCCAGCCGAAGCCTCGCCTCCAGTAGTGCTGGCGAGCTACCGTTTCTTCTAGGCGGTTCGGAAGTCACGCCGGCCGTGGAGGAAGGACATATGCGCAAGCTCACCTACTACGTCGCATCGACCATCGATGGATTCATCGCCACCGAGGACGGCTCGGTCGATTTCTTCCCGGTGGGAGGTGACCACGGTCCGGCGATCATCGCGCAGTACCCGGAAACGCTGCCGACGAAGGTGCGGGAGGCGCTCGGCATCGACCAGCGCAACCGCTACTTCGATACGGTGCTGATGGGACGCAAAACCCACGACTTCGGCGTCCGGACCGGGACCTCGAGTCCGTATGCGCACCTGCGGCAGTTCGTGGTGTCGACGACGTTGCCGGAGAGTCCCGATCCGGCGGTGGAGTTGATCTCCGCCGATCCGCTGGCGAAGGTGCGTGAGCTCAAGCGCGAGGACGGGCTCGGGATCTGGCTGTGCGGTGGCGGGGAGCTCGCTCAGGTGCTGCTGCCGGAGATCGATCAGATCTTCCTCAAGTTGTATCCGATGGTGCTCGGCCAGGGCCGGTCCCTGTTCGGTTCCGGTCCTCGGCTGCCCGATGCGGCCAGATTCCGGATGATCACCAGCCGGGTATTCGAGGACGGGGTGGCCTTCATGAAGTACAGCAGGATTCGATAACCGCTGTGGCGGAACATGATCCGAGCGCCGAGCCGGACTCGACGTCGGTGCCGGGTCCAGCGGAGGCATTGCGCGAGATCGGCTTCTGGCTGGAACGTGCTCGGGCGCAGACGCATCGGGTGAAGGCCTACCGGCGCGCCGCCGACATCGTGGCGGAGCTGCCGGAGGATGAGCTGCTCGCGCATCGGACGGCGCACAGCTGGCGCGACATCGCGGGTATCGGGCCGAAGACCGCGGCCGTGATCGAACAGGCGTATTCCGGTGCGGTGCCGCAATATCTGCTCGATCTGCGGGCGGCCGCGCAGCCCATCGGCCTGCCGGGCAAGCCGCTGCGAGCCAAGCTGCGCGGCGATCTGCACACCCACTCCGACTGGTCCGACGGCGGCAGTCCGATCGCGGAGATGATGGGCGTCGCGGCGGCGCTCGGGCACGAATACTGTGCGCTCACCGATCATTCGCCACGGCTGACCGTCGCCAACGGACTCTCCGCCGACCGGTTGCGTCGCCAGCTGGAGGTCATCGCGGACCTGAACGAGCGGATGGCGCCGTTTCGCATCCTTACCGGCATCGAGGTGGACATCCTCGACGACGGCGCCCTCGATCAGCAGGCCGATCTGCTCGCCGAGCTCGATATTGTTGTTGCCAGCGTGCATTCGCACTTGCGTGCCGACGCCGAGACGATGACCAAGCGCATGGTCTATGCCGTGGCCAACCCGAACGTGGACGTGCTCGGCCACTGCACCGGACGGTTGGTCGAGGGTGCGCGTGGCACCCGGCCGGAGTCGACCTTCGACGCGGAGGTCGTGTTCGAGGCATGCCGCCACTACGGCACCGCCGTCGAGATCAACAGTCGCCCCGAACGCCGCGACCCGCCATCGCGGCTGATTCGGCTCGCGGTCGAGATGGGCTGCGAGTTTTCCGTCGACACCGATGCGCACGCACCCGGTCAGCTGGACTGGCAGGGTTACGGCTGCGAGCGGGCAGTGGCGAACGGCGTTGCGGCGGAACGGGTTATCAACACCTGGCCATTGGACGCACTACTGGCCTGGACGAAGTCGTCGTGACACCTGGCCCTGTGGTCCGAGGCTCCATGGCGGGCGTCCGAGAGCAGTGGATCGACTCGATCTCGGAGCCCTGACGTGCGTCTGGGATGGCCGCCGGGTTAACTGTTGCCGAATAGTGGTGTCGTCCATGGGCCGATCGCCGATCACGCCTGAAAATGGTTGGTACAACGATCTCTTGGGGAGTGGATTAACTGGTGGGCGACTTTCCGGTCGAGATCGTGCTGGCGATCACCGCAATCCTGTTGTCGGCTGGTGCGTTCCTGTGGGAGTTCGTCTTCGTCGGGCGCAGGCAGCTCGGCTATCGCGTGCAGATGGATACGCCTGTCACGGGTGAGATCGAGTCGGTCTTCCCCGGGGTGCTGCCACAGCTGCGCCCGGATCTCGACGGCTCCAGCCCGGAACTGAAGGATCTGTCGGTCGTCTTGGTTCGCATCGAAAACAGCGGTGCCACGACCATCGATGACCGCGACTATCAGGCGCCCGATACCGGCCGGATCGGCCTGCACCTGCACTTTCCGCAGCGTCGAGTCATCGGCATGGCGGTGACCGAGCTGAGCGAACCGGGACTTGCCGACAGTCTGGACCGCGATTCGGGAATCGCGGTCCGCGAGGACACGACCGGGCACATCGGCGTGATCGACCTGCCGAAGGTGTCGTTGAACCGCGGCGATCACTACAAAATCCTGGCCATTCTGCAGCGTTCCGGCGGGACAGGCGAGTACCCGGCTCCGACGCTGCAAGGCGGCATCAAGGGCGGGAAGGTCGCGGAGACTCAGAGTCGCACCGGCGCCTCCAGAGTGATGCTGGCGCTCACCGCCTTTCTGGTGCTGGTGATCGTCATCCAGCTTGTCGTGGCGGCGGTCGAGCCGGAACCGACCCCGCTGGACTGTGCTGCGGGAAAACTCACGCTGGTCGGGTCGTCCGCGTTCGGCCCAGTCATTCGAGACGCCGCGGCGCAGTATCGAAAGCGTTGCACCGGAGCCGAATTCACGTTCCGCTTCGAGGGCACCGAACGCGGCCTCGACCAGCTCATCGAGGAGGGCAAGGACAACCACGAACTGCTGGCGATCACCGACGGGCCGAAGGGCGAGGGGTACGCGGCATTACTCAAGCGACCACTGGGCCTGTCGTTGTTCACCATGGTCGTGAACAAGGAGGTGGGTGTCCGGAGTCTTACCCTCTCGCAGATCGAGGACATATACCAGGATCGGATCACCAACTGGCGGGACGTCGGCGGCCCGGATCTGCCGATCGTCCTTGTCAATCGAATCCCCGGTTCCGGCACCAGGAATACCTTCGAGCGACGATTGCTCACGCAGCCGCAGGTCATCCGCTCACACGTGAGCTGCAAGGCGCTGCAAGACATTCCGCCGACGAGCATCGCCCATTGCGACGTCCAGATCACCAAGGACATGCTGCAAGCCGTCGCCGAACTCCGTGGCGCGATCGGCTACAGCGAGCTCTCCGAAGCGAGAAAAGCGGAGGTGTCGACCGTTGCGATCAACGGCATCGCCGCGTCCCGTGACGGTGGGATCGACCGTACGTACCCGTTCTGGGGCATCGAATTCGTCTACAGCTATGGGGAATTGCCGGGCGACTCGCTGGCCGCCGCATTTCGGCGATACCTGACCGATGAGGCGGGGCGGAATGTGCTGACCGCGCACGGCAATGTGGCCTGCGGTGACCTGCCGGATCCGACTCGATGCCAGCCGGATGTGTGAGGGTGGTCGTCGCGGTGTCACAGTCGCGGCGGCTATGTCGTCTTCCAGGAGCAGCAGTAAGCACCTAGGAAAGGACGGACACCGTGCCGCGAATGAATTTGGCCGACGTTTCCCCCGAGATCTACCACGCCTGGTTTGCCGCCGAATCGGCGATCCGCCGCGGCCCGTTGGACCCGACGGTCCGCGAGCTGGTCAAGATCCGTTGCTCGCAGATCAACGGCTGCGTGTACTGCATCGACCTGCACACCACCGACGCCCGCCTGGCGGGCGAAACCGAAAAGCGCATCTTTCAGCTCGATGCCTGGCGCGAATCGGTGCTCTACACGGAGCCTGAGCGCGCGGCGCTCGCCTATGCGGAGGCGGTGACGAAGCTCGGTGAGCGCGGCGTGAGCGATGAGATCTGGGCGGATGTCGAGAAGCATTTCGAGCAGGGCGCGCGCGCCGGCCTGGTCGCGGTCAGCGCGATGATCAACCTCTGGAATCGGATCGGGGTGCCGCTGCGGATGCAGCCCGAGAAGCTCTGACGGCAGCCGCTCGGTCGAGTGCCGGCTCGGCCGAGCAAAAATTCGGACCGACTATCTGGTTTGAATGCATGGTAACGAGGTACGTTTCTGTCGGCCCCCCTGTTCGCGCCCTCGGCGTGATCAGGCCAACCAAGCCCTGATGGACGGCGGTGCAGGCTCTAGTCTCCACCTCCGCCGCGGCGGCCACCACGTTCGGCGCCCAGCGCTCCGAGTGCTGGGTGGATGCGAGTGCCAACGGTTGCTTGGAAGGATGGTCATGAGCGTAGGGATGTCCGCGCCCAGTGCGGCGCCGATTGCCTCTTCGGATTTGCTATCGATCGACCACGTCGGCGAACGATTCCGCATCGCGATGGTCGTGCCGCCTTATTTCGACGTACCGCCCAAGGCATACGGCGGTGTCGAGGCCGTAGTCGCGGATTTGGTCGATTCGCTGGTCGCCCGCGGCCACGACGTGACATTGTTCGGCGCCGGCGAACCGGGTACCAAGGCCAAGTTCGTCCCGGTATGGGACCGAGCGCTGCCGGAGCGGCTCGGTGAGCCGTTTCCGGAGGTCATGCACGCGCTGAAGGCGCGAAGGGCGATCGAGTACGTCGCCGCCACCTCCGGCCTGGACGTGGTGCACGACCACACCTTCGCGGGACCACTCAACGTGCCTGCCTACCAAGGGCTGGGACTGCCGACAGTGGTGACCGTGCACGGACCGGTCGACGAGGGCGACTGCTATCAGTACTACCGCGAATTGAGTGACGAGGTCGCGCTCGTAGCGATCAGTGACCGCCAGCGCGAACTGGCGCCGGACCTGAATTGGTTCGGTCGAGTACACAACGCGCTACACGTAGACCAATGGCCGTTCCGCGCGGACAAGGGGGACTATGCACTGTTCCTCGGTCGCTTTACCGAGTGCAAAGGACCCCACCTGGCGTTGGAGGCCGCGCATGCGGCTGGCATCCCCTTGGTGCTCGCCGGCAAGTGCAGTGAACCCCCCGAGTTGGCGTACTTCGAGAAGGAAGTGCGACCGTTGTTGACGGAGCACGATCATGTTTTCGGACTCGCCGACGCGGCAGCCAAACGCAAGTTATTGTCAGGTGCGCGTTGCCTGTTGTTCCCCATTCGTTGGGAGGAACCGTTCGGCATGGTGATGATCGAATCGATGGTCTGCGGCACCCCGGTTGTCGCGCTGCGCGGCGGTGCGGTCGCCGAGGTGGTCGTCGACGGCGTGACCGGCCGGATCTGTGAGGATCCCGCCGAGCTGCCCGCGGCGATTGCCGAGGTGCGAGCGATGGATCCGGCGGCCTGCCGGGCGCATGTCGAGGCGAACTTCGGCGCGGACACGCTCGGCCGCGGGTATGAGCAGATCTATCACCGGCTACTGCGGCCAGGGCGTAAGGCCCGAGCCGCGCGGTGGCTCGATGAGACCATGCCGGTCCGGGTCGCGGCGAGCGAACTGGCATGACAGCAGACGTCGGCTCTGCGCCGAACCAGGAACCGCAGGGTCCGACGCCGCTGAACGGTGGTGCGCCGACCCGAATCGGCGGCTGCGACAGTTCGGTGACGCTCGTCGAGGGCGCTACTTTCTGCCTGTCGAACCGGCTCGGCGATGTCGAGCCGGGTCGGCCGCACGGTCTGTTCTTCCGGGACACGCGCATCATTTCGCGCTGGGAACTGCTGGTGGACGGCAAGCCCGCCGAGCCGCTTTCGGTGCTCAGCCCGGAAGCGTTCGCGGCGCGGTTCGTGCTGCGCAGGCCACCACACGCGGGGCTGGCCGACAGCACGCTGCTGGTGGTGCGTGAGCGCCTCGTCGCCGACGGGATGCACGAGATCCTGACGCTGGAGAATATGAGCCGCGAACCCACCGCGGTCACGTTGGAACTGCATGTCGACGCGGATTTCGTCGACCTGTTCTCGGTCAAGGAGGGACGGGCCGGGCACGGCAGGGCCGATGTGGCGGTGGCCGAAGGCGAGTTGCTGTTCCACGACCGTGCCGATCGGATGCGCGGGCTTTCGGTCACGGCGACCGTCGAACCCACCGTATTGCCTGGCAGCCTGGTCTGGCGGATCGTGGTGCCGCCGGGTGGGAGGTGGCAGACCGAGATCATCGCCCAGCCGACCGTCGGCAACCAGCGCGTACAGGCGCCGGTGGCACCGGGAGAGCACCACGGACTCAGCGCGCCGAGTCGAAAGATCGAGGCATGGCGTGACACCGCGACGAAGATCACCGCGCACGACTCGGTGCTCACCCAGGTGCTGCGGCGTTCGGAAAGCGATCTGGGCGCTTTGCAGATTCACGACGAATCCGGCCATGGCAGGCCGTTCGTTGCCGCAGGCGCACCCTGGTTCATGACGCTGTTCGGCCGCGACAGCCTGCTGACCGCATGGATGGCGCTGCCACTGGAGGTCGATCTGGCGCTGGGTACCCTCCAACAGCTGGCCGAATTGCAAGGGCAGATGGTCGATCCGCTCACCGAGGAGGAGCCGGGGCGGATCATGCACGAGATGCGCCGTGGTCCGGCGAGCGGACAGGTGCTCGGCGGCAATACCTACTACGGAACAGCCGATGCCACACCGCTTTTCGTGATGCTGCTGGCCGAATGCCATCGGTGGGGCGCGGATCCCGATGCGATCAGGGCAATGTTGCCCGCCGCCGACGCGGCGGTCGGCTGGATCACCCAATACGGCGATCGGGACGGCGACGGTTTCGTCGAATACCGCAGGGCCACCGATCGAGGTCTGATCAACCAGGGCTGGAAGGACAGCTTCGACGGAATCAACGATGCCGCAGGGCATCTCGCGGAGGCGCCGATCGCACTGTGCGAGGTGCAGGGTTATGTGCACGCCGCCTTGCTCGCCCGTGCGGAGCTCGCCGATGCCTTCGGCGAGGCGCGAACAGCGAGCCGGTTGCGTGAGCGCGCCGCCGAGCTGCGCGGCAAGTTCGCCGAGCAGTTCTGGCTTGCCGACAGAGGGTGGTACGCGGTCGCACTCGACGGCGGCAAGCGCCAGGTCGATGCGCTGACAAGCAATGCGGCGCACTGTCTCTGGGCCGGTATCGCCAATGACGAGCACGCCGCCGAGCTGGTACAGCGGCTATCGGGTTCGGAAATGGACACCGGTTTCGGGCTGCGCACGCTGGCTTCGTCGATGGGCGCCTACAACCCGATGAGCTACCACTGCGGGTCGGTATGGCCGCACGACACCGCGATCGCGGTCGCCGGTCTGCTCCGCTATCGGCAGGTGCCGGGCGCGGTCGAATTGGCGACCCGCCTCGCGGGCGGATTATTGGACGCGGCAGCGGCTTTCGGTGGCCGACTGCCCGAACTGTTCTGCGGATTTCCGCGCGATCAATTCGCGGTCCCGGTGCCGTACCCGACCTCGTGCTCACCGCAGGCGTGGGCGAGCGCGGCGCCACTACTGCTGGTGCGTTCATTCCTCGGGCTGGAACCGAATGCGCCTGCCCGCACCATCACCGTGCGGCCACAGCTGCCGCCGGAATGGGGCAGGATCACGCTGACGGACTTGCGTCTCGGTTCGGTGACCGTCGATCTGGCAGCAGAAGGTACGCAGGTGGTGTCGGCTCGGGTGCCCGACGACTGGCAACTCCTTACCAAGTAATCCCCAGTCGCCAGGCGAGCCGAGGGCGGTAGTTGCCGTGTGCCGCTTACTCTGTAGGCGGCAGGATCGGCCGACTGAAGTAGTCCTCGATGGGCGTCGGCCCCGTGTAGCGGCGGCAGCCGCAGCGAACCCACTCGCGTAGGCCGTGAGTGCCCCTGCGGGAGATCTCGGTGTGACAGACACCCTCCTGCGGGTCGTGCATGGCGAGATCGTGGCCGCAGCCGCAGGAGGCGGGCGAATCGGCCGGTTTCCCGCGGCGGCTGAATCGACCCACCGCCCAGCCGACACCGGCGATCGTCGCCCCGACGGTCAGGGTTATGGGATCGAACATGCACATATTATATGTATGCGTATATCGACAGTCCAGCTGTGGGGCGCCGATTTGTCGGTGGCATCGGCCAGGATGGCGGGATGACCGAACTGTCGCTGCGTGAGCTCAATCGAACCCTGCTGGTGCGCCAGATGTTGGTGGAGCGAGTGTCGATGACACCGCTCGAGCTCGTGCGCCACTTGGTGGCGGTGCAAGGTCAGGAGCCGAATTGGCCGTATGTCGGGCTGTGGGCCCGACTGACGGAGTTCCGTCACGACGAGCTGGCGCAACTGCTGCGTGAACGGAAGCTGGTGCGTTCCAGCATGATTCGTCGCACGGTACACCTGGCCACCGCAGCGGATTTCCGATGGCTGCGGCCGACGGTGCAACCCGTCGTCAGCGCGGCGTTGCAGGCGCCGTACTACCGCGACGAGATCGAGGGCGTCGACCAGGATGCTCTCGCCGCCGCGGGACGCGAGCTGCTGGCGGGCCGGACGCTGACCCGCAGCGAACTCGGATTGCTACTCGCCGAACGTTTTCCGGACCGGCACACCCGCAGACTTGCCGAGGCCGTCGAGCTCATGGTCCCGCTGGTGCACGGTCCGGACACCGGCGCTTGGGGCAAATGGCGCAACCGCTATGTCACCATCGGCCTCGCGGAGGAATGGATCGGTGCGTCGATGACCGAGCAGCCGCGGCCGGAGACCCTGATCCTGCGCTACCTGGCGGGCTTCGGTCCCGCGAGCGTCGCGGACATCCAAGCATGGGCAGGCATCACCCGGCTGGCCGGAGTGATCGACGGCATGCGCGCAAGCCTGCGAGTCTTCCGCGACGACAAGGGCAAGGAGCTGTTCGACCTGCCCGACGCCCCACTGGCCGACCCCAATCTTCCTGTCCCGGTGCGCTTCCTACCCGCCTTCGACAACTCCCTACTCGGCCACAAGGACCGCCGCCGCGTCATCAGCGACGAAGACCGCAACCGCATCGCCAAAGAGGCATCCGCGGGCGTCCCGATGTACCTCGTCGACGGTTTCGTACACGGTCGCTGGTCACTCGACGACACCACCGTGCGCATCACCCCATGGCACCCACTCTCGCCCGCCGACGCGGAGGCGGTACGCGCCGAAGCCGAACACCTACTGACCTTCGTTGCCCCCGATCGGAACGGGAAGGTCGTCATCGACACGAATGCGTGAAATCTGTGGTTGGCGTATGGGAAGTCCCGACCAGACAGGAAACGCCGAACGTCCCGCCGGTCGCGGGTGCGACTCGACGGGACGTTCGGCGTTTCGGAGGGGGTCAGCCGCGGAACGGGTACTTGCTGTCCAACTCCAGGTTCAGCTCGACGACGTTGACGCGGGGCTCGCCGAGGAAGCCGAGGGTACGGCCGTCGGTGTGCGCGTCCACGAGTTCACGAACCTGGTCCGCGGAGATGCTGCGGGCACTGGCGATTCGCGCCACCTGGATAGCTGCGTACTCGGGGGAGATGTGCGGGTCGAGACCACTGCCGCTGGCGGTGATCGCGTCGGTGGGTACCGGAGTGTCGGTGGCTGCGTCACCGTAGATCGGGGCAGTCCGGCCGACCGCGTAGTCCTGGCCCGGCTTGGCACATTCGACCTGGACACCCTTGTAGGTGGACAGGAACGGCGTGGTCGGGCACGCCTCGTTGACGCTCACGACCTGCACCGGATGCGAGACCTCGCCGTCGGCGTCGCGCGGGCCGATCACCGAGAGCACTGCGCCGACACCATCTTTGGTGCAGAACGGACGGGCGCCGTCGACCCCCTCACGGTCGCCGACCTCCTTGCTTCGCACGCACACGGTGGACAGCAGGCTCAGCTTCACGTTCTCCGGATCGGCATCCAGGGTGTCCACGATGCTCTCGGGGCCGAGGTTGGACGCCGCGGTGGCGGTCGGGTCGTACCCGTCACCCGCCGCTGACGGACGGCTCTGGAAGTACTGCACCAGCGCGTTGCCGTCGGCATCGGTGAACGACTGCCCGATGAGGCTGCTGCCCACGACCTTGCCGTCGGAGGTGATCAACGAGCCCTCCGCCTTATCGTGCAGGCCGGGCAGCTGGGCGACCGCGAAAACTGCCACCGGATAGACGATTCCGGTGATCACGGTGAGCACCAGCAGCGCACGCAGCGCGGCGAGGTGCTGCCGGATCCAAGTTGACATACGCATATCAGGACATCCCGGGGAGGAGTTGGACGACGACGTCGATGAGCTTGATGCCGATGAACGGTGCGACGATGCCGCCGAGACCGTAGATCGTCAGGTTGCGGCTCAACAGTTTCGACGCGTTGGTCGGCGTGTAGTTCACGCCGCGTAGCGCCAACGGGATCAGCGCGATGATGACCAGCGCGTTGAAGATGACCGCGGACAGGATCGCCGACTGCGGGCTGGCCAGCCGCATGATGTTGAGCGCATCGAGGCCGGGGAACAGCGCGATGAACAACGCGGGCAGGATCGCGAAGTACTTGGCGATGTCGTTGGCGATCGAGAAGGTGGTCAGCGCACCACGGGTGATGAGCAGCTGCTTGCCGATCTCCACGATCTCGATGAGCTTGGTCGGGTCCGAATCCAGATCGACCATGTTTCCGGCCTCTTTGGCCGCCGAGGTGCCGGTGTTCATCGCGACGCCGACGTCGGCCTGTGCCAGCGCCGGAGCGTCGTTGGTGCCGTCACCGGTCATCGCGACCAGCCTGCCGCCGTCCTGCTCCTTCTTGATCAGCGCCAGCTTGTCTTCCGGTGTGGCTTCGGCGAGAAAGTCGTCCACACCCGCCTCGTCGGCAATCGCCTTGGCGGTCAACGGGTTGTCGCCGGTGATCATGACGGTGCGGATGCCCATGCGGCGCATCTCGTCGAAGCGTTCCCGCATGCCCTGCTTGACGACGTCCTCGAGACGGATCACGCCGAGCGGGCGTGCCGTGCCGTCCTTGACCTCACCGACGACCAGCGGCGTGCCACCGGAGGCGGAGACACCGTCGACGATCACGCCGACTTGGCTGGGTATGTCCCCGCCTTGTCCGCGAACCCACTCGGTGACGGCGCTGGCCGCGCCCTTGCGCAGCTGGTGCCCGTCGGCCAGGTTCACACCCGACATCCGGGTCTGCGCGGTGAACTCCACCCAGGTCGCGCCGGTCAACTCGCCGGGGGTGCGCTCGCGCTTGTTGAACGCCTGCTTGGCGTAGACCACGATGGAGCGACCCTCGGGGGTCTCGTCGGCGAGGCTGGAAAGCTGTGCGGCATCGGCCAATTCGTCATCCGGAACGCCGGGCACCGGAACGAATTCCGAGGCCTGCCGGTTGCCGAGGGTGATGGTGCCGGTCTTGTCCAGCAGCAGGGTATTGACGTCGCCCGCGGCCTCCACGGCACGGCCCGACATGGCCAGCACGTTGCGCTGGACCAGGCGGTCCATGCCCGCGATGCCGATGGCCGACAGCAGTGCGCCGATGGTGGTCGGGATCAGGCAGACCAGCAGCGAGACCATGACGATTCCGGTGATGCCGTGCACGTCGAGCGCTGCGGTGTCCGGCACTCCGGGGTTGTTCGCCTTGGAGAAGATCGCCAGCGGCTGCAGCGTGACCACCGCGAACACGAAGATGATCGTGAGCGAGGAAAGCAGGATATTCAGCGCGATCTCGTTCGGCGTCTTCTGCCTGCTCGCACCCTCGACCAGGGCGATCATCTTGTCGATGAAGCTCGCGCCGGGCTCCTGGGTGATCTTCACGACGATCCGGTCCGACAGCACCGTGGTGCCACCGGTCACCGCCGAGCGGTCACCGCCGGATTCCCGGATGACCGGGGCGGATTCGCCGGTGATGGCCGACTCGTCCACGGAGGCAATGCCTTCCACGACATCGCCGTCACCAGGAATGATCTGGCCCGCTTCGACGACGACGTAGTCGCCGCGCCGCAGTTCGGGTGCGCCGACCTTCTCTTCGACTACCCGGGCCCCGGGCGACCAGTCGACCAGGCGGCGAGCGACGGTGTCGGTCTTCGCCTTTCGCAGCGTGTCCGCCTGCGCCTTGCCGCGTCCCTCGGCGACAGCCTCGGCGAGGTTGGCGAAGATCACGGTGAGCCACAGCCACACCACGATCGCCCAGGCGAAGAAGGACGGATCGGCGATCGCGAGAACGGTCGACCACACGGCGCCGATCTCGACGATGAACATCACCGGGTTTTTCCACATGATGCGCGGGTCGAGCTTGCGCGCCGCGTCCGGCAGCGATGTCAGCAGCATTTTCGGGTCGAGCGCGCCACGGGGGACACGACCGCCCTTGTGTTCGGCCTGCTTCTTCGGATTCTCGGACACGGCTGTGGAACCGGTCGATTCAGTAGTGGGACTGGTCATTTCAGTGGATTCCCTCAGCGAGCGGCCCGAGTGCGAGTGCGGGCAGGAAGGTGAGCGCGACCAGGATCACGGTCACGCCGACGACCATGCCGACGAACTGCGGCCGGTGTGTCGGGAGCGTGCCGATCGACTCGGGGGTCGTGCCCTGCCTGGCCAGCGAACCGGCCAGTGCGAGAGCGAAGATGATCGGCAGGAACCGGCCGAACACCATCGCGAGGCCGAGTGCGGTGTTGTACCACTCGGTGTTACCGGACAGACCCGCGAACGCGGAGCCATTGTTGTTCGCCGCAGACGTGAAGGCGTACAGCACTTCCGAGAGCCCGTGCGGACCGGAGTTGAGCATGCTCGCGCGTTGTCCTGGCATGGCCATCGCGACCGCCGTACCCACCAGCACGATCAGCGGACTGATCAGGAAGTACGAAGCGGCCAGCTTGATTTCGCGCGGCGTGATCTTCTTGCCGAGGTATTCCGGCGTGCGACCGACCATCAGGCCAGCGACGAACACGGTGATCACCGCGAGGATGAGCATTCCGTACAGACCCGAACCGGTACCGCCGGGCGCGACCTCGCCGAGCTGCATGTTGAACATCGTCATCATGCCGCCGAGGCTGGTGTAGGAGTCGTGGAACGAGTCGACGGCTCCGGTGGAGGTCAGCGTCGTAGCGGACGCGAATGTCGCGGAATCGGCCACGCCGAACCGGGTTTCGACACCCTCCATCGACGCGCCGATCGCGGTCGGCACGGTGCCGTGGTGCGCCAGTTGGAAGACGTTCTGCAGCACTGTGCTGATCAGCGCGATGGTGCCCATGACCGCCACGATGGCGTAGCCCTGCTTCTTGCTGCCGACCATCCGGCCGAAGGTGCGCGGTAGCGAGAAGCTGATGATCAGGATCAGGAAGATCTCCACCCAGTTGGTCCAGGTGGTCGGGTTCTCGAACGGATGCGCGGAGTTGGCGTTGTAGAAGCCACCGCCGTTGGTGCCGAGCTCCTTGATGACCTCTTGGCTGGCCACCGGGCCGCCGGTGATGGTCTGCTCGGTGCCGTTGAGCGTCTGCGCGACCTGGTCGTGCAAGTGGAAGTTCTGGATCACGCCACCGGCGACCAGCACGATCGCGAAGACGAAGGCGATCGGCAGCAGGATGCGGATGGTACCCCTCACCAAGTCCACCCAGAAGTTGCCGAGATCGCCGGTGTGCCTGCGGGCGAAGCCGCGGACCAGCGCGACCGCCACCGCCATGCCGACCGCCGCCGACACGAAGTTCTGCACCGCGAGTCCGGCCATCTGCACCAGGTGTCCCTGGGTCGACTCACCGGAGTAGTTCTGCCAGTTCGTGTTCGTCACGAAGCTGATCGCGGTGTTCCAGGCCAGCGCCGGTGTCATCTCCGTGCCCGGATCGTTCAGGTGCAGCGGCAGCTTGCCCTGGATCAGCTGGAAGAAGAACAGGAACACCACGCTGACCGCGGAGAACGCCAGCACACTTCGGGCATACACGCCCCAGGTCTGCTCGACCTCCGGCTGGACACCGATGGCCTTGTAGATGACTCGCTCCGCGCGGGAGTGCTTCTTGGTGTTGTAGACCCGGAACATGTAGTCGCCGAGCGGTACATGCACCAGGGCAAGCGCGATGATCAGGGACGCCGCGAACGCGATCCCCGCGGTAGTCGTGTTCACCTAGAACCTCTCGGGGAAAAGCAGAGCCGCGACCATGTACACCGCGACGAGGACGGCGAGAATCAGACCGATCAGGTTCGCGATCACAGTTTTTCCACCCCCCGCTGGATCAGGCCCAGTAGCGCGAAGATCGCCACGGTGAGCACCGTGAACACCACGACAGACATTTCTTACAACCTCCATTGGCGCCCCTTCATGGAGCGCGACAGGGTGAGTCAAGCGGGCATTCGAGCTGGTGCCGAGCTTCCTTACGGGTCCTTAGCGCCGTGTCGACGAGCATTGACGCTTCGTTTACGGGGCCGTCTCCCTCAAAGGTGAAAGGATGCCGTCAAGTTAGGCGGACAACCTGTCAACACACCGTAAAGATCCAGTTCATGGCGCGATCGCGAGGTAGAAACGACAACACCGGCCAGGCGGACCAATCCAGCGCAACCGGGCGTCTTATCGGCTGTGGAGAGGATTGCTCATGTCGGCTGTCACGGTTGCGGTGATCGTCGGGTTTGTGTGTTGCGCGCTTGCCATCCGCGCTGTGTCGACAATGGCGGCCGAGCGCGAACCCGGCGCATGGGAAACGGACCTCGCGGCGGACCGGATACGGGTTGCCGGTGGTACGCCGACGCGCGCGATGATGGAAGAGTGAAACGCGGCCAACTCCGCATCTACCTCGGTGCGGCACCGGGAGTCGGCAAGACCTTCGCCATGTTGGGCGAGGCGCACCGGCGGATCGAACGCGGCCGCGACGTGGTGGCTGCGGTAGTCGAAACCCACGGGCGGGCCAAGACCGCCGAGCTATTGGCCGGTATCGAACGGATACCGCCCAAGATGATCGAGTATCGCGGCGCGACCTTCCCTGAACTCGATGTGGAGGCGGTACTGCGCAGGCAGCCGACCGTAGTGCTCGTCGACGAACTCGCGCATACCAACGCGCCGGGCAGCACACACGAAAAGCGCTGGCAGGATATCGAGGAACTGCTCGCCGCCGGTATCGATGTCATCTCGACGGTCAATGTTCAGCACCTGGAGAGCCTCAACGACGTCGTCGAGCAGATTACCGGCATCGTGCAACGAGAAACGGTGCCGGACGCGGTAGTTCGTGGTGCGGACCAGGTCGAGCTCGTCGACATCACACCGGAAGCATTGCGGCGCAGGCTGTCGCACGGCAATGTCTACGCCGCCGACAAGGTCGACGCGGCGTTGCGTAACTACTTCCGTCCCGGCAACCTCACCGCGCTTCGTGAACTCGCGCTGCTGTGGCTTGCCGACCAGGTCGACTCGGCGCTGGCGAAGTACCGGGCCGACCACAAGATCACCGAGTTGTGGGAGGCCCGCGAACGCGTCGTCGTCGCGGTGACCGGCGGTCCGGAATCGGAGACCGTGGTGCGTCGGGCCAGCCGTATCGCCACCAAGTCGAGTGCCGATCTCGTGCTCGTGCATGTCGTGCGCGGCGATGGGCTGGCAGGCGTTTCGACCGAGCGGATGGCGCGGCTGCGCGATCTTGCCGCCAGTCTCGATGCCAGCCTGCACACCGTGACCGGTGACGATGTGCCCTCGGCGCTGCTCGAATTCGCGCGTGAGGTGAACGCGACGCAGCTGGTGCTCGGCACCTCCCGGCGTTCGCGGTGGGCGCGCATCTTCGATGAAGGCATCGGGTCCGCGGTGGTGCAGCAGTCGGGCCGGATCGATGTGCACATGGTGACGCACGAGGAGGCCAATCGCGGCCCGCGCTGGCGCTCGTTCTGGCCGCGCGAGCCCGTGCTCGCCTGGCTTGCCGCAGTGCTTGTGCCCATCATCGTGTGCGCGATCAGCGCCGCGTTCCTCGATGGCCTGCTCCAGCTCGGTGGCCTCAGCGCGATGTTCTTCATCGGCGTCGTCGCCGTCGCGCTACTCGGAGGCGTTGTGCCAGCGGCATTCTCGGCGCTGTTCTCCGGTTTGCTATTGAACTGGTTCTTCGCCGATCCCCGCTACAGCCTCACCATCGCCGAACCCGACAGCTTTGCCACCGTGGTGGTGCTGCTCATCGTCGCGGTCGCGGTGGCGGCCCTGGTGGATGTGGCCGCGATGCGAACCCGGCAGGCGCGCAAGGCTTCCCGGCAGGCCCAGCTGCTGACGATGTTCGCGGGCGCCGTCCTGCACGGCGCGGATCTGCCCAAACTGCTCGAGCAGGTCCGGGAGACCTACAGCCTGCGCGCGGTCAGCATGGTGCGCGGTGAGCAGGTGGTCGCTGCGGTCGGCGTCGAACCGCCGCAGCGGATTGCCGATGCCGAAACCGTCATCGAGGCGGGCGATACCACCAGTCTGCTGCTGCTCGCGGGCCGGACGCTCGACTCGGGTGACCGGCCGGTGCTCCATGCGGTCGCCAACCAGGCCGCCGGATTGGTGAGCCAGGCGCGGCTCGCCGAGGAGGCGAGCGCGTCGGCGGCGCTGCTCGAGGCCGATCGACTGCGGCGAGCGCTACTGTCCGCGGTCAGCCACGATCTGCGGACACCGCTGGCCGGAGCCAAGGCCGCCGTGTCCAGCTTGCGCAGCGACGACATCGAGTTCTCGACCGAGGACACCGCCGAATTGCTCGAAACCATCGAAGAATCGGTGGACCAGCTGACCGCGCTGGTCGGCAACCTGCTCGATTCGTCGCGGCTGGCGGTGGGCGTGATCACCCCGCAGGTGCGGCGGGTGTACATGGACGAGGTGGCGCATCGTGCGCTGGTGAGCGTCGGAATGGGCGCGCGCGGCCTGCGCCGTGCGGCAATGGATCGGGTGAAGGTGGAAGTCGGCGAGGTCTCGGTGCTGGCCGACAGCGGACTCCTGGAACGGGTCCTCGCCAACCTGATCGACAACGCGTTGCGCCACGCGCCACGCGACACCCCTGTGCGCGTGACCGCCGAACGCACCGGCGATCGCGTCTCGATCGCCGTCATCGACGCCGGTCCTGGCATCCCCGCCGGCACCGAAGAGCAACTGTTCGAACCCTTCCAACGGCTCGGCGACCGCGACAACACCGCTGGCGTCGGCCTCGGCCTTTCGGTGGTACGCGGCTTCGTCGAGGCGATGAGTGGCACGGTGCATGCCGAACCGACACCGGGCGGTGGACTGACGATGCTCGTCGATCTGCCCGCCGACGCCGACGCGCCCGGCCAGTCGAACGATGCCGCACCCGCCGAATCGAATCCCGATACCGGTGTGACGACCGGGGGTCCGGCGACCGATGACGGCGCGGTCGAACGGCACGGTGGTCTGCCCGCTGAACGGACTCTGCGGGACCGACGCGCGACACACGTGGATCTGCCTGCGAGCGAGAGCGAGGCCGGGAGCCGATGATGACAGTGGCCGTGGTTGATGGTGGCGGAGCATCCCGCATGACACAGGAAGTCGCAATGACCGACAAGAAGCACGAAGCGCCGGTGACCAAGGTGCTGGTGGTCGACGACGAACCGCAGATCGTGCGCGCCTTGCGGATCAACCTGTCGGTGCGCGGATACGAGGTGATCACGGCGGGGACGGGTGCCGCGGCGCTGCGTGCGGCGGCCGATAAGCATCCCGACGTGGTGATTCTGGACTTGGGCCTGCCCGATATGGACGGCATCGAGGTGCTCGCGGGTCTGCGCGGCTGGACCCAGACACCGGTGATCGTGCTGTCCGCCCGCACCGATTCGAGCGACAAGGTGGAGGCGCTGGACGCGGGCGCGGACGACTACGTCACCAAGCCATTCGGCATGGACGAACTCCTGGCCCGATTGCGCGCCGCTGTCCGCCGCGGCGCCACCGACACCGATGCGAGTGACCCGGTGGTGGTGACATCCTCGTTCACCGTCGACCTGGCGGCCAAGAAGGTCACCAAGAAGGGTGAGACCGTCCATCTGACCCCCACCGAGTGGGGCATGCTCGAAATGCTGGTCCGCAACCGCGGCAAACTCGTCGGCCGCAAAGAACTGCTGCGCGAAGTCTGGGGCCCCTCCTACGCCACCGAAACCCACTACCTCCGCGTCTATCTGGCCCAACTCCGCCGCAAACTGGAAGCCGACCCCTCCAACCCCGAACACCTACTGACCGAAGCAGGCATGGGCTACCGCTTCCAGGAATAGCCACCCTCACCCCGCACTTTCCGGAGCACCACCAGGGGTGCGGATGGTGCGAAGGGGCATAGCGGACGGGCAGGGGTGTGGAATGCGGGTGGGCGTCAGGGCGTTGGCAGGCGTGCTCCGTTTCCGACGAGGATGGCAGGATCGAAACCATGGCTGAGCAGACCGTTGCAACCGCGACCCAGACCACCGCACCGACCACGCCGGGGGAGACCGCCCTGTGGGTCGAGCGCACCGGGACCCGGGCCTACACCGGCCGTAGCTCACGCGGCGCCGAAGTGCTGATCGGATCGCAGGGCGTTCCCGGCGTCTTCACCCCGGGTGAGCTGCTGAAGATCGCCTTGGCCGCCTGCTCGGGGCTGAGCGCGGACTTCCCGCTCTCGCGCAAACTGGGCGACAACTTCGACGCGACCATCCGTGTCTCCGGCGACGCCGATCGGGAGAACGAGGTGTACCCGCAGCTGGACGAGGTATTCGAGCTCGACCTCAGCGAGCTGGACGACGAGGCGCGCGAACGGCTGCTGGTGACCGTCCAGCGCGCCATCGACAAGGTATGCACCGTCGGCCGGACCTTGAAGGCAGGCACCAAGGTCACGCTGTCGTTCGACGTCGACGGGTGAGGTGAGCGATCGCGCGACGTCCCTCGGTGGTGGCCACCACGGGCGGCCGCAGGTGTCCAGAAGGCGATTGCGCGGCGACTATGGGTATCGTCCGGGTACGTGTATCCCCGACAGATGCTGGAGGCTGGATGAGTTTCAACGGGCAGCGCAGATCCGTGCCCGCGGGGTTCGGGTATCTGCCGTTGTCGTTGCCACGCGGGCGCACCGTAGCGTTCGATGAGTGAAACATCTCGTGCCGACACCGAAGCCGACACCGTCCGGCTGAGCGCCTGGGTGCATGGTTGGGTGCAGGGCGTCGGGTTCCGCTGGTGGACCCGAGCTCGCGCGCTGGAGCTCGGCCTGGTCGGACACGCCACCAATGCCCGCGACGGCCGCGTGCACGTGGTGGCCGAGGGCCGACGGCGCGATTGCGCACGACTGCTCGATTTGCTGCATTCCGGGGATACGCCTGGCCGGGTGGACCTGGTTGTGGAAAGCTGGGACGCCCCGCGGGGCGATTTGACCGGATTCGAGGAGCGTTGAGTGGTGCGAGCGCCGACCAAGGGGAGTGATCGTTGAGTACGCAGGATCCGGGCAGCGCGAACAGCGGCGACCGGCGCAAGTCCGGCGAGCCCGATCAGACCCCCGCAGGTCCCTCACCCACTCAGCCCGCACCTCCGGATGCGTCGCCACAAGATGAGACCCCGACTCTCGCGGAGTACTCGGAACCATCGGAAGCGGCTGAGCAGGGCTCGGCCGGGTCGCAATCAGATGCGCCCGCACCGCAGCCCCCGACGCTTGCCGAATATTCGGAGCCAACGCCCACCGAGCCGGGCACGGCGCCGCCGCAATGGGATGTGCCGACTCTCGCGGAGTATTCGGGACCCGAGCCCACCGTTCCGGTACCGCCCCGGCCCGGCAGCATCCAGCGCCAGGAACCGGGCATCACCCAGCCGCGTCCGCCGACGGTGGCCGAGGCGCGGGCTCGCGACAAGGCCCGCAAGCGCGCCGAGGAAGAGCAGCGAGCCGCCGTGGTCGCCGCGGAGTCCAAGAAGCGCACCCGCAAGCGGGTTCTGATCGGCGGTGTCGCCATCGTCGGTGTCGCCGGGCTGGTCGGCGGCGGGTACCTCGCCTACCGTGCGCTCACCAAGCCCGACCAGGTGACCGCGTACTGCACCCAGATCGATCAGAACGGCAAAGAGGTCGTCGTCGACGATGACCTCTGCAACAAGGCTTCGGCCAGTTCCGGCGGCGGCCACAGCGGTCTCAACGGCATCTTCATCTACAACGGCAGCCAGTACCGCTACTACTACGGCGGAACCAATTCCGTCGGCAAGCCGCCCACCGGCGGCACCACCATCCAGCCCAAGGGCGCCGAAATAAAGACGAAGAGCGGCACCAGCATTCAGCGCGGCGGCCTCGGTAGCAGCAGCAAGAGCGGGAGCGGATCGTAATGCGGCGCGTGCGCAGTACGCCACGGCCGGGCTGGCAGCAGATCACCGAGGAGCAGGGACTCGTCTACGGCTCGCCCGGTCGCGATGCCAGCGGCCAGCCGCGACCCTACTGGGACGAATCGGTGCACTACGAGTTCGAGATGTCGGAAATCCTCGCGCTGGAGGCCGATGTCGAGCTGCTGCATTCGATGTGCCTGAACGCGGTCGAGCACATCGTGCTCACCGAACGGTTCAAGGATTTCGGTCTGCCGGAATGGAGTTGGGGGCCGATCGCCGAATCCTGGCGGCGCAGTGACCCGCACGTGTACGGCCGATTCGACCTGCGTTACGACGCGCGCCGTCCAGCAAAACTGTTGGAGTACAACGCCGATACGCCGACTTCGCTGCTTGAGGCGGCAATTGTGCAGTGGCACTGGTTGACCGCGCTGTACCCGGGCGGCGACCAGTGGAACTCCTTGCACGAGAAGCTTGTCGAGCGCTGGACCGAGTTGCGTGACACCCTGCCGTCATCGCAGCTGCACTTCACCTGGTCGTCCGCGGACGCCACCGGCGAGGACAACGTCACCACCGCCTATATGCAGGAGACCGCCGCGGAGGCCGGATTCGACACTGTCGCGCTGCCGATCGAAGAGGTGGGCGTCGACACCGATCTCGACCGGTTCGTGGATCTGGCGGAATCCCCGATCGATGCGATCTTCAAGCTCTACCCGTGGGAGTGGGTGCTCGACGACGATTTCGGCAAGCGGGTCATCGAGAGCCTGCCGCAGACCATGTGGATCGAACCACTGTGGAAGACGCTGCTGAGCAACAAGGCAATCCTGGCTGTGCTGTGGGAGATGTACCCCGGTCACCCGAACCTGTTGCCCGCCTACCTCGATCAGCCCAACGAGCTCACCGAATACATTCGCAAACCGAAGCTCGGCCGTGAAGGCGCCAATATGACCATCGTCGGCGCGGGCCTGGAGACGGCCACCGGCGGTGTGTACGGCGAAGAGGGATTCATCTACCAATTGCTGGACCCGCTCCCGGAATTCGACGACATGCGTCCGGTGCTCGGCGCCTGGATCGTCGGTGACACCGCGGCGGGCCTCGGCATTCGCGAAACCGCCGGTTTGATCACCGACGACGGCTCGGCGTTCGTCCCGCACCGCATCATCAGCTGACACCCAATTCACCTCGGAAGGACCATGATGACCGCAGTCGCCCTCGAATCGGGGTACTGGAACTCACTCGGTGAGGGCGTAGGGGCGATCATCCTCTATGCCCTTGTCGGCCTGGCACTCATGCTCGTCGGCTTCTACGCCATCGACCTCACCACCCCTGGCAAGCTGCGCACCATGGTGGCCGAAGGCAAGCCGAACGCCATCATCGTCACCGCGGCGGGCATGGTCAGCATGGCACTCATCGTGGTCCTCGCCACGTACGCCTCGGCGGGCAAACTGTCCGAGGGCCTCATCGCCGCCCTCGTCTACGGACTCGTCGGCATCATCGCCCAGGTCGTGTCGGTCCGTGTCATCGAACGTGCCCTCGGTATCGACATCGGCGTCGCCCTCCACTCCGACACCTACACAACGGAAGTCCTGGTTGTGGCCGCCGCCCACTTCGCCCTCGGCCTGGTCGTCGCCTTCGCGATTCTCTAGCGGCGGCGGCGAGTGGCACACCATGGGTGCCAATGGCCGGAGTCCTCAGGACACTTGGCTGCCGGTGGCGTCCCAGTAGCGCTGGCGGAGGTCGCGTTTGAGTATTTTGCCCGCGCCGGACATGGGGAGGGCTTCGGCGAATTCGATGCTGCGCGGGATCTTGTAATTGGCGATCAGTTGCTTGCAGTGAGTGGTGAGTTCGTCAGGGGTTGCCTGCTGGCCGGGTAGGAGTACGACGACGGCATGCACGCGCTCGCCCCATTGGTCGTCGGGGACACCGATGATCGCGCAGGTGGCGACGGCGGGGTGCTTGGCCAGTGCGTTCTCGACCTCGACGCTGTAGACGTTCTCGCCGCCGGTAATGATCATGTCCTTGATCCGGTCGACGATGGAGACATAGCCGTTCTCGTCCATCCGGCCGCCGTCGCCGGTGTGCATCCAGCCGTCGCGGATGGCCTCGGCGGTGGCTTCCGGCTTATTCCAGTAGCCGAGCATCACGTTGGCGCCCTTGACTACAACCTCACCCACGATTCCGCGCGGCACCTCGTTGCCGTCGGTGTCTACGATGCGGACCTCCACGTGC
Organism: Nocardia sp. GCM10030253; assembly: GCF_042675075.1. Taxonomy (NCBI): domain Bacteria; kingdom Bacillati; phylum Actinomycetota; class Actinomycetes; order Mycobacteriales; family Nocardiaceae; genus Nocardia; species Nocardia sp. GCM10030253. The sequence goes on along the minus strand of NZ_JBHTDL010000010.1, from coordinate 295,743 downwards.
GGTGCGGCACGACCTGTTGTCTTGCCGAGCACTGGATCATCATGATCGGCAGGCGAGAGCAGTGTCGCGATCGGCGACAACTCGGTCATGCCATAGGCCTGGGTAAATCCGGCGGCAGGGAAGGTCTTGCGCGCCTTGGCAAGTACCGATTCGGAGATCGGCGACGCGCCGTACACGAGGTGTTCGATGCTGCTGAGGTCGGCATCGGCTGCCGCGGGGTCGTCGACCAGCATCTGGATCATCGTCGGCACCAGCAGGGCGTCGGTGACCTTGTGCTCCGAGATCGCCTGTAGCACACCGGCAGGCGTGAACATCGGGACAATCACATGCGTCGAGCCCGCCAGATTGCCACACCCCCACACCGCGAAGTCCGCGAGGTGGAACATGGGGGCGGCGTGCAGCAATCGACCGCCGATGGAAATGACATGGTTGGTGGCGAGCGAGCCGAGCGCCGAGGTGACGGCATTGGCGTGACTCAGCATGACGCCCTTGGGGAAGCCGGTCGTCCCGCCGGTGTAGAAGACGCCGAGCAATTCGTCGCCGCCGACGCGGAGATCCTCGACGGGATCGCTTTCCGCGACCAGCGTCTCGTAGTCGAGGGTGTCCGCGGGTTGCGCGCCTTCGCCGATGAAGATCACCGTGCGCAGTTCGGGGAACTCGGCACGGATCGGCCCGATCGCCTGCGCGAACGCGGCATCGACCAGCAGCACCCTGGTGTCCGAATCCCGGAGGGAATACACGACTTCCGCGGGACTCCAGCGAATGTTGACCGGGTTGACCACCGCACCGAGCCACGGCACGGCGAAGAAGTATTCGTGATAGCGATCTGAGTTCAGTGCCAGGATGGCGACCCGATCACCCTGCCGCACACCGAGATTGCGGAGCGCGCCGGCGAACCGGGCAATCCGGTCGTGGGATTCGGCCACCGTGCGAAACCGATCACCGAAGATGGTGGCGATCGAATCCGGGCGCTGCTGCACCGCGCGATGCAGCGACTGGGTGAGATACATCGTTTCCTTACTTGCCGATTGCGCGGGCCCGCGACCCGACCGCATCCCGTGGGTGACTAATTGATATTCACTTAGCTGCCCGCGAGCCTAACGTGACCTGGGCCACTGGCGCAACAGTCCGCTCGAGGCGTCGCCGCGGCGACTGCCTGCCCCGGAGTGGTCCACGCTCGCCCTGTCGTGTCTTGACATTCCACATTGGAGGGTGCATTCTGGTATCACCTTCCACTGTGGAGTGTGGATCTCGTCGTTAGGACCTGGAAATGGAAATCGCACCTGGTACTCGGGCTTCCGACGCGGAGCGCGACAAAGTAGTGAAGCTGCTCAGCAGGCATCTGGCGGATGGTCGGATCGACCTCGTCGAATACGACCAGCGGGTCGCTCGTGTCTACGGCACCGCCACCCGCGACGACCTGCAACTGGTGCTTTCGGACCTGCCGAAGCTGTCGAAAGAGGCTCAGACACAGGGCAAGCTGCCCGCCCGGCTCCCGATTTGGCAGCAGATCGAGGGCACCTCATGGCTTGGGGTCAGCATTCTGGTCCTCGCCATCTGGGGCGCCATCTCGCTCAGCGTCGGTGAATTCACCTACCCATGGCCCATCTGGGTGATCGGCCCGTGGGGTGCGGTCCTCGCCTTCCGGGTGCTCGCCGGTTTCGAGTCGGGTCGCTTCGGTCACCGAGCCGGCTGAGCCGGTTCTCGTTTCCCTACCTGGACGGCACAGCCAAGCGTCATTCGGGTGTGTGCGCCGCCACCGAGTTCAGCGCCGACACCCTGATGGACGCCTGGTCCGCGCACGATGTCGGGCGTATCGCCGATGTCGATGGCCCGTATTAGGTTGGGCAGCATGACAAGTGACGAGCGACGGGACAGCTCGCGCGACAAGGGCCTTGTCGATTGGCTCGACCGGGTTTCGGGCCGGATCTCATTCGTGCGGGACGCCTATGTCAATGAGGTCGAGCTGGACTATTCGGCGCGGTCGATCGACGATCTGGAAGAGTTTCTCCTCTGTCATTTCGACACTCCAGCCGAGCTGGTCGATGACCCCTGGATCGTCGATGGTGTCATCGGCTACCTCGGGGAAATGCTGGCACGGCTGGCCGGTGGTGGGTGGACCGCCGCCGACCCGGATCGCGTTTATCGACGTCTTCCCCTGATCGAAGCCGCCGAGGAACTTCACCTTCGCCCGCTCTCGCCGTCGGATCTGGTGCTCGCGGCAGTGCGGCGCCGGACCGGCGAGGAGTTCGGTGCCGCGTATGCCGCATGGGAACAGGCGGTGGCGGCCTACCGGATCACGCACCCGTCATGGACGCCGATCAAGCGACCGACGCCCGGCATCGAACCGGTCGATCCGCAGGAGTCGGACATCGTTTACCTGCGCGAGTGGCTGACCGCGCGGGAGCACGCGTTCCCCGCCTGGGTTGCCGCGTACGGCGCCGATGCCGGGTGGGACTACTCGGTGGATTCGCTCGACACCTTGGGTGTCTTGGTCATGCGCTACACACCGACCGTCGCCGAGATCGAAGATCCGGCGAACGCCGTATTCCTGGATGGCGCAGCCTGGTACATCGGGGAGACGTGGCGCAGGGTGAAAGGCGGCCGGTGGTGTTACCGGCACGGTGATCCGGAAGTCGCTGTCTACGTGGGGTACCCGTACGTGGAGAGCCCCGATCCCGACGGTAAGAAAGGTGTGCCGTTCCGAGCCATGCGGCGGCTTGTCAAGCAAGGTAATCCGCGCCAGCTGCGTGAACAGTACGAGATGTTCGTGCAGTGGTGAGTCGTCACCGGGGACGCCGTGCGCTTCTCGGAAGTGCCACTCCGGACTGTTCGGTGCCGCGCGGAACATTCATTCGGGATCGTGACGGGGCGGGCTGATCGTGGTACGAGGGTTGAGGTTGTTCGCGGCGCGGTTGCGGTGACTGGTCGCGGTGACTCGGCGGTGGCGGCTGGTGGCGGTGGGTCGGTGGTGGTTGCTCCCGGTGCGATGACGGTCGTCGGTCGCGATCCGTGCGTGTCGGCTGTGGGGGCGGCGGATAGTCGCGTCGTGATGGGGATGACCGGCTGTGATGAGAGGTCGGCGACTTCTCGCGCTGCGATGTCGACGACTTGTTGCGGTGCGCGGGTGGCGAATGTTTGTGCTGGGACGAAATGGGTTGGGGCAGATTGGTTATCGGTAGTTCGCGGGTGGGGTGGGTTGAGTCGACGCCTTTCTCGCGGTAGCGGGCCGGGATGCCGCGTTCGCGTAGCCAGGCTCCTGGGTCGTGGCGGCAGTGGGGGTCGAGTTCGGGGATGGTGTCCTCGAGTAGGTCGAGGAGGTCGCCGTCGCTGCCGCCGAGTGCCGCGCGGATGGCAGGGAAGGAGGTGGGGCGGAAGGTCCAGGTCCATTCGTATTCCGGATGCGGACCGCCCAGGTCGTGCCCGTGGAAAACCAGGTTTCCGGAGGTGACGATGCGGGCGCGCACGGACCGGCCGTCGGACGCGATCAGGAATTCGTGCTGTCCCATGCGGTGCGCCAGCGTGATCTGGAACCATCCGGCACCCAGGCTGGCGATCCCCAATCCGGTGGCGACGCCTAATTCGACCCACCAGATCGTCGATCCGGAGCCGTCGTCGAACTCACACGCATACAGAAACAGCAGACTGCCGAGCACCAGCGCGGTGATCCGGACAAGCCGCAGCGCCACGATGGTTGTGGCCGACGCGGCTGGCATTCTCAGTGCTCCCAAACAAACATTCCGGCGGGCGATCAGAGTGGATCGTATGCGGCGGCCGGGCATCGCGGCAGGACATGTCGGAACTGCGGTTGCCCGATCACGGGGTGGGCAAATTCGGAGCACACCGAAATATCGGATAGTGCGGGAGGACTCGATAACCTACGTGTGTCTGTGGTTGCAGTATGGGGAGTAACTCGTTCACCGGATTGTGCCGCCTCCGCGTGGTGCCCGCCCGCTTACGGGGTAACCGGTCAGCGACGGATACCATGACTGGTCGCTCCGCAGGACTGAGCGGACCCAAATCCTGGCCGCTGCCCAGAGCGCTTGGGCGGACGAGCGTCCGGGCCACTGCTCAGAGCGCTTGGACGGACGAAGGTCCAGCCACCGCTTAGAAGCGCTTGGACGGACGAAGGTCCGGCCACCGCACGGAAAGGTCGTCGAACTTGCACCTGAAGAGCCTGACGTTGAAGGGCTTCAAGTCCTTCGCGTCCGCGACGACGCTGCGCTTCGAGCCGGGCATCACCTGTGTGGTCGGCCCCAACGGCTCGGGCAAGTCCAACGTCGTCGATGCGCTCACCTGGGTGATGGGGGAGCAGGGTGCCAAGGCGCTGCGCGGCGGCAAGATGCAGGACGTCATCTTCGCGGGCACCTCCGGCCGCGCGCCGCTCGGCCGCGCCGAGGTCACGCTGACCATCGACAACTCCGACGGTGCGCTGCCGATCGATTACGCCGAGGTGTCCATCACCCGGCGCATGTTCCGTGACGGTGCCGGCGAATACGAGATCAACGGCAGCTCCTGCCGATTGATGGACGTGCAGGAACTGCTCAGTGACTCCGGTATCGGCCGGGAAATGCACGTGATCGTCGGACAGGGCCAGCTCTCGGCCATCCTGGAATCGCGGCCCGAGGACCGCCGCGCCTTCATCGAAGAGGCCGCGGGTGTGCTCAAGCACCGCAAGCGCAAGGAGAAGGCGGTCCGCAAGCTGGAGGCGATGCAGGCCAACCTCGCCCGGCTCACCGACCTCACCACCGAACTGCGCCGCCAGCTCAAACCGCTCAGCAGACAGGCCGAGGTGGCACGGCGCGCCCAGACCGTACAGGCAGACCTGCGTGACGCCCGACTGCGGCTGGCAGCCGACGACCTGGTCACCCGACGCGGTGAACTGGAAAGCCAGCAGAGCAAAGAGGCATACGCGCGCGAACAGCACATCACCGTGCAAACGGAACTCGACGCCGCGAACGCCGCACTGGCGCAGCAGGAATTCCAGCTCTCCCGGCTCACCCCGAGCGCTGAGGCCGCCGGTCAGATCTGGTTCCAGCTCTCCGCACTCGCCGAGCGGGTCAACGCGACCATCCGCATCGCGGCCGATCGTGCCCGCCACCTGGACACCGATACCCCCGTCGGCACCGGCCGCGACCCCGATCAGCTCGAGGCCGAGGCACAGCGGGTGGAGGCCGAAGAGGCCGAACTGCGCGAGGCGGTCGAGATCGCGGTCGAGACATTGGAGGCCGCGCGCGACCAACTCGGCGAACGTGAGCAGGCCGCCAAGGCCGCCGAGCAGGCGCACCTGGCCGCGGTTCGGGCCATCGCCGATCGCCGCGAGGGTCTGGCCCGGCTGTCCGGGCAGGTCGACACCCTGCGCACCAGGACACAGTCGGTGGACGCGGAGATCGCCCGGCTCTCGGTCGCGATTACCGAGGCCAGGTATCGCGGGGATGCGGCGCAGGCCGAATACGACACGGTGCAGAGCGAACTCAGCGAGCTGGACGCGGGCGAAGCAGGTCTCGACGCGCAGCACGAGCATGCGGTGCAAGCGTTGGCACTGGCCGATCAGCGCGTCACCGAATTGCGTGAACAGGACCGCGACGCGGGTAAGCGGGTCGCCTCGCTGAGTGCTCGCATCGAAGCGCTCGGCATGGGTCTGGCTCGCCGCGACGGCGCGGCCTGGCTGGTCGAGCATCGCGCCGAGGGGCTGCTCGGTCCGCTGTCCGGGCTGATCAGGGTGCACGGCGGATTCGAGGCCGCGGTCGCCGCGACACTCGGCCCGCTTGCCGATGCGGTCGCGGCCGACACCGGTGCCAGCGCGCACGCCGCGGTGCGGGCGCTGAAGGAAGCCGACGGCGGTCGGGTCGCGCTGGTATTCGGCGCGACCAACGGCTCGCCCGCGCAGTCCGGCGCGCTGCCCGGCGGTGCGCGTTGGCTTTCGGACGTCGTGGACGGTCCGGACACCGTGCGCGGTGCCATTGCCGCGTTGACCGCCGGTGTCGCTGTGGTCGAGGACTTGGCCGCCGCCGTCGAACTGGTGGCGGTCCGGCCGGAGTTGCGGGTGGTCACCCGCGACGGCGATCTCAGCGGAACCGGTTGGGTGCTCGGCGGATCCGACCGTGCGCCGAGCCAGCTGGAGATCCAGGCCGATATCGACGCCGCCAAGTCCGACCTCGTCGCATCCCAGCGCCGCGCAGAGGAGCTGGAAGCCGCGCTGTCGGGCGCACTCGCCGAACAGGCCGATCGCAAGGACGCCGTCGACCAGGCACTGCTCGCGCTGCACGAATCCGACCAGGCCCTGGTGGCGATCTACGATCGGCTCGGCAGGCTCGGCCAGGTCGCGCGCACCGCGCAGACCGACGTCGAAAAGCTGACCGGCCAGCGCGCCGATACCGAGGCCAGCCGCGAGGATTCCCTTGCCTCGCTCGCCGACCTCGAGACCAGGCTGCGCAACGCCGAACTCGAGCACGCCGACATCGACGCCGACGGCATCGGCGCTGCGGGCACCGAATCCGCGGGCCGTGACCGCGAGGAGGCCGCGGGCGCACTGGCCGAAGCCCGCTCGATGGAGGTCGAGGCAAGGCTCGCGGTCCGCACCGCCGAGGAACGCGCGGAATCTGTTCGCGGCAAAGCGGATTCGCTGCGCAGGGCCGCCCGTGCCGAACGCGAGGCGCGCGAACGCGCCGAACGCGCCAACGCCGCACGGCGCAAAGCCGCCGAGGTGGCGGCCGCCGTCGCCGAATCCGGTGCACGCGTCGCCGCCGAACTGGAGATCGTGGTCGCCGAGGCCGCTACTCGGCGCGACGATCTGGTGCGCCGCCGCACCGAATGCGCCGGGCAGGTCGATCAAGTCAAGGAACGGTCCCGTTCCCTGGCCACCCAGCTGACCCAGCTGACCGACGCGGTGCACCGCGACGAGGTGGCAAAAGCCCAGGCGGCCTTGCGCATCGAACAGATCGAGGCAACCATCTCCGAGCAGTTCGGCATCGCACTGAACGACCTGGTCGCCGAATACGGCCCGGACACCCCGACGCCGCCGTCGGATTTGGAATGGCTGGAATACGAGCAGGCCAAGGAGCGCGGCGAGCAGGTCACCCCGCCCGCGCCCATGCCTTACGACCGGCAGACCCAGGAGCGTCGCGCCAAACGCGCCGAAAAGGACCTCACCACCCTGGGCAAGGTGAATCCCCTTGCCCTCGAGGAGTTCGCGGCGCTCGAGGAGCGCTACAACTTCCTGTCCACTCAGCTCGAAGACGTCAAGAGCGCTCGCAAGGATCTCCTCGACGTGGTTTCCGAGGTGGATGCCCGCATCCTGCAGGTTTTCACCGAGGCGTGGGAGGACGTCGAGCGTGAATTCGTCGGTGTGTTCGCGAAACTGTTCCCCGGCGGCGAGGGCAGGCTGCTGCTCACGGATCCTTCGGACATGCTCACCACCGGCATCGAGGTGGAAGCCCGTCCGCCAGGCAAGAAGGTCAAACGCCTCTCGCTGCTGTCCGGTGGCGAGAAGTCGCTGACCGCGGTCGCCTTGCTGGTGGCCATCTTCCGCGCCCGCCCCTCACCTTTCTACGTGATGGACGAGGTCGAGGCGGCGCTCGACGACACCAACCTGCGCCGCCTGATCGGCCTGTTCGAGCAGTTGCGTGAGAAGAGCCAGCTGATCGTCATCACCCACCAGAAGCCGACCATGGAAATCGCTGACGCCCTCTACGGCGTCAGCATGCGCGGCGACGGCATCACCCAGGTGATCAGCCAGCGGCTGACCCGGGAGAACCTGGCGCCGGCGGGCTGATCTGGGCGGATCTGTCATTCGTGGGTTGAGCCGGGCGAATCCGGCACCGGCGGCGGGTCAGGCGGATACGACACTGGCGGGCTGAGCCGGGGTTGGCTCCGAGACTGGCGGGCCGAACCGGGCGGATCTTGGACAGGCGGGTTGAACCGGTCGGCAAGCGGCCGCGCGGACAATCGGTGTCGAATGCGGTGTCCAGGCCGAATGCGGCTGTCCTGGACCGATTCATGGCTATCGTCGTGCTCATGATCAAGAGCCGAGGGCGGGAACTGGGTGGCTGTGTTGTGATCGTTGCGTGCGCGTTGCTGACCGGATGCGGCGGTGACGATCAGCACGAGGGTCACTCGGCGACGGACTCGCGGCAGCCGGGGACGGCGACATCGGCCCTGCCGCAATCGAATTCCCTGACGAGCAGTGCCGTGCCCGCCCCTGCCGCGAACGTGCCGATCGGCGAGGTTCCCGGCAACGCGAACGCCGCCGCAGCACTGCAACCGTGGGCTCGGGACCTGGTCGGCGGTGATATCGACCAACTGGTCCGCAAGTGCTGGACCATAGACCCGAAGAATGCCAGGGACATGTACGCCGATAAGGACGGGATCCTCGCCGCGATCGCGCAACCCGGCCTCGACGGCCAGTTCGCGATCATCTGGAAGGGGCCGACCGAGACGGTCAGCGTGAAGCGCAGCGAGATCGCCTCCGGCTACGCGTGCCCGAGGGTGGCCCCGACCGGATCGGAGTCCAGCCTCAACGAAGGCGATGCCCGCTACACCGTCCGGCGCTATCTGTCCCGATGGGTCGGGCAGCCGGTAAATCCTGACGATACCGAGGGCAAGTACCCGCTCGTCTGTCCAGGATCGGTGCTTGCAGCCAATCCGGGAAGGCTCACGGGCACCACCGCATTCGCCGACAGCGAGATGACCTCGAGTCCGACGGGTATCTCCGACGTCGAGGTATCGGTGCCGGTGACGAATTCGTCCGGCGTCACCAAGCCCACGGTCTTCATGCTGCCGATCGGCCCGGATGGTTACTGCATCACCGATATCAGCGGTTGAACCCACCTGAGAACGGCAATGTGCAAGATCCGTTGCCCCGCTGAATACGAGTCACGGGCCTGGAGCCTGGAGCCGCCCGAGCCGCCGATCAACTCGACTCGACTCGGTTTGTCTGTCGGCTGCACACCCCGATGCCGCCGGACCGGCTGAGCCGGGCACCGGTCGGCGGCGCCGCGCCGCCTCAGTGCGTCGAGCTCACCTGCTCGCTGTCCAGCAGAGCCTTGATCTGGGCGGCTCCGGTGGCGGCGAGCCAGGATTCGAAGGTCGCCAACCGGGGGTAGATGCGCCGCAGCTCCGCGATGTCGGCGCGCCAGCCGCCGGTCTCGCGGACCAGCCGCCACGTATTGCCGATCTGCTCGCCTATCGCGCCCGCCTCGGACTCGCTGAGCTCGCGGTAGCTGACCTGATGTCCGGTGGCTTCGCTGATCAGCTCAACCGCCTTCGACGGCAGGATCGCGTCGCTGGCCAGTTCGATGGTGTGGCCGTGGAAGCGGTCCCGGTCGGCGAAGGCGAGTGCGGCGAAGGCAGCGATATCGGCGAGCGCCACCACCTGCAGCGGCCGATCGGCCGGAAACAGGTGTTTGTTTACGCCGTCGTTGATCCCGTCCACCGGCGTATTGCGCATCAGGTAGTTCTCCATGAATCGGACCGGTCGCAACAGGGTGTAACGCAGGCCGCTGGCGGCAACGGCGGCTTCGATGTTTCGCTTTCCGCCTATGCCCCAAGAGGAGTCATCGCTCATCGATGCGACGCCGGTGAACACGATCTGCTCGACATCCGCGCGCTTCGCCGCGTCGACCACCGCGATGCCGCGGGCGGCCTCCAGGTCGACATCCCAGCCGTTTGGGCCGTAAGCGGCAGGTGGAACGAGGAATACGGCGCGGGCGCCTGCGGTGGCAGCATCCAATGTGGTCGGAGTATCGAAGTCGGCGACCACCAATTCGGCGCCCGCGTGTGCCAGGGTGCGTGCGGCAGGGGCCTCGGGATCGCGTACCAGCGCACGCACCGGGACACCGTCGGCCAGCAGCCGGAGCGCGGTGGCTCCGCCCTGCTTGCCGGTGGCGCCGGTGACGAGAATGGGGTTCTGCTGAGGGGACATTCGTGCCTTCTCTGCTCGATCGAACACTGCTCGATAGAATCGGGTCGGGCGACCCGTATTCGGAAGATACGGGTTTCTCGACCCGATTGGCCAGGTAGGAAAGGGAAGGCCGTAACGAATGTCTGCTCCAACGTCACCGCTCGGCAATGCGGCGCGAGCCGACGCTCGCCGTAATCGCGCGCTGGTGCTCGCGGCCGCGCAGCGGGCCTTCGCTGAGCAGGGCACCTCGGTATCGCTGGCCGAGGTCGCGCGCAGGGCCGGGGTCGGCGCGGGCACCGTCTACCGCCATTTCCCCACGAAAACCGATCTGCTGGAAGCGGTTATGCAGCAGCGCATCGACCGGCTCGCCAAATTGGCGGCCGATCATCTCGACGCGCCGGACCCGGGTGCCGCCTTCTTCGCGGTATGCACCGAGGTGGTCTCCACCGCCCCCGGTAGCCAGGCATTGTGCGACATGGTCCAGTCCGACGACGGCTGGCCGAAAGCCCTGCTGCGCAGCGCGGGAGTGCGGTTCCACCAGTCACTCGGCGCACTGTTGGACGCCGCCCAGCGGCAGGGCGCGGTCCGCGCCGACATCACCCTGCCCGACGTCCTCGACATCTTCACGGGATGCGTTGCGATCCAACGACATCAACGCCCCGTCGGGAACTTGGTCCGCGCCGCGGCGATCGTGCTCGACGCGATGCGCGCGAACCCTGGAACAGGGTCCGTAACGAAACTTGACATCGAGCCGGAACTCCGTAACGGAACTGTGCCGCGTAACGAAACCGTCGGCGATTCCCGCTGCCCGATCTGCGGCGCGGCAGTGCGGCACACCGGCACCGGACGCCCCGCCCGCTACTGCTCCCCGGCCTGCCGTCAGAAGGCGCACCGCCAACGCGCCACGCGCGCCGCACTGACCCGGGTCGGCGCTCCAGATTGACCAGCCACCCAGATTGACCGGCCTCGCCCCTGTCTTGACGGCCCTGGCCTGGCAGCCCCTGGCCCTGGTCCTGCCCTGGCATGGCCCTGGCATGGCCCGGCATGGCCCGGCATGGCATGGCATGGCCTAGCTCGGCTCGGCATGGCCCGGCATGGCATGGCCTAGCTCGGCTCGGCATTGCCCGGCCGGGCGCGGCTTAGGCATGGCGCGGCTCGCGATGGCCCCCGGCTCGGCCTCGCTCGGCTCGGTATGGCCCCGGCTCGGCATGGCCCGTGCCCTGCTCGGCATGGCCCCCGCTGGGCTCTGCCCTGCTCGAACCGGTTTGTCCGGCTCGACCTGTTCGGCTCGGTATGGCCCGTTCGGCACCGCACGCAGTGGTTGTGTGCGCCATCACGATGGCAGCGTGCAATGCCGCCGACGCGCGGGATGCGATGCGTGCCACACGATGTGGGGTCGCCGTCGCATACGAGGAAATCCGGACGACCCGAGTCCCCCAACTCCGGTCGTCTCGTTTCGGGCGAGCAGGAATTTACAGCAGGTCGCTGACGTCGTCGGGCACGTCGACGGCGTATTTGCGCAGGATGTCCATGGAGATCACTTCCAGAGCGTTCTCGTGTGTGGCCGCCAGCACGATGGGTGCGGCGACACCGTCCTCGTGGGCGTGCAGCCAGCGCACGGCCACCACGCACCACCGGTCTCCGGGTTGCAGCCCCGGGAAGTTGTTTTCCGGGCGCGGCGTACTCAGATCGTTGCCGATGGACGCCTGGTGTTCGAGAAACTCGGCCGTGACGACAGTGCACACGGTGTGGCTACCCAGATCCTCCGGCCCGGTACTGCAGCAGCCATCCCGGTAGAAGCCGGTGAGAGGATCGGTGCCGCACTCTTCCAGCGGCCCCCCAAGCACGTTTCGATCGGTCACGTCGACGATCCTATTGTCAGTTCGCGAGAAGTTCCGCAGGACAAGAAATCTCGGGGGTTGTGTGTCGGCGCCAGGGCGGCGTGGTAATGCAGACCGTGTGGTTCTGCAAGGATGGTCCGCGTGAGTTCCGAAGCCTGGATCCTGATCGCCGCGGTCGCCGCCCTGCTGCTGGTGGTGTTTGTCGCCGGATTCGTCCTGTACAAACGCCGTCGCATCACGCTGACGCCGCCCGCCCCCGAGAAAGAACTGACCGATCGGTCCGGGGGTTATTCGGCGTCGGGCGGCTTCAACTTCAGCCAGGGCGGCACGGCAACCGCGACCCGCCCCGAACCCGCGCCGATCGAGCGCACCGACACCGATGGGCAGCCACACGTCGGCGACGATGCGGCGATTCCACGTGATGCGCCCAAGCGGGGCATCACCAACGTCCCGCTGCCCGAGGGCGACGTCGACCTGCTGGAGCCGGAACCGACCGCGGCGGCCGAGCAGACCGCAGAGGTCGAGTCCGGCCCCGCCGAGGTCGATACGACGGCAGGCGCGGACACGGCTGTCGCCGAACCCGAAGTCGAGGTTCCGGCGGACACCACGACCACCGAGACGACCGCGCCGACCGAGACCGCAGCGTCCACGGACACAGCGGCCCCTGCCGAAACCACGGCTGAGCCCGACGCTGCCGACGCGGCAGCGCTTGCTCCCGCCCTCGACGAGATCGAGCCGACCGAGGGCCGCCTCGTCCGTTTGCGCGGGCGTCTGTCCCGGTCGCAGAACGCCGTCGGCAAGAGCCTGCTCGGCCTGCTCGGCGGCGGCGACCTCGACGACGACTCGTGGGAAGAGGTCGAGGACACCCTGGTGCTTGCCGACCTCGGCACCGCGAGTACCGCGGCGATCGTCGCCCGGCTGCGCGAGGAGATGGCCGCGCGCAGCGTCCGCACCACCGACGATGCCCGCGCCGTACTGCGTGAGGTGCTGATCGAGGCGCTACGCCCGGAACTGGACCGCTCGATCCGCGCGCTGCCGCACGACGATCATCCGTCGATCCTGCTGGTCGTCGGGGTGAACGGCACCGGAAAGACCACCACCACCGGCAAGCTCGCGCGCGTGCTCGTCGCCGACGGCCGCCGCGTGCTGCTCGGCGCTGCCGACACCTTCCGCGCCGCGGCCGCCGACCAGCTGCAGACCTGGGGCGAGCGGGTCGGCGCCGATACCGTGCGCGGTCGCGAGGGCGCTGATCCGGCCGCGGTCGCGTTCGACGCCGTCAGCATGGGCATCGAGCGCGGCGTCGATGTGGTGATGATCGACACCGCGGGACGACTGCACACCAAGACGGGCCTGATGGACGAGCTCGGCAAGGTGAAGCGGGTGGTGGAAAAGAAGGCCGCGGTCGACGAGGTGCTGCTTGTGCTCGACTCCACCGTCGGACAGAACGGGTTGATGCAGGCCAGGGTTTTCGCCGAGGTTGTCGACATCAGCGGTGTGGTGCTCACCAAGTTGGACGGTACGGCCAAGGGCGGCATCGTCTTCCAGGTACAGCACGAACTCGGTGTGCCGGTGAAGCTGGTCGGACTCGGCGAGGGCGCCGACGATTTGGCACCCTTCGAACCCGGCGCGTTCGTCGACGCTCTGCTCGGCTGAGCGAGGAGTCAGCGCGACCGAGCGGAAGATTTGCCAGACCTACCGGCCGGTAATCGAAGGTCCGAACTCGCCGACACGAGCCTCACAACTGGGGCAAAACGTCCGGTTTGCATTATGAAACGTGTTAGCAACACAACTGCGTCATGCGTTCACCTCGGCGAAACACCACGGCGTCGCGGATGAAACACCGAATGAGGACCCTTTCGTTCAGGTCCATTTGCCGGAGTCGGCTGGGCCCGAGATGAGGAGGACATTAAGGTGGCATTTCCCCTTACCGGTGTGCCGGATACCGGTGACACCGCATGGATGCTGGCGAGTTCAGCACTCGTGTTGTTGATGACGCCGGGCCTGGCGTTTTTCTACGGCGGCATGGTGCGTTCGAAGAACGTACTCAACATGATCATGATGAGCGTCAGCGCCATGGGTCTCGTCGGCGTGCTGTGGTCGCTGTACGGATTCTCGACGGCGTTCGGCGACAACAAGTTCGGCGTGATCGGTGACCCGGCGCAGTTCTTCGGCCTGAAGGGCTTGATCGGCGGCAACGCCGTTGCCGAGGTCAAGGATGCCAGCGGTGCCGTCACCACCGCGGCCGTGGACATTCCGCTCATGGGCACCATTCCGATGAGCGTGTTCGTCGCGTTCCAGTTGATGTTCGCGATCATCACGGTTGCCCTCATCTCGGGTGCGGTTGCCGACCGCATGAAGTTCGGTGCCTGGCTGCTGTTCGCGGGTATCTGGGTCACGGTCGTCTATTTCCCGGTCGCGCACTGGGTCTTCGACTTCGACGCCAAGGACGCCGACGGCAACATCATTCACGAAGGCGGTTGGATCGCGAACAAGCTGCTCGCGGTCGACTTCGCCGGTGGCACGGCGGTCCACATCAACGCCGGTGCTGCCGCGCTGGCCCTGGTGCTGGTGCTCGGCAAGCGCAAGGGCTGGCCGACCACCCCGTTCCGCCCGCACAACCTGCCGTTCGTGATGCTCGGCGCCGGTCTGCTGTGGTTCGGCTGGTTCGGCTTCAACGCGGGCTCCGCGCTCACCTCGGGTGGTCTGGCCGGTTCGACCTTCCTCATCACCGCCATCGCGACCGCGGCTGCGATGGCAGCCTGGCTGCTGGTGGAGAAGTTCCGCGACGGCAAGCCGACCTCGCTCGGCGCGGCCTCGGGCGTCGTGGCGGGTCTGGTCGCCATCACCCCGTCCTGTTCCTCGGTCAACGTGCTCGGTGCGCTCGCCATCGGCGTCGTCGCCGGTGCGCTGTGTGCGCTCGCGGTGGGTCTGAAGTTCAAGTTCGGCTTCGACGACTCGCTCGACGTCGTCGGTGTTCACCTCGTCGGCGGCATTGTCGGCACCCTGATGGTCGGCTTGGTCGCCGCACCGGAGGCGGGTGCGGCCAAGACCGGCCTGTTCTACGGCGGCGGCGTCGACCAGCTGTGGCGTCAGGCGGTCGGCGCGGGCGCGGTGCTCGGCTTCTCCTTCATCGCTTCGCTGGTCATTGCCTATATCGTGAAGTTCACCATTGGGCTGCGCGCCAGCGAAGAAGCCGAGGCGGTGGGCATGGACGAGTCCGAGCACGCTGAAACGGCATACGATTTCGCTGCTGTGGGTGGCACGGCACGTACGGCCGTCAAGGAGGCATGACGACAATGAAACTGATCACCGCAATCGTCAAACCGTTCACTCTCGAGGACGTCAAGACCGGGCTCGAGCAGGCAGGCGTGCTGGGCATGACCGTCAGCGAGGTACAGGGTTACGGCCGCCAGAAGGGCCACACCGAGGTCTACCGCGGAGCCGAGTACTCCGTGGATTTCGTTCCGAAGGTTCGGGTCGAGGTTGTCGTCGACGACGCCTCGGTCGACAAGGTAGTCGAGGTGATCGTCGAAGCCTCCCGCACCGGAAAGATCGGTGACGGCAAGGTCTGGGTAACCCCGGTGGAATCGATCATCCGGGTCCGGACCGGCGAACGCGGTACCGACGCTCTGTAAAACGGAAAATCGAATCGAGCGGCGGCCCCGCTCCCACCGGATTGCCCGGTCGGGGCGGGGCCGCACGTATTGAAATGGGCGGTGGGTTTGTGGCTAGTCAGGACGCCAGAGACGGAAAAGTTTCCAATGGCGCGGCAGATCTGGTCCGCGCTCGGACCCAATTGCTCGACGGCGGGTTGCCCCGCAATCCCCGACTCGATGCCGAATCGCTGCGGCTGGCATTGGTCGATCTGTACGAACTCTGGCTGACCAGTAAAGGCGCCGAACTCGGTATCACCGCGGACAGTGGTTTGGCCGTAGTGGCCGTCGGCGGCCTCGGCCGCAAGGAAATGCTGCCGTATTCCGATCTGGATCTGGTGCTGCTGCACGACGACGTCGACCCGGCCCGGGTCGCCGAGGTGGCCGATCAACTCTGGTATCCATTGTGGGACGCCCACATCAAGCTCGATCACAGTGTGCGTACCGTCCCGCAGGCGCTGCGGGTGGCCTCCGACGATTTGATCGCCGCGCTCGGCATGCTCGAGGCCAGGCACATCGTCGGCGATGTGGAACTGAGCAACCTGCTCATCGGCGGAGTCCGCCGCGAATGGCGGACCGGGATCCGTTCCCGGTTCGACGAACTGATCGAGCAGGCCGAGGCAAGATGGCAGCGCAGCGGCGAGATCGCGCATCGCGCCGAGCCCGATCTGAAGAACGGCCGCGGCGGTCTGCGCGACATCCAGCTTCTCGACGCGCTGGCCATCGCCCAGCTGACCGACGCCATGCCTGGGCTCGGTCCCGATGTGCCGGGAGGTGGGCTCGAGCAGGCCCATCGACGTTTGCTGGATGTTCGCACCGAGTTGCATCGAGTTGCCGGTCGCGCCCGCGACCAGTTGCGCGCACAGGACGCCGACGAGATCGGCGGCGCGCTGCGGATCGGTGATCGCTTCGATCTCGCTCGCACACTGAGCGATTCCGCGCGGACGGTGAGTTACTCCGTCGACGTCGGACTACGGACCGCAGCCAATGCGCTGCCCCGGCGCGGCCTCGCCCGATTGCGGCGGATGCCTGTGCGTCGACCACTCGATGAGGGGGTGGTCGAGCACGCGGGCGAGGTCGTGCTGGCACGGGATGCGCGCCCGCAGCGTGATCCCGGGCTCATACTGCGGGTGGCCGCCGCCTCGGCGCAGACGGGGCTGCCGATGTCGGCGACCACGCTGAACCGGCTCTCCGAAGATGCGCCGGAGCTGCGCGAGCCGTGGCCGAAGGACGCGCTCAACGATCTGCTCGTGCTACTCGGCACGGGCCGAGGTGTCGTCGACTCCATCGAGGCACTCGACCGAACGGGACTGTGGGGCAGGCTACTTCCCGAATGGGGCGCCGTGCGTGACCTGCCGCCGCGCGACGCCATGCACACGTGGACCGTCGATCGTCACCTGATGGAGACGGTCGCCTACTCGAGCGCGCTCAGCACCAGGGTCGCCCGCCCGGACATGCTCTTGCTCGGTGCGCTGCTGCACGATATCGGCAAGGGTCGTGCAGGCGACCACAGTGTCGTCGGCGCCGAGCTGGCCACTCATATCGGGCGCCGCCTCGGCCTGTGGCCCTCGGACGTGCGGACACTCAGCGCCATCGTGCGCAACCACCTGTTGTTGCCCGACACCGCGACCCGCCGTGACCTCGCCGATCCCGACACGGTGCAGTTCGTCGTCGACGCGCTCGGCGGTGATGTGCAACTGCTGGAACTGCTGCACACCCTGGCCGAGGCCGACTCACTGGCCACCGGGCCCGGCGTGTGGGGTGACTGGAAGGCCTCGCTGATCGGCGAACTGGTCCGCCGCTGCCGCCTTGTCATGGCGGGCGGACAGTTGCCGACACCCGAGCCGATCGCGCCGGAGCTGCTCGCCAAGGCCGCGGCGGGCGGGGTGCACGTCGATCTGCGGCCCGGCGAGGGCAAGTACATCTACACCGTCACCGTCATCGCACCGGACACTCCCGGCCTGCTGTCGGATGCCGCGGGTGTGCTGGCGCTGCACTCGCTGCGGGTGCTCTCGGCCGCTCTCGGCGGCGAAGGCGCTTCGGCGGTCAACACGTTCGTGGTGTCGCCCAAGTTCGGTGACCCGCCGGATGCCGGCCTGTTGCGGCAGGAACTGATCCGCGCCATCGCGGGCGATCTGGACCTGCCCGCGTTGCTGGCCAAGCGGGAGCGCGAAGCCACCGGTGTGGGACCGAGCCTGTACGCGCAGGCGCAACCGCGGCTGATCTGGTCGAACACTTCGGTGCCAGGCCAGGTGATCCTCGAGCTGCGTGCCGAGGACCGGATCGGCCTGCTGAGCCGACTGGCCGCGGCGCTGTCCGGTTGCGGGGCCGAGGTGCGCTGGGCAAAGGTGGTCACCATGGGTTCCGCGGTGGTCGACGCCTTCTGTCTGGATCTCGGCGCCGAGGATGGTCCCGGCCGGCGCGAAGCCATCGAAAAGGCCATTATGGGCGTGGTTCCGCGGCCCGCGCCGAAGCCGCCGGAGGGGGTGGGTCCGCCCGGTTCATCGACGGACTCCTGACGCCGTCGGTCGAATGACAAATCTGTTGCGCGCGATTTGCTGGAAGTTATATGCAGAGGGATCGGCGAGCCCTAGTATCAGAGCGTCTGGCTATCGCGAGCATGAGGGGAGCAGGTCGGTGGCAATTGAAGTCGTTTCGGCGTCGATGATGACGAGTGACGAGACCACACATATGGCGCGGTGTGTCGGCGGAGACCGCTGGGTTGTCTCATGGCTGCCCGGCCGGACTCTCACCGGACAGCAAGCCGTGACCGCGATGACGATTGCCACTACGGTCGCGGCGCACGATGAGCCGACCGATGCCGCGTGGGCCATGCTCGACGATCTGGCCCTCGACCTCGGCCTGACCGCCCGCGAGGCGGTCTACATGGTGGCCATCGAGAACCACGACTACCGCAAGACGGCCAAACCGCGCCGCCGTACCCTCGAATAACCGTTCCTCGAATAGCACTCTTCTACCTCGAAGGACACACCGCCTGCGCGAACACGTCGGCGGCCCCATTACCCTGGGATACCAAAGTGACGTCCCTCGAGATCAGGAGCGCGATCGGTGTTCGAATCCCTGTCCGACCGGCTTACCGGTGCCCTCAAGGATCTTCGCGGTAAGGGGCGTCTGTCACCGGCCGACATCGACGCCACCTGTCGTGAGATCCGTCTTGCTCTGCTCGAAGCGGACGTCGCGCTGCCCGTCGTGCGCGAATTCATCGCCAAGATCAAGGAACGAGCCAAGGGCTCCGAGGTTTCCGCGGCGCTCAATCCCGCGCAGCAGGTCGTCAAGATCGTCAACGAGGAACTCGTCGGCATCCTCGGCGGCGAAACCCGCAGGCTGACACTTGCCAAGAACCCGCCGACGGTGATCATGCTCGCCGGTCTGCAGGGTGCCGGTAAGACGACCCTCGCGGGCAAGCTCGCGAAATGGCTGAAGGGACAAGGACATCAGCCGCTGCTGGTGGCCTGCGACCTGCAGCGCCCCGGCGCCGTCACCCAGCTCCAGGTGGTCGGCGAGCGTGCGGGCGTGCCGGTGTTCGCGCCGCACCCGGGTACCTCCATCGGCGGCGGCGAGAACGCGCTCGGTGTCTCGGCCGCCGACCCGGTCGCGGTGGCCGAGTCCGGTATCGAGGAGGCGCGTGGCAAGCAGTACGACGTCGTCATCGTCGACACCGCGGGCCGCCTCGGTATCGATGCCGAGCTGATGGCGCAGGCCGCGGGCATCCGCGACGCGGTAAAGCCGGACGAGACCCTGTTCGTGCTCGACGCCATGATCGGCCAGGACGCCGTCAACACTGCCGAGGCCTTCCGTGACGGCGTTGGCTTCACCGGCGTTGTGCTCACCAAGCTCGACGGTGACGCCCGCGGTGGCGCCGCGCTGTCGGTCCGCAACGTGACCGGTGCGCCGATCATGTTCGCCTCCACCGGTGAGAAGCTCGACGATTTCGACGTCTTCCACCCCGACCGGATGGCAAGCCGCATCCTCGGCATGGGCGACGTGCTCACCCTGATCGAGCAGGCCGAGCAGGTCTACGACGCGCAGCAGGCCGAAGACGCCGCGCGCAAGATCGGCAGCGGCGAGCTGACCCTCGAGGACTTTCTCGACCAGATGCTGGCCATCCGCAAGATGGGCCCCATCGGCAACCTGCTCGGCATGCTGCCCGGCGCGGGCCAGATGAAGGACGCGCTTGCCCAGATCGACGACAAACAGCTCGACCGGGTCCAGGCGATCATCCGCGGCATGACCCCGGCCGAACGGGACAACCCGAAGATCATCAACGCCTCCCGGCGGCTGCGCATCGCCAATGGCTCCGGTGTCCAGGTCTCCGAGGTCAACCAGTTGGTCGACCGCTTCTTCGAGGCCAGGAAGATGATGGCCGCGATGGGCCGTCAGATGGGCCTGCCCGGCTCCCGGCGTGCAAACGCCAAGAAGGGCAAGAAGGGTAAGAAGGGCGGTCGCGGACCGACGCCGCCGAAGGTGCGCGGTGGTTTCCCCGGCCTGCCCGCCGGGATGCCGGGAATGCCTGGCATGCCCGCCGGTATGCCGGACCTGTCGGGCATGCCCGCTGGACTCGACCAGCTGCCTCCCGGTCTGGAAGGCATCGACCTGTCCCAGCTGAAGTTCCCCAAGAAGTAGGGCCGCACTCACAGATCCCGATGCGCCGCATTCGATTTCGAGTGCGGCGCACTGCTCTGTGCCGCCACCGGACGCACTGTGGTCGTAGGTCGGGGTGTCGCACTGTGGCGGTGGCCTCGCCTGCGGTAGGCCTGACTGTCATGAGGCATGGACAGTAGGTTGGAGGCAGCCGACGACGTCCAGGAGGTAGCTGTGCATCTGCGAGGGGTGGTTCTCCCTGATGACGAGGTGCGCGACCTGTGGGTGCGTGACGGGGTGGTGTCGTTCGAGCTGGTGCCGGGTGCCGAAACGCTGTGCGACTCAGGATGGATCGTGCCAGGGCTGGTCGACGCGCATTGCCACGTCGGTATCCGGTACGGCGGGGGAGTCGAGGACCGCGACGGTGCGATCGCGCAAGCCGAGATCGAACGCGACGCAGGCGCGCTGCTGCTGCGCGACGCCGGTTCGCCGATCGACACTCGATTCATCGATGACCACGAGGACTTGCCTCGGATCATCCGAGCAGGCCGCCACATCGCCCGCCCGCGCCGCTATGTCCGCGAGCTCGGTATCGAACTCGACGACGAGCGCGACCTGCCCGAGATCGTCGCTGAGCAGGCCCGATTCGGCGACGGCTGGGTGAAGATCGTCGGCGACTGGATCGACCGTTCCGTCGGCGACCTGCGCCCGCTGTGGAGCGACGCCATCCTGAAGGAAGCCATCGACGCCGCCCACGCCAACGGCGCCCGCGTCACCGCCCACGTCTTCGGCGAGGACGCGCTGCCCGGCCTGATCAACGCAGGCATCGACTGCCTCGAACACGGCACCGGCCTCACCGACGACACCATCGAGCTGATGGTCGAGCACGGCACCGCCCTCGTCCCCACTCTCGTCAATATCGACACCTTCCCCGAGATCGCCGACAGCGCCGCCAAATTCCCCACCTACGCCGCCCACATGCGCGACTTGCACCGGCGCGTCCGTACCACCGTCGCCAACGCCCATGACGCGGGCGTCCCCATCTTCGCGGGCACCGACGCGGGCGGCTCCATCCGCCATGGCCGCATCGCCGAGGAAATCGCGGCCCTGTCCGGAGCCGGATTTTCCGCGCACGATGCCCTCGGCGCAGCGTCCTGGCACGCCCGCACCTGGCTCGGCCGTCCGAGCATCGAGCACGGCGCACCGGCAGACTTCGTTGTCTACGTGGACGATCCGCGCGTCAGCCCGGATGCTCTTACTGATCCCTACGCGGTAGTGCTGCGTGGCCGGGTGATGAAGACACGTAACCCGGTGACCGGGCATCGGTGAACACCAGCGCCGTACTCGCCGACCTCGGCCCGGTGCGGATCACCGCGCGGCTGGCCGATGTGCACGGTCACGGCCACCGCCCCGAGCTGGCTCAGCGATGAATTCCGGCGTCGGCGCGTGTCTACATCGGTAAACGCACTGCCGAGCGGGAGGCCGGAAGATACGGGAATTGATCGTTACCGAGAACATCACCCTCGACGGGGTAATCGAGGCGGCGGATTGGTTCAGCGCCGCCGATGACGAGCAGGTCGATCAGTCCGATCTGGTGGCGGAATTACAGGCGCAGAGCGCGGCGTCGGATTCCGTGCTGCTCGGCCGGGTCACGGAGGTGGTGACCGCGATCAAAGCGGAGCAAGGTCGTGACATCGTCGCCACCGGCAGCATCACGCTGGTCCACGCACTGATCGCGGCCGACCTGGTCGACGAATTCCGCCTGTTCGTCTATCCAGCCGTAGTCGGAGAAGGCGCGCGCCTATTCCTCGAAGCGACAAATCTCCGCCAACTCCGCCTCGTCGAAGCCCGGCCCTTTCGCTCCGGCGTCGTCCTGCTCCGCTACCGTCCGCACTGATCCACCGGCCGTCCGAGTGGCACATGGCTGCGGTGAACGCCGAGACCGGCTCTCCACCGTGCGCCATGCACCAGGTCGGGCTCGAAGAGGCGATTTCAGGGGAGATGGGGGTGTCTGGCACAATGGAAAACCGTCCTTCCTGGACAGTGTCAGCCCGTCTCCGGTTACGTACCGCGCGGCGGTCACACACTCCAAGCGCAAAACCGGGCTCGCAGACCATGCGGGTCGCTGAATTGCGCCGTGACCGAACTATGAAAGGCAGATCAGTACATGGCTGTTCGCATCAAGCTCACCCGCCTCGGCAAGATCCGCAACCCGCAGTACCGCGTGGTCATCGCCGACGCCCGCACCCGTCGTGACGGCCGCGCCATCGAGAACGTCGGCAAGTACCACCCGAAGGAAGAGCCGTCGCTGATCCAGATCGACTCCGATCGCGTGCAGTACTGGCTGGGTGTCGGCGCGCAGCCGACCGAAGCCGTGCAGCGTCTGCTGGAGATCACCGGTGACTGGCAGAAGTTCAAGGGCCTGCCGGGCGCCGAGGGCACGCTGAAGGTCAAGGCTCCGAAGACCTCCAAGCTGGACCTGTTCAACGCCGCGCTGGCCGCCGCCGACAACGAGCCGGTCGCCGCCGCCGTCACCCCGAAGAAGAAGGCCGCCAAGAAGGACGAGGCTGCCGCCGAGGCCGCCACCGAGGCTGCTGAGTAATGAGCGCCGTCGTCGCCGATGCTGTCGAACATCTGGTTCGCGGCATCGTCGCCAATCCCGATGACGTCCGCGTCGAGCTGATCACCGGCCGTCGCGGGCGCACCGTCGAGGTGCACGTCCATCCCGAGGACCTGGGCAAGGTGATCGGGCGCGGTGGTCGTACCGCGACCGCGCTGCGCACCCTCGTCGCCGGTATCGGCGGCCGGGGCATCCGGGTCGACGTGGTCGACACCGACGCCTAGATGGAACTCGTCGTAGGGCGGGTCGCCAAGTCGCACGGTGTGCGCGGCGAACTCGTCGTCGAGGTCCGCACCGACGAACCCGAGGCACGTTTCGCGCCGGGCGCCACTCTGCGTGGCCGCCTGGCGCGGTCCAAGGAAGTCCGTGACTTCATCGTGGAGTCGGCCCGAGAGCATTCGGGCCGGCTTCTCGTGCATGTCGCCGGGGTCGCCGACCGCACCGCCGCCGACGCACTGCGCGGCACGCTGTTTTTCGTCGACAGCGCGGACCTGCCGCCGTCGGAGAATCCGGACGAGTACTACGACCACGAGCTGGAAGGACTGACAGTCCAGCTCACCGACGGCAGCGTCGTCGGCACCGTCACCGAGGTGCTGCATTCCGCTGCGGGAGAACTGCTTTCGGTGCGCGCCGCCGAAGACGGGCGGGAGATCCTGATCCCGTTCGTCAATGCCATCGTGCCAACGGTGTCGTTGGCCGATCGGCTCATCGTCATTGATCCGCCCGAAGGTCTTCTCGATCCGGAATGAAGGCACCAACGGGGAACTTCCGCGAGGTACCGAGGTCGGCATGAAACTCGATGTCGTCACGATCTTTCCGGAGTATCTGGAACCGCTGCGCACCGCCTTGCTCGGCAAGGCGATCGACAAGGGCCTGATCTCCCTCGACGTGCACGATCTGCGCCGCTGGACCCACGACGTGCACAAGTCGGTAGACGACTCCCCCTACGGCGGTGGGCCCGGCATGGTCATGAAGCCGACCATCTGGGGCGACGCCCTGGACGAGGTCTGCCCCGACGACGCCCTGCTCGTCGTGCCGACCCCCGCCGGCGTCCCCTTCACCCAGGCGACCGCGCAGCGCTGGGCAACCGAGCAACACCTCGTATTCGCTTGCGGCCGTTACGAAGGCATCGACCAACGCGTCTTCGATGACGCGGCGCGCCGGGTCCGTGTCGAAGAAGTCAGCATCGGCGACTACGTCCTCATCGGCGGCGAGGCCGCCGTCCTCGTCATGGCCGAGGCCGTCGTCCGCCTGCTGCCCGGCGTCCTCGGCAATCAGCAATCCCACCAAGAGGATTCGTTCTCCGACGGCCTCCTGGAAGGCCCCAGCTACACCCGCCCGGTGAGTTGGCGCGGTCTCGATGTCCCGCCGATTCTGCTCTCCGGCGACCATGCGAAGGTCGCCGCGTGGCGCCGTGAGCAGTCACTCGAACGAACCCGCGCCCGCCGCCCGGATCTGTTGCCGCCGGACTGATTTCGCGCCGCTCGCGGCACCGGCTACGTGGCCGGGATGACTGCGAATCCGCCGTCGGCGTCGGGGACCAGAGCGCCCCACGGCGCCACGCTCAGCGCTCCAGCGCACCCGTCCGTCCGACTCCTCCAGCCGCATCTCGGTGTTCTCCGCGATCGTAATGCTGTTCATGACGAGCGCGCTGGCTCCGGGGAGCCGAGCGCCGCCCCCAGAATCTCACGCGGAGGTCATTGCATGCCCAGCGATCAAGGCAGCAGTCCGTGACGGCGGGCGATCACGACGGCCTCGTGCCGCGAATGCGTATCGAGTTTGGTCATCGCGTTGCGAAGATAGCTCTTCACGGTCTCCGCGCCGAGGGAAAGCCGTTGTGCGACTTCATGATTGGTGCAGCCGAGCGCGATCTGCGACAGCACGTCGAGCTCGCGGCGCGACAGTCGCGGTGCGTCCGGCCCAGGGCCGCCGGTCATCACCCGGGTCAGCCGCTCGCACACCTCGTGCAGGCGCGTGCGCACCCGCTCGTCGCCCGCGGACCTCGCCATGCCGCGCAGCTCGGCGTGGATATCGCGCAACTCCTCGGTGACCGCGGGCGCGGTGTCCGGGGTAGGCGCCGCAAGTTCGAGCAGGCGAATACGCCGATCCACCTCGTCGCGGATGGCGATCTCGGCGGCAAGCCGCCGCCCGGCCTCGACCATGAGGTCGGCGGTGCGGTCACCGAGCGGTGAGCCGCCGCGATTGGCGGCATAGATGACCGCGCGGGAGTGGTCGTCCACTACCACCGGGACCGCGACAACGGAGCGGATGCGTTCGCCGGACACCGGCCCGTCGTAGTGATGCGTGATCGAGGATGCGTTGGGATAGTCGGCGACCGACGCCGGTCGCCGCATGTCCATGACACGGCCGCCGAGTCCGGAGGTGCGCAGCACGCTCAGACCGCGCAGCCCGTTGGTCATGGTGCCGACGAACTCCGTCAACAGCAGCGCGTCGTTGTGTACCTCGCCGCCGAATACCACCGGAACCCCGGCCTTGTTCGCCACCCAGCGGATCTCGGCGCGTAGCGCGTCACCGTCGCGCGGGCGCAGCAGGGAGGTGGTGTGGGTCAAACGACTCACCCCTTTTCGGGGGTAGTTGCGAGCATGATGTGAGCCACATCCTATTCGACGAGGGGTGAGGTGGATCACGGATGAGGAGAGGCGACATGAGCACGGACCTGAATGCGCGGGTGCGCGAGCTGCTGGAGCGTTATGACGGACCCGACGCGTGTGCGGCGGAGCTGTTGTGCGACCGGCATTCGGAGGCCAGGGTCGCATTCACCGTCGTCGATGCCGACCTGGGCTCGATCGACCTCACCTACGGTGAGCTCCGCGAGCGATCGGCGCGGTTCGCCGCGGCGCTGGCGGAGCAGGGTGTCGGACCGGGGGATCGGGTCGCGACACTGATGGCCAAGTCGGTCGATCTGGTGGTGGCACTGCTCGGTATCTGGCGGCGCGGCGCGGTCCACGTCCCGCTGTTCACCGCGTTCGCGCCACCCGCGATTGCGTTCCGCTTGACCGCCAGCGGCGCTGTTCTCGTCATCGCTGACGCCGATCAAGCGGGAAAGTTGGCGCCGGGTGCGGACATTCCGGCGGATGCGCCGTGGCGGGTCGTTGTTGCCGGTGACGATGCGACGGCGCGGCTTCGGTTCGCCGATCTGCTCGCCGCGCACTCCGCCGACGACCCACGCGCGGCGGCGGTCACCGTCGGCGGCGACGGACTGCTGGTGCAGTTGTTCACCAGTGGCACCACCGGCACGCCGAAGGGGGTGCCCATCCCGGTCCGCGCGCTCGCGTCCTTCCACGCGTACCAGGAGTTCGCGCTGGATGTCCGTGCGGAGGACGTGTTCTGGAACGCCGCGGATCCGGGCTGGGCCTACGGGCTCTACTACGCGATCCTCGGTCCGCTGGCCGCGGGAAGGCGCAGTCTGCTGCTGCACGCGGGCTTCTCACCCGCGCTCACCTGGCAGGTGCTCGCGCGCTTCGGCGTCACCAACTTCGCCGCGGCGCCGACGGTGTACCGGGCGTTGCGGGCCGCCGACACTCCGGTGCCCGCGGGAGTTTCGCTGCGCCGAGCATCGTCGGCGGGTGAGCCGCTCACCCCCGAGGTCGTCGCCTGGTCCACGCAGCACCTCGGGGTGGCTGTGCGCGATCACTACGGGCAGACCGAGCACGGCATGGTCATCTGCAATGCCTGGCACGACGAGCTGAATGTCGTCGCACCGCTCGGCTCGATGGGCAAGCAGCTGCCCGGCTGGTCGTGCGCGGTACTCGCCGACGACGCGGACGTCGAGGCGCCCGCCGGTGAGGTGGGCCGGGTCGCCATCGACACCCGACACAGCCCGCTGCTGTGGTTCCTCGGCTATCTCGACGCCCCCGAACGCACTGCGCAGCGCTACACCGCGGACGGGCGCTGGTATCTCACCGGCGATGCCGGATCGAGGGATGCCGACGGGTTCTTCCGCTTCTCCTCCCGTGACGACGACGTGATCATCATGGCGGGCTACCGCATCGGCCCGTTCGAGGTGGAGAGCGTGCTGGTGCTGCACGAGCAGGTCGCGGAGGCCGCGGTCGTCGGCATGCCGGACGAGCTGCGCGGGGAGGTGCTCGAGGCATTCGTGGTGCTGCGCAACGGTTCCGAGGGCGACCCGCAGCTCGCCGCCGAGCTGCAGACGCTGGTCAAGGAGAAGTTCGCCGCGCACGCGTATCCGCGCCAGGTGCATTTCGTGGACGCGTTGCCCAAGACGCCGAGCGGCAAGGTACAGCGGTTCGTGCTGCGGCAGCGGGGGAGCAAGTGATGGCACCGGCAGCGCTGCCCAGCTACGCGTCCGGCATCTCGGACACACCATTGCTCGGCGACACCATCGGCGCCGACTTCGATCGGACGGTGGCCGCCCATCCCGACCGGGAAGCGTTGGTGGACTGCCTATCCGGTCGGCGCTGGACCTACCGACTACTCGCCGACGCGATCGATACGCTGGCCACCGGCCTGGCTGCGCGTGGCGTCGGCAAGGGCGATCGCGTCGGGATCTGGGCGCCGAACTGCCCGGAGTGGTTCATGGTGCAGTACGCGACGGCGAAGCTCGGCGCGATACTGGTGAACATCAATCCGGCCTACCGCACCAGCGAACTGGAGTATGTGCTGCGCCAAGCCGGGGTGCGGATGCTGATCGCGGCGCAGGCCTTCAAATCGTCGGACTACGTTGCCATGATGGAGCAGGTCCGCCCCGAGTGTGCGGGGTTGGAACAGGTGCTGGTGCTCGGCACGCCGGAATGGGATGCGTTGGCGCAAGGGGATATCGACGTCGACGAACTGGCGCGGGTCGCGGCGACACTGTCCACGGACGACCCGATCAATATCCAGTACACCTCCGGCACAACGGGTTTCCCGAAGGGCGCCACCCTCAGTCATCACAACATCCTGAACAACGGCTACGCCGTCGGCGAGCTCTGCGGCTACACCGAACAGGACCGGATCTGTGTCCCGGTCCCCTTCTACCACTGTTTCGGCATGGTCATGGGTAACCTGGCCAGCACGAGTCATGGTGCGGCAGTAGTGATTCCAGCACCATCGTTCGACCCGATCGCGACCTTGGCGGCCGTGGCCGAGGAGCGGTGCACCTCCCTGTACGGCGTGCCGACAATGTTCATCGACATGCTCACCGCGCTGGACAGTGCTCCCGACGACGCAGCCGACTTGTCGAGCCTGCGCACCGGCATCATGGCCGGGTCGCCGTGCCCGGTCGAGGTGATGAAGCGGGTAATCGACCGCATGGGCATGCGTGAAGTCTGCATCTGCTACGGGATGACCGAAACCTCTCCGGTGTCCACGCAGACCCGTCGCGACGACAGCATCGAGCGGCGGACCGCGACGGTCGGCCGGGTCGGGCCACATCTGGAGGTCAAAATCGTCGACCCGGCAACCGGTTCGACGGTGCCGCGCGGCGAACCGGGTGAGCTGTGCACCCGCGGCTACTCGGTGATGCTCGGCTACTGGGAGCAGGCGGAGAAGACCGCCGAGGTGATCGACGCCGCCCGCTGGATGCACACCGGCGACATCGGGGTGATGGACGCCGACGGCTATCTGGCCATCACCGGCCGGATCAAGGACATGGTGATCCGCGGCGGCGAGAACATCTATCCCCGGGAGATCGAGGAATTCCTCTACGGCCATCCCGACATTCTCGACGCCCAGGTGATCGGCGTCCCCGACCCGAAATACGGTGAGGAGCTGATGGTCTGGATCCGGATGCGCGAAGGGGCGACGCCGTTGGACGCCGACGCCGTGCGTGCCTTCTGTACAGGCAGGTTGGCGCACTTCAAGATTCCGCGGTACGTGCACGTCGTCGACGAGTTCCCGATGACCGTCACCGGCAAGGTGCGCAAAGCCGAGATGCGGGAGCTGGCGAAGGCCATGCTGCGGTGATCGCGGTAGTGCCGAACCGGCCTGTCAGACGCCGCATACACGGCGGTTCACCTGGGTGCGAGCTCGTTGTCAGCGGACGACGGTAGTGTCTGCGGACGTGACGACAGCGCCCGAGACCGCCAGTGCAGAGTCCAGTCCCAGTTTCGACATTGCGAGCCAAGCCAGCGTCAACCGTCGCATCGCCGACGAGCTGGAGGTGCGCGAGAGTCAGGTCCGCGCGGCCGTCGAGCTGATCGACGCCGGCTCGACCGTGCCCTTCATCGCGCGTTACCGCAAGGAGGTGACCGGCGGTCTCGACGACGCGCAGCTGCGCCAGCTCGACGAGCGCCTGCACTACCTGCGTGAACTCGACGAGCGCCGGGCCGCGATCGTCGAGTCCATCCGCAGCCAGGACAAGCTCGAGCCCGCGCTCCATCAGCAGATCATGCTCGCCGAGACCAAGGCTCGGCTCGAGGACATCTACCTGCCGTTCAAGCCGAAGCGGCGCACCAAGGCGCAGATCGCGCGCGAGGCGGGCCACGAGCCGGTCGCCGACGCGCTGATCACCGATCCCACCACCGACCCAGCCCAGTACACCGCGGAGCAGCTCGACGGTGCCCGCGCCATTCTTGTCGAACGGTTCGCCGAGGATGCCGACCTGGTCGGTGAGTTGCGCGAGCTGATGTGGAATCGCGGCCAGGTCACCTCGGCGGTGCGGGCGGGCAAGGAGGAGGCCGGCGCCAAGTTCGCCGACTACTTCGAGTTCAGCGAGCCGTTCACCAAGCTGCCGTCGCACCGGATTCTCGCGCTGCTGCGCGGGGAGAAGGAGGACGTTCTTTCGCTACAGCTGGAGCCGGACACCGAGGAACTCCAACCGGGCGAGCGCAGTGTCTTCGAGGGCAGAATCGCGCGGAAGTTCGATATCGCCGAGCGTGGCCGCGCTGCCGACAGCTGGCTGCTGGACACCGTGCGCTGGGCGTGGCGGACCAAACTGCAAGTGAGCCTTGGCATCGACACCCGGATGCGGTTGCGGCAGGCGGCCGAAAAGGACGCCGTCGACGTGTTCGCCGCCAACCTGCGCGACCTGCTGCTCGCCGCGCCCGCGGGCACCAGGACCACCATGGGTCTCGACCCGGGCTACCGCACCGGCGTGAAGGTCGCCGTCGTGGACGCCACCGGCAAGGCCGTCGCCACCGAGGTCATCTACCCGCACAAGCCGCACGGCCAGACCGAGAAGTCGCTTGCCGTACTCGGCGCGCTGGTCGCCCGGTTCGGCGTCGAGCTCATCGCGATCGGCAACGGCACCGCCTCCCGCGAGACGGATGCGCTTGCCGTCGAACTGATTTCGCGCATTCCGGAGCACAAGCCGACCAAGATCGTGGTATCCGAGGCGGGGGCGTCGGTGTACTCCGCGTCGGCCTACGCGACGCAGGAACTGCCGGACATGGACGTGTCGCTGCGCGGTGCGGTGTCGATCGCCCGCCGCCTGCAAGACCCGCTCGCCGAACTGGTGAAGATCGACCCGAAGTCCATCGGCGTCGGCCAGTACCAGCACGATGTGTCCGAGACCCTGTTGGCCCGCTCGCTCGGCGCGGTGGTCGAGGACGCGGTGAACGCGGTCGGCGTCGACGTCAACACCGCGTCGGTGCCGCTGCTGTCACGGGTGTCCGGTATTGCCGGATCGGTCGCGGAAAGCATCGTGGCGCATCGGGATCAGAACGGCCCGTTCCGCAGCCGCACCGCACTGCTCGACGTGCCGCGGCTGGGACCGAAGGCCTTCGAACAGTGCGCGGGCTTCCTGCGCATCCGCGGTGGCGACGACCCGCTGGACACTTCCGCGGTGCACCCTGAGGCGTACCCGGTGGTGCGCCGCATCCTGGAATCGACCGGTCAGGGCGTCACCGAACTGATCGGCAACACCGGAACGCTGCGCGCGCTGCGGCCCGCCGAGTTCACCGACGAGAAGTTCGGTGTGCCCACCGTCACCGACATCATCACCGAGCTCGAGAAGCCGGGCCGAGACCCGCGCCCCGAGTTCAAGACCGCCGAATTCGCGGCGGGCGTGGAGAAAGTCGGCGATCTGAAGCCGGGCATGGTGCTGGAGGGTGTGGTCACCAATGTGGCCGCCTTCGGCGCGTTCGTCGATGTGGGCGTGCACCAGGACGGCTTGGTGCACGTGTCGGCGATGTCGCACAACTTCGTCAAGGACCCGCGCGAGGTGGTCAAGTCCGGCGACGTGGTCAAGGTGAAGGTGCTGGAAGTCGATGTGGCGCGCCAGCGCATCGGGCTGTCGTTGCGCCTGGACGACGAACCGGGCACCGCGGCGAAGGGCGAGCGTGGCGACGGTCGCGGCCGTGGCCAGGGCGAGCGTGGCCCGAGCGACAAGGGCCGGGGCGGGCCCGCCGGTGGCGGGCAGCGGCAGAATGGACAGGGCAAGCCGCAGGGACAGGGCAAGCCGCAAGGACAGGGCCGTGGTCAGGGTCAGGGTGGCAACCAGCGCCGCAACGCGCCCGCGCCGACCGGCTCGATGGCCGATGCCCTGCGGCGGGCCGGTTTCGGACAGTAGGACGAGGCGGAGGTATGTAGGCGGCCATGCGACGGTGGCTCGAGGACGATGTGATCGCGCAGGGCCGGCTCCCGCTGCTGTGCTTTTTGCTCGGGTTCATCGTCGGTTTCCTGTTGATCAGGCTCAGCGTCCGGCTGATCCGTAAACAGGTGCGCTGGTGGCCGGGCAATCTACGCTCCGGCGGGGTGCATATCCACCACATGGTGTTCGGGGTCATCCTGGTGCTGCTGTCGGGCATCGGGATGGTCACCTTGTACCAGAGCGCCGACACCCTGACCGCGAGCCTGCTCGCGGCCGCCTTCGGTGTCGGGGCGGCCCTGACCCTCGACGAATTCGCGCTGATCTTCTATCTGCGCGACGTGTACTGGGAGGAACAGGGCCGTACCTCGGTGGACGCGGTATTCGTCGCGCTGGCGGTGACCGGGCTGCTACTGCTCGGCTTCCACCCGCTGTGGTTGTTGGATATCAACGACTTTCGCCGCGATCCCAGCATCGAGATGCGCATCTTCGTCGTCGCGTTCTCGGTGGTGAACCTGGCGCTCGCGGCCATCGTCATCGCCAAGGGCAAGATCTGGACCGGCCTGTTCGGCATGTTCTTCCTGCCACTGCTTTTCGTCGGCGCGTTCCGTCTGAGCAGGCCGGGTGCACCGTGGGCGCGCTGGCGCTACGGCGACCGGCGGCGAATGATGTACCGATCGATCGTGCGCGAGCGGCGCTACCGACGGCCGATGATCAGGGCCAAAATCTTCGTGCAGGATCTGATAGCGGGCAAACCCGATGTCGAGCACGTCCGCACGGCAGCCGAGGCGGAGCTGACCAGGACGGTCGTACCCGCCCCGCCGGCCCCACACCACCCCCACCGCCACCATCTTCCGTGGTCATCGGAGCACGAAACCCAGCCCTGACCCGGGTGTGCTACTCCGGCGAGTGGCACACCACGGAGAGTCGCTCTCGCGCTTTGCCGCGGTCAGGTGCCGCTCGCCGACGGACCTAGTGGTTGCCGACGGCGACGGCGTCGAGGTGGGGGAGGCGGGTCGGGTCGGAGAGCAGGTCGATCGCGGTGATCTTGCCGTCGCTGGTGGTGAACGCGATCAACGAGATCGTCTTTTCCCCATCGGTATTGAGCAGGCCCGCGAATCCGTTGACCAGAACCGGGTGCGAGGCAAAGGCATTGGCGGCACGCTGGAAGACGTCGAGCTGACCGGCCACCGCGGCCGCACCGCGTAGCATCCGCATGCCGCCGGGCAGCAGAGCTCCCGCGTCGGCGCGCAATACGACGTCGGGGTCGAGTATCGCCAGCAGTGACTCGAATTCACCGCCGCGGGCGGCGGTCAGGAATGCGTCGACCAGTCGGCGCTGGCGGGGTAGGTCGCGGTCGGGCTGTGGCGTCCGGCCCTGTACACGTCGGCGCGCGCGGCTGGCGATCATCTTGGCCGCGGCGGCGGATTTGCCGACGACCGGCGCGATCTGGTCGAACGGCAGCGCGAACATATCGTGCAGGACGAACGTCACGCGCTCGGCCGGATTCAGCGAGTCCAGTACAACCAGCAGCGCCATGCCTACCGAATCCGCCAGCACCGCTTGCCGTTCGGGCTGGGTGCCGTCGTCCGGTGCGACGACGGGATCGGGCAGGTGGGCCTCGAAGGCGTCCTCGCGGCGCGACTTGCGCGCCCGCAACATGTCCAGGCACACCCGGCTGACCGCCGTGGTGAGCCAGCCGCCGAGATTGTCGATATCGGCGGGATCGACGCGGTCCAGCCGCAGCCAGGCCTCCTGCACCGCGTCCTCGGCCTCGGCCAGCGAACCGAGCATCCGATAGGCCACCGCCGTCAGATGCGCGCGGTGCGCCTCGAATCGGTCGGCCAGAAGTACGTGTTCGTTCACAGGAATCTCCTCGACGTCGCCTGCATAGACGACGAATCGAACGCCGCAGGTGTGACAGCCCAGCCATCGGTGTGGCGTGGATCACCATGCCGTTGTTACCTTCTCCCGCCGCCGTCCGTCAGGGAGGCAGTACGGCGGCGGCGCTCGCCACCGCAATTCGGAGAAGGAGCGAATCATGAACACCCGAAACAAGTCTCGCGCGTTGCGCGTCGCCTACCTGGGCGCAACTGGGATCTTGCTGACCGAATCCGTGGTCGGCTCGTATTGGGATCTGGCCCGAATCTCCTATGTCCGTGACGCTTTCGATCGTCTCGAATACCCGATGTACTTCGCGACGATTCTCGGCGTCGCCAAGGCCGCCGCCGTCGCGGCGATCGTGACACCCGGCTTCCCACGCGCCGAGGAATGGGCCTACGCGGGCCTGACCTTCGTCTACGGCGGCGCGGCCGCCTCGCACATCGCAGTGGGCGACGAGCCGAAGGCATGGCTCGGTCCGCTCGGTTTCGCAGGTCTCAGCTTCGCGTCCTGGGCACTGCGGCCCGCGGCCCGACAGCGGCGCGCACTGCTTCGCCGTCCGACCTTCGCATGACGTCATCGATAGACTCAGGAGCAGACATGAACAGCGATATCGACGTACACGGCACTGTCGCAGCGGGATTCGACAGGGTGCGCGAGGAATTCGCCGCGGTGGTGGCCGAGGAGAACGGCGAATCCGGCGCTCAGCTCGCCGCTTTCGTGCACGGCAGGCAGGTGGTCGATCTGTGGTCCGGTCCACAGGTCGCCGCCGACACGTTGACCGGCCTGCTCTCGGCAACCAAAGGCGCCGCGACGTTGGTCGTCGCCTTGCTTGTCCAGGACGGAATGCTCGATCTCGACCGTACCGTTGCCGCGTATTGGCCCGAATTCGCCGATGCGGGCAAGGTCGCGATCACCCTGCGGCAGGTGCTCACCAACCAATCCGGTCTGATCGGCGTCGACGGCGGATTCACCGTCGCCGAACTCGCCGACGACCGACTGATCGCGCAGCGCATAGCCGCGCAACGGCCGTTCTTCCGGCCGGGTGCGGCGCAAGGCTATGGCGGCTTCGTCACCTTCGCGATCATCGGTGAGGTGGTGCGCGGGGTCATCGGCAGCTCGATCCAGGAGCTGTTCGACGAGCGCATCGGGACGCCCTACGGATTGGACCTGTACCTGGGATTGCCCGCGGTGCTGGCAGATCGGTACCTGCCGATACTGCCCTGGTTGGCGACACCGGAGATGCAG
Organism: Nocardia sp. GCM10030253; assembly: GCF_042675075.1. Taxonomy (NCBI): domain Bacteria; kingdom Bacillati; phylum Actinomycetota; class Actinomycetes; order Mycobacteriales; family Nocardiaceae; genus Nocardia; species Nocardia sp. GCM10030253. The sequence goes on along the minus strand of NZ_JBHTDL010000010.1, from coordinate 261,509 downwards.
TCGGCGTTCGAGGCGAATTCGCCGGGTTCGCACAGCATTCCCGGTATTTCCTACAATCTGAACGCGCCCGGCTTCACCCCGGACGATGTGCTCGGGCTCCCGAACGATGCGAAGGTACGTGCGCTCGGCCAAGCCTCGGCGGGCGGTGTCGGTAGTGCGTGCGGATTGGCGAGCATGTACGCGGTCGCCATTTCCGAGATCGGCGGTCGGGCGCCGTTGCTGACGCCCGAGTCGCTCGCCGCGTTCACCACCGTGCAGACGGTCGGCCACGACCTGGTGCGCGGGGACCGCGCACCATATCTGGTCGGGTTCGAGGCCAAGGGGCTGGTCAATCCGGTGCTCGGTGCGACGGCATTCGGCCATTCCGGCGCGGCGGGAGCCGACGGGTTCGCAGATCCGCACACCGGCCTGGCCTACGGCTACACGCGCCGCCGCGCCGCCTTCGGCTTCAGCGCCCCGGAAAACAACAGGTTGGCGGCGGTATTGCAGCGTTGCGCCCGCGGGTAAACTCGACTGCGCTGCCTCGGATACCGCGGTGCTGTCGCGCTGTCGCCGAGGCTCGGAACGGTCGCCAACAGGGGCCGATTTTCGTCGCGACCCGCTGATCTGGCACAATGCTCAGGTTGCCCTGGGTGGTTGTCGACCCGGCGCACCCCCTTATTCGGAGCATGAACCGGTCGAGCACGTGCAGTGCCGCCAGGGTCCTCTGTTCGCGCAAACATCAGAAGGATGGACATGAACACCCTTGACTTCGTAGACGAGAAGTCGCTGCGCAGCGACGTCCCCGACTTTCGGCCGGGTGACACCCTCAATGTGCACGTGAAGGTCATCGAAGGCTCGAAGGAGCGCATCCAGGTCTTCAAGGGCGTCGTTATCCGGCGCCAGGGCGGTGGCATCCGCGAGACCTTCACCGTCCGCAAGGTGTCGTTCGGTGTCGGCGTGGAGCGCACCTTCCCGGTGCACACCCCGAACATCGACCACATCGAGGTCGTGACCCGCGGTGACGTCCGTCGCGCCAAGCTGTACTACCTGCGCGATCTGCGTGGCAAGGCCGCCAAGATCAAGGAAAAGCGCTGAATCTTGCCGGGCCTTCGGCACGGCTGGTTCGCGATTTCCGGTAGCCGCGAACCCAATTGAATACTCGGTTAGCCCGGCACTACGCGGTTCGTCGCGGTGCCGGGCTAATCTGTTCCGCGTGGCAGACGAAAGTGGGTCGATGACGGTGTCCGAGTCGGATGACGAAGGATCGGGTCGCGGTCGCGGCAAGCGGCGAGCCAAGAAAAAGCAGCGCCCTTTCTGGCAGGAGCTGCCGATCCTCATCGTGATCGCGGCGGTCATCGCGGCCCTCACGGTCAGTTTCATCGGACGTCCGTATGTGATTCCGTCCGAATCGATGGAGCCCACACTGCACGGCTGCGCTGGCTGCACCGGCGACCGCATCTACGTGGAGAAGCTGAGCTACTACTGGGGCGAGCCGTCACCGGGTGATGTCGTGGTGTTCGTCGGTCCGCCGTCCTGGAACACCCGTTACCAGTCGATCCGGTCTGGCAACGCGGTAGTGCGTGGTGTGCAGAACTTCTTCTCCTTCTTCGGGCTGGTGCCGCCGGACGAGAACGATCTGGTGAAGCGGGTGATCGCCGTCGGCGGTCAGACCGTGCAGTGCTGTGACGAGCAGGGGCGCATCCTGGTGGACGGCAAGCCGTTGGACGAGCCGTACGTCAAGAGCGACTTCACCTGGGTGCCGGGCCAGAAGAACGCGACTTATCCCTCCGGCCGCGTGTTCGGCCCGATCAAGGTGCCGGACGGCAACGTGTGGGTGATGGGCGACAACCGCAACCACTCCGCGGACTCGCGCGCCCACGTTTCCGACGAACTGCAGGGCAGCGTCCCCGTGGACAACATCCGAGGCAAGGCCGTGTTCAAGATCTGGCCGCCCGGTCGGATCGGTCCGGTGCGCGCTGAGGATCCCCAGACGAATTGACCGGGCCGCCGCAAGGTTATCGGCGCGGCCGCAGGATAATTGAACGGTGGGGCAAGGTCGAGTGGCACAGGCTAACGGTGGGACGCCGAGCAATGGTTGGCCGCCGCGTGTCGTGATGCGCCGGGCAGGCGGATTGCGCACGCTGGAGGCGGCGCTGATCCGCAGCGGCCTAGGCCCGGTCGCCGGTGTCGACGAGGCGGGCCGCGGGCCGTGTGCGGGGCCGCTGGTGGTCGCAGCGTGCCTGCTCGCGCCCAAGGCCTACGACAAGCTGGCCGGGCTCGACGATTCCAAGAAGCTCACCGAGTCGGTGCGTGAAGAGCTTTATCCGGTGATCACCCGGCTGGCGCTGGCCTGGAAGGTCGTCGTCATTCCGGCCTGGGAGATCGACTCGATCGGCATCCACGTCGCCAATATCGAGGGCATGCGCCGGGCCGTCGCGGGCCTCGGGCAGACGCCCGGATACGTGCTCACCGACGGATTCCGGGTGCCGGGCATTCCGGTGCCGTCTTTGCCGGTCATCGGTGGCGACGCCGCGGCGGCCTGCATCGCGGCGGCGAGCATCCTGGCCAAGGTCACCAGGGACCGGATGATGGTCGAGTTGGACGCGCGGTTCCCCGGCTACGGCTTCGCCTCTCACAAGGGATACAACACGCCCGAACACACGGCCGCACTCGAGCGGCTCGGACCGAGCAACGAGCACCGGCGGTCGTGGCGAAACGTACGGGAGGTCGCGGGCCTCCGGCCCGGCGTCAGCGCGTCCACCTACGCCGATGCGGTGCTCGCGGCAGGCACCGATGACATGGTTTCCGAAGATCCCCAGGCCTTGGGTGGGGATAGCCGAGTGGCTACCGACGCTGCCCATGCGCGATGATGTCAGCACACGCAGTGCGGCGAGAAGGAGGACGTCCCACCCGATGAGTGCCGAGGACCTCGAGAAGTACGAAACCGAGATGGAGCTCTCGCTATATCGCGAGTACAAGGACATCGTCGGTCAGTTCTCGTACGTGGTGGAGACCGAGCGCCGCTTCTACCTGGCCAATTCCGTAGAGCTGCGGCCGCAGAACGCCGACGGCGAGGTGTACTTCGAGGTGCGTATGAGCGACGCGTGGGTCTGGGACATGTACCGTCCCGCCCGCTTCGTGAAGCACGTCCGAGTGATCACCTTCAAGGACGTCAATATCGAAGAGCTGGAGAAGCCGGACCTGCGCCTCCCTGAGTAGGCCGGTCGGCGATCGCCGGGGTCATTTCGGGGGTCCGAGCGACGTGTGCTCGCCGCCGACCAGGCCGGTTGGGCGACACCCGCCCTACCACCGTGCACGGACAATCCAGGTTCGACCAGCAGAGGTCGGGCAGCGTTGTCCACAGCTGAGTCGTTATCAACAGGGGTACTTTCCGCGCAGGTCGGCGCGGCTGAGCCGGGGGCGGTGCGGCGCACGCTGGCCCGGTGACAGACAAACAGGCGCTCGGTGCGCACGGGGAAGAGTTGGCGGCACGGTTCCTGCAGTCCGCCGGGATGGAAATCGTCGGCAGGAACTGGCGATGCAGGTACGGCGAACTCGATCTGATCGCCCAGGACACCCGCATCACCGCCTTCGTGGAGGTGAAAACCCGATCGGGGCTGCAGTTCGGCACCCCAGCGGAAGCGGTCACCTTCGCAAAAAGACAGCGGATCAAGCGGCTGGCCCTGATGTGGCTGGCCGAACAGGACGGTCCGTGGCGGCACATTCGGTTCGATGTCGTCTCGGTCTTGATGACTCGCGGAAACAGCCCTGTCATCGACCATCTGAAGGCCGTCTTCTGATGGCGCTGGGACGGGCTCATTCCGTCGCCGTCACCGGGGTGGACGGACTGTTGGTCGAGATCGAGGCGGACATCGGGCAGGGGCTGCCCTCGGTGCACCTGGTGGGGTTGCCGGACACCGCATTACAGGAATCCCGCGACCGGGTGCGCTCCGCGGTGGCCAACTCGGGGGAGAAGTGGCCCGATGGCAGAGTCATCCTGGCCTTGTCGCCGGCGACCCTGCCGAAGATCGGCAGCGTATACGACATTGCCTTGGCCACAGCGGTTTTGGATGCGGCAGGTGCGATCCCATCCGAGCGCCTCGCCAAGACCGTGCTGCTCGGTGAGCTCGCGCTGGACGGACGGATTCGGCGGGTACGCGGCATCCTGCCCGCGGTGATCACCGCACGCAACGCGGGCTGGCAGACGGTGATCGTGCCCGAATCCGCGATGGCAGAGGCAGGGTTGGTAGATGGAATAACGGTGTACGGGGCGGCGAGCCTGCGCACTCTGGTCGCGTGGCTACGCGGTGAAGGTGTGTTGGCCGAGCCGGACGGTGTGCTGCCCGACGTCGTTCGTTCGGGCGGCGACCTGAGCGAGGTGGTCGGCCAGGAAGAGGCCAGGTGGGCATTGGAGGTCGCTGCGGCAGGCGGCCATCACCTGCTGTTGACCGGACCGCCGGGCATCGGCAAAACCATGCTGGCGCAACGCCTTCCGAGCCTGTTGCCGCCGCTGTCGGAAGCCGAAGCGCTGGAGGTGACGGCAATCCACTCGGTGGCGGGCGCGTTGTCCGGCGATCAGCCGCTGATCACGATGCCGCCGTTCGTAGCACCGCACCACTCCACTTCGGCGGCCGCGATGATCGGCGGTGGCTCGGGCTCCGCCCGGCCCGGCGCGGTGAGCCGGGCCCATCGCGGCGTGCTGTTCCTCGACGAATGCGCCGAGATCGGAACGAAGGTTCTCGAAGCAATGCGAACCCCATTGGAGGAAGGCGAAGTACGAATCGCACGCCGCGACGGCGTGGCCCGTTATCCGGCCCGCTTCCAGCTGATCCTCGCGGCGAACCCATGCCCATGCGCTCCCGCCCGAGACATCGACTGCATCTGTGCCCCGCTGGCGCGCCGCAGATACCTCGGCAAACTCTCCGGACCATTGATGGACCGCATAGATATTTGGGTGCAGATGCACGGCCATGTCGGCGCAGGATTCGACACTGAGACAGCCGAAACCAGTGCGACAGTGCGTGATCGGGTTGCCGCAGCCCGAAAGCTGGCAATGCAACGCTGGCACGAATACGGCTGGGTCACCAACGCCGAAGTGCCCGGACACATATTGCGCCAACAATTTCGACTCCCACGCGAGTCAGTCGCCCCGGTCGAAGCCGCCCTGCGGCTGGGCCGCCTGTCGGCCCGCGGCGCCGACCGCGCCATCAGAGTCGCCTGGACCATCAGCGACCTCCGCGGCGCCGACCGGCCCAGCGCCCAGGACGTCATGTCCGCGTTGAACTTCCGCCAGCGAGGCGCGCAGTGAGCGAGGCACCGGTGATAAGTCCGCCGGACCCGCACGGTGACCGAGACGAAGGGCCTGCCTCCAATGCGTCGGTAATGGGCGATGGGGCTGTGTATTCGGCGTGCGGTGTCGGCGAGGCTACCGAGCGGAGTGCGGTGCCTGCCACGGGGATGTCCGAGGTGGTTGTTGGTGGGGGCGTGGCGTGGGGCGGGGGCGCGAGCGCTGGTGTGGGTGAGGTCGAGGAGCGGAGGTTGGCGTGGGCTTATCTGTCTCGGGTTGTCCAAGGGCCGTGTGCGGCGCTGTCGGCGCTGATCGAGTCGGTGGGGGTGGTGGAGGCCGCGCATGCCGTGCGGGAGTGTGTGCTGCCGGAATCATTGCGTGGTCCTACCCAGCAGCGGCGCGGAATTGACAGTGCGGCGAGAGATCTCGAGGTGATGGCGCGGATCGGAGGGCGATTGGTGACACCTGATGATCCGGAGTGGCCTGCCTGGCGGATGTTGGGGTTGAGTCAGCTCGAGCCGGGGCGTGACCGGGATGGTGCGGTGCCGCTGGCGTTGTGGGTGCGTGGTCGGCGCTCGCTGTTGGAGTCGAGCGAGCGGGCGCTGGCGGTGGTCGGTGCTCGATGCAGTAGCGGGTATGGCGATCGCGTTACCGGGGAAATCGTCGGCGACCTTGCGGCCCAGGGGTGGACGATTGTCTCGGGGGCGGCATTCGGGATCGATGGAATGGCGCATCGGGCAGCGCTGGCGGTCGATGGTCCGACCATCGCGGTGCTCGCCTGTGGAGTCGATCGGGCTTACCCGGCTCAGCACGCCCGTCTCCTCGCGGAGATCGCCGACCGCGGACTGGTCGTCAGCGAATACCCACCCGGCACGGTCGCGCACAAGCACCAGTTCTTGGCTCGCAATCGTCTGATCGCCGCCTTGGCCGACGGGGTCCTTGTGGTGGAAGCGGGGCTGCGCAGCGGCTCCCGCAATACCGCGAAATGGGCTCGGCGCCTCGGCCGCCCGGCACTGGCTGTCCCCGGCCCGGTCACCTCCGCTGCTTCGGTCGGCTGCCATCGAATGATCCGAGAAGGAGAAGCCTTGCTCGTCACCTGCGCGGAGGAGGTGATCGACGAGGCCGGCCCGCTGCGCCTGTCGCTACCGACCCATCAGAAATCCAACCCGGGAGACCACCTGTCCGGCGACGAATCCGCGGTCTTCGCCGCCTTGCCGAAAATTGGCTCCCGCCTGCCCCGAGACCTTGCCGAGCAATCCGGTCTGGCACTGGCCATGGTCCGTGCCGTCCTCCCCGCGCTGGAACTGTCCGGGCTGGCCGGCATGGATGAAAACGGCTGGTACCGAATCGAACAGTCGACAAAATCATGAGGGGTCCGGCGGCCGCGAAACACAACTTTCTCAGCGGTGGGCCATGGGCTGCGAGAACGCCACGCGGGTTCACCCGTCCGAGCGTCGGCGTGCTGGCTTGCTAATCGCCACGCGGCCGGTGACGGTAGTGGGTATGGAGGAGTTGCCGGAGGATCTCGAGGCGTTGCTGGGGGAGTATGGGCGGCACTTGCGGCTCGGGCGGAACCGGTCGGCGCATACCGTGCGCGCATATCTCGGCGATGCGCGATCGCTGCTGACGCATCTGTATGCGCGGTCGGCGGATTCGGCTGTTCGGGAACTGGATCTGGCGCTGCTGCGGTCCTGGCTTGCGCAACAGGCGAGCGCTGGTGTTGCGCGCACGACGATGGCGCGGCGAGCGTCGTCGGCGCGGACGTTCACGGCGTGGCTGACCAGCACCGGCAGGTTGGTAAACGATCCCGGGCTGCGGCTCGGGTCACCGAAGGCACATCGGGTACTGCCTGCGGTGCTCGGCGCACAGCAGGCAGTCGCGGTTATGGACGCGGCGGAATCCGGTGCGGTGCAACGCGATCCGATGGCTTTACGGGATCGGTTGATCGTGGAACTGTTGTATTCGACCGGGATTCGGGTGAGCGAACTATGCGGACTCGATATCGACGACGTCGATCGGGAGCGGCATCTGGTCAGGGTGCTCGGCAAGGGAAACAAGGAGCGATCGGTGCCGTTCGGCGTACCTGCCGACGAGGCCATCGGTAATTGGCTGCAGCACGGCCGACCCGTGTTGGCCGCTCCGGACTCCGGGCGTGCGCTGCTGCTGGGTCGCCGTGGCAAGCGGCTCGATCAGCGCCAGGCCAGAGCTGTTGTGCACGAGGTGGTTTCGGCGATACCCGGGGCCCCGGACATGGGTCCGCACGGGCTGCGGCACTCGGCGGCTACGCATCTGCTGGAGGGCGGCGCCGACCTGCGGGTGGTGCAGGAACTGCTCGGCCACGCCAGCATGGCGACGACCCAGCTGTACACACACGTGTCCATCGAGCGACTGAAAAAGGTGCACGACCAGGCTCACCCACGTGCGTGAGTCGCCCGCCAGGATCAATAGACAGCCTATTCTGAAACGCGTTCCTGTAGCGGGAAGCCATGTTGTGGGCGGAAATAAGCCGCTATTCTGACACGAGTTCTAGTTTTGGAGGATTCGTGGACGCCGCATCATTCGGTGATCAGCAGCCGGTCGCCGCACGCCGGGGAGCCCGCACCGCCGCGCGCAGGCGGGTGCGCCGATGACCACGCACACCATTCTCGGCAAAGACATCCACATGCCGGTGCGAATCCGGCGTGCGCGCACCTTCATGGCGACCTACCTGGTACCCGCCGAGGCGGCACAGCGTCTCGTCGAGTATTCGGGCCTGGACATCCTGCGCCTGCCCGGCGGCCGCGCCGTCTGCACGCTCGTCTTCGTCGACTACCTGGACGGGGACCTGGGTCCGTACAACGAATTCGGTGTCTCCTTCATGGTCCGCCACCACCGCGCGACGACCACCGCCAAGTTCGGCGACCTGCGTGCCTTGCTGACCGGCGGTGCTGGAGTCTTCATCCACCGGCTCCCGGTCGACGGCGAATTCACCCTCGCGGCCGGTCGCGGCATCTGGGGATTCCCCAAGGAACTCGCCGACTTCACCGTGCACCGCGACGGTGGTTCGCGCCGCGGCGTACTGCACCAAGACCGCAAGTTGGTCGTCGATCTGGCGGTCCGCGCAGGTGTTGCACTGCCTGCGCGGCGCAACACTTCGTCGTCGTTCGACGCCTACTCGCACATTGACGGCGTCACGCGCTGCACACCGTGGCACATGGAACCCTCCGGTATGCGCGCCCGTGCGGGCGGAGCCGACCTGACCCTCGGCGACCATGCGTGGGCTGCCGAACTGAGCTCGCTGGGATTGCCCAAGCGCGCGTTCATGACCTCTGTGGTCGATCAACTCGCCATGACCTTCCAAGACGCCGTGCCCGTGTGAGGCAATGAAACCCATCCCGGGTTCGCTGTCGCACAGCGGGTTCGTGGACGGTCGTCAGGGTGGCGGTTACGCTGACGTTGCGGATTGTTTGCTAACGGCACGAAACCCGACCGGAGATGGAGTGGCGCCCGTGAACCCCGACGATCGGCACCGAACCGCGGAGAGGGCCCGAGAACTGGATGAACATCGCGGATTGGTCGTCGAGATGTGGGGCAGGTTCCGCGCCATGCACGGTCCGCGACACATCTTCGACGGTGCCGCACCCGCAATCGGGTTTCTTCTCGGCTATTCCATCGCCGGCGCCGAGGTCGGTGTTTTCGTCGCGATTCTGATTGCCATCGCGCTCGCCGCGGTCCGTCTGGCGCGGGGCGATTCGGTGCGCGTCGTCGCAGCATCCGCCGTCACCTGGCTGTGGGTCCGCAACACAACGAGTCAGCCGACGAGCCGAGCCGAGGCGGCGTGACGCTCCCGAACCCCGCCGAAGAGTCCAGTGACGGTGAAGAGGAACTCGACTACCGCTTCACCCTCGCCAACGAGCGCACTTTCCTGGCCTGGATACGTACTTCGCTCGGTCTGCTCGCCGGCGGTGTCGCCGTGCACACCCTGGTCCAGCCGTTCCACTTGTCCGGTTTGCGGCGAGCGCTCGCACTGAGCTGCATCCTGCTCGCGGTGATCGTCGCAATCGGTGCGTACTCACACTGGCGGCGCGTCGGCGCGGCGATGCGGCGCGGCGACCCGCTGCCCGCCACCGTCATGGTGCCGATTCTGTCGGCGGGCATCGCACTGGTGTCGGTGCTGGCGTGCGTGGCGGTGCTGCTGCGATGAGTCCGGCAACTCTCGCCGCGGAACGTACCGCGCTGGCATGGCGACGCACTGCGATCGCCGCGATGGTCGTTGCCGCACTGTTTCTCAATCACGCCGCGACCAGTGGCTGGCGGGCGGCGGCGATCGCCCCGATCGCCGCCGCCATCACCCTCGCCGTGCTAGCGGGCATCTGCTACTCGCGCAATCGCAGTCTGCATGAGGGCCGCTTCGGCCACGGAAAACGCGTCGTCGCCGCGACCGTGGTGGCAGTTGTCGCCGTCGCCTGTGTGGCGGCCGCGATCGGTATGGCGGATCCACGACCCTAATGCCTTCCGGCCCAAGCAAATTCGTCTACCACACAGGAGGATGAACATGAGCACAGCGACCGAGCCGAGCGACTTCATCATTGCCGAGCAGCAGCGGGCGGCCGAAGCGCAGCCGTTTGCGGACACCGCCGATCTCGCGGATGTCGATCGCGGGTTCATCGCGGCGCTCGAGCCGGGCGTGGTCACCGCGCCGGATGGAACTGTGGTCTGGGACAACGACTCCTACGGTTTTCTGCGTGAGCCCTGTCCCGCGTCGGTCAACCCGAGCCTGTGGCGGCAGTCCGGGCTGGTCGTCAGGCAGGGCCTGTACGAAGTCACCGAGGGGATCTACCAGATCCGCGGCCTCGACCTTTCGAACATGACGTTGATCGAAGGTGACACCGGCGTGATCGTCATCGATCCGCTGATCTCCGCGGAAACCGCGGCAGCTGGGCTGGCGCTGTACCGCAAACATCGTGGCGACCGCCCGGTGACGGGGCTCATCTACACCCACTCGCACATCGACCACTTCGGCGGCTCGATGGGTGTGACGACCACCGAAGATGTTTCGGCAGGGCGCTGCCCGGTGCTGGCTCCGGCAGGATTCCTGGAACACGCGGTGGCCGAGAATGTCTACGCGGGCACCGCCATGGCGCGTCGGGCGGCCTATATGTACGGCGCCGCGCTGCCCCGGGGCCCGCTCGGGCAGGTAGGCGGCGGGCTCGGCCAGACCACCTCGCTCGGGACTGTGACTTTGATCCCACCGACCGTCGACATCACCGCCACCGGGCAGGAGGAGACGGTCGACGGGGTCCGGATCGTCTTCCAGATCACCCCGGGTACCGAGGCGCCCGCCGAGATGAACTTCTACTTCCCCGACCACCGGGCGTTGTGTATGGCCGAAAACGCCACGCACACCCTGCACAATCTGCTCACCCTGCGCGGTGCGCTGGTACGTGACCCGCACGTGTGGGCCAAGTACCTGACCGAGGCGATCAACCTGTTCGCGCGCGACTCCGATGTGGTGTTCGCCTCGCATCACTGGCCGACCTGGGACACCGAACGAATCGTGGAATTTCTTGCGCTGCAACGTGATCTGTACGGATACCTGCACGATCAGACGTTGCGGCTACTCAACCAGGGCTATGTCGGCAACGAGATCGCCGAAATGATCACGCTGCCACCAGCCATCGAGAACGTGTGGCACACACGCGGGTACTACGGTTCGGTCAGCCACAACATCAAGGCCATCTACCAGCGGTACATGGGCTGGTTCGACGGCAATCCGGCCCATCTGTGGGAGCATCCGCCGGTCGAATCCGCAAAGCGCCATGTGGAATTCATGGGCGGCGTCGACGAGGTGCTGCGCAAAGCGCAGACCTTCTACGATGCGGGCGACTACCGATGGGTGGCGCAGGTGGTCAACTACGTCATCTTCGCCGACCCCACCAACGAGGCCGCGAAAATATTGCAGGCCAGCACCTTCGAGCAACTCGGCTACGGGGCGGAAAACGCCACCTGGCGCAACTTCTACCTCAGTGGCGCCCACGAGTTGCGCAACGGCTCTTTCGGCACCCCGACCAAGACCAACGCCTCGACCATGCTCGCCGCGTTGACCGTCGAGCAGATCTTCGACGCCATGGCATTGCGTGTCGACGGACCCAAAGCATGGAACCAGCGCGTGGTAATCGACTGGCACATCAGCGACGAGACCCGCATCCACCGTCTGGAACTGCGCAACGGTCTGCTGACCCACTACGACCTGCCCAGCGGCGTGACCATGCCCGACCCCGACGCCTCGTTCACCCTGTCGCGCGCAACCCTCATCCGAGTCCTACTGGCGGGCGAGGATTTCGGCGCCGCGGTCGCCGCACGCAACATCGCCTTCGGCGGTGACCCCATCAAGCTCGCCGATCTCGTCGGCGTATTCGACAACCCCGACCCGGACTTCGCCATCGTCACCCCGTGACGGTGCGCCGGCGCCCTCGCATGTCGCTCCAGTAAATCTCTCGACCCGCCAGGTCCCGGTGCGTACGGTCGGCGTTCATGTCCACCGGGCCGCTACCGGTGCGTCTGAACGGTCGTCGGTAGCGCGCTGATGTACCTGCTCGCGATGAAGCGCTGGACGAGTCGCACCATCGGTCCGCCGAGACGCGCGTACCAGGCTGCATTGCGGGAGAACGCGGTAACCAACCCGTACACGGTGTCGTCGGCGGGGTCGTATTCGACTGCGAAGAGTTCCTCGCCGATCTCCGGATGGCCCGGCAACGTGCCATAGGCGAAGCCGCGCCGATCGGGTTCGTCGAGCACGTACACCACCCGGCATGGCGCGGTAATTGCCAAGGGGCCGAAGCCGAGTCGCACCGTCAAGTGGGTGCCCGGCTCGGCGGTCGGTGTACTCGCCTCGTGAAAGATGCCGGGGCCCTTCTGCATTCGATACGCCAGGATCTCCGCGCCCGCGTGCGCGAACAGCGCTCGCCCGTGACCGATCCGACGCCGCAGTCGGAACCGGTGATAACCGTCCGGCAGCGGTCCCTTGGTGGCCCCGACCTCGGAATAGGTGAATGCAGGGTCGCCGAGCACGTGGTCCATAACTCGATCTTCGTCGTCAGAACAGGGGTTCGGAAGGGATTCGTCTGCAAACTCACCGGCTTCAGCGCGGAGGTGCCGGTGTCAACCGCGGGAGACCACAGGCTTGAGCCGCAACGGAGCGGCATGCACCAACCCGAGTGGATCCACATACTCACGCCGATTGCGCCCGCCCGCTTCCCGCCGCGCACCCCAATGCAGGCATGCCGCCGCCGCACAGCCTTCGTGACCGGCCTCCAGCTTCCCGATCCGAGTCCCACGTCCGACCCGACTTCCCGTCGAGACCGCTGCCTCGACCGGCTCATAAGTGGTCCGCAACCCACCGGGGTGGTCGATCGACACCACCGGCTTGTCCGCCACCGTCCCAGCGAACACCACGATCCCGTCTCCGGCCGCCAACACCGCCTGACCGACCGTTCCGACCAGGTCGACGCCGCGATGCCCCGGCAACCAATCGTGCTCCGGCTTGTCGAACCGCCGCTCGACCGACGGCCGAGGCTGCAACGGCCACCCGAACTGCCCGGCCGGAGCGGCCACGGCCGGCCGCTCCGTCACCGCACTCAGCAGGGCGGCCACACCGACGACAACCGACACCATCTGGCACCTACGCCGCCTGCCCACCCTGCCGATGCGGTTCATCGGTCAGTGCGTAGGCAGCGGAAGCGGAACCTGCCGGACAAGCTCCAGCAGCCGGAGCAGATTCCCGACGAGGCGCGGCAGGTCCGCTGCAGAACCCGTTCCACCCCCGCGTGTGGCTCCGGAGAGCCGCGGGTCCAGGCGCAGCAGACCCGGCGATGAGCCAATGCCAGGGATCGACTGCGCCATCGCTCCCGCCGAGCCCGTGACCGTCGCGAGCACTGCCTCCGAACTGCTCGGTGCGGGGCGCGGCGGCAAGGACGCGTGAATGTCCGATGGAACAGGCGCAGCAGGCCCGTAGGCTTCGAGCGGCGCGGCCGTCGCGCTGTGCGCCATGACCAGGGACCCCGCGAACAACAGTGGAATGAACATTGTCATGAAAATGCAGATGCGATTCATTCCTCAACCCTCATCCGGCCGCGCCCTCCGCAGTACCCCCGATTCGCCGATTGTGGACAACATTCGCAACTGTGGACATCGCGCATTTCGCCTGCGTAGCAGCCCCTTCGCAGCTGCTCCATAGCAGCCGATTTAGAACTGGGGCGCCCAAGACGTAGACTGATCGAGCGGTCTGTGCATGCATGGACCGACTTCGCGCGCCACCCCGTGCTTGTTCGCAACGGCGCTGTTCGAACCGAAGCTCATTTCGAGATCGTTCGCGGCAGTGCATGTGCGGAGCAGGGAATCGTCGGCTGGTCCTGAATCTTTGTGGTTCGGGTCCGATGATTCGGAGGCGCCAGGGCAGTAGATCGCCGATCTGCTGCGTCAACCGGCAATGAAAGAGAGATACGAGGGCTATGGCTGTCGTAACTATGAAGCAGCTGCTCGACAGCGGCGCGCACTTCGGACACCAGACCAGGCGCTGGAACCCGAAGATGAAGCGGTTCATCTTCACCGACCGCAACGGCATCTACATCATCGACCTGCAGCAGACGCTGACCTACATCGACAAGGCCTACGAGTTCGTCAAGGAGACCGTCGCCCACGGTGGCACCGTTCTCTTCGTCGGCACCAAGAAGCAGGCCCAGGAGTCGATCGCGGCCGAGGCGACTCGCGTCGGGATGCCTTATGTCAACCAGCGCTGGCTGGGTGGCATGCTCACCAACTTCTCCACCGTGCACAAGCGCCTGCAGCGCCTCAAGGAGCTCGAGGCGATGGAGCAGACCGGTGGCTTCGAGGGTCGCACCAAGAAGGAAATCCTCATGCTCACGCGTGAGATGAACAAGCTGGAGCGCACCCTCGGTGGTATCCGCGACATGGCCAAGGTGCCCTCGGCCATCTGGGTCGTCGACACCAATAAGGAGCACATCGCCGTCGGCGAGGCGCGCAAGCTGAACATCCCGGTCATCGCGATCCTGGACACCAACTGCGATCCCGACCTGGTCGATTACCCGATCCCGGGCAACGACGACGCGATCCGTTCCGCCGCTCTGCTGACCAAGGTCGTCGCCTCCGCGGTGGCCGAGGGCGTGCAGGCGCGGGCAGGTGTCTCCTCCGGTGACGAGAAGCCGGAAGCCGGCGCGGGCGAGCCCCTCGCCGAGTGGGAGCAGGAGCTGCTCGCGCAGGCTGCCCCCGCCGCTGCCGAGGCCGATGCCCCGGCCGAGGTCGAGACCGCTGCCGAAGCCGAGATCGCCGAGGTTCCGCCGACCGCAACTCCGGCCGACTTCTGAGCCTCTCGACGGCTTTTGTTCACCTTGCCGGCCTCTTCCTGTACGGGAGAGGTCGGCAAGGTGGTGTTACCACCCATTGACAACACACAGGAGGATCGCCACCGATGGCGAACTACACCGCCGCTGACGTGAAGCGGCTGCGGGAGCTCACCGGCTCCGGGATGATGGACTGCAAGAACGCGCTGGTCGAGACCGAGGGTGATTTCGACAAGGCCGTCGAGGTGCTGCGCATCAAGGGCGCCAAGGACGTCGGTAAGCGCGCGGAGCGCGCCACCGCCGAGGGCCTGATCGCCGCCAAGGGCGGCGTGCTCGTCGAGATCAACTCCGAGACCGACTTCGTCGCCAAGAACGACGAGTTCCAGGGCCTCGCCGACAAGATCGTGACCGCCGCCGCGGCCGCGAAGCCGGCCGACCTGGACACGCTCAAGGCTCTCGACCTCGGTGGCCAGACCGCCGACGAGGCCCTGCAGGCGCTGGCCGCCAAGATCGGCGAGAAGCTCGAACTGCGTCGCGTCGCTTCCTTCGACGGCCCTGTCGCCACCTACCTGCACAAGCGTGCTACCGACCTGCCGCCCGCTGTCGGCGTGCTGGTCGAGTACTCCGGCGAGGGTGACGCCGCGGCCGACGCCGCGCGTGCCGTCGGCATGCAGGTTGCCGCGCTCAAGGCCAAGTACCTGACCCGCGACGAGGTTCCGGCCGAGGTCGTGGACAACGAGCGTCGCATCGCCGAGGAGACTGCCCGCGAAGAGGGCAAGCCCGAGGCCGCGCTGCCGAAGATCACCGAGGGCCGCGTCAACGGCTTCTTCAAGGATGTCGTGCTGCTCGAGCAGTCGTCGGTCACCGACTCCAAGAAGACCGTGAAGGCCCTGCTGGACGAGGCCGGTGTCACCGTGACCCGCTTCGCCCGCTTCGAGGTCGGTCAGGCCTGATTTACCTTCGAGACCCCTCGCGCTCCTCGTCGGAGTGCGAGGGGTTTCGGCTGTCTGCCCCCTATTCCATGGTCTGACCGGGCGTGCCCGGTGGTTCCGAGGGGGCCTTATGCCACCGCGGAATCCCAATAAGGCAGGATAGGTTCGCTCTACGTTGCCGTCCGGCTGACCTGCTTGCCGTGAGACCGAATCCATCGCCGAAGGAGAAGTACACCCATGACGGACCCGGGGATCGACCGCCCAGGATATCGCCGGGTGCTCCTCAAATTAGGTGGGGAAATGTTCGGCGGCGGCAAAGTGGGGCTCGACCCGGATGTCGTGCAGACGGTCGCCGAGCAGATCGCCGAGGTCGTAGCCTCCGGCGTCCAGGTCGCCGTGGTGATCGGCGGCGGCAACTTCTTCCGTGGTGCCGAGCTCGAGGAGCGCGGCATGGAGCGAGCCCGCTCGGATTACATGGGCATGCTGGGCACGGTGATGAACAGCCTTGCGCTGCAAGACTTTCTGCAGCAGCAGGGCGTCGATACCCGGGTGCAGACCGCGATCACCATGGGCCAGGTCGCCGAGCCGTACCTGCCGCTGCGGGCCAAGCGGCACCTGGAGAAGGGCCGCGTGGTCATCTTCGGCGCCGGGATGGGCATGCCGTATTTCTCCACCGACACCACCGCCGCCCAGCGTGCGCTGGAGATCGGCGCCGAGGTGGTGCTGATGGCGAAAGCGGTCGACGGAGTGTTCACCGCTGACCCGCGGGTGGACACGAGTGCCACCATGTATACCGAGATCACCCATAAAGAAGTCATCGAACGCGATCTGAAGGTCGCGGACGCGACGGCCTTCAGCTTGTGTATGGACAACCAGATGCCCATCCTGGTGTTCAATTTATTGACGAAGGGCAATATTGCCCGGGCGGTCGCCGGTGAGAAGATCGGCACATTGGTTCGGTCCTGACCCCGCGACCTGCGGATCATGACGCTGACGACGCTGTGGAGGAAACGGTCGTGATTGATGAAGCGCTCTTCGATGCCGAGGAGAAAATGGAGAAGGCTGTCTCGGTTGCGAAGGACGATCTCGGATCCATCCGGACCGGTCGCGCGAATCCGGGCATGTTCTCCCGGATCGTCGTCGACTACTACGGATCGCTGACCCCGATCACCCAGATGTCGAGCATCACGGTGCCGGAGCCCCGGATGGTGGTGATCAAGCCCTATGAGCAGGCGCAGATGGGCCCGATCGAGACCGCGATCCGTAATTCCGATCTCGGGGTGAACCCGACCAACAACGGCGACATCATTCGCATCTCGATCCCGCAGCTCACCGAGGAGCGTCGCCGGGAACTGGTCAAGCAGGCCAAGAGCAAGGGTGAAGACGCCAAGGTGTCGATCCGAAATGTCCGCCGCAAGGCCATGGACGAACTGTCGCGCATCCAGAAGGATGGCGAGGCGGGTGAGGATGAGGTCGGGCGCGCCGAAAAGGAGCTCGACAAGACCACCGCGAGGTACGTCGGCCAGATCGACGAGCTGGTCAAGCACAAGGAATCTGAACTGCTCGAGGTCTGACGCCCTCGGCGCATGCCGATGTCATCGGACACAGTCGAGGGCCCGCCCGGGCGGGGGACGAACGGAACGACGAGTGAGCGACGGGACAATCGTGGCCGACAACGCCGCCGCGACCGGTGCGGCCGCAACGCCGCCGCCGGCCAACGGCACACCTGATGCGACGCACGGGGATGCGCGTGACGCCGCGACTACCGAACATGCCTCCGATGGCGCGACCATCGATCAGGGCGATGCCGTGACGACCGCGGGCCCGGCCGACGCGACTCCGGAGAATGTCCCCGCGGCACCGAAGTCGCGGGCAGGGCGGAACCTGCCCGCCGCGTTGGCCGTCGGATTCGGCCTCGGCCTGTCGCTCGTCGCGATCCTGCTCTTCGTGCCGAAGGTGTTCATCGGTGTCGCGGCCGCCGGGGTCGGTGTCGCCACCTGGGAGGTCGCCAAGCGGCTGCGCGAGGCCGACGTGCTTGTCCCGAGGATTCCGCTCATCGTCGGCGGCCAGGCGGTGTTCTGGCTCGGCTGGCCATGGGGCGCGAGCGGTGTCGCAGGCGCCTTCGCCGGCACGGCGCTGGTTTGCATGGTGTGGCGCCTTTTCGATCACGGACTGCAAACCGCGCCGCGAAACTTCTTGCGGGACACCGCGATCACAATCTTCACGCTGGCTTGGATTCCGTTGCTCGCGTCTTTCGCCACCCTGTTGCTGCTGGAGCCGGACGGCAACCTGCGGGTGCTGACCTTCATGATCCTGGTCGTCTGTTCCGACGTCGGTGGCTACGTGGCGGGCGTGCTGTTCGGCCGTCACCCGATGGTGCCCTCGATCAGCCCGAAGAAGTCGTGGGAAGGCTTCGGCGGCTCCCTGGTCTTCAGCGTCATCGGCGGCCTGCTGACCGTCACCCTGCTGCTGGACGCCAATTCGATGATCGGCGTGGTGCTCGGCGTCGGCCTTGTTCTTGTCGCGACGGTCGGCGACCTCATCGAATCCCAGATCAAACGGGAACTGGGCATCAAAGACATGGGAACGCTGCTGCCCGGCCACGGCGGCATCATGGACCGTCTCGATTCGATGCTGCCCTCGGCCTTCGTTTCCTGGCTGGTGCTTTCCACTCTCATCTGACGCAGTCGACGCGCGTGCGCCCGGAGCTTCCGGATACGCTCGGCGCGTTGATGATCTTCGGATGAGAGTGGCTGTAGTGGGATTGTTTCGTGATGTGCCCCAGCGTGATTCGGCGGAAATGCCGCGTGACGCCGCGTTCGGGTTCTTGTCGGAGGGCGAGGGCAGTCGGCTGAGGGCGACGGTGTATCGCGCCTTCGCCGAACGAGGCTATGAGGTCACGGTTTTCGGCACGCACGTCACCGATGACTCGGGAAACGAGTTCGGTCTCTTCAACATCGCGGCCGCGTGCCACAACGCCACCGCAGGTCCCGAGGTGTGGTCCGAGCTGATCGAGCGCCACGTCGAACTCGTCCTGCGCAGCATCGACTCGACGGACGAGCGGGCCTCGATGCCGACCGACGAGCTGTGGTCCCTGCTGTACCCCAAGATGGTGGGCGACGATCAGCTGAATACCGGCGGCGACGAATACAGCTATGCCCCCGAGCTGTCGCCCGGACTGCACGCGGCGCTCGCGCTGGATATGCCCGACAGCGTCCACACGTTGCCATGGCAGTCGCTGACCGACATCGGTGATCTGGAGCAGGTGCGGGCGCGGGCGATGGACAACCTGCGCGCGCTGCCGATCGACCAGCACGATGTCATCGAGGATGAGGACGGCACGCAATTCGATGTTGTCGTCGGCGACTCGTATCTGACCGCATCCTGGGCGCTACTGCTCGACGAACTGGTAGCGAAGGTCGGCGGTGCGCCGCTCGGCGACGACGGCGCGCTGCTGGCGGTACCGTTCCGGCACCTGGTCGCTTTCCACGCGATCGAGGGGCCGCGGCTGATCCCGTCGCTGAACGCGATGGCCGGATTCGCAGCCGCCGAATACGCCGATCAGCCCGGCTCGATCAGCCCCTACGTGTTCTGGTGGCGCCGTGGTCGGTGGACCCAGCTCACCCGAATCGACGACGAGGGTTTGGCCATCGTCGTCGACGAGGAGTTCCATGAGGTGCTCGAGCGCATGGTCGGCGAATAGCCGTCAGGCGCGCTTGGCGACCCGCCTGAGCTGCACAATGCGGACCCCGCCGACAAGTGCCATCACCAGGGCACCCGCGATCGCCGACAGCAGCACCAGGATGCCGACCGGCAGCGAGAAGTCCCAGAACAGCATTTCCACTCGTTGTTGTTCGAGGTTCTGCAGGATGAAGACCAGCACCAGAATGCCGATCAGTGCCGCGACGATGAGGCCGATCCAGGTGTATCCGGTCCGGGATTTCTCCAAGGTCCTGGCGACGGGCTTCGGCGGCGTGGGAGGGACAACAGGTTCTGTCGGCCGACCGAGCGGCGGTTCGGACGACTCCTCAGCGTGGCTCGTCATGGTCCGATCATTGCCGATCGCCATGGCCCGCGCACGCATTTGAGCGCGGGGGATCCGCATGTCGCCGGATCGGAATCCGGCTGTCTTCCGGCACGGTCATCCGATCCCCGAACAGTGACCTTCGTCGCGTCGGACGTCGTCATGGTCACCTCCGGTCGGCAGCGCGCCCAAGGGATGGGACACTGGAGAAACTATGACCGTCTCCCTGCCGCTTGTCTTCGATGCTCCGCGCCGTGGTATGCCCCCTCGGCACCTCGCCGACCTCGACGCTGACGGGCGCCGCGCGGCGATCGAGGAGCTCGGCCTGCCCAAGTTCCGAGCCGATCAAGTCGCCAGGCAGTACTACGGACGGCTGCAGGCCGACCCGGAGCAGATGACGGATCTGCCCGCTCCGGTGCGCGAAAAAATCGGCGAAGCACTGTTCCCGCCGCTGATGTCGGTCGTCAAACACGTGGCATGCGACGCGGGCGAGACGCGAAAGACGTTGTGGCGAGCCGGGGATGGCACCCTGCTGGAGAGCGTGCTCATGCGCTACCCGGACCGCGCCACTCTCTGTATCTCGAGCCAAGCAGGCTGCGGCATGGCCTGCCCGTTCTGCGCGACCGGCCAGGGCGGCCTCAATCGCAACCTGTCCACCGCCGAGATCGTCGACCAGGTGCGCGCCGCGGCCGCGGCCATGCGCGACGGCGAGGTCGCGGGCGGACCCGGCCGGCTCTCCAACATCGTCTTCATGGGCATGGGTGAACCGCTGGCCAACTACAAGCGCGTAGTCGCCGCCGTCCGCCGCATCACCTCACCCGCTCCCGACGGCTTCGGCATCTCCCAGCGCAACGTCGTGGTCTCCACCGTCGGCCTGGCCCCCGCCATCCGCAAGCTCGCCGACGAAAACCTTTCGGTAACCCTCGCCGTCTCCCTGCACACCCCCGACGACGAACTCCGCGACACCCTGGTCCCGGTGAACAACCGCTGGCCGGTGTCCGAGGTCCTCGATGCCGCCCGCTACTACGCCGACAAGAGCGGCCGCCGCGTCTCCATCGAGTACGCCCTCATCCGCGACATCAACGACCAGCCGTGGCGTGCGGACATGCTCGGGCAGAAGTTGCACAAGGCGCTCGGGTCGCGTGTGCACGTCAACGTGATCCCGCTGAACCCGACTCCTGGCAGCAAGTGGGACGCCAGCCCCAAACCCGTTGAGCAGGAATTCGTTCGGCGCGTCAACGCCCAGGGCGTCCCCTGCACCGTCCGTGACACTCGCGGCCAAGAAATCGCCGCGGCTTGCGGGCAGTTGGCTGCGGAAGGCTAGGACCTTCCGGCCGGTTCTCGCACCGGTGTACTGACCGATCGGTTCCGCTGGTGTGTCAGCGGCGTAGCCGCTGAACCGCATCGTCCATGTGCTCGACCAGTAGGGTGCGGGCACGGGATGCCGGTCCGGCTCCGATTGCCTCCCGCAGCTCGACGTGTTCTTGGGCTTGCTCGCGCAGGTCCGGATAGGTTGTCTGCAAGGCGCCCAAGCACATTCGGGTTTCGATCAGCAGCGTGCGGGCCGCGCGCACCAGTCGCGGGCTGCCCGCACTGTCGACCAGGGCCTCGTGGAAGGCTTGGTCGGCGTCGGATACCCCGACGGCGTCGCCGCTTTCGGCGCGTGCGCACATATCGGTCACGCTGGGGCCCAGGGCGGTGTAGGCGACGTCCCTGCGGCCGTCGAGGATGAGCGCGAGCGCTCCGCCCTCGATGGCGGTCCTGGCCCGATAGATGTCGACGACGTCGTCGATGGTCAGTTCGATGACGAAGATGCCGCGATTGCGGATGGCGTACAGCAGACCCTCGGAGAGCAGTCGCTGCATCGCCTCGCGCACCGGACCACGTGACACCCCGAACCGCGCCGCGAGGTCGGCTTCCCCGAGCTGGGCGCCTGGCGCGAGATTGCCTCGCATAATGGCCGCTCGCAGCCGGTCGGCGATCATCTCCGCGGTCGACTGCTGGTTCACCGGCTCGAAATCAACGAGCGACATATGTGTGCCTTTCCGAGAAGAGAGTGCCAAGAGCCGTGGCTGCCGCAGCGCCGCCGGCCAGTCGCAGGCCCTCCCAGATGGTGACCTGATTGGCGGTCAGCACCGTCTTGCCCAGGGCTGCCTCCAATTCCGTGAGCACCGCAATGGTGTGCATGGCGGTGTCGGGAATCAGCAGCGCCTGCGCGTCCGGGTGATCGTTGGTCACCGCCAACTCGCGCACCTGCGCGGGGGTCAGGGTTCCGACCTCGGCGGCGGTGTCGATGCCCGCGCTCGACAGCGAGACCACCTGAATTCCGGCATCGGCCAGGAACTCAACGAACAGTCGTGCGACCTCATCGGGGTAGCTGGCGGCGACGGCGACGCGGCGCACGCCGAGCGCGTGCGCGGCCGCGACGAAGGCGAGGCTGGTGCTGGACGCCGATACGCCCGCGGCCGCAGACAGCGCGCGCGCCTGGTCACGGGCGCCCTGCGGTCCGTACACGAAACTGCCTGAGGTGCAGGCCCAAACGACCGCGGCGGGCCGTTGTGTCGCGAGCAGTTCGGCGCCGTGGCGCAGCTTGTCCGGGCTGCCCAGATCGAGCAGTTCGGGGATGGCGTGCAGATCGGTGCCATAGATGTGGGCCACCGGAAGCCGTGCGTCGAGGATCGCCGCGGCCAGCGGGTAGTCGTCCTCGGCCGCGTGGTCGGGGTAGATGAAACCGACGGTGGGTGCCTGCATGTGCTGTTCTTCCGGTCAGAAAACGTTGAGTAGCCACTTTCCCGGACCCGTCATCGGCAGCTTCATCCGACCCAGGCAGGCCCACATGGTGAGCTGGTTCGCGGTGAGTACGGGCTTGCCGAGGGCTTGTTCGAGTGGCTCGATGACGTCGTAGGTGGGCAGGTTGGTGCAGCTGACGAAAATTGCTTGGGCGCGAGGGTCATCGGCGCCGACGATGCGTTCGGCGATGGTGCGGTAGTTGACCTTCCAGATGCCGCCGCCCAATCCGAGGTGGTCGGAACGGATTACGGTGCAGCCGGCCTCGGCGAGGAAGTCGTGCAGCTTGTGCGTGAGGATCTCGTCGTAGGGAGTGATCACCGAGACTCTGCTGATGTCCAGATGCCGAATCGCCTCCACGAGCGCACCGGAGGTGGTGACGGCATCTTGCGCCCCGGCCAGGCAGATCGTGTCGCGCAGTGACTTCTCGTACGCCAACCCCCTGATGAAACTGCCCGAGGTGCACAGGTAGGCGACCACTTCCGGCTCCACATGCAGCACGTCGCGGGTCGCCGCGGTCAGGTGCGCGGCATTGGATACCAGTTCGGCCATTGCCAGTGAAACCGGGACCGGCTCGTAGGGTGTGCGGGCGAGGTGCAGGCTGACGTCCAGGGGCGCCCAGCGCCACAGTTCGCGTTCGAGCGCGAGGTCGAACGGTGCGATGATCCCGATACCCCGCTGTGCGACGGGCCCTTCGATATCGGGAATGCTCAGATGCAATGCGGCCCCTCTCGCGCTCAGCCGGATAGACCTCCGAGAACGATCGGATTGTTGACAATCATACGATGCGATTTTAGTGTGTCAATGTGGAACAGGGCCCGATTGTCACCGTCCTGCACAGTGACATTGTGCCCGGCGCGGATCTTATGGCCCCGGTGGCCGGTCGGGCCGAAGTGCGCTACACCGAAGCGCCCGGGCTCGCCGACGCGGTGCGTGGTGCCGACGTCTTGTTCGTCTACGACTTCTCGACTCGCGCGGTTCCTGGCGCGTGGCACGCGGCCGATCGGCTGAGCTGGCTGCACATGGGGTCGACCGGAGTGGATCCGGTGATGTTCCCCGAGCTACGGGAAAGCGAAGTGATGGTCACCAACACACGCGGCGTATTCGACACGGCCATCGCGGAATACGTGCTGGGCCAGATCCTCGGTTTCGCCAAGGATCTGGCCGGATCGCTGCACCTGCAACAACAGCACGAATGGCGCCATCGTGAGTCCGAGCGGATCGCGGGCGCCAGCGTCCTGATTGTCGGAACCGGCACGATCGGCCGCGCCATCGCTCGGCTGCTGCGCGCGGCCGGAATGACCGTGCGCGCAGTGGGCAGACAGGCGCGCGTGACCGATCCCGATTTCGGCGCCGTCGGCACCGATCTGCATGCCGAGCTGCCCGCGGCCGACTATGTCGTTGCGGTCGCGCCGTTGACGCCGCAGACCCGGAAAATGTTCGATGCCAGGGCATTCGCCGCGATGAAACCGCATGCCAGGTTTGTCAATGTCGGTCGCGGGGAACTCGTTGTAACCGACGACCTCGTCGCCGCGCTCAGTACGGGATCGATCGCCGCAGCGGCACTCGATGTGGTGGATCCGGAGCCGCTGCCGGCGCTGCACCCGCTGTGGGATCTGCCGAATGTCCGTATCACTCCACACAATTCGGGTGACTTCATCGGCTGGCGAACCGAGATCGTCAGAGCGTTCACCGAGAACTTCGACAAATGGATCGCCGGCCGGCCATTGGACAACGTGGTCGACAAGGAGCTGGGCTACGTTCCCGGCTGAAGGAGCGCAGGCATGAGCTACCCCGACATCAACAGCGCCACTCAACCGGATGCGATGAGCGCCGTCGAGTTGGTCTCGGCCTACGCGGCCGGAGCCCTCTCGCCGGTCGAGGCGACCGAAGCGATCCTGGAGGCGATCGCGACCCGTGACGGCGAGTTGAACGCCTTCTGCCTGGTCGATCCCGATCGTGCGCTGGTGCAGGCCAAGGATTCGGAGGCGCGCTGGCATTCCGGCTACGCCCGTGGGCTGCTCGACGGTGTACCGATTTCGATCAAGGACATCTTCCTGACCGAGGGCTGGCCGACCCGCCGCGGGTCCACCGCAGTCGATCCGAGCGGTCCCTGGCTGGTGGACAGCCCGGTCGCGGCCCGGCTGCGCGAGGACGGCATGGTGTTTCTCGGGAAGACGACGACGCCCGAGATCGCCTGGAAGGCGGTCACCGACAGCCCGCTGACCGGTATCACCCGCAACCCGGCCGATCCGGCGACGACGGCAGGCGGCTCCTCCGGCGGCAGTGCCGCCGCGGTGGCGGCAGGCATGGGCCCGGTGTCGGTCGGCACCGACGGTGGCGGCAGCATCCGCATTCCGGCCGCATTCTGCGGCATCGTGGGCTTCAAACCGACGCACGGCAGGGTTCCGCTGTACCCGGCGAGCCCATTCGGTCCACTGGCGCACGCGGGGCCGATGACCAGGACAGTCGAGGATGCGGCGCTGCTGATGGACATCCTGTCGCTGCCCGATCCGCGCGACCCGACCGCGCTGCCGCCCACGGTGACGACCTTCCGCGGCCAGATGCTGCGCGACGTGCGCGGGCTCACCGTCGCCTACTCGCCGACCCTCGGTTATGCCGAGGTCGATCCGGAGGTCGCCGCGATCGTGGACGCGGCGGTGCGGCAGTTGGCCGAGGCCGAGCTGCGGGTCATCGCGGCCGACCCGGGCTTCGGCGACCCGCGCGAGGCATTCGAACTGCTGTGGGCCGCCGGTGCGGCGACCATGCTGGCGAAGTTCCCGGACGGCGCGCGCGAACAAGTGGACCCGGGCCTGCGCGCGGTCTGGGAACGTGGCGAATCCGTCGGTGCCGTCGACTATCTCGACGCGCGCGATGTAGCCGCCCAACTCGGTATCACCATGGGCGCGTTCCACGCCACCTACGACGTGCTGATCACCCCGACGATGCCGATCACCGCATTCGAGGCGGGCCGCGATGTCCCACCAGGCAGCGGGCTGGACGGGTGGCCGCAGTGGACACCGTTCACCTACCCGTTCAACCTCACCCAGCAACCCGCGATCAGCATCCCCGCGGGCACCACTCGCGCGGGGCTGCCGGTCGGCCTGCAAATTATCGGGCCGCGCCACTCCGACGATCTGATCCTCGCCGTCGCGCGCTACGCCGAGCAGGTGTTGGCTGCCTGACCGCTGGGATCGGATCGTAGGAGCCCGCAGGCGATTACGCGCGGGCGAACGCCAGGGTTTCGCCCTGGACGCCGTGTAGCCAGAGGGTGTTGCAGGCAGTCGCGATGTCGGTCAGGCCGACTTCGATGGTGGCGAAGACATTGCCGGGAACCCAGCCCATATCGCCATTGATGAGTAGGTTGTTGCGGCCGTAGAAGAGAGCCAGATCGGTGGCGCCCTGGTCGTGGTGCGCCGTCGAGCCCGGCTCGTAGCCGTAGGCCGGGTTGCCGATCTCCCACGGTTCGAAATCGAACAGGCACACATCGCCGGGGATGGGGGTGACGGTCGGGTTCTCCCGATGCGGGGCCGCGCCGATCCGTGGCACGAGGGTGTACACCTCGTTGCGGGCGTACTTGGCGTGGAAAGCATCGCCCTCCTGCGGCAGCGCGTCCCACACCGCGTCGCACGTTCGGGGTGCTTCCGCGTCCAGTAGTCGGGCGCGGCAGGTCACGCCTGCCTTCGTCAGCGTGATGGTGATGTAGCGGGCCATCGGTCCTGCTTCCTGGTCATCGCTCCGAGGTGAGCTCGGCGGGTAGGGGAGGGGCAGTCGCTAGCTGATCTTTTCGAGCGACCTGCAAGCAGTCGCTAGCTGATCCTTTCGAGCGACCTGCAAGCAGTCGCTAGCGGATGGTGCACATGCGGTCGGTTCACAGTTCGGCGAGAACTGCCGACCAGATCGCGAGCGCGTCGTCGATCTGAGTATCGGTCACGATCAGCGGCGGGATCATCCGCACCACGTTCATATGCGCACCGCAGGTGAGCAGCAGCAGCCCCTTCTCGACCGCCGACCGCTGGGCGGCGGTGGCGGTGGTGGGGTCGGGTTCGCCTGTCGCAGTGGTGAATTCGGTGCCAGCGAGCAGTCCGAGCCCACGCACATCACCGATCGCCTTGGTGGCGCTCTCCCGCAGGCCGGCCAGCAGCTGTGCGCCGCGCGCGGCGGCGTTGTCCACCAGCCGCTCCGATTCGATCACGTCGAGCGTGGCGATCGCTGCCGCGCAGGCCACGGCGTTGCCGCCGTAGGTTCCGCCTTGGGATCCCGGCCACGCCTCGGCCATCAGCTCGCGTGACGCCGCGATCCCCGACAGCGGGAACCCGCTGGCCAGTCCCTTCGCGATGGTGATGACATCGGGGCGGACCCCGAAGTGCTGATGCCCGAAGAACTTCCCGGTCCGGCCGAAACCGGTCTGGATCTCGTCGAAGACGAGCAGGATGCCGTGCCGATCCGCGCGTTCGCGCAGCCCGCGGAAGAACATGCTGTTGCCGGGGATGTATCCGCCCTCGCCCAGCATCGGCTCGACTACGAACGCGGCGGTCTCGGCGGGAGCGGTGACGGTGGCGAAAAGGTAGTCGAGCTCGCGCAGCGCGAAGGCGGTGGCCTCTTCTTCGGTCCAGCCGTAGCGGAACGCGGTGGGGAACGGCGCCACGTGCACGCCGGACATGAGCGGGCTGAACCCGGCGGAGAAGCGGGTGCCCGATGTCGTCATGGTCGCCGCGGCGACGGTGCGGCCGTGGAATCCGCCGTGGAAGACGATGATGTTCGGCCGTCCGGTCGCCTGGCGGGCCAGGCGCAGCGCGGCCTCGATCGCCTCGCTGCCGGAGTTGGCGAAGAAGAGCGTGTCCAGGCCGTCCGGCAGTACCGCGCCGAGCCGCTCGGTGAGCTCGAGCAGTGGCCGATGCATGACGGTGGTGTATTGGCCGTGGATCAGGCTGGCGACCTGGGCTTGGGCCGCCGCCACCACGTGCGGGTGGCAGTGCCCGGTGCTGGTCACGCCGATGCCCGCGGTGAAGTCGAGATAGCGGCGTCCGTCGGTGCCGTACAGGTAGCAGCCCGCGCCGTGGTCGACGGTGATCGGGGTGGCCTGCTTGAGGACGGGGGATAGCTCGGTCATGGTGATCCGCCTCCCGGGGCGTGGGTGGAGCGCGTATCCGCAGATTGTCTATTGTCGGATTGTCGACAATATGCATAACATGGGCGCGGGGGTCGCAGCAATGGGTGGCTGGCCTGTGCTCGGCCCGGCGCGGTCTGCGGGCGGACTCCGTCCGCGCGCTCCCATCAGACGGAGGCTGCGTCAGCGATGAAAGGGGCCCTGCGCCATGCTCACCGAGACCACCCTGACCGCGGCGGAACGTGCCGCGATCGACAGTGTGCCGACGGGTCTGTACATCGGCGGACAGTGGCGCGGTACCTCCGCCACGCTGCCGGTCACCGATCCGGCGACCGGGCAGCTGCTGTGCGAGGTGGCCGACGCCGATCCGGGTACCGGGCTGGACGCCCTGGCCGCGGCCGACCAGGCGCAGGCGGGGTGGGCGCGGACGCCGCCGCGGCAGCGCAGCGACATCCTCATGGACGCCCACCGGGCGCTACTCGCCGATACCGAACGACTCGCGTTGATCATGACCCTGGAAATGGGCAAGCCGTTGGCCGAGGCCCGCGGTGAAATCGCCTATGCGGCAGAGTTCTTCCGCTGGTTCGCCGAAGAAGCCGTCCGTCTCGACGGCGGATATCTCCCTGCTCCGGCGGGCGGATCGCGCTTTCTGGTGACCAGGCAGCCGGTCGGCCCCAGCCTGCTCATCACGCCGTGGAATTTCCCGCTGGCCATGGGCACCCGCAAGATCGGTCCGGCGCTGGCCGCAGGGTGCACCTGTGTGGTGAAACCCGCTGAGCAGACGCCACTCTCGATGCTGGCGCTCGCCGACATCCTGGCTCAGGCCGGCGTCCCCGCGGGTGTCGTGAATGTGATCACGACGTCCGAACCGGGTGCGGTGATGACGCCGCTCATTCTGGACAGCCGCTCCCGCAAGCTGTCGTTCACGGGTTCGACCGCCGTCGGCAAGATACTGCTCGAACAGTGCGCGCGGACCGTGATGCGCACCTCGATGGAGCTCGGCGGCAATGCGCCGTTCATCGTGTTCGACGACGCGGATCTCGACGAGGCCGTCGAGGGTGCGGTCGCGGCGAAGATGCGCAATATCGGGCAGGCGTGCACCGCCGCGAATCGAATCTTCGTGCAGCGCAACGTCGCCGAGGAGTTCGCCGCCCGGCTGGCGGCCCGGCTGGCGGCCCTGCCGATGGGTCGTGGCACCGAACCGGGAGTCGTCGTCGGTCCGCTCATCGACGCCGCGGCGGTGGCGAAGGTGGAGAGCCTGGTCGCTGATGCCGTCGGCCGCGGCGCCACTGTGGGCACCGGCGGTGCGGCGGTGGACGGGCCGGGGAACTTCTATCCCGCGACCGTGCTGACCGGTGTGCCGGACGAGGCCGAGATGTGCCACACCGAGATCTTCGGACCGGTCGCGGCGATCGGCACCTTCGACACCGAAGCCGAGGTCGTCGCGCGAGCCAACGACACGCCGTATGGATTGGTGGGTTACGTCTTCACCGAGAATCTGCGGCGCGGATTGCGGGTGTGCGAGGCACTGGAGACCGGCATGGTGGGCCTGAATCAAGGGGTCGTGTCGAATCCCGCCGCGCCGTTCGGAGGCGTGAAGGAATCCGGGCTCGGCAGGGAAGGCGGCCTGACCGGCATCGATGAGTTCCTGGAGACCAAGTACATAGGAGTGCGGTTGTGAGCGAGCGAACCGACGACACGGCGACGCCTGCCCGCGCAGCGGAGCCGAGCACCAGAGAGGCGGAGCTGTGAACACACATCGCATCGCGACCATTCCCGGCGACGGCATCGGCGTCGACGTGACCGCCGAGGCCGTCAGGGTGCTCGACGCGGTGCTGCCCGGGATCGAATGGACCGAATTCGACTGGTCGTGTGAGAACTACCTGCGCACCGGAGCGATGATGCCCGCCGACGCGCCCGAGCTCCTGGCCGAGTGCGACGCGATCCTGCTCGGTGCGGTCGGATTCCCCGGTGTCCCCGACCATGTGTCGTTGTGGGGGTTGCTGATTCCACTGCGCCGGGCCTTCGGCCAGTACGTCAACTTGCGTCCGGTCCGGCTGCTGCCCGGCACTGAATCGGCGTTGCGCGACCGCACCGCCGACGACCTGGACATCCTGATCGTGCGGGAGAACTCGGAGGGCGAATACTCCGCGATCGGCGGCATGCACAACCCCGGCCGCCCGGACGAATTCGTGCTGCAGGAATCGGTATTCACGCGGGTCGGTTGCGAACGGATCATCCGCTACGCCTTCGAACGGGCCACCGAACGCGACGGCCGGTTGTGCTCGGCCACCAAATCGAACGGCCTGCTCCACTCGATGCCCTACTGGGACAGCGTGTTCGAGCGAATCGCCGCGGAGTACCCGCAGGTGGCGACCCGGCAACTGCATGTCGACGCGCTGGCCGCCGAAATTGTGCTGCACCCCGATCGGCTGGATGTGATCGTCGGGTCGAATCTGTTCGGCGACATCCTGTCCGACCTCGCCGCCGCCGTGACCGGTGGGCTCGGCCTCGCCCCCTCGGGCAATATCAATCCCGACCGCACGGCGCCCTCCATGTTCGAGGCGGTGCACGGCAGTGCGCCCGATATTGCCGGGCAGGGGATAGCCAATCCGGTCGCGCAGATCCTTGCTGGAGCCATGCTGCTCGACCACCTCGGCGAGCACACCGCCGCCGCCGCGGTGGACCGCGCGGTCTGCGACGTTCTGCGCGAGGGTCGTGTCCGCACGCCCGACCTAGGCGGCACTGCGACGACCGGTGATCTCGGTAGCGCCATCGCGCGCCGGGCGGCCGAGTTGACGGCCGCAGGGCGCGAGGCGGTCGAGACGCATTGATCGCGACACAGCAGTCGGAATGTGGTCAGGGTGAGATGCGGTTCTTCGTTGCCGCGAAGCACCATGTCATCGCCGGGCGAAAGGACCAGCCGAAGCGTTGTGCCATTCGCGGTCAACAGCTCTCGGGATACACGCGCATGCACGAGTCCAACCTCTGGCAGCTTCCGATCGGCCTGGATTTCGGCGTCGGGGCGGCCTCTCCGAGTGCGCCGAGGGTATGTGGACGACCAGATTCGTCATGCGAGCGTAAAGAAGTCGACCTGACCATCGCAAAGTTCATTCGCCACCATAGGTCGACCCGCGGTCGATGCGGCCGATAGAAGGGAAGTCGGGTCATGAAGATCGAAATCGGGGGTGCGCGCGGGCGCTTGCGTCGCGCCATGGCCGCCGCGGCCGCGGCCGCCCTGTTGGTGGTGTCAGGCTGTGGGTTGGGCGGCGACGATGCGGCGGCGGTGACCTACGAGGACGCCAAGTCGTCGGGCAAGATCAAGGTCGGCTTCGCCAACGAAGCGCCGTGGGCGTTTCTCGGCGCGGACGGTCAGCTGACCGGATACGCGCCGACCGTGGCGCGCGCGGTGTTGAAACGACTCGGCATCAACGAGATCGAGGGCGTAGTCACCGATTTCGACGGACTGATCGATGGGGTCAGGGCGAAGAACTACGCGTTCGTCGCGGCCGGCATGTTCATCAACCCGAAGCGGTGCGAGAGTTCGGCGTTCGCCGTGCCCGATTACCAGGTGGGATCGGCATTCCTTGTGCCGGAAGGCAATCCACGCAAGATCACCCGCTTCGAGGACATCACGCGAGAGAACGTCAGGATCGCCACCCTGGGTGGTGCGGTCGAGAACGGCTACGCGCAATCCTCGGGTGTGCCGTCCCAGCTCGTCGAGCCGATGGCCAAGCAGGACGACATCCTGCGTGCGGTGCGCAACAAGGACGTCTACGGCGCCGCGATGCTCGATGTCACGGCTGCGTGGCTGGTGAAGAACAATCCGGACGCCGGGCTGGAGGTCGGTCCGTCCTTCCGATTCGGCAGCCGCCCGGACGTCGGCACCTTCAACTTCCGGATCGGCGACGACACGTTCCGTGAAGACTTCAACCGTGAGCTGCGCGCACTGCACGAAAGTGGCGAATGGTTGAAGCTGGTGGAGCCGTTCGGCCTGACCAAGGCGAACGAAGCGGACCCGGCAGCCACGGCCGAGCAGTACTGCACGGCTTGATCTCGTGTCGTCGAACTTTTCGATCTACCTCGAGCGGGTGCTCGAGGGTCTGCCTTTCACACTGTGGGCGGCGGTCGGCGGCATCACGCTGACCGTCCTGCTCTCCTTCGCTGCCGGGATCGGGATGCTGTCGCGCTCGCTGCCGGTGCGGTTCGTCACCCGCCTGTATGTCGAGGGGTTCCGGGGCAGCTCGGAAGTCGTGCAGCTGTTCTTCTTCGCCGTGGCGATACCGATCTTCTTCGGGGTATCGCTCGGGGCGACAGCGAAGGGACTGCTGGTGATCGGAATCATCGTGCTCGGCCTCAATCACGGTGCGTACGGCGCCGAGATCGTCAGGGGCGCTATCCGATCCGTGCCCAAGGCGCAGGTCGAGGCCGCGATCGCGGTGAATCTTTCACCGGCCCAACGCATGTGGCGGGTGATCCTGCCGCAGGCCGTCGTCGAGATGCTGCCGTCGTTCAACAACCTATTCATCCAGCTCGTGAAAGCGACTGCGCTACTGAGCTTCATCGCGGTGCCGGAGGTGTTCAAGAAGGCCGATGAACTGCGTGCGGTGCCCGCGTTCTCCCGTGAGCTCGGCCTGATCTATGCGATCCAGCTGGTCGTGTACCTCCTCATCGCCGTGGCTGTCACGCTGATCATGCGGGTGCTGGAGCGACTGGCGGCACGGCGGGTCGGCCGGCGACCCAAGCGCGCGAGCATCCGACTGTCGGCGCAGGTGGGGATCTGATGGAGAAATGGCGGTGGGACCGCTTCTTCGATGCCTTACCCTTCATCTGGGACGGGCTGCTCGTCACGATCCAATACACCCTGCTCGGTTCCCTTGTCGCGTATGCGCTCGGTCTGGTTTTCGCCGTCATCCGGCGTCTGCGAATTCCGGTCGTCGACCAAGTGTTGTGGGCGTTCATCGAATTCGTCCGCAGCACACCGCTATTGGTGCAAATCTTCGTGCTCTACTGGGTGGTGCGACCGGAGTTGCTCGGCGGGCTGTCCGTCGACGCCCAACGTCTGGTGGTGGGTGTGACCGCGCTCGGCGTGCACTATGCCTGCTACACCTCGGAGGTATTCCGCGCGGGTATCGACGCGGTGCCCGCGGCGCAATGGGAGGCGGCCACGGCGTTGAACCTGCCGCGCACGCGTACCTGGACCGACGTGATCCTGCCGCAGGCAGTGCCCCGGGTACTGCCCGCACTGGGCAACTACACGATCGCCATGTTCAAAGAAGTGCCGCTGCTGTCCTCGATCGTCATCCTCGACATGGTCTATCAGGTCAAAACCGAGTACGCGGCGGACACCGGTGGCGCAGGACCCGAGGCATGGTTCGCGGCCGGTCTGACCTTCCTCGCGCTGAGCTATCCGTGCTCGATCCTGGTACGAAAGTTGGAACGACGTGTCGAAAAGGTCTGAACCGATGATCGTGAGCTCGCCCGATCGCGCGGCCGGCGCCGAGCCCGATTCCCCGATGATCCGGTTCACCGGTGTGGAGAAGCGCTACGGCGCCACCGTGTGCCTGGACAAACTCGACTTCTCCATCGCGCCAGGAGAATTCGTCACCTTGATCGGGCCGTCCGGCTCCGGCAAAACAACAATTCTGCGATCGGTGATGACGCTCGAGCAGATAGACGCGGGCACCATCGAGGTCGCCGGAGAATATCTGAGTCACCGGCAGCGGGGTGACAAGCTGGTGCCAGCCGACGAGGCGCATCTGCGCCGAATGCGCCGCAAGATCGGCATGGTGTTCCAGCAGTTCAATCTATTTCCGAACATGACCGTGCTGCGCAACGTCACCGAAGGACCGATACGTGGTCTCGGGAAGACGAAGGATGCGGCCGAAGAGCGGGCGCGGGAGTTGCTCGAGCTGGTCGGGCTGACCGACAAGATCGACGCCCGCCCCGCACACCTGTCCGGTGGCCAGCAACAGCGGGTCGCCATCGCCAGGGCGCTGGCCATGGATCCGGAAGTGCTGCTGCTGGACGAGGTGACCTCGGCGCTGGACCCGGAGTTGGTGACCGGGGTACTACACCTCTTGGCGGACATCGCGGCCGACACCGAGATCACCTTCCTCTGTGTCACCCACGAAATGCGTTTCGCCCGAAGGGTTTCGGATCGCGTGATGATGTTCGATGCCGGTCGGGTCCTCGAGGACGGCGACCCGGAGAAGATTTTCACCGATCCCGAGCACGACCGGACCCGCGAATTCTTGCGGGCGGTGCTGGACGGTCACTGACCAATGGCTCGGCCGACGTCGACAGGACCGCGCTACTGCTGCTCCCGATCATTAGGAGTACGCTCCTTAGGGGTGTAGTCCTAATAGTTGACGGAGGTGTCGAAGCGGGTGGTGGCGACGAAGCCGGAGCATTTGTTCGATCGGGCTGTCGAGTGGGACGGTCTGGTGTCGTTTGCGTCGCGGCGGGCTCGGACTGCGCAGCTCGGCATCGTGAGTGGTCGTCGGCGGATGGGCAAGACGTATCTGTTGCGTGCGCTGGTCGAGCGGTGCGGCGGCTTCTATTTCGGAGCGACGACTGCCACCGGCGCGGAGTCATTGCGGCAGTTCGGTGCTGCGGTCGCCGAGTTCACCGGTGCCGAGGTACCGATCTCGTTCGGCAACTGGGATCACGCGATGGCCTACCTGTTCGGGCTGGCGGCCCGCGATCGAGCGGACGCACCGATGTTGGTGGTGATCGATGAGTTCCCGTACTTGGTGAAGGCGGTGCCCGAGTTGCCGTCATTGGTGCAGCGAGAGGTCGACCGGTATCAGACCGAGTCGAGTGGGATCCGGATGCTGCTGTGTGGGTCGGCGATGTCGGTGATGGGCGGGCTGCTGGCCAGCAACGCGCCACTGCGCGGGCGAGCGCAGTTGGAATTGGTGGTTCGGCCGTTCGGATATCGCGACGCCGCGGAGTTCTGGGATGTGGCGGCCGATCCGGCGTTGGCGGTAAGGCTGTATGCGGTGCTGGGCGGAACTCCGGCATACCGACGGCAGTTTCTGGCCGACGATGTACCCGCCACGCTCGACGATTTCGATCCGTGGATGTGCCGCACGGTGTTGTCGCCACTGAGTCCGTTGTTCCGAGAAGCACGGTACTTGCTGGCCGAAGAGGCCGAGATTCGAGACACCGCCCTGTATCACTCGGTACTGGCCGCCGTGGCGCAGGGAAACAACACTCGCGGTGGAATCGCCGGCTATATCGGCCGCAAGTCAGTGGACATCTCTCATCCGTTGACGGTGTTGGAGGACTGCCATTTGCTGGCCCGAGAACAGGACGTGTTCCGGGCGGGCAAGTCCGTCTACCGCATCACCGAGCCGCTGATCACGTTCTACGAGGCCGTCATGCGCCCGGCATGGGCGCGCCTGGAAAGCGGTCAGGCACAACAGGTCTGGGCACGATCGAAGGAGCGGTTCGCGGCCCAGGTCGCCGGTCCGCACTTCGAGGCGATGTGCCGGGAGTTCATGCTGGGCGATGGCATCGAGATGCTGGGGCCGGATGCGGAATTCGGCGATGTCGGCTGTGGCGTTGTCACCGACCCGGTCGCCCGGAAGCAGGTCCAGATCGATGTCGCGGTCACCCACTCGGGGGACGGCGGTCGAAAGGCGGCGGTGTCACTGATCGGCGAGGCGAAATGGGGAGTGACCATGGGCGTCAATCACCTGGATCGGCTCGACCGGGCGCGAGAGTTGTTGGCGGGCAGCGGTTGGGACGTATCGAATTGCCGCCTGGCGTGTTTCAGCGGTGCCGGGTTCAGCGATGCGCTGCGGCAGCGTGCCGACAAGGACCCGAACGTGCTGCTTGTCGGGCTCGCCGAGCTGTACGGCCGACAGTAGTGCGGGGCGGATCTGCCGATTTTTGTCCATCGCGCAGCATCATTCGATCAGGTCTGCCGCAGCACCTTACTGGCCCCGACGGCTTCGGCTTCGTAATCGGCTAAGGCGCCAACTGCTACGGGCGTTCCGAGTGGCCGCCGACATCGGCGTATACCAATGTACGTTTGAGTGCCATATGAGGATCGTGGCATGTGCAGGCGGTCCCTGCTCGCGGGACTCGACGGCCAGGAATCGCCGCCGTCTAGGCACTAGGATCGCCGGATGAGCGTCGAGGAGCTGCGTCACCCGGCAATGGAAATGGGCAGTCGGCGCGTAACTGTCCGGAGTCCGGTTCGGCAGCTCTCACCTGCGTTGGCCCCTCTATGGCTGGCGCTGTATGAAAGATTCTCGGTGGGGCGGGCGGTGCAGCGCGTGCGGGTAGGACCGCTGGACGCCGAGCAGCAAGGCGCAATCGCGGATCTGTTCGGCGCTGTGCGACTGCCGGGCGAATATGCCACCGTCTCTCTGACCGACCTTGATGCCGTACTCAACAGCTGCTCAGGCGTCTCGGTCTCGAGTCGGCGGAGAGGAATGAGGCAGAGGCGGGGTTGATCGACGCCGTTGCTTCGGTGGCGGAATTGGGGACAGGAATACCGATCACTCGGTCGCTTCGGCTCGCGCTAGTTCCTTTGCGCCGGTACTCGGGAACCCTGGAGAGTCTGCATCAGAAGTTCCTCTACCGCGAGTTCGTTCGTGGCCTGTGAGGCGGTGGCTGCCCGTCGACGACCTCCATCGAGATCGGTCCACTGATCTGGCGACGCGAGGGGCTTGGCCGGCCCGCAAGCGATGCGGCAAGCGCTGGTGTCCGTTCCAGGTGTTCCGTTCGATATCGCTACCTGATGTGGGCATTTCTAATCTTCTGGTATCGCCAGTGGCAAGGCGGCGCTGAATGCGCAAGCTGACGCGGAAGGGTGGTCCAAGAACGACGTCACCCGAGACGCCGTCCGGGCCTATCTGATGCGGCATCGTCGGTGGCAGACTCCGCTGCTCACCGACGAGGAGACCTTCGATTTCGGTGGGCCGATCGGTTAGGACGATATTCGCAATGCGACGAACCGTCCCGCAGGTGGTCTTAGGGACCCTTCGGGAGATGATCCGTGTGTCCCGGCGGGTGCGCTCGAATAGCTGGACACAGAGGTGTCGGGACCGCTACTCGACTGAGTCGCCGCGAAGTCTTGTGGACATAGACGGGGACAGGGGTTCGCATCCGTGAATTTGCTGAAGGAATGCTGCAACCTCCTGTGAACGACTCACATCGGTCGCTATCACGGGCTACCGTCAGGATCCATGACGCGTTGTGGACGCTGGTTCGGAGCGATCATCCTTCCCGCTGTCGCGCTGCTTGTGAGCTGCAGCTCGTCGGCCACCGACGGGGCGGGTAGCGCCACGACTACGACGGTGGATCTCGCTCCCAACCAGGTTGTCGGTCTCGCGCTGCCCGACCGTGCGGTGGAGATTGCGGTAGAGAAACTGGATGGCTTGGTCGAGTCGTTGATGGCTGATACCAGGATTCCGGGTATGGCGGTCGCCGTCGTGCACGGCGGGAAGACGGTATACAGCAAAGGTTTCGGTTTTCGTGAAGTTGGCCGCGACGATAAAGTGGATTCCGACACGGTGTTTCAGCTTGCTTCGGTTTCCAAGTCGCTCGCGGCGACTGTGGTTGCGCACCAAGTCGGGGCGGGGTCGGTGAGTTGGGATATGCCGGTGGTGTCGAAGATGCCTTGGTTCGCGCTGCGCGAACCGTATGTCACGGCGAACGTCACGGTCGGAGACCTGTTTGCGCATCGCAGTGGGCTGCCCGAGCATGCGGGCGATCGGTTGGAGGATGTGGGTTACGACCGCAGGCAAGTGCTCGATAAGTTGCGGATGCTCCCGCTCGATCCGTTCCGAGACACGTACCACTACACCAACTTCGGTCTGACCGCTGCGGCTGAGGCGGTTGCTGATGCCGCCGGCGCCGAGTGGGCACAGCTATCTGCTGACACTCTCTACACACCGCTCGGAATGAGCTCCACCAGTTCACGATTCGACGACTACCGGGCCAGGTCGAATCGGGCGGTCGGGCATATGTCGGTCGATGGGAGCTGGGTTGCGCAAGCCGTGCGAAATCCGGATGCGCAGGCGCCCGCGGGTGGGGCCAGTTCGTCTGTGCGGGATATGGCGCAGTGGCTTGCCATGATGCTCGGTAACGGTGAGGTCGGGGGAAAGGCGATCGCGCCGGAGGCGGCGTTGTTGCCTGCGATCACGCCACAGGTGATCTCGGGACCGGCGTCCGCCCCGGATGCGCGGGCCGGTTTCTACGGGTATGGGTTCAATGTGTCGACGACCTCGGCCGGTCGCGTGACTTACAGTCACTCGGGCGCTTTCGCGTTGGGGGCGGCTACCAACTTTTTGGTCATACCATCGGCCGATGTGGCAATTGTCGCGCTGACCAACGCCGCACCCATCGGGGTTCCGGAGACACTGACCGCCGAGTTCGCCGACATCCTGCAGTACGGCAAGGTGCGCGAAGACTGGCGTGCGCTCTACCGAAAAGTGTTCGCGGGTATGGATAAGCCCGAGGGTGAGCTCGTCGGCAAACAACCACCGTCTAATCCGGCAGCGCCACAATCACTTACGTCGTACACAGGGACGTATTCGAATGACTACTGGGGACCGGTCACGGTGTCGGATACCGGCGGCACGCTGGTGCTCGCGATCGGTCCCGCCGGACAGACATATCCGTTGAAGCACTGGGACGGAGATATTTTCACCTTCGAGCTGAGCGACGAGAACGCCCCGCCGGGAACCATCTCCAAAGCATCGTTTACGGCCGACACGCTCACGCTCGAGTACTTCGATGAAGACGGACTCGGAACGTTCAAGCGATAGTCGTTGGCGTCCAAGTGATTCCGTTCGATCCGATCGGCAGAGGTCGGGTCGACTTCACTGCAACGCCGGAGGACTGGACGGACTACCGGCGTGATTGGTGCTGACGGACAGAGGTCCGCTGAGCGGTCGGCGCGCGAGCCCTGGCGGTTGCGAACGTCTCCCGATCCATTCGTCGGTTAGGTGCCAGGGCCAGCTCGTGGCAACTACTTGCGGTAGGAAACTCGGCTACAGGCGACCGTACTTTAGTTTGTACGGTTCAACCTCGAATAAGCGTGGTCTTGTTGTAGTTTCTCGCGGCTCGCGGCTCGCGGCTCGCGGCTCGCGGCTCGCGGCTCGCGGCTCGCGGCTCGTCGTGTTCCAGTGTGGCTGGCGTCGTTGCGCTTCACACAGCGTCGATCGAACGAACGAGCTATCAAGAAGTCCGCAGCACCCGACCGGCTCGGCTGGCCGACGGCTCTAGCGGTAATTCTTCGCAGGCCGGTTCGACGCCGCTCGCCGCTCGGCCTGCTGCTCCTTGATGCGCTCGTTCTCCTTCAGCACCGCGGCGTAGCTTTCGCGCTCGCGGATCAACCACTCCGGCGGGTCCGCGAGTAGAGCGGTGATCTGCTCGGTGGTGAGGGAGTCGGAGACGTCGGCGCGGGCCAGGCCGGTGTTGGAGACGCCGAGTTTGCGGGCTACCACGTCGCGCGGGAAGGGGCCGGTGCGGCGGAGTTCGGTCAGCCATTCCGGGGGATTGGTGCGGAGCTCTTCGAGGTCGGCACGTGAGATCGGCGAGTTCCGGAATTCTTCGGGCGCCGCCGGAAGGTAGATGCCGAGCTTGTTCGCCGCGGTCAGCGGCTTCATGGTCTGCGGTTTCTTGTCCGGGCTCACCGATACATCCTAATGGGCGCTGCTGGACACAATCCGCCGGGAGTCCGCGTCGGGCTGGGTGTCGGCGAGGCCATCGCCTCTGAGTGCTGCCGGACGTAGCCGACATCGAGTCCGCGCCGGGTGCCGCAGAGGTGTGGCAGCCGCCGGTGTACGCCCGCTGGGCGCGATCCGTCCGAAGCCTGTGCCGAGCCGAGCGAAGGCGCGGTAGCCGTGTATCTGCCCCGCCCTCTGGTCTTGACCAGGCCGGGCAATACCCTTGATCGAATGAGCCGGTTCGAGTCCATCGACGTGGCGCGGCTGCGCTGGTTTGTCGCGGTTGCCGAGGAGCTGCACTTCGCGCGGGCGGCGAAGTCGCTGAATATCGCGCGTCAGAAGTTGAGCCAGACGGTCATTGATCTGGAGAACGAGCTCGGGACGAAATTGTTCGTGCCGGGCGCGCAACCGACACAGCTGACTGACGACGGGCACGAGCTGTTGCGGGAGGCGCGCGAGCTGATCGCCCGCGACGACGAGCGTTCCGCCGAGCCAGCCGCTGCTGATACGCCCACGCTGCGTGTCGGTTTCGTCCCTGGCGTCACCGTGTCCAAATGGACTCGGATCTGGGGTGAGCGGTTCCCCGGTACTCCGCTCGAAGTGGTCGCGATCGCGGCGGCCGATCAGTCGGCGGCATTGCGTGACGGTCGCGTTGATCTCTGCTTCGTTCGCCTGCCCTTCGACCGGGACGGCATGAGCGCGATCCCGCTCTACCGTGAGCTACCCGTCGCCGTGGTGCCGAAGGATCATCCACTCTCGGTGTTCGAGCAGGTGAGTATGGCGGACCTGGCCGATGAGCGGCAGCAGGATGCCACCGATATCGATGCGGCCGCGGGCACCATCGAACTCGTCGCGGCAGCCGGCGGATTCGCCATCGTCCCGCACTCGATCGCCCGCCTGCACGCCCGCCGCGATCTCGTCTACCGGACGGTCACCGGTGTCCCGGACACCGAGATCGTGTTGGCCTGGCCCACCGACAAGACGACCGAGTTGGTCGAAGAGTTCGTCGGTGTCGTACGCGGCCGCTCGGAACGCAGCTCGCGATCACCCGCCGCGCACAGTAAGCCCGCACAGCAGCCCAAGAAGACCCCGCCCAAACGGGCTAGTGGTGGGCGCCCCAGCGCTTCCAAGAAGAAACCGGCGAAGCGTCGTGGGCGCTGATCCGCGGCAGCGGCTCCGGGGCGGCGATTGTTGATCCGGACATCGCGTCGAAGCGAAACTCGAAGGTGGGGTCGAGCGGGCTCGGGTGATGGTCGACGACATAGGCGAGCCGCCCGCGCTCGCGCTTCGCTCGAGACCTGACGCGTGCAACCGCGATTGCTGGTCCGGGGATCACAATGGTCGTATGACCGCCAGTGTCGAACTGCGCGCGTACGCCGAGCTGAACGACTTCCTGCACCCGGACGTGCGGTACACGGTGCACCTCCGGCCGATCCGCCCACATCAGACCGTGAAAGACGTCGTCGAGGCCGCCGGTATCCCGCACACTGAGGTCGACCTGATGCTGGTGAACGGTGAATCCGTCGACTTCGGACACCACCCACAACCGGGCGATCGGCTCGCGGTCTACCCGATGTTCGAGACGCTGGATATCGGGCCGCTGTCCCGCGTGCGTCCCCGTCCGCTGCGCGATCCGCGCTTCATCGTCGACGTCAACCTCGGCGGGCTCGCTCGGCTCATGCGACTGATGGGACTCGACACCCGCTGCGAGTGGGATGCCGACGATGCTGCCCTGGCCGAGGCAGCCGCCGCCGAGCATCGGGTCCTGCTCACCCGCGACCATGGACTTCTCAAGCGACGCAACGTGACCCACGGCATGTTCGTGCGTTCGGACCGGCCGTTCGAGCAGATCGTCGAGGTGATCCGTCGGCTCGACCTGTCCGATCGGCTGGTGCCGTTCAGTCGCTGCCTGCGCTGCGGCGGCATCGTCACCGAAGTGGCCAAGCAGGACATCGTCGATCGGCTCGAGCCACTCACCCGCCGCTACTACGACACCTTCCGGCAGTGCCCGGATTGCGGCCGGATCTACTGGGAGGGTTCGCATCAACAGCGACTCGACGACCTTGTCGCCCGGATCCGCGCCGCAATCAGGCCGCCTTAGCGATGCGCCTGTGCCGCTCGTCGGCTGCGGGCGCCCGCGGGACCGGCGAGCGGTCCAGAATCACTGAGCAATCCGGCGGGCACGCCCGGCGCCCGCGACTGAGCAATCCAGCGGTCCAGATTTACATGGAAAGTGGGCCAGATCCACGATTCGGTCGGCGTTGACAGCCGCGAATCCTTTCGGAGGGCTGGTGCCTCTCATACTTGTGTCGGCAACACCGTCGGCACGAGATCGGGAGGTCGTCATGATTATTGCCGCGATTGTTGTTGGTGTGCTTGCGGTCTGTGCGTGCAGTGTCGCCGTGCTGCGTCGGCGGGGGCGGGGGCGTTCCCGTGGCTGAGGTGCGCTGGCCCGATGAGCATCTGGTCACGGCCGCGCAGTCGGGTGATACCGAGTCGATTGCCGCCTTGGTGTCGGGGGCGCATCCGCATGTCCGCCGGTTCGCCTACTCGCTGTGCGCTACACCGGAGGACGCCGAGGATGCCGCGCAGGAAGCGCTGATCATCCTGTATCGCAAGATCGGGACATTGCGCGCGTCAGGAGCGTTGGCGTCGTGGATGTTTCGTATCGTCCGCAACGAATGCCTGCGTCAGTTGCGGCTGATGGCGCGCCGCAGCGAACCGGTATTCGACGAGGGCACGGTGTCGGCGGAGGACGCGGCGATGCATCGTCTGGAAGCCGAGCGAGTCGCCGCGGCCATCGCCGCGCTGCCAGGTGATCAACGGCGAGTGCTGATCATGCGCGATGTTCAGGGCTACAGCGGCCGCATGGTCGCCGATCTGCTCGGGCTCAGCACCGCGGCGATGAAATCGCGGCTGCACCGCGCCAGGTCCGCGGTGCATGACACATTGCAGGATCCGATGTTCGGAGGCCGAGCATGAGCGGCGAGCTGAGCTTTGCCAGCAGGTCATTGCCTCGCCACTTGGCGCGTGGCGCAATGGGATTCGGCGCTTTGATCGGTTCGGTGGTTTTGCTGCCGCTGACAGGACCGATCAGCCTGCTGCTGGCACCGGTCGGCTTGATTGCGTTGCGTGGTTGCCCTACCTGCTGGGCGATCGGGTTGGCTCAAACCATCTCGATGGGCCGTCTGGAACGGTCCTGTGTCGACGGCACCTGCCAGCTGACGGTCTCGGCTTCACCGGCGCGCGGCGAGGGTCCTTTATCGACGTGATCAGCTGGACCCGGCGCGGTCTAACCGCGTCGGGCAGCAGGCGGCCGGTACCGAGACCGTGGAGGTTCTTCATCGCCCAGACACCTGCGGCGTGCCGGAACTCGGCACAATCGGCCTCGGCGCGGAACTACCGCGGCTTGCGACGCAGGACGGAGTCGCGGATGAGGATGCCGACGATCGCGGCGGCGAAGCCGACGAGGAAGACGTCTTCGACCCGGCCCTTGTGGTTGCCGATGATCATGGCCAACAGGATGAACGCGACGATCCATCCCGCGACACGGAAGGTCCGGCGCGATTCACCGCTCCAACCCCACGCGGCGGACGGAACCTCGGCGGTGTCCACATGGGTGAGGACGCCGCTGTCACTGTGGGTGGTTTCGAGTTCCGTGGCGGCCACGATCGCTCCTCAGCTGGTGGGTCGAGTACTTATCGATATCGTGGCATACGACCGGTCGTCGTAGCCAGCAGGCCCTGCCACAATGGGGCCGTGTCCGACATTGTGAGAGTCCTACTGCTCGGCAGCACCGGTTCCATCGGAACCCAAGCGCTCGAGGTGATCGCGGCCAACCCCGACAAGTTCGAGGTGGTCGGCCTCGCCGCCCGTGGTGGCAACACCGCGTTGCTCGCCGCGCAGATGGCCGCGACCGGTACTCGCAATGTCGCCGTCGCCGATCCCGCCGCGGCACAGCGGCTCGACCTCACCCTCGGCGGTCCGGGTGCGGTGACCGAACTGGTGCGCCGCACCGAGGCCGACGTGGTGCTCAACGCACTGGTCGGCTCGCTCGGCCTGGAGCCGACCCTGGCCACGCTGCAGTCGGGCACCAGGCTGGCGCTGGCGAACAAGGAGTCGCTGGTCGCGGGTGGCTCGCTGGTGACGCGTGCCGCGGCCCCCGGCCAGATCGTTCCGGTCGATTCGGAGCATTCGGCGCTCGCGCAGTGCCTGCGCGGCGGTCGGGCCGATGAGGTCGATCGCCTGGTGTTGACCGCGTCCGGCGGCCCGTTCCGCGGCTGGACCGCCGAAATGCTGGAATCGGTGAATCCTGCCGAGGCCAAAGCGCATCCGACCTGGTCGATGGGTTTGATGAACACGTTGAATTCGGCGTCGCTGGTGAACAAGGGTCTCGAATTGATCGAAACCCATCTGCTGTTCGGCATCGCCTACGACCGCATAGATGTCACCGTGCACCCGCAGTCGATCGTGCATTCCATGGTCACCTTCACCGACGGATCCACCCTGGCCCAGGCCAGTCCGCCGGATATGAAGCTGCCCATCGCGCTGGCGCTCGGCTGGCCGGATCGGGTGCCGGGCGCCGCCGCGGCCTGCGATTTCAGTACCGCCTCGACCTGGGAGTTCGAGCCGGTCGACAACGCGGTGTTCCCCGCGGTGGAGCTGGCCAGGCAGGCCGGTATGGCGGGCGGCAGCGTCACCGCGGTCTACAACGCGGCCAATGAGATTGCGGTGCAAGCCTTCCTGGACGGTGCCATTCGGTTCCCCGACATCGTGCGTACCGTCGCGCGCGCGGTCGAAGCCGCCGAGCAGTGGCGCGCCGAACCCGAAACGCTGCAGGAGGTGCTGGCCGCCGACACCTGGGCGCGCGAGTACGCCAGCGCGCTCGTCCACGGCTGATCCGCACGTTCGACGCCGGACAGTTCCAAGAGCTCGCGGAAGCCAGGTTCGAAGGGA
Source organism: Nocardia sp. GCM10030253 (assembly GCF_042675075.1). NCBI lineage: Bacteria > Bacillati > Actinomycetota > Actinomycetes > Mycobacteriales > Nocardiaceae > Nocardia > Nocardia sp. GCM10030253. Next base: position 217,403 of record NZ_JBHTDL010000010.1, on the reverse strand, counting down.
TCGGGCGCGCCGCTGGACGGCGGCCTGGCAGACTGAGCCGCGAGGGTCGGTCGGCATCCGGTTACTGTGGTCGGGGTGCTCGCGGCCAAGACCGGACGCGTGCGTGCGGGTACTCGCGGCTGCGGTCGCATTTCATCGAGGCGAGCTGCGAAATGCAGGAGGGCTGTAAACCACATGGTGTTCGCGTTGGGGTTCGTGCTGTTCGCCCTCTGCATCACGATATCGGTCGCGCTGCACGAATGCGGGCATATGTGGGCCGCGCAGGCGACCGGCATGAAGGTGCGTCGCTACTACGTCGGCTTCGGCCCGAAGATCTTCTCCTTCCAGCGCGGTGAGACCGAGTACGGCCTCAAGGCACTGCCGCTCGGTGGCTTCTGCGATATCGCGGGCATGACCGCGCTGGACGAACTGGCGCCGGAGGATCTCGACCGGGCGATGTACCGGCAGGCCACCTGGAAGCGTCTGGTGGTGATGACCGGCGGCATCGCGATGAACTTCTTGCTCGGCTTCATCCTGGTGGTCATCCTTGCCATCGGCTGGGGTCTGCCGCGCTTCGATCAGCCGCCTGCCACCGCGATCGGCAAGATGAGCTGTGTCGCGCAGCAGAATGTGGACGGGACGCTGCAGGCATGCAGTGGCACCGGCCCGGCACAGCAGGCCGGCCTGCAGACCGGTGACGTGGTGACCGCGGTCAACGGGGTGAAGGTGAAGACCTGGCCGGAGTTCCAGGCCGAAACCCAGAAGCAGAACGGTCCGTTCGCCTACACCGTCGAGCGCGACGGGAAGACCCTGACCATTCCGGTGAACCCGGAGCGGGTGATGCGCTATCCGGCCGACGGTGGGCCCGGCCGTGAGGTCAGCGCCGTCGGCGTCGGCTCCGAGTACTACGAACCCGTCAAATACAACGTGCTGGCGGCGCTTCCGGCCGCGGGCGCGTTCACCGGCGACATGTTTGTGCGCACGTTCCAGTCGCTGGCGCAGATGCCGCAGAAGGTGACGGCGCTGTGGAGCGCGGTGACCGGCGGCGAGCGCGACCCGGAAACCCCCGTCAGCGTCTACGGGGCGAGCAAGATCGGCGGCGAGACCGCCGAGCGCGGACTCTGGGGCGTGTTCATCCTGGTGCTGGCCAGCCTGAACTTCTTCCTCGGCGCGTTCAATATCCTGCCGCTGCTGCCGCTGGACGGTGGCCATATCGCCGTCGTGCTGTACGAAAAGCTCCGCAACGTCCTGCGCGGCTGGAAGGGCCTCGCGCCCGGCGCCCCGGTCGATTACATGAAGTTGTTACCGGTGACCTATGTCGCGGTGGTGATCGGTGGCGCGTACATGGTGCTCACGCTGGCCGCCGACATCATCAACCCGATCAAGCTGTTCCCCTGACGTTCGACTCGCCGACCCACTTCAGCTGTTCGTCTCGACGAGGTACCCTGTCGCGGGCACTGGGGGACAGCAACATGTCATGGTCGTCACAGGGTGAGCGGCTGCCGCGCGACTAAGCTCGGTAAGCGAACGGCTCACCAAGAACGTACGAAAGTAGGCAGCCGAAAGTGAGCAGCACAATCGGATTGGGGATGCCGGCCGCACCCGCGGCCGTCCTCGCGCCACGTCGCAAGACCCGCCAGCTGATGGTTGGTGGCGTCGGCGTCGGCAGCGATCATCCGATCTCGGTGCAGTCGATGACCACCACCAAGACCCATGACATCAACGCGACCCTCCAGCAGATCGCGGAACTGACTGCCTCGGGCTGCGACATCGTGCGCGTAGCCTGTCCGCGTCAGGAAGACGCCGACGCGCTGGCCATCATCGCGCGCAAGAGCCAGATCCCGGTCATCGCCGATATCCACTTCCAGCCCCGCTACATCTTCGCCGCGATCGACGCCGGTTGCGCCGCGGTGCGCGTCAACCCCGGCAACATCAAGGAGTTCGACGGCCGGGTCGGCGAGGTCGCGAAAGCCGCTGGCGCCGCGGGTATTCCGATCCGCATCGGCGTGAACGCCGGTTCGCTGGACAAGCGGATGCTCGAGAAGTACGGCAAGGCAACCCCGGAGGCGCTGGTCGAGTCGGCGCTGTGGGAGGCAGGCCTGTTCGAGGAGCACGGCTTCGGCGATATCAAGATCTCGGTCAAGCACAACGACCCGGTGATCATGGTCGAGGCCTACCGGCAGCTGGCTGCGCAATCGGACTACCCGCTGCACCTCGGTGTGACCGAGGCGGGCCCGGCATTCCAGGGCACCATCAAATCGGCGGTGGCATTCGGTGCGCTGCTGTCGGAGGGCATCGGTGACACGATCCGGGTGTCGCTGTCCGCGCCCCCCGCGGAAGAGGTCAAGGTCGGCGGGCAGATCCTGCAGTCGCTGAACCTGCGCCCGCGCAAGCTGGAGATCGTGTCCTGCCCGTCCTGCGGCCGCGCGCAGGTGGACGTGTACACCCTGGCCAACGAGGTGTCCGCCGGGCTGGAGGGCATGGAGGTGCCGCTGCGGGTCGCCGTCATGGGCTGCGTCGTGAATGGTCCCGGTGAGGCCCGCGAGGCCGACCTCGGTGTCGCGTCCGGCAACGGCAGGGGCCAGATCTTCGTCAAGGGTGAGGTCATCAAGACGGTGCCGGAGGCGCTGATCGTGGAGACGCTGATCGAGGAGGCCTTGCGACTGGCCGAGCAAATGGGCGAGGACGCGGGTGCGGGGGAACCGGTCGTCACCGTCGGTTAGCCGCCACATGCTGCGCCACTACGGCATTGCTATTCGGCATCGGCTTACCACATCTGCGTGATTCGTGGCAGGCTGTCTTTCGTGCGGAGTCTGCTGGAGCCGACGCGACGGGCGAAGTATGCCCCCGCGCGTCAGCTCGCGAACCGGGATCTGGCACAGGTCCTGAGAGTGCTCGATGCCGATCCTGTTGCCTCGTGCATGGTCGCAGCACGGTTGCAGGAGTTCGGACTGGAAACAGGTAGCGGAACCGGCGAGCTCTGGAGCCGTGGCGGCCCCTCGGAGTCGCTGTGCTTTTCCGGCGCGAACATGGTGCCACTGCGCGGCGATCAGGACGCGTTGCGCGCCTTCGCCGAGCGGGCGGTGCGCTGGCCGCGGATCTGTTCTTCGGTGGTCGGGCGTCGAGAGCTGGCGCTGCCGCTGTGGGAAATGCTCGCCTCGCATTGGGGACCGGAGCGGGAAGTGCGTGGCGAGCAGCCGCTGCTTGCCCTCGGCCAGCCTGCCCTCGCCACCGCGGACGTCGAGGTCCGCCGGGTCCGCCCCGACGAATTGGACCGCTACCTCAGCGCGGCGATCGCTATGTTCATCGAGGAGGTCGGCGTCGACCCGCGCGCGGGTGACGGCGGCCGCGGCTATCGCCGCCGGATCGCGAGCCTGATCGGATCCGGGCGGGCTTGGGCGCGTTTCGAGGACGGCGAAGTCGTGTTCAAGGCCGAGGTCGGCTCGCTGTCGCGGCGCACCGGCCAGATCCAGGGCGTATGGGTACACCCGGAACGCCGCGGCGCCGGACTCGGCACCGGCGGTACGGCGACGGTCGCCAATGCGGTCGTCGCTTCCGGGCGGACCGCCAGCCTGTATGTGAACGACTACAACAACATTGCCCGCCGCGCCTACGGCCGGGTCGGGTTCCGCCAGATCGCGACCTTCGCCACGGTCTTGCTCGATTGAACATCGACCGAACATCGGTGCGCCACAGGCGTTTGCTCGCTATTGGCCATTAGCATCGGTGCCGATGTCGATTCGCATGCTCACCACGCTGGCTGTCGCGGTGCTGATCGCGGCCGGAACCGGTTGTTCGGCCCGCCCGCAGGGTCCGGTCCCCGCGGCTGATGCCTTCGTCTCGGCCTTCGCGAGCCGTGACCTCGACACCGCTGCGCAGCTCACCAGCCAACCCGAGAAGGCAACCGCCGCACTGAGTTCCGCATGGGATCAGCTGCAGGCCGAACAGTTGTCCGCGCACACCGGCGCGGCCAGGGTCACCGGGGACACCGCGACCGTCGACTACACCTACGAGTGGCGACTGCCCAAGAACCGGATCTGGCGCTATACCGGTCAGCTGCAGATGGGCCGCAGCGATGGGCGCTGGATGGTGCGCTGGACCTCCTCGGATATCCATCCGAAGCTCGGCAACACCCAGACCATGGCGCTGCGCGCCAACCCGGCTCCGCGCGCCAGGGTCAACGAGCAATCCGGCAGTGACGTGCTGGTGCCCGGCAAAGTCTCCCTGGTCGCGTTCACCGCGGCCACCGCTCCCGACCGCGGTTTTGTGGCGACGTCCCTGGCCGCGGCGCTGCATCGGTTCGACGAGCGGCTCACGCCCGAAGCGATCCTGAGCGCGGCGAAATCGGCCAACGGCGCCTATACCGTCGCATTGCTGAGCGAGAACGAATTCGACGAGGTGAGTGGGGATCTCATCGGCTTGCCCGGCGTGACGCTGACCCAGCAGTGGGACATGGTCCCCACCGACCGTAATTTCGCGCCCGATCTGCTCGCGCAGGTGCGCAAGACGGTGATCGCGGAGGTCGACGGCAAGGCGGGGTGGAGCGTTGTCTCGATGAATGCCAATGGCGCCGACACCGACGTGCTCACCGAGGTGGCCGCGCAGCCTGCACCCTCGTTCTCGCTGAGTGTGGACCGCTTCGTGCAGAATGCCGCGCAGCGCGCCGTCGGTGGGCGCACTGAGCAGACCATGATGGTGGTGCTGCGCCCGTCCACCGGCGCGATCCTCGCGGTCGCGCAGAACAAGGCCGCTGACCGGGATGGTCCGGTCGCGACCATCGGGCAGTATCCGCCGGGCTCGGTATTCAAAACGGTCACCGCGGCCGCCGCGATGTCGGCCGGAATGGCGACACCGGACACGCTGTTGCCCTGTCCGAGCCGAATTGTGATCGGGGAGCGGACGATTCCCAATTACAACCTGTTCACCCTCGGCGAGGTGCCGATGGCCACCGCCTACGAGCGCTCCTGCAACACCTCGTTCGCGAAGGTGGCCAGCGAGCTGCCTGGTGACGCGCTGCACGTGACCGCCGCGAAACTCGGTGTCGGACCGGGCTATACGATCGCCGGGCTACCGACCACGTCGGGCTCGGTGCCGCCGTCGGACGGGTTGATCCAGCGCACCGAGGACGGGATCGGCCAGGGCAAGGTGGTGGTGAGCCCGTTCGGGATGGCGGTGATGGCGTCGACGATCGCGCACGGTGTGGCGCCCGTGCCGTATCTGATCGCCGGTCGTACAACCGAGATCGAGGGTGAGCGCCCGGCCATCGCGCCCGAGGTGATCGACGGGTTGCGCATGATGATGCGCAAGGTGGTCACCGGCGGCACCGCCGAACGGATCGCCGACCAGGGCGAGGTGTACGGCAAGACCGGAGAGGCCGAGGTCGACGGTGGGTCGCACTCGTGGTTCGTCGGCTACCGTGGCGATATGGCGTTCGCGACGCTGCTGGTCAGAGGCGGCAGCTCCGACAACGCGGTCGCGGTCACCCGCGATATGTTCGCGGCGCTGCCTTCGGGGTATTGACACTCGATGTCCGACACCGACAGCTCTACCCGGTCGCTGCCTTCTTGCACGATCGGCGCGTCCCGCCCGGCATCACCGCTGTCGAGTGCTTGAATAGTGGCCGCGCCGCCCAGAATCAGACCGGCGGTGGCGAGAATGGTGGTAGAACGCTTCATGTTCGGCTCCCTCGGGTCAGAGGTACGACGGAGAAGGTTCGAGCGGTCCCGCGAATGGGTGTTCCGCGAAGAGTTGTCTGATTGTTTGCTGGCCTGTGAACCATAGAACGGAATCAACCAGGCGAGCAAGCCGGAGTATCTGGCCGCACATCAGGTCTTGGTATATGGCGAGGTCATGACATGTGGCGCGGGTCACATTTTACGGAGGACTCTTTTCGGTCCTGCGATCGGGCATCTCGTACCGCATGGTTGTTGACCCGATCCTGATCACATCGCCGTCCGAGAGGGCGGTGTCCGCGCCGATGGGGGACCCGTTCACGTAGACGCCGTTGGCCGAATCCCGGTCTCGGATGAAGATGCCGTCGGGACGGGCCACGATGCGGGCGTGCTTGCGGCTGACCCACGAGTCGTCGAGCACGACGTCGTTGTCCGCATCGCGGCCGATGCGCAGCCCCGCTGCCGGGATGGCCATCGGCTCCGTATCGCCGACCCGCAGCCAGGCCTGGCTGCGGATGTCGGGCAGGTCCCTGGTGGTGGCGCCCGGTGCCGAGGAAAGTGTCGGCAGCGTCTGCTGGCTGCGGACCGCCTCCTCCAGTGCGACGGTTTTCGGGTCGGGGTCGATGCCCTGCTGGTCTGCGAGATTGCGGCGGATGCGCAGACAGGCGGCCAGGGCGTCGGCCTGGCGTCCGCTGCGGTACAGGGCGGTGATCAACAGTCGCCACAGCCGCTCGTTTACCGTGTGTTCGGCGGTCAGCGCGGTGAGTTCGCCGAGGATCACGCCCTCTCGTCCGCAAGCGATGTCCGCGTCGAGGCGGTCGGCCACCGCGTTCAGTCTGCGCTCGTCCATATCGGTGGCGAAATTGTCGGCGAAGCGCAGTCCGCGCAGCCCGGCGACCGCTTCGCCGCTCCATTCGGACAGCGCGAGGGCGAAGCACTGCGCCGCAGTATCCAGATCGCCCGTGCTGACGGCGAGTGCCCCTTGGTTTCGCGCGCGCTCGAAGCGGCCGACGTCGCACTGTTCGTCGCTGATATCCAGCAGATACCCGTCGCCGACCGTGCGCAGGATCATCCGGTCGTCCACCCCGGCGCCGCGCAGCACCGTGCGCAGATTCGACACGTACGCATAGAGGCCCTCGACCGACCGACTCGGCGGGCCCTCATCCCAAATGCCTTTGGCCAGAGTTGTTTTCGCCACCGCTTTGCGTCGATTTATAACGAGCATGGCCAATAGGGCGCGCAGTTTGGCCCCACGCAACGGAATTGGGCGACCACCGACAAGTAGGCGCACCGGTCCGAGCACTCGCAGATCGAGTGCTACCCGTCCGATACTCGCAGCCGCCACGATGTCGCCTCCGAATCACCCAGTGCGCGGAGCTGTTTCGCAGGTGTCGAGCGCCCTGCGATCGGTCCTAGCATACGCACCGACCCGCGTGCAGGCCGAGTACACCCGAAATCGGCGCCGCGCTGATCGCGTCGAGGTCGAATCAGGCGGATGGGTTCGCCATTCCTGGGACTAGGCAGCCGGACTTCACTCGTCACCGACCGGCGCGTCAGGCCCGGTGTAAAGTTGCGGCCAGGTGGTGCTGGAGGTCTTGGCCGACGGCCGCCATCCGCAACGTGTAGTCGATGGTGTTGCCGGACAGGCGGATCGAGCGGCCGAGCGCGGTCACCAGCTTCGCGGTGCTGCTGCGACCGATACTGGTCGAGTCCAGCTCCATGTGCACTTCACCGTCGGTGACCGACAGCGAGCCCTCGCAGATTTCGGTGATGCCGGTCGGGTGGGCCAGGATCAGTTCCACCCGGTCCGGTTGCGGGCAGCGCAGATAGCCGGTTTCGGCGTGCATCGGCCTGCTGCCGTCGGCGGCGCGGGTGCGCTGGCGATAGGTGAGGAATGGTCGGCCGAGATGGCCGAATTTGATTTCCTCCATATAGTCGAACGGCTCGATGGTCGGATATTTGCCGTGCCCAGGACCGCGCCACGTGCCGAGCAGTGGTGCCAGCGGAGCGATATCGGGATGGGGGGCGACGGGGGGTTGGGGTTCGACCACGGCGGTCAGCCTAAACCCGTCCATCGCGTGGTGTTCCCATACTCCCGAATTTTCCTCGCGCTAAGGTTAGCGTCGCCTAATCGCCAAGAGGGTGGTGTGTGGCTGAAAGGACAAAGAAGTTGAACGGACGCTGGAGTGAATTGCGCCGCAACGGTGCGTGGCGGTCGCGGACCCGCGATGGTCTGCGCGTATCTGTGCTCAGTGCCGCGCTGGTCGTCGCGGCCGCATGCTCGGATTCGAAGTCGAACGACGAAGTGCCTGCCCTCGATGGCAACCACTACGCGCAGACGAACCTCGCCGCCAACAACGCCGAGTACAAGGCCCAGTTCACCTTCCCGGACATGGTGAACGCCTGGGGCCTCGCCGACCGCCCGAAGGGCGCTGGCGGCCACTTCTGGGTCGGCGGCGGCGGCAAATCGTTCCAATTCGTCGGCGACGTCACCGCCTCGTCGGACCCCAATGTGCAGAAGCTGTTCCAGGATCAGCTGAAGCTCGTCACCATTCCCGGCGCCGACTCCGACACCTCCGACACCAGCATCGGCAAGACCACCGGCGTGGTGTTCAACGGTGCCCCGATCACCTCCGACCTGTTCGTCGTGCGCGACCAGCCGGTCGACGTGGACGGCGCTCCGCAGATGCTGACCGGTTCGTCGCGGTTCATCTTCGCCACCGACTCCGGCAAGATCTCGGCCTGGACCGAACTCGGCGCCGAGGGGCAGATCGTCCGCCACGACGGCCCGGCCAACCTGGTGTTCGACGGTGAGCCGCAGGGGATGCAGTTCTTCGGCATCGCGCTCACGCCATCTGGTGACAAGCTGCTCGCCGCCGACTTCGGCGCCGAACCGCAGGTCCGCACGTTCGACCAGAACTGGCAGCTGATCCCGACCGCCGGCTTCGCCAACCCGTTCTCCACCGGCGACCAGATCGACCCGGCCAGCCCCGACAAGGGTAAGAAGGCCAAGCCCGGCGACCCGGCCCCGTTCAACGTGAGCACCGTCGGCAAGCGGGTGTTCGTCTCCTACGCGACGACCAAGCCGGACGAGCAAGACGCGACCAAGTTCGATGTGGGCGAAGAGGATTCGCTCGACAAGGACCAGGAGAAGGACGCCGACGCCAAGCCCGCCAAGGGTAAGGTCGCCGAGTTCGACGAGACCGGCAAGCTGGTCCGCATCCTCGACGACGGCAGCCGCCTCAACGCCCCATGGGCCGTCACAGTGGCCCCCGCCGACTTCGGCCCGCTCAGCGGCAAGCTCCTGGTCGGCAACTTCGGTGGCGCCGGCTACGTCCTCGCCTACGACGACACCACCGGCAAGTTCGTCGATTACCTGCGCGACGCCAACGGCAAGCCCGTTGAGATCGAGGGCCTGTGGGCCCTGATGTTCGGCAACGGTGAAAGCCTCGGCGACACCAACTCTCTGTACTTCACCGCAGGCCCCGACGACGAAAAAGACGGACTCTTCGGCAAGCTCCGCCTGAAGTAGTCCTCAGCGACAAAGGCGGCTCCCGGTCTTATGCCGGGAGCCACCTTTGTCGTATCCGGCCGGGAATCGGGTCCCGGCAGCAGGTGACTCGCTCGGTCCTATTCGGAGTCGTCCGTTGTGGGCATGACGAGAGTCGCCCACCGTTGCGACCAGTCCCACACCGATTGCAGTGCGCCGCCGAGGTCTCGTCCCGCAGTGGTCAGCTCGTAGGACTTATCGGACTTCTTCACGATCAGCCCAGCGTTCTGTACTTCCTCGACAGCGACATCTCGGCCTGACACCCTCCGGTGAACGGGAGGGCGGAAGTGGGCATAGGGGATATCTGCTGGGTGTAGGGGATGATTGGGGGTGGGTGCGGTCGGGCGGTGCGGGTTCGGCGTCGGCAGGAGGCCGTGATGGGATTTCCGGACAATGATCGGATGGTCCCGGGTCGGGATCTGCTGATCGCGGCGTGCCGTGGGCTGCCGCACGACGATCATCCGATGTTGGACGCTGCCGGAGAGTTGGCTCAGCTCCACGAGATTCGCGAGCGGACACCGGTGCGTGAGATGGACAAGCTCGATCGGCGGCGGGCGAAGTTGGTCCGGTCTATCGATTTGTGGGTGACGTTGGCGATGCCGGTGCCCTTCGGCGCTGTGGGCGTGCACAGCGAGACGGTCGGTCAGATCGTCGATCGCCTGGCCGAGATGACGATCCAGGCGTTCGTGCCCTTGGCGCAGGCCCCCGATGCGGTGTTCTACGACGCGTGGGTGCGGGTCAACGAATTGGCGGACATCTACCAGGACCTGATCGATGAACTGCGCGCCGGGACAAGGCGACTGCCGGACGGGACCGGCTAGCGGTTACGTCCGCGGCCGAACAGGCGGAAGGATCGATCCCTGCGCTGTGGCAGCGTCGCGTACACCATCGTCATATCGGCGAACACCTCCGCCTCGCGCTCACGTTCGGTGCCGAAGTCGCTGCGGCCGAGGATATGCCGGATCGTGACGGGCGACAGCGAGGGCAGCAGCGCGGCCAGGGTCGGTGGTAGCGGCGTCGCTGGATCGGAATCGTCCTTGCCGTGCCCGAACAGCATGTGTCCCACCTCGTGCAGGATGATGTGGTCGGCATTGCGCTGGGTGGCGTCGGCGTCGTAAACGATGATGTCGTCGTGCTTGCGTGCGACCCACAGTCCGCTGCTGCGGCAGCCGGTCTCCGCGAGCACCCCCGCCGGGACCGGGTGTAGTGAGATCGAACGGCCACGATGCGCGGCGACGCTCGCCAGATAGGCAGACAGGTTCCATGGGTTGGGCGGTGGCACGGTCCGGGCAGCGTCACGGAATCGGGCTTCCATGCTGGTCATCGGGGCACACATTACCGATACCCTGCTCGGTCGTCACCTTGTGATTCGGACATATCCACCGTGATCGACTCGGACGTCATGCAATTCGTTCGCCGCCGGCCGCCGCTCCCACTGGCGACTGCTTGCGGGTGCTCGAAATGGTCTGCACTAGTCCTCGGGCGGCGGCGCGCCTCCGGCCAACGGTTGGGCGCGCATGCTCCGGATCGCGAAGTGGTTGAGCACCCACAGGCCGACGCCGATGGCGAGCAGCACGCCGGCGATCGCGTACTGCTGCGGATTGCGATCCGTCCACGGGGTGACCAGGAATCCACAGGCCACGGCGCCGATGACGGGCAGCACGGTGGGTGTGTGGAAGTGCTTGTGTGGCACGGTGTCACGGCGCAACACCAGGACAGTCACATTGACAACGGTGAAAACGGCAAGCAGCAATAGTGCTGTGGTGCCGCCGAGTTCGGGCACCTCGCCGACGAACAGGATCAGCCCGAGAGCCAGCACGGTGGTGAATGCGATCGCGATGTAGGGCGTTCGTCGCGTCGCGTGTACGCGGCCGAGCGGACGGGGCAGCACGCCCTGGCGGGCCATGCCGTAGAGCAGGCGGCTGGCCATCAACATATTGATAAGTGCCGAATTGGCAACGGCGAACATCGTGATAAACGCGAAGATATCGGTGGGGAATCCAGGCGCGCCCACTTCGACGACCTGCAGCAGCGGGGTATCACCCGTGCCGAGCTGCTCGGCGGGAACGATCGCGATCGCGGTGATCGAGACGAGTACGTAGATCGTTCCGGTAATGATCAGACCGCCGAGCAGCACCTTCGGGAAGATTCGGCTCGGTTGCTTGCATTCCTCGGCCATATTGACCGAATCCTCGAAGCCGACCATCGCGTAGAAGGCCAGCGTGGTGGCGACGATGACGCCACCGAGTGCACTGCGATTGCCCGTGTCGAATTCGGTGATGCGTCCGAAATCGCCGGTGCCGAACCCGAGCGCCCACAGCCCGATACCGACGACGATCAACAGTCCGGTCAGCTCGACGCAGGTGAGCAGGACGTTCAGCTTTACGCTCTCGCTCACGCCGCGCAGGTTGATGGCGGCGACCACGGCCATGAACGCGAGCGCGATCAGCGTGACGCCCAGACCGGTACCGAGGTCCAGTTCGAAGGCCTCCGCGAAGTTGGCTGCGAAGGCGCGCGAGGCGGTGGAAGCCGAGGTGATGCCGGAACTCATCACAGTGAACGCGACCATGAAGGTGAGGAATTGGATGCCGAAGGCCTTGTGGGTATACAGGGCGGCGCCCGCGGCGTGCGGATACTTGGTGACCAGTTCCAGGTAGCTCATGCCGGTTACGAGCGCGATCAGGAAGGCGACGAGGAACGGCACCCACACCGCACCGCCGACCTCGTTCGCGACCTTGCCGGTGAGCGCGTAGATGCCGGTGCCGAGGATATCTCCGACGACGAACAAAAGCAGAAGACCCGGTCCCATCACCCGCTTCAGGCTGGGCTCCTGGGCGGATTCGGATTCGGGAACGGCATCGGTGCTGGCCATACCTATACATACCCCTTCGGCCCGAAAAATAGTCGCCGATCATGTGCCGTGTTAGCCGCCGCCCGACCCGGCTGTCGCGGGAGTATGGAAGTGTGCAGATGAGCAGCGATCGGCTGGTCGCAGCGCCGCGACCGCGTACCGCTTCCATGGAGCAGTGGTGGGTGTTGACCCGGCGGCTGATCCTGCCGTCGTGGCGCAACGGTGAACTGCTCACCGCTGTGCTGGCGCCGACGTTGTTCACCCTCGGTTTCTATGTGCCGCTGAATCTGGTGATGACCGTCTACGGCCACGGACTGAGCAGCTATGCGCAGTTCCTGATGCCGATGATCGTGATGCAGGCGGTCGCCTTCTGCGCCATCTCGGCCGCCTTCCGCGCGGCCACCGATGCCAAGGACGGGCTCGATCAACGGTTCGGGTCGATGCCGATGGCGGCGGCGATGCCGTTGGCCGCGCGCGTCGCCGCTGCGCTGTATCGGGCACTCGCCGCCTTGTCGGTGGCGGTGGTGTGCGGGCATGTCATCGGGTTCAGATTCTATGGAAGCTGGTGGCACACACTGGGTTTCCTCGGGTACGCGTTGTTGATCGCCTTGGCGCTGTGCCTCGGCGCCGACCTGCTCGGCAGTCTCGTCAAGAGCCCGGAGGCGACGTCCCAGGCATTGATCCTGCCGCAGCTGATTTTCGGCATGGTGTCGACCGGGTTCGCGCCCGCGCACCAATTCCCCACCTGGATACAGGGTTTCGCGCGCGACCAGCCGGTATCGCAATTCGTGAACGGGTTGCGCGCGCTGGCGGGCGACTCGACACCGAACGCGGGCGAGGTGGACTGGTCGACGCTCGGGCCGCCGCTGGCGTGGGCGTTCGGTATGGCCGTGCTGTTCGGTGGCGCGGCAACGAGCGTGGCGATGCGGCGGTCGGCATGACATCGACGCCGACTCCGGCCGTAGCCGTGTCGCGGGTCTCCGGCGAGACCGAGAACTGGCGGTTGCTGCTGCCGCAGACGATGATTCAGACCCAACGGCTGTTGGTGCGCTGGTGGCGGGATCCACTGACGGTCATTCAGTCGGTCGTTTACCCGGCGCTGCTGCTGATCATGCTCAATACGATTCTCGGCCGCCAGATTTCGTCGTTCGCTGGCTCGAGTTCGCTGTACGGATCGGTGCCGATGGTGGCGTTGGTCGGTGTGATGTCGGGGTCGGTGGCCGGTGCCGTCACCCTCGGCAGGGAACGTGACCAGGGGCTGCTTGCTCGGTTCTGGGTGCTGCCGGTGCACCGCGCCTCCGGGCTTGCGGCACGGATCGTGGCCGAGGGGGTACGAATTCTGCTGTGCACGCTGGTGATCTTCGCGGTCGGGGTGGCGCTCGGCTTCCGGTTCGAGCAAGGGGCGGCGGCCGGGTTCGCGCTGTTCGGTGTGCCGCTGCTGTTCGGGCTCGCGTTCGCGACGGTGGTCATCGCCGTCGCGGTGTTCAGCGCGAAAGCTGTTCTGGTCGAAGCGGTTTCGCTGGGATCGTCGCTCATGATGTTCTTCTGCACCGGGTTTGTTCCGCTGATCGCCTACCCGGCGTGGGCTCGGCCGATCGTCGAACACCAGCCGATGACCTACGCCATCGACGCGATGCGAGGACTGTCGCTCGGCGGCCCGGTGCGCGCGCCACTGCTGGCGACCATCGCCTGGTCGGTCGCCGCCATCGTGGTCTTCGCGATTCCCGCGGTGATCGGTTACCGGCGGGCCAGCCGCACCTAGCGCATATGTGCCGCGGCCTCGTTGATGAGGGCGACGGAGTCGCGCGGACTCAGTGCCATCGCACGCAGCTGGTCGAAAATCACGCCGAAGCGGCGGATTTCGGTGTGTCCCTCGATCAGTTCGTCGCCTGCGATGCCTTCCACGTACACCAGTTCGGGGTCCGCCGGGTTGGGGAAGTCCAGCAGCGTGAAGGATCCCGCCATGCCGGGGTGGGCGCCCGCTTCGAACGGCAGGATCTGCAGGATCACATTCTTCTTTTTGATCTCCTCGAGCAGCCGCATCAGCTGGCCGTTCATGACCTCTGGCCCGCCGACCATCCGGCGGATCGCCGCTTCGTCGAGCACCACCCATAGTTCGAGCGGATCGGTCTTGGTCAGTACGGCGGCCCGGTCGAGGCGGGCGCGGGCACGGCGTTCCAATGCCGATGCCTCCAGTTTCGGCATGGAGGTGTCGATGACCGCGATGGCGTATTGCTCGGTCTGCAACAGCCCTGGGATGAACGAGGTTTGGTAGTGCCTGGCCGAGAGCGCCTCGGACTCGAAGTTGATGTACGCGGCGTACACATCGGTCAGGCTGGCCTCGTACGGCCGGGACATGCCGGGCTTGAGCGCGTCCGATAGCAACTCCAGCGCATCCTCGCGTTGCTGCTGGGTGACACCGTATAGCTCGAGCATCGCCATCAGGGTGCGTCGCTGCGGACGGGCCTGTGCGGTCTCGATTCGATACAGGGTGGTGATGTTGATTCCGGTCTTGCTGCTGACGTCCTCCTTCGAGAGACCGGCCTGTTCGCGCATGTCGAACAGCAGCACCGAGAGTCGGCGCAATCCCGCGGTCAGGACCGTCCGCTTGCCTGCCATGACAACTACCCTTTCGCCAGGCGCACCACCCAGAACGCACGATTACGTTCTTCGCATCGGCAAGAGCTCACTCTGTGCAGCAGATTCACGCCGAAGTGTGGTCATTTCGTCCGAGCTTACCGCCGCCGATCCTGCTCGGGTCCAGGCTGTTCGGTGCTGACAGCTCCAGGCTGGCGGGGATTGCCGCGAATGCCCCGTGCAGGCGCTCGATGAGGCCCTTTCGTCCGCCCTTCCCCTCGTTGCGGACCCAATCTCGGCCGGCCACGCTCCATGCCGAAGTGGTCAGTTCTGCCAGGATGTGGAGCCGCAGGTCATCGGTGTCGAGGACGAGTTTGCTTGCCAGGCAAGTGATTACATCATTCTGCACGCCGGTGCGGTAGTACTCCACGTACGCAAGCAACGCGGGTGCGGTGCGGACCAGTCGCCGGGTGCTGACGTAGCGGTGGTCCCAATCCGGCTCCAGCGCGGTGGCCGTATCGGTCAGCGCATCTCGCAGATCGGTGAGGATCACCCCGGACAACTTGCGATCCGCGAGCGCTGCCAGGTAGTTCGACCAGATTTCGGTCTCGGCCTCGATCGCTACCGCTTCCTTGGCAGGAAAAGCGCGGAAGAACGTGCTGCGAGACACCTCGGCTGCGTCGACCAACTCCTCCAATGTGGTTGCGTCGTAACCCTTTTCGGTGAAGAGACGAAGCGCCGCATCGGCGAGCGCGCGACGGGTGCGCAGCCGCTTGCGCTCGCGAAGGGGGAGTGAGCGGTCGTCGGTCGTAGGCATGTCCGAATGATACCGCTAACGAACCTCATGCACGAAACATACTGAGTATCTAATGGGACTTGCGCACGAATGGAACTGAGTGTCATAATATGAATCGCAACGGAGAATCATCTGGATCGAGGAGTTCGACATGACCACCACTGCCCCCGCCGCCCTGAACCCGTCGATCATCGGCCAGGTCGAGAAGCACCACACGGCGATCCTGAACCGCGTACTGGCTGGAACCGCACTCGACGAGAAGCGGTGGATCACCCTGAATCAGGCGGTGGTCCCAGGTGCTCCCGCCGAGCGTGCGGACTACGTCGCCCACATCGCCGGTATGACGCAATGGGACCCGGCGGCCGTCGAGGCAGCCCTGGTTGCGCTGGCAGGCGCCGGGCTGGTGAGCGAATTGCCTGATGACAGGATCGAAGTCACCGAAGCGGGCCGCGTCCTGGTGGCCAAGGTTCGCGCCGAGTCCGGCGCGATCGTTTCTCGTGCCTACGGTGTGGTGCCTGCTGAGGAACTGGCCCTCGCGGCTCGCGTGCTGACCACTATTACCGCCCGGCTGTCGGAGGAACTGGCACACGCCTGATGCGGATCCATACGGCTCAGCGGCTTTCACGGACCCGCTGAGCCGTTTTTGGCGGCCGACCGGCAGCGCGCCAAGCGGAATGGCAGTGCATTTCGACGCGCCGCGACGTCTCGCCATCCGCGGCCGATCTGACCTCGCCTGATGTATTCCTTGACAAGAATATTCTTGGAGGTGAATACTTTGAGACGTGGATGAGATCGCATCAGCACTTGGAGACGGCGCGCGGTGGCGCATTGTCGAGCTCCTCGCCGAGCGGCCCCGGTCTGTCGGTGAACTGGCTGAACTGACCGGCTTACGGCAGCCGCAAACCACCAAACACCTCCAGACCCTCGCCCGCGCCGGCCTCGTCACGGTCTTCCCGCTGGGACAACGTCGCGTCTACGCGGTCGAGGCGGCGCCGCTGAAAGCCCTCGAGCGCGGACTGCGGGAACTGGTCGAGACCACCGAGGCGCACAGGGACGAGCGAGACGGCATCGCGCGCTACCGTGCCGCAATCGAAGCGGAATCCGTTGTCGCGGACCGGGAACGGTGGGCGGACGGACGCACCTTCTCGTTCGAGCGCGTGCTTGCCGCGCCCCTGGACGCTGTCTGGCGGCATTGGGTCGACCCGGACCTGCTCGTGTCCTGGTGGGCGCCGCCGTCGATGACGGTCATCGACTGCGCCGTCGAGCCCGAGCCGGGTGGTCGCGCCGTCCTCGAGTACCGCGATGCCGAGGGGCGGCGGTACCGCTCCGAGGGACGGGTCCACGCCGCGAAGGAACCCGAGCACTTGGTATTCGACCTATCGGTGCTGGACGCGGCGGGGGCGGTCTCGTTCACCGGCCACTACGACCTGACTCTCGCCGCGGTCCCGGACGGCACCCGGCTGCGGCTCGGCCTGGCCATCACCGAAACGACCGTCGAGGCCGTCCCCTACATCGCCGGGATCGAAACCGGCTGGGGCCAGGTACTCGACCACCTCGCCGACACAGTCGGTACATCTACGCGCACAACCACCGCAGCGCATACCAAGGGAAAGGACACACAAACATGACCACCTCCACCGGACGCAAGGTAACCGCGAACATCGCCCTCACCCTCGACGGACGCTACAACGGCCCCGGCGGGCCAACCGATGCGGAAGCGATCGTCCGCTACGCAACCACCGAGGTCGCACGAGACCACCTCACCCGCATCTACGAGGGCGCGACGACGGCGCTGCTCGGCCGGCTCAACGCCGAGGGGTTCCTGGGGTACTGGCCGACGGTCGCCACGGACGATAACGCCGATCCGCGCGATCGCGGATACGCGAAGTGGCTGGTCGACACGGAAAAGGTAGTCCTGTCGACCACCTTGACCGAAGCGCCGTGGGAACGCACCCGCGTGGTGAACGCCCCCGCCGCCGACGTCATCGCCGAACTGAAGGCCACCGGAGAGGGCGACATCCTCGTCAACACCAGCCCGACCATCACCAAGGCACTCCTCGCCGCGGACCTGCTCGACCGGCTGTACCTCATGATCTGCCCCGAGATCGCCGGAGATGGGCAGCGACTGTTCGACGACGGCCTACCCAGTTCGAAGTGGAAGCTCACGCACCAGGAGACCGGCGAGCTGGGCGAGATCGCCCTGGTCTACGACCGCGCACGCTAACGGCCGCGGCGGCGCCCTATTAAGACCGGGTGGCCTCGGTGCCGATCATCGTCGACTCACCGTCACCTGCACGATGTCCTGTCCGGGGCTGGTGGTGAGTTGAAGTAGCCGGGCATCGGGAACCGACACGACGTCGGCGCCCTGGATTTCGACCTGGTAGCCGTCGGGGTAGTTGCTCTGCGGCAGATATACGTCGGTGCGGGCTTCACGGGGGAACGGTTGACCGGAATCTGCGCGGCGGGCGCTGTATCGGAGGGTGAACGTCCCAGTCGCGCTGTCGTAGTGCCACTGCAACGGGGTGCCTGCGACTGCCTGTGGATATGGCCGGACGATCGCCGGGTCCATCAGGTTGGGGCCGGTCGGTGGCTCCTGGGCATGACCAGGTGTCTGATCCTGTGGTTGGGACCAGAACAGCCAGGAAGCCATGTTGTCGTCGAATGTATTGGCGAGACGAGTCAGCTTCGCCCAATCCTTGGTCGCGCCGAACTCGGTCACCAGCCCGACAACGCCGTCAGCGTCGGCGCGAGCCAATCCGTTGGTCACGCAGGTGTCGATCGGGCCGAGGCAGTAGTCGTGAAAGCTCAACCCCGCGTTCGGATCGCCGGTGGGATTCGGCATCCAGTTAGGCGTGCCGAGGTCGTTGGTCACGGACGGCTCGTAGAACAGCAGGTGTTTCGGGTCGACTCGGCGGATGGCGTTCATCACTTTGGCTTCGAACGTCGCGAGCGCACCGCGTTCGAACTGGGGGCAGCCTTGCGGAAAGCAGGTCGGGTATTCCCAACCGGGCCACGGCTCATTGATCAGGTCGTAGCCCAGCACGTACGGCTCGTCTGCGAAGCTTTGCGCGACATGCGCCCACATCGCCGCATAGTGTTCCTGCAGGCCGACGCCATCGGGCGCAGCGTGGTCGTGCCAGAAGTTCGCCCACGTTTGATTTTGTGCGGGGCTCGTGAAGTAGACCAACGGGAAGCCGGGGTCGGGCTGCAAGGGGAACCCGTCGGTGACCGTCGCCCAGGCGGGGAACCCGCTCCAACTCGCGCCCACCGATTCGTTGAACGCGTCCTGATGGGAATCGACAAGACTGTAGATGTTGTACCGGGCCAGTAGCTGCTGGGTCTGCTTGATCTGCGCGATGTAGTTGTCGTCGTAAACGCCGGGCTGCGGCTCGACCGCGTTCCATGCGAAACCCAGCCGCACCGCGTTGAAACCGTTCTCCGCCAGGAACTGGGCGTCGTTCTCGCCGAAACCTCCCGCTGCGGGGAAGTACGGCGGGTTCTTGTAGACCATATTCACGCCGTGCAAGATGACCACCCGGCCCAGTTCGTCGGTGAGCCAGCGACCCGCGTGCCCCAGTTCCGGAGCCGTCGGTGTCGCCGCGGCAGGTGTGGTCAGTCCCAGTAGCAACGCGACCAACCCGAGACACCGTGCTGTCGAGGACATGATGGTCATCGCGCAAACCTTTCGACGTGTATGCGCCGACGGCACTTCTCCGGCGCGGTCGGACCGGCTGTTACCCGCGGGCATGCCTGGGTCCTGGTGCAGTGGATCAACCCCAACAACACGATGGTCGAGACCACAGAGCTGATGCGGAAATGCTATATATCGCTGGCCGGATTCGACCACGACACTCCGCTACACACCGACGAGGTCGCATGCCTCGACCAGTTCTCGTAACCAGTCGACTATGTCCGGCGGAACCCGCTGTGGCTCGGCGGGACAACCGCACCGCCGGCCGCGACAGCGGCCGCGTGGCAGCCCGTCGGGCCAGCTCCCATGCCACCGCCCGTACCTGCCGAGTCAGACGAACCGTCCGCCGCTGGCAACGTTCCACAACGTCAGGCACCTGTTCACGAAATGTGGTGCAGCAGTTCGGTGTTGAGCATCCGCCCGGCTGCGGGTGGGTTTCATCGCCTCGAATACCTTCACCGTGTGCTCAGCGAAAGTCGGTGCCAGTGGGCGTGATTGCGGCATCGCGACCAGATCGGCGACGGTTACGTTGAACCGATCCAGGACTGCCTTCGCTGCCGCGATATCAGCTTCCGACGCTGCGGGTGTCGCTGTCAGGGACACGCTCACGACACCACCTCGCCCTCGCATGCACACAGAGATGGCAATCGAACGGCTATCTCGTCGAGGGGGTTGGCCCGAGGATGTCCAAGACGGTATGGGAGGTGTCCGCGGCCAGGAGCACTTGGTCGCGGACAGTCGGTCCGGCGAGGGTGCGTGCTTGCAGCGGAAGCCAGAACCGCCAGACCGTGCCGACACGCACTGCGCCGTTGTCAGCTCAGCGCAGCGTGATCCGAGCGTTACCGGCGTGCCAGTCCAAACCGTCCCCAGATGCCCACCCGAGGACATCGAGGATCGCCCGATCGACGATTCGTCCCGGCGTGTCGAGGGTGCGCACGCCGTAGACGAACCTCGGTTCAGTCTTCGCCGGCGGCGGTTCCAGCGTCGGGATCGGCAGGGTTGAACGGGTCCGTGTGCGGGTGAGCTTGGGCGCTATTTGCCGCAGGACCAGCGGGTTAGCGTCGCTTGCGCCCAATGGGCGCCGCCACCGTCCGCGGCGCGTCGAAGTTGTTGTGCTGCTGTGGATACGGGCATCGGAAAGGCGTGAGAACACGCTAAGCGCAGCAATGCAGACGCACTCTTGCGTTCTTGCATCTGTAAGAGCATGATCCAGCTAGCCTAGTTTTGAACAACCGATCCGATGACCGGGATAACCGAATCGAGAGCCAATTATGTTGGTACAAAGCGCGTTGGTGTCGGGTGAATTCGGGGTATGGGGATGAGCGCGCCGACGGTAGGGGTACTGCCGACCGCTCCGCAAATATTGTGTGCCTTCCAGGGGCGCCGTTTCCAAGATCGTGAATTGCTGCGGTCCGCGCATGCGCTCGCCGAGCTACACGCGCGGCGCGGGCAAGTACGCGACGCGCACCTGATATCTGAAATAGATTGTCGTCGAAGCGAACTCGTCGACGATATCAACGATTGGATCGCGCAGGAGATCCCGCAGCATCGCAACGGTGCATCACTACATACCGAAAGTCTCGGTGCGGTGGTCGACCGGATGGCACGTAGCTGGGTGGATGCGAACCAGGCGATTGATGTCGATGGCGCGCGTAGCGATAACACCCATAAACATTGGTACCACCTGGCCGAACTAGTTGACGGGTACACTGATCTCGTGACCGACGTGGCCGGAGGCCGCCGCCGTTTGCCTGAGCAGTGAACTGCGCGACCGATGGTTTCGTACTAGTGACACAGCGAATTGGTGACACTGCCCAACAGCGTCACTGACATAAAGGCGACGTCCCGGATGTCGAGTCATCCGACCAGTGACTCCATTCGGATGTTTACGTCGTCGGCAGTGACGGCGGGCGCAACGAGGCGCCCCGCCCGGCGTGCCGCGTGGTCGACTGGCGCGGCACGCCCGCTGCGGATCTGCGTTCGCAACCCGACGTCCAGTTCAGCGCCTACCGCCGCGCGGGCTCAGGCCGGTGCGCCATGTCTTGCGGCGCGGCGCTGCCGGCGACGCAGGATGTAGCGACGAATTCGCCGGGCGAGCAAGGCCACCAGAATCACGCCGATGACCAGCAGTATGCCCGCGCATACGGCGGCGGCGATCGGGTAGAAAATGGCGAGGGTGATGATGCCGCCGACGGCGGCATCCTCGGCCACGCTCATCACGATGTTGCTCGCGGGTTCGGGGGAGGTGTTGATCGCCATCCGAGTTCCGGTCTTGACCACATGGCTCACCAGCGCCGTAGTCCCGCCCACCGCAGCCGCGGCGAGCTCAGGGAGGGAACCGTCCTGACCGGCCAACAGCGCCGCGACGACGGCGCCCGACGCGGGCCGCACGATGGTGTGTACCGCATCCCAGAAGGAATCCAGGTACGGGATCTTGTCGGCGATGGCTTCGATGAGAAACAGCACCGCCGCGGCGATCAGCACGTCGGTTCGTTGCAGCGCTTCCGGCACGTCGTCGGAGATGCCGGTGGCGCCGAATATCCCGAGCAGGAAGACCACGGCATAGGCGTTGACCCCGCTCGCCCAGCCCGCGGTGAAGATCAGAGGAAGTGCTTCCACCTGGTCATCGTAGGGCGGTTCGGGTTCAGCGCAGTGCAGCACGGCCCCTCAGGCGACCGAGGGCGACCAGGGCAATCAGTGTCACCAGTAGGAGCAGGCAGGTGCTCGCGGCCGCGCTGAATACCTCGCCGCGGTCGGTGAGCCCGAAGATGGTGACCGGCAACGTCTTCCAGGTCGCGGGGTAGACCATGACGGTTGCGCCGAGTTCGCCCATGGATAGGGCGATCGCCAGGCCGGCGGCGCCGCCGAGGGCGGGGAGCAGCAGCGGCAGGGTCACCAGGAACAACACTCGGACCGGGCCCGCACCGAGTGACTCGGCGGCCTGCCGGTACGCGGGGTCGAGGCGGTCGAGTGCCGCGCTGACGGCGCTGAAGGCGTAGGCGAGCACCAGCACCGAATGAGCCACGATGACAATCCATTTGGTGCCGCCGAGCAGCAGCGGCCGCTCGTTGAACGCGATCAGCACGCCGAGACCGATGGCCACCGAGGGCACCGCGACCGGCAGATGGAACACCGCATCGGTGAACTTTCGCCACCAGCTCGGCGCCTCGCGGGCGGCCAGCGCTGCCCAGGTGCCGAGCACGAGAGCGATTCCGCCGGCAAGCAAGGCGGTCTGCAGGCTCACCGACAGGCTGGCCGCTTCCTGCCCGGACAGTGCCCGCCGGAAGTTGGCAAGGCCGAGATCGGAGGGCAGCGGACCGGTCCAGCTACCGGCCAGCGCCGCCGCGACCACCGTGACGATCGGGGCAACGAACACCACGAGCACGATGAGCGCGAAGACCGTGAGCACCGCTGCCCGGCCGCGTCGTGTCCACACCAGCATGGGTCAGCTCTCCTTCCTGGTTCGGCCGGAGAACCGGGCGAAGATCAACCGATAGCCGATGTACAGACTCAGCGACAGCAGCACCTGCATGGTGGCGAGCACCGCCGCGCCCGGCAGATCGAAGGTCACGATGCCGCGGGTGTAGATCAAGGCGGGCAGCGTTGTCACGCCCTTTGCACCGGTGAACAGCACGATGCCGAACTCGTTGAGCGTCAGCAGAAGTACGAGGCTGCCGCCCGCGGCCAGCGCGGGCCACGCTTCGGGCACGACCACCTGACGCAACACTCGCCATGGCGATGCGCCGAGGCTGGCTGCGACATCCAGTTGCTCGCGCGCAAGCTGGGCGAAACCGGCCAGCAGCGGCCGCACCACGAACGGTGTGAAGAAGGTGATTTCGGCGAGGATCACCCCGGATGGGGTACTCAGGAAATCCCGCAGCGGCGTCGTGCGGCCGGTGATCGCGGTGACGAGTGCGTTCACCGCGCCCGCCGTGCCGTACAGGAAGGTGAAGGCCAGTGTGATGAGGAATGACGGCATGGTCAGGATCGTGTCGATCAGGCGGCCGACCAGCGCGGAACCAGGGAAAGGGACGAAAGCCAGCACGACCGCCAGGAAGGTGCCGAGGACCAGGCACCCGGCCGTCGAGAAGACCGCGATGGAAATGGTGCGCCACAAGGCATCACGGAACGACTCCGAGCCGAGTACCTGTGACCAGGCGGCCGTGCCGTGACCTTCCGGGGGGACCGTGGATTCGGCGAGCACTCGCACGATCGGGTACACCGCGATGACCAGGACCACCACCAGCGGCGGCAGACTCCAGAGCACCGGCCGCCAGGTACGCCGCCGGGTGGGCGACGGCGCGGGGACGGTCTCGGCAGGGGACTCGAGGACCGCGAAGGCGCTCATGGTCGCCACCCGCCGCCCGCAGGGACACAGGTCATGGCGGCAGGCGTCGCGAGTCGGAGATCCGGTCCACTGCATCGGCCCGAGTCCGAGCTCGGTCGGGGGAGAGTCGGGGCACCGGCCGGGTCGGACGCGGGCGCGCCGACCGGCCGGTCCGGGAGCGCACAGCCCCTCATACTTGCGCTCCCAGCTCGTCCGCAACGGAATCGGTTGTGGAACACTCAGATTCGGTTCCGAGCGTAGGTGGGATCAGTACGCCGGCCGGGTCCGGGAACCGGACGCCGAGTACCGCTCCGGCTTCGGTGTCGAGGTGGCCGGGTACGTCGACGCTGATCTGGTCGGTGAGTCCGTCGATCGTCAGATTCACGCGCGTGGCCGCGCCGCGCCAGACGCTGGAAGCCACGGTGCCGCGCACGGCACTGCGCTCCGAGGTCGCGCCGATCTGCACGGTGTGCGGCCGGATGCACAGCAGCGCTGCTGAATCCACCGCCCAACCGGGGCGTCCGACACCCGGCTGCGGCGCATCGGCGCGCAGGGTGTGTGTGCCGACCGTGACGAGAGCGGAGGTGCCGGACACTCGATTGACGGTGCACGGCACCAGGTTTGCGCCGCCGAGGAAGTCGGCGGTGAACCTGGTGGGCGGGCGCTGCCACAGGTTTTCGGCGGTGTCGATATCGACAAGCCGCGCATCGCGCATCACCGCGATCCGATCCGCCAGCGCCAGCGCCTCGGACTGATCATGGGTGACATACAGCATCGCAGTGTCCGGCAACGCCTTTCGTAGCTCCTGGAGCTCGCCGAGCATCGACTGCCGCAGCTGGGCGTCGAGCGCGGCCAGCGGTTCGTCCAGCAGCAGCACTTTCGGTCGGATCGCAAGTGCCCGGGCGATCGCGACGCGCTGCTGCTGGCCACCGGACAGCTGACGGGGCAGGCGCTCGGCGTAGGCGGCCATACCGACCATGGCAAGCGCCTCGGCTACCCGCCCATCAATGTCTTTGCGCGGCACGTGATGTGACTTCAAGCCGAAGGCGACATTGCTGTGCACGCTCATATGCGGAAACAGTGCGTAGGACTGCACTACGACGCCGAGCCCGCGCTTGGCGGGGGAAAGATCGGTGACGTCGCGGCCGGACAGTCGCACCGCACCCGAGGTAGGCCGGACGAATCCGGCCAGTGCCTTGAGCGCGGTCGACTTGCCCGAGCCGCTCGGTCCGAGGAGCGCGACCGTCTCGCCGGCGGCGACGCGCAGGGTGAAATCGGTCAGTGCGACGGCGGTCTTGCGACCGCGGCCGTAGCTGACCCCGACTCGGTCGAACACGATGGCGGGTTCGACGCTTGTGGGCACGGTGACCGGTGCGGTCGCGGTCATGGTGGTGGTCACGGGGGACGATTTCGGGGGCGCGTCACCGTCGGACATGTTGCGGCTCCTCACTTCTGGTGAACTAGCTACCGGTGGCCTTCTGGTACGCGGCAACATCGCCGTCCAGTTCTCGAAGCACCTTGTTCCAATCGACATTCACGATCTCGACACCTTTGAGCGTCGCGGCTGCCGAGGGCCCGGTGCCGGTCGCGGGCGCGTCACGCAGCTCGGCGCGGGCAGGCACCGCGAAGGCGTCGGGCAGCGTCTTCTGCGCATCGGCCGACAGCAGGAACTCAATCAGCTTCTTGGCCTCCGGCTTGTGCGGAGCGCCCTTGGCCATGCCCATTACGTACGGAACGGCCACAGTGGAGCGCTTGCCGTCGGCGGCGGCGGGGAAGAAGAGGGTGAACTTGGAGCCCTTGTCCTTGACGTTGGCCAGGTTCATCTGGATGTCGCCGTTGGCGATGACCAGCTCACCCTTGTCGACCTTGGCCTGCAGCTTGCCGGTGGAGGACGACGGGCCGACGTTGTTGGCCTGCAGCTTGCCGAGGTAATCCAGCGCACCCTGCTTGCCGAGCAGGTTCTGCAGCAAGATCAGCACCGCGGTACCGTCGCCTGCCTGTCCGGGGGTCGAGTACTGCAGCTTGCCCTTGAACTCCGGCTTCAGCAGGTCGTCCCAGGTGAGGTTGGTGGTGTCGACCGAAGGGTTGGCGATGAAGTTCAGGTAGTTGCCGGCCAGGGTGACGTATTTGCCGTCGGCGTCCTTGTCGGCGGCCGCGACCGCTGCGGTGTCGACACCGCTGTCCTGCAGTAGTCCAGCGCTTTTCGCCTTCTGGATGAACGGCGGCAGCGTGACGAGCACATCGGCCTGCGGGTTGGACTGTTCCTTGTCCACCCGGTTGACGACCTCGCCGGAGCCCGCCTCGACCAGGTTGACCGAAATGCCGGTCTGCTTCTCGAATTCGGCGAACTGGGTGGTGTACCAGCTGCCGACGCCGTCGGCGGAGTAGACGGTGATGGTCTTGCCGTCGCCGCTATCGGTGCCCGTGCCACCGCATGCCGCGGTGAGCGCGACGGCGGCGACGGACCCCAAGGTCAGCGCGGTGCGGGAGATGGTGCGTGCCAGTCGGCCCTGCGTGTTCGAAATACGCACGATTGCTGCAACTTTCGGTTCGTGTCGAATGGGGTGTCGAAGGGGCGGGGTCCTCCGTCGCTGGGCGACGGGGCTCAGATTCGGCTGGCGAGGATCAGTTCCGCGAACTCGCCGACCGAGGGCAGCACGTGGGTGGCGCCAGCGGCACGCAGCTGGTCTTTGTCATGTGCGCCGGTCAGGGTTCCCGCCACGATCCGGGCGCCCGCGGCGAGGCCGCTGCCGATATCGCTGGTCGTATCGCCGAGCACCGCAACCTGATCGACGGCGTCGATGCGGAGGCGCAGCAGCGCGGTGAGCACCATGTCGGGATAGGGGCGACCACGCCCTGCCTGCGATGGCGCCAACGTCAGATCGGCAATGTCGTTCCAGCCCAGCGCATTCAGCAGACGGTCCTGGGTGCCTCGACTGAAGCCGGTGGTAAGCGTGACTTTGACGCCCGCGGTCCGGAGCGCGTCGATCGCCTGGGCCGCACCGGGAATGGGCGTGACGCCGACCTCGTCGATCAGTGCGTCGTAGGCGGCTTCGAAGGCGAGGTTGCCCTGCTGGGCGCGGTCCTCGTCGCCGAGTAGTGCGCGAAACACCGCGATCTTCGACTGACCCATGGTGTCGAGCACGTACCGGCGAGCCCTATCGCGTTCTGGGCCTTCGGTTTCGATGCCCGCGGCGGTGGCGGCGATGTCGAAGGCGCGCAGTACGAGTCCGCCATCGGCGACCGTGGTCCCGGCCATGTCGAGCACGGCGAGCTGGATGTTTCTGTTCGACAAAGCAACCTCACAGGTTGAGTAAGTCGGCGGTTTCCTCGCCGATGACGGGGCCGAGGGTCATGCCGCGCCCGCCGGGACCGGTGATGACCCAGACGTGCTCGTCGGCCTTGGCGCGGGTGACGATCGTGGTGGGGTCGATGCTCTGGCTGTAGACCCCGGCCCAGCGTCGAACCACCTGCGGCAGTTTGCGACCGAGTAGTTCCTCGGTGACCGCGGTGAGGTGCTCGTAGGGCGCCTCGTCCACGTCGAAGTCGAACGGCTCGTCGTATTCATGGGTGTCGCCGATGGTGAGGCCGCCGTGCAGGCGCTGCACACACAGCAGCTGCATCTTGTGCTCGGCGGCGATAGCGGTCTGTGACTGCTCCAGGTTCAGCGCGTCGGTTTCGGCGCCCGCGAATCCGGGGTAGTACCGGAAGCTGTCACCGTCAGCGATGGCGGTGGTGAGCGGCTCGTCCAGCGGCGCGGTCTGCATCATCTGCAGCCGGACGCGGCGGACCGGAATGGCTCCGATCAGCTCGCGGGTCAGGCCGGAGTGCGCCGCGCCCGGGCAGTGCAGCACCAGGTCGGCGTCGTACCTGCGGCCCTGGTCGTCGATGACGGTGGCGCCGGTCCCGGTGTCGGTGATCGACCTGGCCTCGGTGCCCGCGTGGAAGGTGTAGCGGCTCGACGCCGCCATGTGGGCGCGCAGCGCGGGCAGCGCCTGGCGTGACTCCACTGCGGCATCGGTCGAACAATGCAGTCCGGCAACGAATTTGCCACGCAGCGCGGGGTTGACCGCGCGCACCTGCACCGGCTCCAGCAATTCGAAGCCGCGGGCGTCCGCGCTCGGGTCGGCCGCGGCGGCCTCGGCGACGGCGAGCTCGGCGGGGGTGCGCACCAGGGTGATCGATCCGGCGGGGCGGAATCCGACGCCGGGGACGCGGCCGCCGATCTCCTCCCACAGCTGCCGAGAACGCAGGGTGAGATCGAGCTCGGTAGCCGAGCGCCCGGAGACCCACACCAGACCGAAGTTGCGTACCGTCGCCCCGCGAGCCTCCGGCTCCCGCTCCAACTGCACGACCTCGTGCCCACGGCCGATCGCGGCCAGGGCATGAGCGGTGCCGAGGATTCCGCCTCCGATGATGACCAATCGCATGGACACATACTGGGCAATGGTCTAGACCGATGGGTGTTTCCTACGCAAACGCCAGGTTAACAATTGGTATAGACCAATTGCGGGTAGGCTGTCGGCATGAACGGAGCGGACGTGGCGGGGGTCGACGCCCGAGCGGCGGCGACACCTGAAGTCGATGAAAGGCGCGGTGGGCGTATTGATTCGGCTCAGCCAAGATTGCCGAAGTCGTATCTGGTGCGCACGGAGCTCGAAGAGATCCTGAGCGACATGTCCGAGGGCGATCCCGTCCCCTCCGAGCGCGATCTGGCCATCCGGTTCGAGGTCGCGCGCGAAACCGTCCGGCAGGCGCTGCGAGAGCTGTTGGTGGAGGGCAGGATTCGGCGGCAGGGCCGTGGCACCGTGGTGTCGCGGCCGAAGATGGTGCAGCCCTTGTCGTTGCGGTCCTATACCGAAGGTGCGATCAGTCTCGGCCGGGTGCCCGGCCGACTGCTCGTCAATTGGGAGGACGTGCCCGCCGACGCCGACACCGCCGGCGCGCTCGGCCTCGCGCTCGGCGCTCCGGTGATGCATCTCGAGCGTGTACTGCTGGCCGACGGGGAGCGCATCGGACTGGAGAGCACCTTCCTTCCGCTGTCCCGATTTCGCGCCCTGTACGACATCTATGACCCGACCACGTCGCTGTATGCGGCGGTGCGTGCGGCCGGAGTCGAGTTGGGCAAGGCGACCGAACGCATCGAAACGGTCCTCGCCTCCCCGCGCGAAGCCGCCTTACTCGAATGCACCACAGCCCTACCGCTACTGCTGCTGAACCGCCGTAGTGTCGATGGGAAGGGTGAGCCGATCGAGCGGGTGCGGTCGCTGTATCGCGGCGACAGGATCGCTTTCGAGGCCCAGCTGTTCAGGTAGGCAACCACCTCGCTCCGAAGGGTCGACCAGGTCGAAGAACAACTCGGCCCAGGTCACCCGTTGCTCGCTGAGCCCCGCTCTGTCAGTGCTCATCTTTTGGTGACCTTCAGCGATCCGCACGGGACAGTCCGAGCATGGGTGGTCAGCCCACCACGCTGCCGAACAGGGCGGCTGCGGCGTCTGCGGCGGGCTCGATCAAGCGGGGATCGTCGTAGAAGTCGATCTGGCCGATCGAGTCCAGCCAAAGCTCGGACTTCGGGGATGTCACGGCGGCGTAGAACGTGCGGGCCAGTGGCGGGACCAGAGCGTGATCGGAGTGCGTGAGCAGGAACGGGACCACCAGCCGTGCGGCCGCCTCGTGGGCGTCGAAACCGGCAGTGTGCCAGAAGGATTCGACGGCGAAGGCGTTGGTGTAGTTGGGTACCGCACCGCGCGAAGTGCCATAGTACTCGAACGCTTCGCGCAGCGGCATCGCCACGTCGCCGTCGTCCGCCGCCACCGCCGGGATCGTCTCGACGACACCGGTGGACAGGCGGCGTTCCCGGGCCCGGCGGCCGCGCTCGACCACGGCTGGGTCCGGCGCAGCGGCCGCAGCGTCCGGGTAGACCCCGGCCACCCCAGCGAATGCCCGGATCCGCGAGTCGTCGGCGACCGCCCGCGCCATGTAACCGCCGCCGGCACACACACCGAGCGCGACCACCGCCTTCCCCGCGAGCCGCTCATCGGCCTGCAGTGCCGACACCGCCGCACCGATGTCTGAAGCCTTGCCCAGCGGATCCTCCAACTGCCGTGGCGCGCCCTCGCTTTCACCAAAGGTTCGGTGATCGAAAGCCAGCGCCGCAAATCCCCGTCGCGCCATCGCCGCCGCGTATACACCCGCCGCCTGCTCCTTGACCGAGGTCAACGGCCCAGTCGTGACCACGACCGCGGTCGGCGCGTTCGTCGGCAGGTACAGCGTGCCCGCAAGCCGATCGCCTGCACGGGTAAAGGTGAACGGAACTGTACTGACTGTCATTTCTGCCGTTCTCTCGTCGGTCATTGTCGGAGATTCCCTCCACTACGGTGGAGACGGTAGGCGCGGTAGGCGGCCACTGGTAGAAGGCACTTTGCGGTGCCCTTCGGGACGGAGGCAAGATGTCACTGCTGATCCCGGATGTGCTCGAAGAATCGTGCACGACCCGGCAGACGTTGGAGCGGCTAGCAGCGAAGTGGCGGATCCTGCTGATCTACGCGCTGCTGGACGGACCGCATCGCCCGGCCCGACTCCGGCAACGGTTACCCGGCATCACCCAGAAGGTACTGACCGAGACTCTGCGCGGCATGGAGTCCGACGGCCTGGTCGAGCGGCACGTCTACAAGCAGACCGCCCCGCAGCACATCGAGTACTCCCTCACCGAACTCGGGAAATCCCTGGAGACACCTCTGGCAGCCATCTGCGCCTGGGCGATCGAGCATCCCGCGGCCGCCAGTCCTCCGGCCCGAACTCCCGGCCTGTGACGTGTCGTCGCACAAATCTGTTCACCGATGAACGGGACTTCGAACATCGGGCTGTCCCTAACTCGTGTGCAGTACAGCGCTTTTCGCTCGTACTCATGTTCACGACGGTAGGGGTTGCCCGATGGCGGGCGAGCCAGGTGGTGGTGGACTGGGGTGTGGTGACCGCAGCGGAACCTCGGTGGCGGATCGCGGTGCGGCGGGCGGAGGTGATCAGCAAGCTCGCGCAGCTCGATGGGGTGAGGATCGCCGTACGAGTGGCTGACGTGATTGGTCTCACCGGCGGGCGTGTGCTGTGTCGAGCCACGCGTCGAGGTGGGCACGAGCGTTTGCTTCGCCGTGGGGGTAGCGGTGCAGCATCAGCAGTCGCCAGCACAGGCCGAACAGCTGCCGAAGATGAATGCAGGTTGTGAGTTCATCGTCGCTGGGGCGGTCGGGATAGGCTTGCCATGCCGACACCGCGAAATTCGTGCCGCCCTGGTCGGCGAGGGAGGCGAGATCCCAGCCGATCGGTCCGCGCCAGGTGTCTTCGAAGTCGATCCAAACCACACCATTCGGTGTGGCCAGTGCGTTGCCCTGATGTGCGTCACCGTGCAGCGGCTGGACCGGGAATCCGGCGAGTGCGTCGCGGAGCGTTTCGGTTTCGGCTCGTAATGTCGACAATTCGGTGCCGGTCAGCAGCTGTTGCCGGTCGACGAGGTCGACCAACCGTGTGATGTCCCCGAGCGGTCCGTCGGTCGGCAGTTCACCCGGGTATCCGCGTAGCACCTCGTGGAGTTCAGCCAATGCGGGCGCCAACTCCGCCGCGCTTGGTGTCCGCTCGGGTTCGTGCGGAATGTACTGCCAGAAAGAGATGTCGAGCCCAGCGTGGTGATGGGGGCCGGCAGGCGGGTCGCAGGCCGGCATTGCGACGGGCATGCGGTGTGCGTGCAGGTAGCGTGCGAGATCGATCTCGCGGGCCAGCCAGGCCGCAACGCCAGGGCGTATCAGGGCGCTCGTGGTGGCGACCCTGGCCACGATGGGTGCGGGCCTCAAATGGATCAGCACATTGCTGCCGTCGGACAACACGTGCGGGTCGGTGACCCGACACCCGAGCCGGCGGGCGAGATCTGTTGTCGCGGTGACGACACGGCGCGTGGCGTACCTCTGCGGGAGGCGTGTCATGGTTCGACCCTCGCAGACGGCGGGTCGTCGCTACCGTCGACGCAGGGGACATCTGTCGATTCGGTCGTACCGGCTGCCGGCTTCGTTCGTCCGACGAAGCCGGCCAACAGGGAACCGATCAACGAGGCGAGCGCGCACAGGGTGAACGCGAGCACTGATGCGTAGGCGAAAGCGGCTGTGGCGGCGGTCACGAGCTCGTTGCCGACCGGTGCAGCGAGGTGTTGGGCGGTGGTGAGTGCGCTGCCGATGGTGTCGCGGGCAGCGGTGGCAGCGTCGTTCGGCAGCCGGTCGGCGATCGGTGCGAGATCCCGACGGTAAGCGAACGTGGCGGCGCTACCGATCAACGCGATGCCCAGTGCGCCACCCAACTCCGCTCCCGCTTCGCTGAGTCCCGAGGCCATGCCAGCGCGTTTCGGTGGCGCACTGCCGACGATGAGGTCGGTGATCAAGGCGATGCCAGGTGCCAGTCCGAGCGGGAACACCACCGACCCGAGCACGAACAGGCCGAGCGAAGAGTGGGCAGCAGCGAGGGTTACAACCACGAAACCGGCTCCGGCGACCGCGAGCCCACTCGCGACCACGAAGGTTGGCCGGATGCGTTTTGCCAGTGCCGGGCCGGCGAACGAGCCGGCGATGAAACTGACCGCCCAAGGAAGGGTCCACAGCCCTGCCTGCATCGGTGATAGTCCGAGCAGGATCTGCAGGTCTTGGCTGATGTAAAAGAACGCCGAGAAATTGACCACGAAGACCAGCAGGTAGACGACGAACATCGTGGCGAACGGTGCCGACCGGAACAGCTTCAGATCGATGAACGGCACGGAGAGTGTCTGCTGGCGGCGGACGAACAGTGCGGCAAGCACGACACCGGTCAGTGCGGCGAGCACGGCGGCTCCCGTGGGCCCTGCTGTGGCGAATTCTTTGATCCCGAACACCAGCGCCACGATCGCGGTCGACGACAGGGCAGCGCTGGTGAGGTCGATGCGTCCCGGATGGTCGTCGCGGTATTCCGGCAACAGCTTCGGGCCCACGATCAGCAACACGACCATCACCGGGACAGCGACCAGGAACACCGATCCCCACCAGAAGACGCTCAACAAAGCTCCACCGATAACCGGTCCGAGCGCTGCGCCGGCAGAGAAACTCGCAACCCAGATGCCGATAGCGACACGGCGCTGTTTGGGATCGAGAAACATATTGCGAATGAGCGACAGCGTCGACGGGGCCATCGTCGCCGCCGCCAGACCCAACAATGCACGTGCCGCGATCAACAGCTCAGCTGTCGGCGCTACCGCAGCGAGGACCGACACCAGACCGAATATCGTCGAGCCGATGAGCAGTAGCCTGCGGCGGCCGATCCGGTCGCCGAGGACACCCATCGCGATCAGTGCTCCCGCTAGCAAAAAACCGTAGCTGTCGATGATCCACAACAGCTGAGTGCTCGACGGTCGCAGCGCCGCCGTCATGGCGGGCACAGCTAAATGCAGGACGGTGAAGTCCATCGAGTAGAGGATGCAGGGCAGCGCCAATACCGCAAGGCCCCACCACTCGCGGCGGGTCGCGCGGGTCGAGGGCTCGATACCGTCGAGTACGTGTGTCATGCCCGCACCGCCGAATCCGCGAGCCACGCCCAGGAGCGCGCGAGCACCATCAGTGACGCGCCGAGCAACACCAGGTCTTTCACGATGAACGAGCCTCCCGGGGACAGGAACGGGATCGTGTGCTCGTAGCTGGTCGAGGTGAACAGGAACGACAAGGTCACAAGAAACGTCCCGGTACCCATCAGCCCACCGATCACGCCTGCCAGGCTGCTCTTCACACCGAACGCGATGAACACCGCTGTCACGATCTCGACCACCCCGATCCACGCGGACACCGTTCGCAGGTCGGCGACATCGAGCAGCCAGGACATGAACGGGCTACCGCTGATCAACGACTCGATCGCAGCGGCTTCGGCGACGGTGAACTTCATCGCGCCGATCCACCCAAGAGTGACGATGAGGCCGAACCGAGCCAGGAGAAACCCCGCACCCTCGACACGCCGCGCCGTATCGGAACTCCTGACCGTCGCAGCGAATGCCGACCGGAAACTCTCGCTCGGACCGAGCCTATTCGTGGACACGATTGCCTCCATGGTTCGTTGACAGAACATGGCAGCACAGTGTCGAAACCGGCCCCGGGCGTTACACCTGCCGCGAATATTATTTCGAACGGGAGCGGAAGGCGGCCAGTAACGCGTCCCTGGACTCGCGCGTCAGGGCGGCTCGTGGCTGCTCCCGCAGCGCCCTGATGGTGTCCCGGATCTGGTCGAGGTAGCTATCGCAGCCGTCGCAGGACCCGAGGTGGTCGATGAACCGGCGCTCGTTCGACTCGTCGAGGCTGCCTTCCATGTAGGCAGTGACCACTTCGACGAACTCGTCGCAATTCATCTCCGCCATTACGACACCTCCTCTCCTCCGCGGCCCCGCGGCCCGACATCAGCGAAGTACTCCTCGATTCTGCCCCGGACGAATGCTCGGGCGCGGTGCAGCAGCACCCGCTGGTTGGCCGAGGAGATCTCCAGTATCGAGCAGACCTCGTCCGCACCGTATCCGTGCACATCGCGTAGCCCGATGACGATACGTTGCCGACGCGGTAATTCCTCCAGAGCTGCCGCGACACACGCACGCAACTCCCCATCGAGCAGCGCCTGCTCAGGCGACGGCCACAGCGCCGGGAACGCTCGCCAGTGATGCGGGAACGGCTCGCCCAGCCCCTGGAACCTGGTGGGATCGACCGACGGCCCCGCATCGTCGTCGGCGGGTAACACGCTGCTGAACGGCATCGAACGCTGCTCGGCAAGTCCACGGCGTTTGGCGATATTCACCAGGATCCGGAACACCCACGTCTTCAGCGACGACCGCCCCTCGAACTTGTCGATACCCACAACCACCGCCAGCCAAGTCTCCTGCACAACCTCGGCC
Source organism: Nocardia sp. GCM10030253 (assembly GCF_042675075.1). Lineage (NCBI taxonomy): Bacteria > Bacillati > Actinomycetota > Actinomycetes > Mycobacteriales > Nocardiaceae > Nocardia > Nocardia sp. GCM10030253. The sequence continues at coordinate 183,027 of NZ_JBHTDL010000010.1, read as the reverse complement.
GCGGAATCTGCGGTGGACACGAAATCCCGTGCCAGACGTAACATTCCACCCGACCACACATCCAACAAGAACTCGAACGCCGCCTCGTCACCACCCCGCAACCGCGCCAGCAACTCGGCATCATCAGCGGTGTCCGTTCCCGGCATGCAGGAAGTGTAAGCAACCAGCTCGCCGGACATCACGCGCCGACCGGCGAACTCAGCATCAGATGCTGCCAGTACCACCGCGGGCGAGGACGCCGCGAAATCCCTGCGATGATGCTCGCCGACGGCATAGACGTCGAGGTCCGATGTCTCGGTCGCCACCGCCTCCTCGACCACCTCGCAGCCGTTCCCCGGCGGTTGGCGCGGGGCGATCGCCGACCGCGTACAACTCGGCAAACGTCAAGGGCCCAATTCCACGGCTGGAGTCCCGGACCACGGTCCGGTGATATTCCGTCTGATCGTTTCGGATGGTCCAAGCGATAGGCGGCGGCTCGGCGGGCGGATGTCGGAGGGTATGGAATCGGTGGTGCAGATAGTCTGGTTTCCATGTCTGTGCGCACCCGTCAGCCGCTTGTTCCCGGGACCCTCTCGCCGACTCGGGAAGTTCCGCGCTCGATCGAGCGTCCGGAGTATGCGTGGAAGAAGTCCGTCAACGAGGGTAATGAGCCCTGGGTGCAGACGGCCGAGACGATCGACAAGATGCGGATCGCGGGAAAGATCGCGGCGCAGGCGTTGGAAGAGGCGGGCAAGGCTGTCGCGCCCGGCGTCACGACCGACGAATTGGATCGGATCGCACACGAATACATGTGTGATCACGGAGCCTACCCGTCGACCCTCGGGTACAAGGGATTCCCGAAGTCGTGCTGCACCTCGCTGAACGAGGTGATCTGCCACGGGATTCCGGACTCGACCGTGATCGAAGACGGCGACATCGTGAATATCGACGTCACCGCCTACATCAACGGTGTGCACGGCGACACCAACAAGACGTTCCTCGCGGGCAATGTCGACGAAGAGGTCCGGCTGCTGGTCGAGCGGACCGAGGAAGCCACCGCGCGGGCCATCAAGGCCGTTCGTCCCGGTCGCGCGCTCAATGTGATCGGCAGGGTGATCGAGTCCTACGCAAACCGCTTCGGCTACGGCGTAGTCCGTGACTTCACCGGCCACGGCGTCGGCCCCACCTTCCACAGCGGCCTGGTCATCCTGCATTACGACCAGCCTGCCGTCGACTCGATCATCGAGCCGGGCATGACCTTCACCATCGAGCCGATGATCAACCTCGGCGGCATCGACTACGACATCTGGGACGACCACTGGACCGTGGTCACCAAGGACCGCAAGTGGACCGCGCAGTTCGAGCACACCCTGGTAGTCACCGACACCGGTGCCGAAATCCTGACCTTGCCGTGAGTGGTGGACCGCGCAGTTCGAGGCCGGAACACTCGGGCGGCATGGCAGCCGCGGCGTGAAGGGCGCATTGCTCATCGCGGGCACCACGTCCGATGCGGGCAAAAGCGTTGTGGTGGCCGGGCTTTGCCGGATGCTGGCGCGGCAGGGCGTGCGGGTCGCGCCGTTCAAGGCGCAGAACATGTCGAACAACTCCGTCGTCACCCTCGACGGCGGGGAGATCGGGCGTGCGCAGGCGCTGCAGGCGCTGGCATGCGGGTTGGAGCCGAGCGTGCGGTTCAATCCGGTGCTGCTCAAGCCCGGCAGCGATCGCCGCTCCCAGCTGGTGGTGCGGGGACAGGCGGTCGGCACGGTCGGTGCCCGCGACTATTTCCGACACCGACAGGAATTGCGGGAGGTCGTTGCCGCCGAACTAGCTTCCCTGCGTGCGGAATTCGACGTGGTGATCTGTGAAGGCGCCGGCTCGCCCGCCGAGATCAACCTGCGGGCCACCGATCTGGCGAACATGGGCCTGGCGCAGTCGGCTCGACTGCCGGTGCTCGTGGTCGGCGACATCGATCGCGGCGGGGTGCTCGCCCACCTGTTCGGGACCGTGGCCGTACTCGATCCCGAAGACCAGCAACTGATTTCGGGCTTCGTTATCAACAAGTTCCGCGGCGATGTCGAACTGCTCCGGCCGGGACTCGAGCGACTCACCGAACTCACGGGCCGTCCGACGCTCGGTGTGATTCCTTTTGCCGAAGATCTCTGGATCGACGCAGAGGACTCGCTCGGCACCGTCGCGGACGCACCGGTCGGCCGTCCCCTCCCACCCGTCGGCGCCGAGTGGCTGACCGTCGCCGCCATCAGACTGCCGCGCATCTCCAACTCCACCGACGTCGAAGCCCTGGCCTGCGAGCCGGGCGTCTCGGTGCGCTGGGTGAGCGAGCCCTCGCGGCTTTCCGACGCGGATCTGGTGGTGCTGCCCGGCAGCAAGGCGACGGTCGACGATCTGGCCTGGTTGCGCCGCGCCGGGCTCGCCGACGCGTTGACGGCTCGCGCTGCCGTGGGCAAACCGATCCTCGGTATCTGCGGGGGCTACCAGATGCTCGGCCGTCGGATCTGCGACACTGTCGAATCCGGTGCGGGTGTCGTCGACGGCCTCGGGCTGCTCGATCTCGACATCGAATTCGCCGACCCGAAGGTGCTGCGCCGTGTCTCCGGTCGCACCCAGCTGCCGGGTGCGGAGGGAATACCCCTGCGGGGCTACGAGATTCACCACGGAAGGGTGCGGCGCAGCACCGACCCCGGCTGGCTCGAGCTGGACGGCGCACTGGAGGGCAGCGTCAGGGGCGCGGTCTGGGGTACCCACTTGCACGGCCTGCTGGAGTCGGACGGGTTCCGTCGAATGTGGCTGCGGCGGATCGCCGTTGCCGCCGGACGCACGGGTTTCGTTGTCGCCGATGATGTTTCGGTCGCCGCGATTCGCTCGGCCCAACTGGATCTGCTCGCTGATCTCGTAGAGGACCACCTCGACGGCGCGCAACTGGAACGTCTGATCGTCGACGGTGCGCCCGCCGACCTTCCCACACTCACCGCCGCGGCCGTACAGGCGAGGCACTGAGCTGGGCGAACGGTTGAGCGCAGCGCCACCGGATAGTGGTGATTCCCACGTCTGACTCGCACGTGAGGTTCGACACGCGGTTCTGTTCAACCAGGCCGTGTACCGTACTCCGGCATGAAATCTCGGCGGATCACGGTCGGTGACCGGGCTTGGACCGTGCGGGTCGACGGGCCCGAATCTCGGCACAGCGTGCTGCTGCTGCCCGACGCGGGTGATCCGGTCGACGTGTACGACCAGGTCTGTGCTCGACTGCACAATTCGGACCTGCGCACGATCGCGGTGGAATCGATAGCGGACCTGGATCCCGCGGCTGTGCACGGCATCCTCGACGAGCTCGGCGTGCCATGGGTGAACGTCGCCGGGCGCGGGTCGGGCGCGGAGCTGGCCTGGCAGCTGTGCGCGGGTGGCTTCGGCCGCTTCATCAGCCTGGTGGTCGCCGATCGCGGTCACCCCGCGGTACCCGCCGCGGACGGCACCGTGCTCGACGCAGCGTGCCGGCCCGTCGAGCTGGCCGTCACCGTGCTGGTCACCAAGAACCTGCCGCGTGTGGTCGCCGACACTTCCGGTCGCTACGTCTACGGCGAATTCCGGGTGGTGGAGATCGACGTCGACAACGTGGCGACCGAAGCCGACCACGAGATGGCCACCGAGATCGTGCTACGCACCAGCCTCTGGTGACCCGGACTTGCGCAGGTAGATAGCCAGCCAGTCCAGCCAGTTGTCGAGCTCGGTGAAGGCCTGCGCAAGCGGCTCGGCCGAGGACAGGAACACATCGTGTCGCGCGCCGTCGATCGGGACGATATTGGTGCGATCGCCTAGGCAACCTGACCAGCGCTGGATCTGCCTGACATCGAGTACCGCGTCGGCTACATCGACGGCGGGGCCGTACTTGCGCGCGAACTTGGTGATCCGGGACCGCAGGATCAACGAGGGCACCCCGATATCGAGACCCGCCTGTAGCCGGGCATGCCCATTGCGGATCGCCCGCAGCCAGCCGAAGCGGACCGGGAAGCCGCTCAGCGGCTTCCAATCGAGGTTGTAATCCCATTCGCCCGCGACGCTGTGGTGCAGGCTGTCGCCGTACGAGCTGATCTGCCCGCCGGGTAGCTCGATCATCGATCGGAACTTGCCGAGCGCCTTGATCACGGGAGTGCCGATGGTCCGGTAGTACGAGGGGCCCTGCAGGTCGAACCACGGGCTGTTGAGCACCAAGCCGGTGATGCCGGACGCGACGGTGCCCCGTGCCCGATTGAGCCGGTCCAGCCACAGCGGCACGATCAGTCCGCCGGTGGAGTGCGCGACCAGCAGCACCTCGCCGCCGGTCTCCTCACGCAGGATCCGCAGGGACTCGTTCAGCTCGTCGTCGTAGAGCGCCAGATCGGTCACGTAGTGCGGTGTCTGCCCGTCGCGCAGCGAACGTCCGCACTTGCGCAGATCCAGGGCGTAGAACCGGTGCCCGCGCTCGGCGAAATGCTCGGCGAGATGCTGCTGGAAGAAGTAGTCGGTGAAGCCGTGCACATACAGCACCGCGGCCTCGGTGGTGGTGGCGGAATCAGGGGTGTACCTGACCAGTGTGGCGACGGCGTCACCTTCGCCATCGGGATCAGGGCCGAAGTTCAGTGTCCGCTGCTCGTAGCCCGCGCCGAGGACGTCGGGCTGCCACTGCACACCGGTCGTGATGTCCGACACGCTTAGCGAGGTTTCGTTCGTCACGACAACCAATCTAGGCGACGTTTGCGTCGGATTGAAGTTCCACTGTCGCTGGGGCCGGGGGAGGAATCTATGTCACATTCGGCAGGTTCGTTGCTGGTGATCGAACCGGTGAGGTGCACAATTGGCAAGAGGTGAACGGCGGGTAACCTTCTCACCGCCGAGTCACGCCAGGCTCGCAAAAAACCACATAGCGCCCGTGCCCAGGCAGGCCACCGTGCCGGTGAACTGCCGCAGAAGTGACAAGGAAGTCGATCTACCCGTGCCGAACGCTGCCATGACTGAAAAGACCGATGTGGTACTCATCGGTGCCGGCATCATGAGTGCCACCCTCGGCGCGCTGCTTCGTCAGCTGCAGCCGGAGTGGTCGATCTCCCTGTTCGAGCGGCTCGACGCCGTGGCGGCGGAGAGCAGCGATCCGTGGAACAACGCGGGCACCGGCCACTCGGCACTGTGTGAGTTGAACTACAGCCCGCAGCAGCCGGACGGCTCGGTCGATGTCTCCAAGGCTATCGACATCAACGAGCGCTTCCAGGTTTCCCGGCAGTTCTGGGCCTATGGCGTGGAGAACGGACTGCTCAGCGATCCGTCGGGCTTCATCAACCCCATCCCGCACGTCAGCTTCGTGCACGGTGCCGACGACGTCGAGTACCTGCGCAAGCGGTACGAGGCGCTGTCGCGCCACCCGCTGTTCGAGGGCATGGAGTACATCGACAGCCCCGAGGAGTTCACCCGGCGGCTACCGCTGATGGCCAAGGGCCGCGACTTCTCCGACCCGGTCGCGCTGAACTGGACCGACGCGGGCACCGACATCGACTTCGGTTCGCTCACCAAGGAATTGCTCGCCTACCTCGGCAAGTCCGGCGCGAATCTGGCCTTCGGCCACGAGGTGCGCAACCTGACCAAGCAGTCCGACGGCACGTGGCTGGTGAAGGTGCGCAACCTGCGGACCCGTGAAACCCGCACGATCATCAGCAAATTCGTTTTCGTCGGGGCGGGCGGTGGCGCGCTGCCGCTGCTGCAGAAGTCGGGCATCAAGGAGATCGCCGGTTTCGGGGGGTTCCCGGTCAGCGGCCAGTTCTTCCGCTGCACCAACCCGGAGCTGATCAAGCTGCACGAGGCCAAGGTGTACGGCAAGGCCGCTGTCGGCGCGCCCCCGATGTCGGTGCCGCACTTGGATACTCGCGTCATCAACGGCCAGCCCGGGCTGCTCTTCGGCCCGTACGCGGGCTGGACGCCGAAGTTCCTCAAGGACGGCAAATTGACCGACCTGATCAAGTCGGTGCGGGCGGGCAACCTGTTCTCGATGCTCGGCGTCGGTGTGACCGAGTTGGGCTTGGTCAAGTACCTGGTCAGCGAGCTGTTGAAGTCCGAGGCCGGCAAGGTGCACACCCTGCAGGAGTTCGTCCCGAAGGCCGAAGGCCGGGACTGGGAGCTGATCACCGCGGGCCAGCGCGTGCAGATCATCCGGCGCCAGGGTGCGGGCGGCGTGCTCGAGCTCGGCACCGCCGTGATCGCGGCCGAGGACGGCTCCATCGCCGGTCTGCTCGGCGCTTCGCCCGGCGCGTCCACTTGTGTGAGCGCCATGGTCGACGTGCTGCAGCGGTGCTTCCCCCGCGAGTACGCCGACTGGACGCCGAAGCTGAAGGAAATGGTCCCCTCGCTGGGCGTGAAGCTGTCGGAGAACCAGGCTCTGTACCGCGAAGTGTGGGATTGGACGTCCAAGACGTTGAACCTCACCGGCGTGTCGGCCAACACGCCGAATCGCATGGGGGTCGCGCCGACGGCGTAGGTGTGGTACCAAAACGCGATGATGTCAACGGTTGCACTCAAACGGTCATGGGCGCAGGATCTCGACACCGCCACCCTTTATCAGCTGTTGAAACTTCGCGTCGAAGTCTTTGTCGTCGAGCAGAAGTGCGCCTATCCGGAACTGGACGGGCTCGATCTGCTGCCGGAAACCCGACACTTCTGGCTCGACGACGAGGGTGAGGTCATCTCGACGTTGCGCTTGCTCGAAGAGCACCACGACGGCGTGAAGTCCTTCCGCATCGGCCGCCTGTGCACCGTGGTCCCCGCCCGGGGCCATGGCTACACCACCCGGCTGGTACAAGCCGCATTGGCCGAGGTCGGTTCGGCAACTGTGCGACTGAGCGCACAGACCTACCTGGTTGACATGTACACCAAGTTCGGCTTCAAGCCCGACGGCGAAGAATTCGACGACGGCGGAATCATGCACACCCCCATGCGCAAGGGGTAGCCCCGCCGGGCCCGCACCCGCCCCGGGTTCCCGGGGCGGGTGCGGCGTTTCCGGCCCGGGGAGAGGGCGCTGCCGGAAGGTCGGGGTGGCGCGAATAGAGTTGGGGCGTGTCTTTGTCCCACGCCGAAACTGCATCATCAGCTGCTTCGTTGACCGGGTCGCGTTCGCGGGCGGACGGTGAGGTGGGTTTTCCGTTCTCGGCGGTGGTGGGGCAGGAGCGGCTGCAGTTGGCGCTGATCCTGTGCGCGGTGCATCCCGGGATCGGCGGCGTGCTGGTTCGGGGCGAGAAGGGCACTGCGAAATCGACCGTGGTACGGGCGCTTGCGCAGTTGTTGCCGCCTGTTGTCGATGAGACCGGGGCGCGGCCCGCTCGGTTGGTGGAGCTACCGGTCGGCGCTACCGAGGACCGGGTGGTCGGCTCGCTGGATCTGGAGCGGGTGCTGCGGGACGGAGAACAGGCGTTTCGGCCGGGGCTGCTGGCGGCCGCTCATCACGGCGTGCTCTACGTCGACGAGGTGAACCTGCTGCACGACCACTTGGTGGACGTGCTGCTCGATGCGGCGGCGATGGGGCGGGTGCACGTCGAGCGCGACGGTGTCTCGCATTCGCATCCGGCGCGGTTCGTGCTGGTGGGAACCATGAATCCGGAGGAAGGTGAGCTGCGTCCGCAACTGCTGGACCGGTTCGGGCTCACCGTCGATGTCGCCGCCTCGCGCGATGTGGATGTGCGGATGGCCGTGGTGCGCCGCAGGTTGGACTACGAGGCAGACCCGGCCGGGTTCGTTTCGAGTTATGCCGCCACTGACCGGGGTGTCGCCGAGCGGATCCTCACCGCACGTGATCGCGTCGCCGCAGTGACACTCGACAACGTTGAGCTGCGCCGGATCGCCGCGCTGTGCGCGTCTTTCGATGTGGACGGAATGCGGGCGGATCTGGTGGTGGCCAGGACCGCGACCGCACACGCGGCGTGGCGTGGCGCTGACACCGTGAGCGAAGAAGACGTGCGCGTCGCCGCCGAGCTGGCACTGCCGCACCGCCGTCGCCGCGATCCGTTCGATGAGCCCGGCATCAGCGAGGAGCAGCTCGACGACGCGATGCGCGACGCAGGCGAGGAAGCGGCGCGTGCGCGGCAGCCGGGTAGTGAAAACGCCACGGAACAAGACGAATTCGGATCGGAACAGGCGCAGCAGCCTCCATCGGGCGATCAGGGTGCCGACCGGAGCCGAGATGACGATCCCGTCCCGGACAAGGGGTCGGACTCTCCGAACGACGGACCCGACGGTGGTCCGGATGACGGTCCCGACGGTGGTCCGGATTCCCCTGACCGCGGGCCTGGCGGCGGGCAGTCGCCTGCCGCTCGCGAGGGCCGAACCGGTGCTCCCGCTTCGTCGGTCGTGACACCGCCGCGCTGGGAAGTGCCCGGCGTCGGCGAGGGTGCGGCGGGCCGCCGCTCTCGGGCGCAGACCAGACAGGGCCGCACGGTCCGATCCAGCGCCGACACCTCCACCGGACTGCACCTGCTCGGCACCGTCTTTGCCGCCGCCCCGCACCAGCGCGCCCGTGGCCGCGCCGACGGCCCGCTGAAACTGGCGGCCGACGATCTGCGCGGTGCGTATCGCGAAGGGCGCGAAGGAAATCTGGTCATCTTCGTGGTCGACGCCTCCGGATCCATGGCCGCACGGGACCGGCTGTCGGCGGTCACCGGCGCCGTCGTCGCCCTGCTGCGCGACGCCTACCAGCGCCGCGACAAGGTCGCCGTGGTCACCGTGCGCGGGCAGGAAGCCGAACTCGTGCTGCCCCCAACCTCCTCGGTCGATATCGCGGTCCGCCGTTTGTCCGGCATGCGCACCGGTGGCAAAACCCCGCTCGCCGCAGGCCTGTTGAAGGCCCGCGAGGTAGTGCACCGCGAACGAGTCCGCGATCCCCGCCGTCGCCCCATGCTCGTGCTCCTCACCGACGGTCGCGCCACCGGCGGCGTCGATCCGGTGCCACGCGCCCGAGCAGCCGCCGCCATGCTGGCCCTCGAGGCGGTGACCTCCATCGTCGTCGACTGTGAACGCGGCATGATCCGCCTCGGTCTCGCCGCTGACCTGGCCCACATCCTCCGCGCCGGATACCTGCGACTCGGCGAGCTCACCGGTGATTCGGTAGCCGACGTCGTCCGCGCGGGCTCCGGCCGTCTCGGCGCGTACACCGGAACACGAGCCGCCTGACCGTGGCTCCCCGACTGCTCGAGGTCGAACCCGCGGCGGGCGGAGGCATGGCGGTACAGCCAGCGTGAGCGTGGACATTCTGATCAATGGACTACCAAGGAGTTTCGATGCCTAAGGGTGTGCCGGAGACCGTTCCGGATGACGGGCTGACCACGCGGCAGCGGCGGAATCAGCCGGTGCTCGCGGTGCACACCGGGGCGGGCAAGGGGAAGTCGACCGCGGCGTTCGGGATGGCATTGCGTGCCTGGAACCAGGGCTTCGATGTGGCGGTGTTCCAGTTCGTGAAGAGCGCCAAATGGAAAGTGGGCGAGGAAGCCGCTTTTCGGACGCTCGGCCGTCTACACGAGGAGACCGGCGTTGGTGGCTCGGTCGAGTGGCACAAGATGGGCGAAGGCTGGTCGTGGACCCGCAAGCAGGGCAGCGACGAGGACCACGCCGCCGCCGCGCTGGCGGGCTGGCAGGAGATCGCCCGCAGGCTCGAAGCCGAGCAGCACCGCTTCTACGTCCTGGATGAATTCACCTACCCGCTCAAATGGGGTTGGGTCGACATCGACGAGGTGGTCAAAGCCCTGCAAAACCGCCCAGGCAACCAACACGTCGTAATCACCGGCCGCGACGCCCCCCAAGCCCTCATCGACGCCGCCGACCTCGTCACCGAGATGACCAAGGTCAAACACCCCATGGACGCAGGCCGAAAAGGCCAACGAGGCATCGAATGGTGACCCTCGCTGCGAATGCGGGGACTGTTCCGGCGGTTGTTGTTGCCGCGCCGGCATCGGGGAGCGGGAAGACGACGGTGGCGACGGGGTTGATCGGGGCGCTGCGGCGGGTGGGGCATCGGGTGGCGCCGTTCAAGGTCGGGCCCGACTACATCGATCCCGGGTATCACGGACTTGCCGCGGGGCGGCCGGGGCGCAACCTCGATCCGGTGCTCGTCGGCATGGATCGTGTCGTGCCGTTGTATCGGCACGGTGCGCAGGGGTGTGACCTTGCGGTGGTCGAGGGTGTGATGGGGCTGTTCGACGGCCGCATCGATGAGAACCAGGCCGGGCCGATTGCCGAGGGATCTACCGCACAGGTCGCCGGATTACTCGGCGCGCCAGTGGTTTTGGTGGTCGACGCCCGCGGTCACAGCCAAAGCCTCGCGGCACTGCTGCACGGATTCGCGACCTTCGAAAGCACGATCCGCCTCGGCGGCGTGATCCTCAACCGCGTCGGCAGCGAACGCCACGATCAGGTGCTGCGCGCGGCCTGCGACCGCGTCGGCCTTCCTGTCCTCGGATCATTGCCGCGGATGGCCGAACTGGAAGTCCCTTCCCGCCATCTCGGCCTCATCCCCGCCGTCGAGCACGGCGCGGCCGCGACTGCCGCGGTCGAAGCAATGACGGACCTCGTTGCCGCCCATCTCGATCTGCGCGCAATCGCGGCACTCGCCCACTCGACAGTTGCCGGTCCGGCATGGGATCCGAGAATGGAACTGGCGATACCTGCCGAAGATAGGCCCACCGCCGAGGCTGCCGCGGTGGCCGGGTTCGAGCCGGTGATCGCGATCGCCGGGGGGCCTGCGTTCACCTTCGGGTACGCCGAGCATCGCGAGCTGCTGATCGCGGCGGGAGCACAGGCGGTCGTTTTCGACCCGATGCACGACGAACTGCCCACCGGCACAGCGGGTCTCGTGTTGCCGGGTGGATTCCCGGAGGAGCACGCCGCTGATCTGGCCGCCAACGCCAGGCTGCTCGCGCAGGTGGCGGAGCAGGCTCGGCGTGGGATGCCGGTGCACGCCGAATGTGCGGGACTGCTGTATCTCACCCGATCGCTCGACGGCCACACGATGGCCGGTGTAGTCGATGCGGCCGCGGAATTCGGACCGCGCCTGACCCTCGGCTATCGAGATGCGGTGGCGCTGACCGATTCTCCGCTATGGCGAGCGGGGGAGCGGGTCCGTGGACACGAGTTCCACCGCACCCGGTTGATCGCGACCGACACGGACACTCCTGCCTGGGGCTGGCACGCCGGCGGCGAACGAGTCCGCGAAGGCGCACTCGTCCATCGCGTACATGCCTCTTACCTACACACCCATCCGGCCGGAAACCCCGAAGCCATAGGCCGTTTCGTCGCCGCCGCAGTCGACTACGCACGCACCCGTGCAGCCACGTGAGCTCGCTGTCGGCCTGGGCATACGCCCAGGGACCTCGGCCGAGCGCATCCTGTCCGCCATCCGAGAAGCACTGGGCGACAACCTCATCGCCTGCCTGGCAACCCTCGACCGCCGCGCCACCGAGCCCGGAGTACGCGCCGCAGCCGCCCAGCTGAACACCCCGATCCGCGCCTACACCGCCACCGAACTAGCTCGAGTCCCAGTCCCGAACCCATCACCCCGCACCCGCAGCCTCCTCGGCACCCCCAGCGTCGCCGAAGCCGCCGCAATCCTGGCAGCCAGCGGCCCACTCGTGATCCCCAAGCGCACCATCGACCGCATCGTCATCGCAGCCGCTCTGCACCCGCCCGTCCCGGAATCCGCCCCGCCCACCGCCTGACCACACCCGCCCGGCTGGAATCCACTGCACCACAGCCCGAAACGTTGCGTGCCGACAGCCTGGTCGGCTCGGTGCACATCGCTATTCCTCGGCACTGCCTATGCGGTCGGTATGACGTGGTTTCATGGCGGGATGGAGATCCGAGGTATCGACAACGTGCTTGTTCCGGTCGGCGACCTGGGTGCGGCGGTGGAGTTCTACGAAGGTGCGTTGGGGATGGCGGTGAAGTTCACGCTGCCGGAGGAAGGTATCGCGGTGTTCGATGTCGGTGGCGAGGTGGCCGGGGTGATGGTGCGGGCGGATCCGAGTGCGGGGGCGAATGGCTTGTCGGGGATGCGGTTGTGGTTGGAGGTGCCCGATGCTCTGGCCTCGGCAGCCGAACTCGAAGGGTATGGCGTGCAATTGCTCGGCCCGCCGTTCGAGGTGGGTACTGGGTGGAGCGTCGAGGTCGCCGACCCGTGGGGCAATGTGATCGGGCTGACGGACTACGTCAAACGCCCTGACCTGGCTCGACCCGAGAACTGAACCCGCACGGGCGCGGGGGTGATCCGTGTGCGGGCACGCATTGGAGTGCCCGCACACGGCGTTGTGCGGATTACGGTGTGACGGAGCCCCAGTCGGCGAAGCCGGTGGGGTCGTGGCGACCGAGGCTGGCGTGCTCGAACAGGCCCCATCCTTCGGCGTCGCCGCAGCGGGCGTGGGCGACGTGGTCGATGACGCCGAAGGGGACTCGGCTCGCGATGGCCGGGTCGGTGAGGTCGTAGGTGCTGCTGGAGGACCAGTCGCGGCCCATCCAGCGGCCGTGCAGCCAGTCGGGGTCGCCGCCGTAGCCACAGCCGACATGTAGGGCGACGTTGGTGACGGTCTTGATTTCCACCTCTAGCGGTTTGCCGTCGGGTGTCGTGAGTTCCAGCCGTGCGCCAACGGGATGCCTTGTGCCGGAACGGTAATCGATGTGAATGCGCGGCCAGCCCAGCTGCTCGGTGCGGCCGTCGGGGAAGACGCGGACCGCGTCGTTGAGGGTGCGGGTGCCGTCCGGCTCCTCCTGCACGATGACGACGATGGCGAAGTCGTCGAAGCGGATCGGCACATACATCCACCAAAATCCACCGGACGGCTCTGCGGCGGCACGGCCGGGCGGTTCGGGCTCGCCGACCGGGCGGATACCCCAGGAGCGGTCCCTGGTGCCCATCCAGATATCCGGGTCGACGGTGAAGTCCGTGCCGTCGACATGCAACGTCCCCGCCCACGAGCCGACCTGCGCGAAGCGGGTCGCCTGGATGATCGGGCGGTTGCCGTTGAGGATCAGGTGCGGCTGTTCCTGAACCGTGGGAAACGAGCCTTCCCAGGTGAGATCGAAGCCGAGGTCGTCGTGCTCGCAGATCACCCGGATCCGCTGCAGCGGCTCGAGCACCTCGATGCGGTAGCCGCCGACCCGCTGGTCCAAGCTGCGATCGCCGAGCGCGTCGGAGAAGCGGACCGAGCGCTGGGTGTCACCGCGCCGGACGGCGGCGTAGGCGTCGATCACGCCGAGATTCGGATACACGCCGAATCCGGTGACGAAGAAGGTGCCACCGGCGCGGTCGTGGCCGTTGAAATAGCTTCTGTCGTAGAAGTTCCGGTCGCTACTGGCCACTCGGGCCAGCGACAGGTGTGTCTGATGGATCGGGTATTCGTCCAAGGGCACAGGCATTTGCTGATCTCAATCCCACTCGTAGGTTCCGGCGAGCAGCGCCTCCAGGCTCGCCCGGTGCATCACGTAGTCGTCGCGGTCGGGGGTGTCGGTGTCTTCGCCGAAATGGATCATCCGGCGCTTGACCCTGGCCATCACGATCGCGTGCCGCAGCGCGGCGTAGACGATGTAGAAGTCGAGATCGCGAACCGTATATCCGGTGATCTCTTCGTATTCGGCCACGACGTCGTCGCGACGCAGGAAGTCCGCGAGACCCGGCTGATCGAAGCGAGTGGCGATGTCCTGGAAGAATCGGTGGATGAAGATGAGCCAGGCGATATCCAGTTCGCGCGGGCCGAGTCCGGCCATCTCCCAGTCCAGCACGCCGACCGGTTCGAATCCGCTGTAGAGGATGTTGCCCGGTCGCGAGTCACCCCAGGAGAGCACATCGGGGCCGGGATCGGCGGGCCAGTGCGCATCGAGCCAGTCGAACGCGCGCTCGATGATCGGGATCGGGTACCCGTCGTCGGCCAGCGCCCACCGATACCATTTGCGATGCCACTCGACGTGCCTGCGCAGCGCCTGGCCAGGTCCGTCGAGCATCGGGAATCGGGCGGCCGGATCGGGGATCGCGTGCACCTTGGCGATGACCTCGACGGTATTGGCGGTGAGCTGGGCGCGTTCTTCGGGGGTCGCGTCGAACAGCCAGCCGGTGAACACGTACGGCGGGTTATCCGCGGGCACTCGGCCGTCGATCCGCTTCATTACGAAAAACTTTGTGCCGAGCGGCTTCTCGTCGGTTTCCAGCCAGCGCAGCTCGGGCACCGGCACATCGGAGGCCTCAGCGACGCCGGCCATGATCTTGTATTGCGTTTCCAGATCATAGTTTTCGAATACCGGAAACGACTCGGCCTCCGGCGTCATCCGCGCGACGAACGATCCGGCCTCGTGCCTGCCGTCCACGCTCCATTCGGCGTCGAACAGCACCGTCGGGCTCGACATCCCGGCGCCCTGCGGCTTCGACAGTGCCGAGATCTTCGGCGGATGGTCGGCAGAGACCTTCGAATCGAGCCACCGGGACAAATCCTCGGCGAGGGCATCGAGATCGCGGTCGCTGACAGTCAGCTGCCGCTGCGCGGTGGGATCGGGATCGTCGGCCATATTTTGTCCTCCTGCACCATGAACTCTCGGCCAGAATGTAACGCGTTCTAGTTATGAATGACCAGGAAAACGGCAAGAAAATGTAACCCGCTCACTGGGTGGCATCGGGGCTTGACAGCACCGTAATAGTCATCCTTTCGGCTATATCCCATACCGCTGAGGTAGGGGTGGAAATCAGGGAATTCCTGGAACAGGTCGATCTCGACCGATTCCCCCTGCGTAGCCGTGGATTCAACTGGGTGCAGGACTACCCGTACTTCCGGTGACAGCGTGCGGGCACCCCGATCATGGTTCGGTTAACCCCACGACAGAGACGGGGGTTCGCTCTGAGGACGACGTGCGCTGGGTCTCGATAGTTTCGAGCCACACAGTTTCATCGTCAGACAGGGAGTCCGCGTGGGTGCGGTAGTAAGTCCGGAACGGGCTCATGGTCGGCCGCAATGGGATTCGTCCACCGACCTGCGCTGGCATCCGATCACGCGGGTGGGTTTCCGCATGTGCGTGGCCTACTTCGGGCTGTTCTGCCTGGTGTTCGCGCAGATCACCTTCGTCTTCGCTGGGATCGCAGGGCGGTGGCTTCCCGAGGACGCGATCCTCTGGCAGATGCAGGCACTCGACCCGGTCACCGGCTGGGTCGGCCGACAGGTATTCGGGGTCGACGCCGTCCTGCACGATTCGGGCAGTGGTGATCAAGCGGTCATCTGGGTGCTGGTTTTCTGTCTGTTGGTGGTTGCGGCGGTGATCACCGCCCTCTGGACCGCCCTCGACCGCGGCCGAAGCGAGTACACCAGGTCGAGTGCCTGGTTCCTGGTCTTCATCCGCCTGTGCCTGGCCGGTCAGATGATCTTCTACGGAATGGCGAAAGTCATTCCGACGCAGATGTCGAGCCCGCCGTTGGCTGCCTTGCTCCAGCCGTACGGCGAATTCAGCCCGATGTCGGTGCTGTGGATGCAGGTCGGTAGTTCACATCCGTACGAGATCCTGCTCGGCAGTGCGGAAGTCCTCGGCGGGCTGCTGCTGTTCCTCCCTCGGACCGCGACGCTCGGCGCGATGTTGAGCCTGGTGAGTCTGGCGCAGGTGTTCGTGTTGAACATGACCTTCGACGTGCCGGTCAAGATCCTCTCGTTCCACCTGGTGTTGCTGTGCCTGGTTGTGCTGGCTCCGCAGGCACGCCGGTTGGCGAATGTCCTTGTCCTGGAACGGCCATCCGAGCCGGCCACACAGCCGCGACTGTTTCGCAGCCGGCGCGCCGAACGGGTCGTCGTCGCCGTCCAGATCTTCCTCGGCATCTGGGTGCTGCTCGGTTGTGTGCGCACCGGCTGGGACGACTGGCACGAATACGGTGACGGTGCGCCGAAACCGCCGCTGTACGGGATCTGGAACGTGACGGAATTCGACATGGACGGGGTCCCGCTGCCGCCACTGACTACCGAGGAGAATCGCTGGCAGCGACTGGTTTTCGATACCGGCGGTGCGATGTATCAGCGAATGGATGGTAGCCGGGTGCCGGTCGTTGCCGTGGTCGACCCGAACGCCGAGACGATTGTTCTTTCCGAACCCGCGCAGGAAGCCTCGGCACAGCCGAATCGGTTCGCCTCTTTCACTTTCGAGCAGCCCGGTCCGGACCGGCTTGTACTGCGTGGGCTGGTGAACGACCGGCCGGTGACCGTGTCTTTGGACGCGCTGGATCTCGACAGCTTCCCGCTGCGTAGCCGCGGCTTCCACTGGATCCAGGATTATCCGTACTTCCGTTGACCCCGCGCTCGGACGAACGGGTTATCCAACAGTGATGGCATCCAGCCGGGTGCGCAGGAATTCGGCGGAGACAACCGGAGGCAGACCGCTTACTTCGCCGATCGGCGGTTCCAGCGGCGTGACAACGGCGTCGTGGTCGAGTTCGTAGAAGTAGATCAGGGAAACGAGGTCTTCTTCCGGTGCCTGCGCCTGCGGCGGCAGCACCCGATGCCGACCGGACGGCCAGCGCTCACCGCTCCAATAGGCAAGCAGGTCACCGATGTTCACTGTGAGCGCCGCAGGGTCGTACGGCGCGTCGGCCCAGCCTCCGGCCTCGGTGTAGACCTGAAGTCCGCCCGCGCCCGGCTCGCGGTCCAGCACGGTGACGGTACCGAAATCTGTGTGCGGACCGATACGGAACTGGCCGGGCTCCGGCGTGCCGACCACCGTCAGCGGCGGGTAGTGGTTGATGTTGCAGGTCCAGGTCGGTCGTCCGGCGAGTCCCTCGAAAGGGTTGGCGGGCAAGCGAAGTGCGGCGGCGAACAGTGCGAGCAGTTCGTCCGAAAGGGTGCGCATGGCGGCGGTGTAGGTGGTCAGCAGCTCGCGCAGCTCGATCACCTCCTCTGGCCACACATTCGGCAGGAACCAGACGTCGTCGATCTGTGGGTCACCGGTCCTGGTGTCCGCGCCGACGGCGAAGGTCTCCTTCAGGTCCGGCGGGGTTTCGGTGCCCTCGGCGTAGCCGTTGGCCTCCTTGCCGGGGCCGATCCAACCGCGTCCGCCGACGGTCACGGCGTAGCGCTGCTTCACTTGCTCGGGGAGGGCGAAGAAACGCCGGGCCGCGGCGCGCACCGCTGCGGGCAGCCCCTCCGGTAGCCCGTGCCCGTACACCAGGAGGAACCCGGCGCGACGCAACCCTTCGTCCACTTCGCGCTCGACCTCGGCCGCTGCGGTACCGCCGGCGCGCCATGCGGCGAGGTCGATGGAGGCAATCGCGTTCATTTCGCGACCTTCCTTTCGTGTTCGGTTGCGGTTGTCGCGCCCGGCGGCCGTCGGTGCGCGTCGGGGGCGCTCACCACGCCTCGATCTCGTCGGCGACGCCGATATCCTCGTTCCACAGTGCAGGCTCCTCGGCGATGAACTTGGTCATCAAGTCGATGAGGCGCTGGTCTGCCAAGACGGTGACGTTCACTCCGTGCTCGGCGAGCCAGTCGTGGCCACCGTAGAAAGTCTGCGATTCACCGACGATCACGGCGCCGATGCCGAACTGGCGCACCAGCCCACTGCAATACCAGCACGGCGACAGTGTCGTCACCATGATCGTCGAGCTGTAGTCGCGGCGGCGGCCCGCCGCGCGGAAGGCGTCGGTTTCGGCATGGATGCTGGGGTCGCCGGATTGCACGCGCCGGTTGTGGCCGCGGCCGAGCAGCGTGCCGTCGGCGGCGAACAAGGCCGCGCCGATCGGAATACCGCCCTCGGACAGACCGCGTAGCGCCTCGTCATAGGCCACCTCGAGCAACTGTTGTGCCGGTACCTGCGTCATAGCTCCACACTCCAAGCAATCGGGCCCATGTCGCAACGTACAGATCGTCCATACCGTTCGGGAAGGTGGATGACCGTATGTTGTCCACAGTTCGCGAGCTACCGGCCGATCAGTTCAGCGCGGCCGAGCCGCTAGGCGGCCGACCAGCTCGCCAACCTGCCACCGACCGCTCGCGTGGCGCGCTGTCGACGCCGAGATGGCCGCCGCTGACCTGGGACGGGCGATGGCTTGTGGCGCAGCCCGCTCAGCGGGTGACGGTGCTCGACTGATTGCTCCAGTTCGGCGATGGAGCGAGGAATTCGCCGGTGCCAGTGCGGAATACGCCGCGGGCCTCGGCATCGCCGCGGAGCTGGGCCATCATCCAAGCCGTCGGATAACCCAGATAGCCGTAGACGCCGCTGGTGCAGGGGGTTGACGCCTTCGCGCAGTCCGGTTGGCCTTGCACGTCATTGTGATCGGGGCCGTTGAGCGTCGCCCATAGCGTCGGCACGCTCGCTGTGGTCGCCTCGTAGTACGCGTGGTTCGACTGCAGGTCGACCGCTTGCCATGGCAGCGTCTGAGTCGAGGGGGAGATGAACCGGTCGGCCGAGCCGTTGACGAAGAACACCGAACCCGAGGTGAGCTTGCGACTGTCGGCGCACGTGATGCCCGACGTGCACCAGAGCTGGGCCGGAATTTCGATCGGTACCGCGGTCTTGATCGCGCCACCCGACGCCGGCATCGCGTTGAGCACGCCGCTGGCGCCTTGCGAATGGCCCATCGCTCCGGCTGCTGCTGTGTCGAGCTTTCCGAAGAAGACGCTCGCCGGATCCGCCGCGAGCCCGTGCAGATACGTCAGCGAGCCGAGAATGTCTCTACCGGAGCCGGTCTGCTGGTTCTCGGTGCCGATCACCACGAAACCCCACGACGCCAGGTGCCGGAGCAGATAGGCGTACTGGCTGGGCACGGCGTTGGTTCCGTTGCCCCACAACACAATCGGGTGCTGTGCGCCGCCCGCGCCGAGGTCCGTCGGGTACCAGACGTCGTACTTCGCCCCGGTGGAATCGCAGCAGCCGAAGCCGATTTCCTCGGTCACCGCCCACGGGCCTTGTCGGATGTACTTCGACTCGACGCCGGGAGCGGGCACGTAGGGCTGCGAATCTGCCTGTGCGACAACCGGTGTCGTACCGACTCCGGTCAGCGTCACCGCTGCCGCCACCGCACACATCGCTCGCGCCCACTGAGTCATGAGCTCGAGTATAGGAACGACCCGTGTGCCGACTTTGCGGCGAGAAACTCTCGGCGTGGATGTGGTCGATGTGCGGAGTGTCGCGGCGGTGGATGGGCAGTATCGACGTGGAGTTGTCCGGCATACTGGCCAACGCAGTCATCGCATAGTTTGCCGTCTCGTAACCGATGGAGATCCATCAAGTGCGGAGGTGACGACATGGGTGTGCTCGATCGTCGAACAGCGCTGGCCGGTGCTCTGACAGCGACAACCGCTCTGATCGTGGGATGTGGTCGCGACGAGCCATCGGAGCAAGTCGATACGACGCAAGCGCCTCCGCAGACCGCGAAGGCTGCCTTCGATCGCCTGATGGCCGGCAACCGACGGTGGGTCGACGGCAACCTGAACCACCCGGACCGGGATCCGGATCGTCGCCAGCTACTCGCCCAGAATCAGCAGCCGTATGGCGTCGTACTGTCGTGCATCGACTCGCGCGTCCCGCCGGAGCTGCTTTTCGACACCGGGCTCGGCGATTTGTTCGTCATGCGAACCGGCGGCCTCGCAGTGGGCCCCATCGTGACCGGGTCGGTCGAGTACGGCCCGATGACCAGCGGCACCCCGTTGATAGTGGTCCTCGGACACCAGCGCTGCGGTGCGGTGTCCGCGGCGTATAAGGCCTTGCGCGAGGGCCCGCCACTGCCGGGCAATCTGCAGGCGATCGTGGAGGCGCTGCGCCCGGCATACGAGCGGATGGATTCGCCGGGTGACGACCCGGTCGAAACGATGACCCGCATCCAGATCGAGTTGACCGCGGAGAATCTACGGCGCAACAACGACCTCGCGCCGCTGGCGGGTAGTGGCGCCCTTTCGGTCGTCGGCGCCTACTACTCCCTCGACACCGGACAAGTCGAAGTGCTCGACGGAGCTCCGGCCTGATATCGACGCCGAGGAGGTCCGGGGCCGCAGCCGATCGGACCGCCGAATGTGATCCCTGGACGACCGGTCGGCCGAGTGCTCCCCACCGCCCGGGGCGTGCGGTGAAGGGTCTGACACAAACCTCGAATATCCAGGACGTAGGCTCGAATACTGTGCCGAACACGTCAACACCCACCGATGACCAGGCGGAGCTCGACCCCGCCGCCCGCCCCGAGGGCGACCCGAACTACCTGGTCGGGCTCGATCTGAACGGGCGGCGTGTTGTCGTGGTCGGTGGTGGCACGGTGGCGCAGCGGCGGCTCGGGCTGTTGATCGCCTCCGGTGCGGACGTCCACGTAGTCAGCCGTGAGGTCACTCCGGCGGTGGAGGGAATGGCCACTTCGGGGCAGCTCACCGTGACCCTGCGCGCATACGCGGACGGCGACCTCGACGGCGCCTGGTACGCGATCGCCTGCACCGACGAACCCGATACCAATGCCGCCGTGGTCGAAGAGGCCACACGCCGCCGGATCTTCTGCGTGCGCGCCGATGTCGCCCGGCTCGGAACCGCCGTCACTCCGGCGACGGCCCGCTACGACGGGCTCACCCTCGGCGTGCTGGCAGGCGGCCAGCATCGGCGCTCGGCCGCGGTGCGCACCGCGCTGCTCGAGGCACTGCAATCCGGTGTGGTGACCGATGATTCGATACCGATCACTCCGGGCGTCGCGCTGGTCGGCGGTGGTCCAGGCGATCCGGATCTGATCACCGTGCGCGGCCGCAGACTGCTGGCCAGGGCGAACCTCGTGGTCGCCGATCGGCTGGCACCGCCGGAACTGCTCGCCGAACTGGGACCGGATGTCGAGGTGATCGACGCGGCGAAGATCCCGTACGGCCGCGCGATGGCGCAGGAGGCGATCAATACCGCGCTGGTCGAGGGCGCCAAGGCGGGCAAGTTCGTGGTGCGGCTCAAGGGCGGCGACCCGTATGTGTTCGGTCGCGGTTACGAAGAAGTCGAAGCGTGCGTCGCGGCCGGGATCCCGGTCACCGTGGTGCCCGGCATCACCAGCCCTATTTCCGTCCCGGCGGCCGCGGGCATCCCGGTGACCCATCGCGGTGTCACCCACGAATTCGTGGTGGTGAGCGGGCACGTCGCACCGGACCACCCGGATTCCCTGGTCGACTGGCCAGCGCTGGCCAAGTTGCGCGGCACCCTCGTGCTGATGATGGCCGTCGAGCGGATCGAACAGTTCGCGACCGTGTTGATCGAAGGCGGGCGACCCGCCGACACACCGGCGACCGTGATCCAGGAAGGCACCCTTCGCACCCAGCGGGTGCTGCGTTCGGAGCTCGGCACCGTCGCCGCTCGGGTGCGCGATGAAGGCATCCGCCCACCGGCCATCGTGGTGATCGGCCCTACGGCCGGGTTCTCCACGGACTCCGTGCGTCCATCCGCTACCGAATAGGGCATTTTTCGAATGATGGCTCCGGCGGCGGCAACTTGGCCGAGCGTCACAAACCAGTGCGTGATCCGTTGTGACTCGGCCACTCGGACTCGCGGCGTGCCGAGTCGATACCGGCGAGTCAACTACAGTGGCTCACCGTGCTCGAGAATCCCTCTGCGACGATGCAGTATCCGGTGACGCAACGGGCCTTCGGGCTCGCGATCCTCGTGCTGAGCGGGCTGCAGCTGATGGTTGTGCTCGACGGCACCGTGGTGATCTTCGCCCTGCCGCGTCTGCAGCAGGAGATGGGGATGTCCAGCGCGGGCGGCGCGTGGACGGTGACCTCCTACGGTCTCACCTTCGCGGGCCTGATGCTGCTCGGTGGCAGGCTCGGCGACGCGTTCGGACGCAAACGCATGCTGATCGTCGGCGTCGGGTTGTTCACCTTCGCCTCGTTGCTATGCGGGCTGGCGCAGAACGAATCCATGCTGATCGGCGCGCGCGCGGTGCAGGGCGCCGGCGCGGCGATCGCGGCGCCGACAGCATTCGCGCTGGTGGCAACCACTTTCGCGCCAGGAAAGGCACGTAATCAGGCGATCGCGATCGTCGGCTCCATGGTCGGTATCGGATCCGTCGGCGGGTTGGTGGTCGGCGGCGCGCTGACCCAGTTGTCCTGGCGGTGGATCTTCCTGATCAATGTGCCGATCGGTGCGCTGATTATCCTGGGTGCGATATACCAGCTCGCCGACACCGAGCACCACCGATCCTCGCTGGATGTGCGCGGCGCGGTGCTCGGCACCCTGGCCTGCGCCGCGATCGTGTTCGGTGCGACCGAGGGGCCGGAAATGGGGTGGACCAACCCGGCCATCATCGGTGCGCTCGTCGGCGGTGTGGTGCTGCTGATCATCTTCGTGGTCGTGGAGCGGCAGATCGAGAATCCGTTGTTGCCGTGGTCGCTGTTCGACAGCCGCGATCGCGTCGCGACCTTCCTGTTGATCTTCCTGGCCGGTGGTGTGCTCGGCGCGATGACCTTCTTCGTCGCGCAGTTCCTGCAGAACGTGCTCGGCTACGGTCCGCTGGTCGCGGGCGTGGCATCGATTCCGTTCACCATCGGCATCGGCATCGGTGGCGCGCTGGCCTCCAAGGCGGCGTTGGTGATCGCACCGCGCTGGCTGCTGTGCGGGTCGGCCTTCGTCCTGTCCACCGGATTGCTGGTCGGTTCGCAGCTTGATGGCACCGTGAACTATCTGACGACCTTGCTGCCGCTGTTGATCGTGATGGGCTTCGGTGTCGGCGTGGCGATGGTGCTCGCGCCGCTGTGCGTGCTCGTCGGTGTGCCGCCGTCGGATATCGGCCCGCTGTCCGCGGTGGGGCAGATGTTCATGAACCTGGCGACGCCGGTGTTCATCGGTCTGCTCACCCCCATCGCGGCCTCGCGCACGCTGTCGATGGGCGGCCGCACCGGTAAGGCGGCGGATATGAACGAGGCCGAGATCTTCGCGCTGGGCAGCGGGTACACGCTGGTCCTTGCGGTCTGCTCGCTCGTCGCGGTGGTGGCGGGCTTCATCGCGCTGGTGCTGCGCTTCACGCCGCAACAATTGGCGCAGGCACAGCACGCGCAAGAGGAAGCTCAGCGAACCGGTCCAATGCCGGTCGTCCGTCCGCGGACTGGTCCCATGCCGGTCGTCCGTCGGTCCGACTACGAGAGCTGACCGTGCTCGATAACTCCGCTGCGACGGTGCAGTATCCGGTGACGCAGCGGGCCTTCGGGCTCGCCATCCTCGTGCTGAGCGGGCTGCAGTTGATGGTGGTGCTCGACGGCACCGTGGTGATCCTTGCGCTGCCACGACTACAGGACGAGCTCGGGCTGACGAGTTCCGGCAGCGCCTGGATGGTCACCGCCTACGGCCTGCCGCTGGCCGGGTTGATGCTCCTCGGCGGTCGGATCGGTGACTCCTTCGGCCGCAAACACATGTTCATCGTCGGGGTATCGCTGTTCACGCTGGCCTCGCTGCTGTGCGGGCTCGCGCAGAACGAGGCGATGATCATCGCCGCACGCGCGGTCCAGGGCACCGGAGCGGCACTCGCTGCTCCGACCGCGTTCGCCTTGGTGGCGAGTACGTTCGCGCCGGGAACCGTGCGCAATCACGCTTTCGCGATCTTCGGCTCCATGATGGCCGTCGGGTCGGTCGGCGGGTTGGTGATCGGCGGTGCGCTGACCGAGGTGAGCTGGCGATGGATCTTCCTGATCAATGTGCCGATCGGCGCGCTCATCATCCTCGGTGCGGTGTATCGGCTGCGCGACACCACCCACCAGCGGCTCTCCTTGGATGTGCGCGGCGCGGTGCTCGGCACGCTCGCGTGTGCCGCCCTGGTGTTCGGGGCGACGGAAGGACCCGAATTCGGCTGGGGCAGCCCGATCATCGTCGGTTCGCTGGTAGCGGGTGCGGTGTTGCTGGTCGCCTTCGTCTTCGCCGAACGCTGGGTGAACAATCCGCTGCTGCCGTGGTCCCTTTTCGACCATCGCGATCGGGTCGCCACCTTCGCCGCGATCATCTTGGCGAGCGGTGTGCTCGGTGCGACAACCTATTTCGCGGGTCTGTTCATTCAGAATGTGGTCGGTTACAGCCCGCTGGTCGCAGGCGTCGCCTTCATCCCGTTCACCATCGGCGCCGGTATCGGTACCGCCCTGTCGTCGAAACTGGCGATGACCGTCGCACCACGATGGTTGTTGAGCATTGGGGCGGCGATTCTGGTCGCCGGATTGGTGTTCGGCTCGACGCTCGATCGGGGTGTGCAGTACCTGCCGACCCTGCTCATCCTGTTCGTCGTGATCGGTTTGGGCATCGGCATGGCGATCGTGCTGATCCCGCTGTGCGTGCTCGTCGGTGTGGCGCCGGACGATATCGGCCCGCTCTCCGCGGTCGGCCAGATGTTCCTCAACCTGGGCACGCCTATCGCGATCGGCCTGCTCGCTCCGGTGGCGGCCTCGCGAACGCTGGCACTCGGGGGCCGCACCGGCAGCCCCACCGGCATGACGACCGCCGAACTCGATGCCTTGGGCAGTGGCTACACCTTGGTGCTGTTCGTCGCAGCGATCGGCGCCCTGCTCGTCGGGCTCATCGCACTGACGTTGCGCTACACCCCCGCTGAGGTGGCGCAGGCGCAGCACGCGCAGGAAGAGGCCCAGCAGGGCTGAGCCTGCCGCGCCCTATGCGAGTTACAAGCGGCCTGCGACCTTGCGCGGGGTGACGCGCACGATGACGCGGGGTCCATCGTTGACCGACGCGGGATTGAATTCCAGGTAGGGCAGGCCGCTGTACTTGTGCGACAGCTCGTTCGGCAGCGTTTTGTCGGGATCTGGCGTCAACGTCGCCGTGCCGCGAATCTCCGCATACACATACGGATTCTCCGGCGGATTGATCATCACGGTGATGCGGGGATCGCGGGCCAGGTTCTTACCCTGCTGCCGATCTACGGTAGTGGAGAACAACAGGTCCTCGCCGTCACGCTTCAGCCAGATGACGGTCAGGTGCGGCTGCCCGTTGGGTCCGATGGTCGCCGCGGTCGCGAACACCTTCGACTCGTCCAGGTACTTCTTCAGGTCATCGGAAAGCACAACTGTAGGGGTCACGCATTACTGAAACCGCGTTCGGGCGGCGGGAATTCCATAGACGGTGCTCGAGTGGTGCCGCCAGACCCCGGTCGACTGTCAGGCGGTGTGCTGGTCGGCCGCCAGCAACGCATGATCGAGGATGGTCAGACCTTCCTTCGCCTCGCCCTCGCTGATGATGCAGGGCGGCACCACATGCAGGCGGTTGAAGTTGACGAACACCAGCAGGCCCGCGGCGCGGCAGGCCGCGACGACCTCGTTCATGGCCGGACTGGTGCCACCGTAGGGCGCGAGTGGTTCGCGGGTCGCCCTGTCACGGACGAGTTCCAAAGCCCAGAAGACACCCGCGCCGCGGACCTCACCGATACTGGGGTGACGCTCGGCGAGATCCCGCAGGCCGGGGCCGAGTACTCGCGCACCGATGTCGGCGGCATTGTCGACGATACTTTCGTCCGTCATCGCGTTGATCGTCGCTACCGCCGCGGCCGTCGCCAGCGGATGTCCCGAGTAGGTGAGCCCGCCAGGATACGGTCGATCGTCGAAGGTCGCGGCGATGGCCGGGCTGATCGCGACGCCGCCGAGCGGCACATATCCGGAGTTCACACCCTTGGCGAAGGTGAGCAGATCCGGGACGACACCCTCGAAATGCTCTATCGCGAACCACTTTCCGGTCCGGCCGAAGCCTGACATCACTTCGTCGGCGATGAAGACGATGCCGTACTTGTCGCACAGCGCCCTGACCCCGGCCAGGTAGCCGGGCGGCGGGACCATGATTCCCGCTGTGCCCGGGACGGATTCGAGGATGATCGCGGCGATGGTGCTCGGTCCCTCGAACGCGATGGTCTGCTCGAGATGCGCGAGAGCGCGCTCGGTTTCCTCGGTTTCATTGCTCGAATGGAATTGCGAGCGATAGAGGAACGGCCCGAAGAAATGCACCACGCCGCTATTGCCGTGGTCGTTGGGCCAGCGTCGCGGATCACCGGTGAGGTTGATCGCGGTCTCGGTACCGCCGTGATACGAGCGATAGCGCGCCAGCACCTTGTAGCGGCCGGTGTGCAGCCGCGCCATCCGCACGGCGTGCTCGACGGCGTCGGCGCCGCCATTCGTGAAGAAGATCTTGTTCAACGCACCGGGCGTGCGCTCGGCGATCAACCGCGCGGCCTCCGAGCGCGCTGCATTGACGTGCTGCGGTGCCACGGTGCAGAGCTTGGCCGCCTGCTCCTGCACCGCGGCAACGACTTTCGGATGCTGATGGCCGATATTGGTGTTGACCAGTTGCGAGGAGAAATCGAGCAGCCTGTTGCCGTCGCCGTCCCACACATAGCAACCCTGCGAGGCGGTGATGGTCATCGGGTTGATCTGCGCCTGTGCCGCCCACGAGTGGAAAACGTGGCGGCGGTCGAGTTCATAGGCGCGGGCAGCGGCCTGCCTTGCCTGGTCGGGCGTCAATCCGTTGGGCAGAGTCATCGGCGAGTTCTCCTGCGTCACTTGATCTATGGGCATTGCCTGCTTCGGCGGGCGTTACTTGTTCTGGGGGAAGCCCAATTCGAGTCCACCGTGGCTCGGGTCGAGCCAGCGGCTGGTGACGGCCTTGCCGCGGGTGAAGAAGTGCACGCCGTCGGTGCCGTGCGCATGCGAATCACCGAACAGTGAGTTCTTCCAACCACCGAAGCTGTAGTACGCCATGGGAACCGGGATGGGCACATTGATGCCGACCATGCCGACCTCCACCTCGTTGTGGAAACGCCGGGCCGCGCCACCGTCGTTGGTGAAGATCGCGGTGCCGTTGCCATAGGGGTTCGAGTTGATCAGCGCCAGCGCGTCGTCATAGGTGTCGACCCGGACCACCGAAAGGACAGGACCGAAGATCTCGTCGGTGTACACGCTCATATCGGTGCCGACATGATCGAGAATTGTCGGCCCGAGCCAGAATCCGTTCGCCTCGCCATCGGCTTCGACGCCGCGGCCATCGAGAACAACCGTGGCTCCCGCGGATTCGCCCGCATCGATGTACGTGGCGACGCGATCGCGGTGCTCGCGGGTCACCAGCGGGCCCATGTCGGTGTTGCGAGTGCCGTCGCCGGTTTTGATCGTCTTGGCGCGTTCGGCGATCTTGGCGACCAACTCGTCGCCGACTGTGCCGACCGCGAGCACCACGCTGATCGCCATGCAGCGCTCGCCCGCGGAGCCGAAACCGGCGTTGACCGCGGCGTCCGCGGCCAGATCCAGGTCCGCGTCCGGCAGCACCAGCATGTGGTTCTTCGCACCGCCGAGCGCCTGCACCCGCTTGCCGTTCGCGGTGCCGCGCTGGTAGACGTATTTCGCGATCGGGGTCGAGCCGACGAACGAGACGGCCTTGATGTCCGGGTTGTCCAGCAACTCGTCGACGGCGACCTTGTCGCCCTGCACCACATTGAAAACGCCTGCGGGCAAGCCTGCTTCATGCCACAGCTCTGCCATCCAGAGCGATGAGGACGGATCTTTCTCGCTCGGCTTGAGCACCACGGTGTTTCCGGCGGCGATCGCGACCGGGAAGAACCACATCGGCACCATCGCGGGGAAATTGAACGGCGAAATGACGGCCACCGGCCCGAGCGGCTGACGGATCGAGAAGATGTCCACCTTCGTCGAGGCGTTCTCGGTGTACCCACCCTTGATCAGATGCGGGATGCCACAGGCGAATTCGACAATCTCCAAGCCGCGGGTCACCTCCCCGAGCGCATCGGAGAGCACCTTGCCGTGCTCGGCGGTGATCAGCCGGGCCAGCTCCTCCTTGCGTTCGTTGAGCAGCTCACGGAACCGGAAGAGTACCTGGGTCCGCCGGGTCAGCGAGGCGTCGCGCCACGCGGGGAACGCCGCGGTCGCGGATTCGACGGCTGCCTTGACGTCCTCGACACTCGCCAGCGCCACCTGCCCGGTCACCACACCGGTCGCGGGATTCGTCACCGGTGCGGTCGCCGCGCTTGTTCCCGCGAAGCCCTTGCCGTCGACCCAATGCGCGATTGTCTGCATATCTCCTCGATTCGATCCGTGAGCGTCGGTGTGTACTGCCTCCGGGCGTCGGTGCCCTGGCGCGATCCCGTGGGTTCGATCGTCACCCCGGCGCACGCCGGGATCCAGAATGCGCGCGGGGCGGTGTCCGCACTCGTGGTTTGCCGGATCCCGGCATGCGCCGGATTGAAGTTGTCCGGTCTCGACTCTTCCGCATGAATCGGCATCCGCAGGCCGACGATCTGTACGTGATTTGCGTTTTCGTATTACGATTCGTCGGTGTTGCTCTCCGTTGCCGATGTGCTGGCCATGCCGGTGGTGCGTGCGGGGGAGCCGCAGGTCGTCGGTGGGGGATCGCTGGATCGTCCGGTGCGGTGGGTGCACGTCAGCGATCTGCCCGATGTCGCCGAGCTGCTGGTCGGCGGTGAGCTGATTCTGACCACAGGACCGGCATTGAGCGGCGGCGATGCGGCGACGGTCGACTATCTGTCGGCATTGGCGGCCGCGGGTGTGTCGGGCCTGGTCGTCGAGCTCGGCGACGCGGTCCCGGAATTGGCGCCGGTGGTCGCCGCCACCGCCGATGCGCTCGGAATGCCGGTGATCGCACTGCGCCGAATCACCAGGTTCGTCGAGATCACCGAGGCGGTGCACCGGGTGATCGTCGCCGACCAGTACGCCGAGCTGGAGTTCGCCAGGACGGTGCACGAGACCTTCACCGAACTCAGCGTCCGGCGCGCCTCGCTGTCGGAGATCGTCAAGACCGCGGCGGGCATGCTGGACTACTCGGTGGTGCTCGAGGATCTTTCTCATCGGGTGCTTGCGCTGTCCGCGCGGCACACCACTACTTCGGCGATCCTGGAGAACTGGGAGACCACCTCGCGCATGCTGCCCGAAGGCTGGGATGTGGTGGCCGTCGGTCCGCACACCCAGCGGTGGGGCAGGCTGATCCTGCGCTCCAGCCGAGTGCCGACACCGCGGGCGCGCATGGTGCTCGAGCGTGCCGCACAAACGCTGACCCTGCATCGGATGATCGACAAAGACCGATTCGGTCTGCACCGGCAGGCGCAGACCGGCCTCATCGACGACATGGTCAACGGCAGGGTTCTCGACGAGCGCGACGCGCAGGCCAGGGCCGCGGCGCTGGGTTTGCTTGCGCGCCGGGCGAATTACGTCCCGTTGGCGATGGATGTCGCCGCGCTCGACGAAACGGATCAGGTCGCCAGGCAGCGCCGCAGCGCGGGTGTGCTCGACGCGGTGACGCACGGCCTCGGGCTGGCGAAAGCCACCGCGCTGACCGCCGCCGATCACGGGGATCGGGTCAGCATGATCCTCGCCGTCCCGCGCACCGCCGACCTCGATGATGTCCTACGCGCCGTCTGCTCGGCGATCGCGGCCGAGGTGCGCCGCGTCGACGGTGTGCAGCGGGTCGTCATCGGTGTCGGCGCGGAATCGGATTCGCTATTGGACACCGCGCGCGAGCTCGCGCACGCGGCGCATGTCGCCGAGGTCGCGCTGTCGCTGGAGACGTCGGCACCTCGGGTCTTCTATCGCGGTGGCGACGTTCGGTTGCGCGGATTGCTCTCGCTGATCCGCAATGAACCCGGCGTGCAGAGCTTCGCCGAGACCGAGCTGAGTGCGTTGCTGCGCTACGACATTCGGCACGCGGCCGACCTGACCCGCACCCTGCGGCAATTCCTCGATGTGGCGGGCAACAAGACCGAACTCGCACGCAGGCTCAACATCAGCAGACCGACCCTGTATGACCGGCTGGCCCGCATCGAGCGCATCCTCGACGTGGATCTCGAGGACGGTGAATCCCGGACCTCGCTGCACACCGCGCTGCTGATCCGAGATCTGACCGCGAATGCCGACGAACTGTAAGCCGATGCGGCCGCACCTGACCCCGGCCATGCACCTGACGCAGGACCTGGACGCAAATCGAGCGACACCTATTCAGTACGGACTGAATACGCGGAGAGGCGGGGTGAGAACCCGGGGGTCTAGCCTGCCCCCGGGTTCCTGAAATGCCACCCAATTCGCGCACCGGGATCGATGGGATCGGATCAAACTCACCGCGACGCGTCCTACGTTTGGACCATCTCCCATCGTGGCTGGGAGAACGGGGGTTGAACCCGCACCTCGTCGCTCCGTGTCCTTTCCTCGTGATCCGGTGATCGGCGGCGAATACTCATGCTGGAGCGAGAGTCTGAGATTCGTCACGGTTGCCTCTACCGATTGGGCTATCCGGGCGTGTACCCGGAGCGGGATTCGAACCCCGCACTGACACCGTGTGATTCAGGCTTATCTTCAGTTTGAGTTTGCGCTCTGTGCGCTTCCCCCGCACACAGGCGGGGGAGTTTGTGGGGTCGGGGCGGGTATCCGCCCCGACCTGAACTATCGGAAGAGGTAGCCGAAGACCACGTCACCGGTCTTGCGATCGGTGACCTGCGTGCCGTTGGCTTCCTCGCGGGCGAATTTCACTGCCTGCTGCAGCTTTTCGACTCGCCCGGCCAGCTCGTTGATGCGACGGGCAGGCAGTGCGCCGGAGAACTTCACGGTGGTCCAGTAACCCACCGCGATGTCCTCGTAGTACACCTCGACCTGCGCCGGGTGCTTCTCGGTCGCCTCGGCCTTCACGTGGTTGCGCGGCACCTTCTTGGTGCGAATGGTGCGCACGGCATCGGTACGCCACGTGTCGGACGAATCGTCGAACGACCACACCTCGGCCGCGTCGAGCACGGGAAGCTTCTTGACGAAGGCGTACAGGTCGGCCAGCTGCTTCTCCAGGAACAACAGGTAGGACACCGGCACCGCGGACAGCAGCACCTCGCCGTCCACCCTGACGTCGGCATCGGCCTCGGTGTTCGCCCAGTCCTTCGTCGCCGTCACGTCGAACAGGCGGGTCAGGGTGGCCGCGGTCTGCCGCAGCACCTCCTCGGAGGTCACCTGCACGCGTGTCGACTCCGGCGGAAGCTGCTCGCCCTCTTCGTCTTTCGGCTGGTATGTGCGAGCGATGCCGGCCAGCAGCCCCGGCTTCTGCAGCGAAGTGTGGGTCTCGCCCAGCTGACGCAGGGCGTCGCTCTTGATCCCCTTCTCCACAGCGATGATTTGATTCAGTTTCGTCATATCGACCTCCCCGCGGCACTATCCGGCGCCGTCACACTCGTTGTGCGGCTCCTGTTTTCGGATCCCCCAGTGGGCCGCCGATGCCACGGTACAGACGGTCCCGGCGGGGCGCATCCGAATTTGTCGAGCACCAGGAGAATTCGCCTCTGGGCTGCCATTTGCTTACAAGGTCAGCGGACCGAGGTCACGGATCACGTCGGCCAGTGCGCGAATCCGCTCGTCCTCGGCGTCCGAGCGCCACACCAGGCCCCAGCGCAGCAGCGGTGCGTCGCGGATCGGCCGGTCGACCACATCGGGACGAACGCCCGTCGAATAGCGGCGGAAGTGCTCGGCCAAGGTGTTGATGACGCCGTCATGGCTCACCGCCGCCAGCATTTCCTCCATATTGGCCACCGGCACAATTTTCCCCACCGATCGCCCCTTCGGTGTGTAGAAGGGCAGATACGCGTCCTCCCAGTAGTCGGGCACGGTTACTCCGCCCGTAATGGTCGGATAGTTGCCCAAATCCTCCATTGACACCGAATCTCGTTCGGCCAGAGCGTGTTCGACCGACATGATCATTCGTTGCTGCTCGGCGAAAACCACAGGTCCGACGGTGATATCCGGTTCCTCTACCGGCAGCCAGGTGACGAGAGCGTCGATATCCCCGTTCCGTAGCGGTTCGAACGGGCCGGACCAGCCGTTGTGCCGAATCCGCAGGCCCCACTGCGGACATCGGGTTCTGAACGCATCCCAGAACACTCGCAGCTCGTAAGAGTTCAAGTTGATCGTGCCGATGCGCAGTTCACCGGTCTTGCCCTGCGCCGACAATCGCGCCCTCGCGACGCTCTCGTGCAGATCTCGATAGATCGGTCGCAGATCATGGCGGAGCTGCTCCCCGACTGCCGTCAGCTTCACAGTGCGGCTGGTGCGTTCGAACAGATCCGCGCCGATGCCGCGCTCCTGCTTCTTGATCGCTTGACTGATCCGCGCGGGTGACACGTGCAACCGCTCTGCGGTTCGGCCGAAATGCAGTTCCTCGGCGAGCGTGAGAAAAATCTCGATATCACGCAACTCCACCGCATCCTCCTCGCTCACGGCCGCCGAGAGCCTAGCCCGACGCTGTGCGCACAGATGCGCACAGTGTTCGCTCGCGGGCCTGCTTTGCGTTCGTAAACCCCTGTGTTAATCGGCCATTCGTACTTCGCCATTGTTCTGAACTGCGCAAACTTCGACACTTTCCTGACCGGCCGATTCGGTCGGGCGGGCCGGATGTACGGACGCAGTTCACACAGGAGGGCACCATGGAATGAATATCGTCGGCTCGGCGATCGCGCTGAGCGTCGCCGACCTCGCGGCATCCTGTCAGTTTTTCACCACCCATCTCGGCTTTCGCGAACTGGTGGCAAGCGAGGACTTCGCCTGCCTCGAACGTGACGATGGCGCCGTCGAAGTCGTTTTGCTGCAGCGTGATCCAGAGCTGCCGCCGTCGGCGAGCCCCGGACCGACCGGGGTATTGATGTCGTTCGCGGTCACCGACATCGTCACCGAGCAGAACCGGCTGCTTCGAGCGCACGCACCTATCACCGTTCCCCTGCGCCGCGAGCCGGGCGGTCAATGGCTTCTGCAGCTCACTGACCCCAATGGTGTGGAAGTGCAGCTGACCGAGTGGTCGCCACCGGCCGGCACCACTCATTGATTTTCACAATTTTCTTCGAAAGGACTCACCCCATGTTCGCTCGGCTCGGGCGCATTGCCGTCCGTCACCCGTGGAAGGTGATAGTCGTCTGGATACTCGCCGCCATCGCGGTGGTATCGGCAGCGCCGACGCTCACTGCCACCACAGATCAATCCGCCTTCCTGCCGTCACATTATGAATCGGTTCAGGCAATGAACCTCCAGCAGCAGGCATTTCCGAACGATGTGACACCTGCCGCGCTCATCGTGGTGGAGCGCGCCGACGACACAGCCCTGACCGCCGCTGACTCGGCGATCGTCACCGCAATCGCAGGGGAGCTGTCTGGCGCGAATATCAAGGGCATCAACGGCATTCAGGCCACACCGCCCGCCGATAACAGGATGATCCAGGTCATCGCTGTGCAGATGACCAAGGTCACCGACCCGACCGACAAAACGCAGACCGACGCGGTGAAGAAGCTGCGCGAGGCGTTGGGTGAACGGGTGGACGGTACCGACCTGAAGGCCGGTATCACCGGTACGGCCGCCCAGCTGCTGGATCAGACCGAATCCAGCGAGAAGGGTATGGCCATTATCGGCGCGGCCACCATCGCGCTGATTCTGGTGCTGCTGCTGATCATCTTCCGCAGCCCGGTGATCGCGCTGCTGCCGATCGTCACCATCGGCGCGATCTCCAGCACCGTCGGCGGACTGATCGCCATAGCGGTCGAGGCATTCGACCTGAAGATGGACAGCTCGGTCAACTCGCTGCTGACCGTCGTACTGTTCGGTGTCGGAACCGATTACATTTTGTTCCTCATGTTCCGGTACCGGGAGCGGCTGCGCGCCGGTGAGGATCCCAAGACCGCCATGATCAGCGCGGTCACCCGGGTCGGCGAGGCCATCACCTCCGCTGCGGGCGTGGTGATCATCGCCTTCCTCGCGCTGACCCTGTCCACGCTCGGCATGTTCCGGGCGCTCGGCCCGGCGCTGGCCATTGCGGTGGCGGTCGCCATGCTGGCCGGACTCACCCTCATCCCTGCCATCGTTTCGCTACTGGGCACGAAGGTGTTCTGGCCCTCGAAATCGTGGCAGCGGGAGCCGCGTGGAGTGCTGTTCAGCGCGCTCGGCTCGGCGCTCGGGCGACGGCCCGCCGCAGCCGCCGTCGTCTCCGGCGGTGTGCTCGTCGCGCTGGGCGCGGCCGCCTTCGGCTTCCACCCGACCTTCGATCTGACCTCGGGCTCGACCTCGGATACCTCCGAATCCGCTGTCTACGGAAAGGAACTGCTCAAGGGCATGTCCGCTGGGGCGACCCAGCCGTCGCTGGTGTACCTGCAATCCGGGGCCGGGCTCGCCGATGAGCAGTTGGGCGTCTACCGCACCGAACTGGCCGCGACGCCCGGCGTCGGGCAGGTGGGTGAGCCGCGGCTGTCGAGCGATCGCGGGGTAGCCGAGTTCCAGGTGACTCTCACCGCGCAACCCGACTCCGATGCGGCGTTGGCCACCGTGCGTGGGCCATTGCGCGACACCGCGCATGCGGCCGCACCCGCAGGAGCCACGGCAGTGGTCGGCGGAATGACCTCGGTCTTCGTCGATTTCAAGGACGCGATGAACCATGATTACACCGTCGTGTTCCCGGTGGCCGCGATCCTGATCGCGATCGTGCTGGCACTGCTGCTGCGCAGCGTGATCGCACCGTGGTATCTCATGGTGTCGGTCGGTCTCGGCTTCGCGGCCACTCTCGGTTCAGCGGTGCTGGTTTTCCAGCAGGCGCAAGGGAATTCGGGCCTGATCTTCTCGCTCCCGGTGATCATGTACATGTTCGTGGTCGCGCTCGGCACCGACTACAACATCCTGATGGTGGCCCGACTGCGCGAAGAGGCGAAGGAGGGCCACGACCCGAAGCAGGCGGCAGCGCTGGCCGTGCGGCACACGGCTCCCACGATCGCGGCCGCGGGCATCATTCTTGCCGGATCGTTCGCGTCGATGATGCTGGCGGGAAACACCGTTCTGTCGCAGATCGGCTTCGCCATCTCGGTCGGTGTCGCCATCGCCGCCTTCGTCATGGCGACGTTCTTCACGCCCGCTGTCACGGCACTGCTCGGCCGCCGGGTGTGGTGGCCGAGCCGGATGGGCGGTGAGTCGACGTACCGGTCGGAATATGCCGACTGGGACGACGAATCCACCCGGCCGACGTTGCAGCCCACGTCCTGAACACTGAATCATTGCGGCCCATGAGCGGAGAATTCCGCTCATGGGCCGTATCTGTAGTCCCGCTGCCGGCTGCTGGCCGAGCTCATCGGCCACGGTTGGGTGGCGTCGATTCAATGCATCGGAGTTGTGAAGTCACCTGCCTCGAATAGTTGTTCCGAGAGCAGCTGCGGACCCTAGGATTTGGGTCTGTTGCCGTTGAGGTGGGAGGCCGAGCTGTGGCACTGGTGGTGGGAATTCATGGGATTGCCCAGCAGGGGTCGAATCCTGGTCGGCAGCTGAAGCTGTGGTCGGATGCGCTGCGGATCGGTCTCAGCGCGTCCGGATTCGGGAAAGAGATGCCAACATTCGCCGCACCGTACTACGGGTTCCTGTTCAGGGACGGCTCCGCCTATCTCGGTGACGATGACGAGCCGATCAGAGATCCGGACGAATTGCAGTTCGTGGCCGACGCGATAGCCGAAATCACCGAAAGTACCGACAGCAGTGAGCCTATGGCCAGCTCGGGGAACCTTGGTCCACCTGCAGTGATTCCGCCAGCGCTGCTGCGGGGTTTGGCATCGGTCGACCGTCGCTGGGGAGGCGGACGGAGCTCGTTGTTGATCGGCAACCTACGTCAGGTCTACGCGTACCTCTTCCGAACCGGGGCTGGTGCAGTGATCCGGGAAGCGGTAGCACATGGAATCGCCTCCGATGCAAGGGTGTTGGTCGGGCATTCGCTCGGCAGCGTGGTTGGCTTCGACATCTTGCGTCGTGGGCTCGCCGGACAGATCACGACGTTTGTGACGATCGGTTCCCCTTTGCCGTGGCGGACGATTCAGACAGCGTTGGCGACGCAGCACTCTGGGGTGCTGGCGCCGAACGTCGTGTGGACCAATGTGTTCGATCCGTGGGATGTTGTCACTGCTGGACGGGGACTTACCCCCGAGGCTGTCGACGTCGAGGTGGATAACGGCCGGGCCGACCCGCATTCGCTGACCAGATACCTGTCGCAGCGGGTGACGGCCCGAGCGATCCTTGATGGCGTCGAGACGGGGCACCCGGGGAGATGAACGGAGGGGATGCGTGGACCAGGCGCCTGATTACCATCGCCGCGCGTGAATATCCGGACGAGCCATCGTCATTCGGTGCGGGAATAGACGACCAGGTGACGGCTGTGGTCGGCTGGTTTGCTGACTCGGACCTCGGCGACCGCGTGTTCGCCCACACCGCGGCCTACCCGACAACTCAACGTGTCATCGGCCGATTCTTGGAATCGGAGGGGCTCACTGAACTCGGCACGAGCGATGTCGTGATCATTTATATCACCGGTCATGGAATGAAGGGCGGGAGTGGGTTCCATTATCTGCTTGTCAGCGACAGCGATCCGTGTCGCCCCTCGACCCGCTACCGAACATCTAACCTGTTGTCCGAGATACTGGACACGGATGCAGAACATCTACTCGTCCTTGTCGACTCCTGCTATGCCGGAGCGATCGACGCCGAGTGGGCCCAGCTGCGCAAAGACCTGTCGCCACAGCGGCAGCAACACAAGACGATCGCCGTCATAACCAGCGCCGACTTCGACGCCAAGCCTCGGATCGGTGAGTTCGCTCAACTGCTGCGCTACGTGCACGAAAGGCTTCGCACTCGTGCTGGGATCACGAGCGAGTATTTGACGTTGAGCGAGTTTCAGACCGAGATTTCTGCAGTGCTGCTCGAACATCGAGAGCTGCTCGAACCGTTGACTGTATGGCCGCGAAACCACACTGCACTGTCCGAAACTATGCTCTGCCTACCCAATCCAGGGTTTCGGCCGCACCGCGACGTCGTGG
Organism: Nocardia sp. GCM10030253; assembly: GCF_042675075.1. Taxonomy (NCBI): domain Bacteria; kingdom Bacillati; phylum Actinomycetota; class Actinomycetes; order Mycobacteriales; family Nocardiaceae; genus Nocardia; species Nocardia sp. GCM10030253. The sequence continues at coordinate 146,228 of NZ_JBHTDL010000010.1, read as the reverse complement.
ACTCTGCGCGACAGCAGGTCGCACTGACCAGCGCTGTCGTCGACGAATATTGGGTAGCCCGAGCCTCCGGACGAGTACACAGCAATGATGCCGGGTGGTACTTTTCTGGTCGAGCCGACCTCATGCGCTCTGTGGTCGGTTTCCTACATGGGACGACCGGGCACCTAATCGTCACTGGTGCAGCCGGTTCCGGTAAGTCAGCCATCCTAGCCAGAGCGGTCACCTTGTCGGACATCAGGTTCCGGCAGCAGAACGCCGAATTGGTTGCCGTCATTCCCGCCGATGCGCTACCGGAGCCCGGGTCCATCGATGCGGCGATTCTGGCTCGCAACAGCGATATCGACCGTTTCAGCGCCGAGTTGTATACGCTACTCGGCGGCTCCGAACCCGCACCGATCAATGTATCGAGCGTGCGGCATCTTTTGACCTTCCTGACCGCTGCGGCTACGCCACGGACCATCGTCGTCGACGGTGTAGATGAGGCTGCGCATCCCGCACGTCTGGTCGTCGAGGTCATCGGGCCGATGGCTCGCCTGCGAAACGCCGATGGGCGGCCACTGATCCGGATGCTGATCGGATTGCGCAGCTCCCGCTCGGAAATGATCGCCTCCGAACCTGATTCCGGGCCGACACTGCTTGCGTTGATCGGTCGAATGTTGATCGAGCAGCCCCTGCAGGTGGTTCGAACCGACGAGGCGCCAACCGTCACCGCGGACATCGCGTCCTACATCGACGAACTACTCAGCGCAACAGGGCGGTACAGCAGTGCAGACCTCCACTTGGAGCGGACCCGAGCAGCCGAAATCGTAGCTGCGACGGTCACCCCTTCATTTCTGGATGCGCGTCTGGCGGGGCAGCGCTTGCGGGAGTCTCCCCACCGACAGCGACTCGACGACCAGGAGTGGCTGGGGACCTTGGCCGACGGTACCGTTTCGCTGCTGCGCGCCGACCTCATCGATGTCGCACGGGATATCGGCGAAGACGTCGAATCACTGCTGCCGGTGATGCGTGCGACCGCGTTTGCCCTCGGGCGCGGACTGCCCTTCGCTGATGTATGGCCCGCCGTTGCCGCGGGGGTCGCGGGCCGAGGCCTGCCAAGGGTCGGCGAGCTCATCGAAACTATCCTGGCTGGGCGGCTGGGCGGCTACTTCACCACCGACGAGGAATCCGGTCGGATGGTGTATCGGCCCAGCCACGAACGCCTGGCCGAGACCATGCGGGACAACGCGCAGCACCTACTTCCTGTCGCGCTCGACTTCCCGGAGTCACCGTTCCAAGCGCCGAGTCTGCTCAATCGGCAGATTGCGCGCGCTCTTGCCGCCTCGCTCGATTCGAGCGGGCAGACGCCTCCGCATCCGTATGTGCAGAGCTATCTCATCGAGCATGCACGTCGCGGCGACTCCCTCACTGCCGAGACGATTCCGCTTGCCTTCCTACCGTGGAACAACGGAACTGTGGTGCGTACGGCGCTCGGGCTCCCGCTCGGCGACGCTGGTGAGAATGGCTTGACGGCGTGGGCGCGTGTTGAGCCGTTCTTGGCAGATCAAGACGTCCGTGCCCGACAGGCAACCTTGCAATTTGCTCTCGTTGCAGCGGAAATCGAATTGCCGCGCCCGCTGGAACGTATGTCACTACCGCTGCGCTCCCGGTGGGCTTCCTGGCGACTTCCGAAAGGCAACATTCTGGCCCGCGTCCCTAAACCTATTGTCAGGGACCGGTACGGCGCGCACATCCACCTCGCCAGCGTGCCGCTGTTGGATGGGCGTTCCCTCTTGGCGGTTGCCCGGGATGGTGTTGTCATGCTCGATCCGGTTACCGGTGCCACGATCGGTCAGCTGTGGGCGCAATCCGGTCGCGCAGTGCTGGCGCTTGCGGCCATTCCGATCGGCGATGGCCGGATACTACTCGCCATTGGCGACAAGGACGGAGTCTGGACGTGGGACCCGTTCACGGACAATGTGAGCACCGAACCGGTAGTCCCCGGACGGGTTTGGCAACTATGGACGGCGTATGCGGACGATGGGCGAGCGGTGCTCGGCTTTGTCCGATACTTCGCAGAGGAAATGCACTTTTGGGATCCACTGTCAGGTGACCTGATGCAGGCTCGGTCACCTGCGGCCCGCATCACAGAACCCCGCGTCTCGACAAGCGCGACATCGATCGCATTGCCCGATGGACGAACTGTCTTCGCCGTCAGCACGGCCGATGGTGTCCAACTATGGGATTCGGTTTCCCGCGACGTGATCGGGAAGCCGTGGCCACCGCATCCTGAGTGGGCCGAAGCGCTCGCAGCATTGCCCATGCCGGACGGCCGTGTGCTGCTGGCCATCGCCAGCCAAGACACCGTATGGCTCAGTGATCCGACTGGCGGCCGCGCTGGTGTCGGCTTGGAGGAAGATGCGCGGCACCGGCCGGGCGTGACTGCATTTGCCGTGCTGTCCCTTCCTGATCGAGGTGTGCTGCTGGCCACCGGTTCATTCGGTCGCGTCGGCTGGTGGGATCCGGTGACCGGTATCTCGCAAGGTACGGCGACACCGAGACAGGGGCGATCTTCGGCGATCGCCGCAGTACATCTCCCAGACGGTCAGGTGCTGCTGGCTACCGGTGACGATGACGGTGTCCGGTTACGTGATCCGTTGTCCGGCACCCCGGTTGGCAGCCCTATTCGTGCTGTGCTGGGCGAGATCTCGACGATCGCAATTCTGCGGATGCCGGATGGAACCGTATTCTTGGCGGCGAGCAGTGCGGGCAGAATCGCGGTGACGAATTTGGCAACGCGCCGAGTTGCAGACGTGGACGTGCCGATCGGGCACCGAAATGGTCAGGCTCTGCTGGCCGAAGTGCCGCTGCCGGATGGCAGTGTTCTGCTGGCCATCTGTGTCGATGAATATGTGTGGTTGTGGGACCCGGCAGCGAGCACTGTGGTCCACAACTTCACGTGCGAAGGTGACGTACGCGCGATCACAGTTGTCGGTCGGGCCAGCGGCCGAGTCCTCATCGCGGTCGGCACAGCCGAGTCAGTGTGGATATGGGATGCGTTGGCAGACACTCCGATCGGTCAGCTGCAGTACCGATACGGTCCCGTTACCGCGATGGTCGCGATCCAACGACGCGACGCCGATCCGCTACTGGCAGTTGGCAGTACAGACGGGACCGTGGGCCTATGGGACACCGTGCTGGGGACGGAGCTGTCGATAGTGTGCCTGGCGGACCGCGTTGATGCGATGGCGGCAACGAACGATCCCGCGACTCCCGCTTTGTTCGTCGGCGGCCCGGCTGGCTTCGCGCGGATCGACGTAGATTTGAGAGCGATCTGATCCGATGCCGCGGACGAACCCGGCTACGCCGCCTACTCCGCAGCCGTCCGCGCCGAATGCCACCACGTCCCCGACGAGCTCTTTCGTATAGGCCGCACAGCCGTACTCCAGGCTTTGGCCCAACAGCCACACCTATTCCGAACCCCGACCGCCCGCGCCCGCTACGAAACTCGAGCCCGCGCGAAACCTCACCGCCGAACTGGCCCGGATCGCGATGATCGAGATTCGGGCGCATCGCCTCAGGTGAGTATCAACAGCTCTGTAGGGGAGGCGATTTCGGTCTTCAAGCCCGACTTGGTCGCGATGCGGGCGACGGCGCGGATGTCGGTGGGATCGGCGCGGGTGAGGACCAGAGCGCGGGCCAGCAGGCCCTTGTGGTGCTTGTTGAAGTGGCTCACCACGGTGCGGGTGCCGTCGGGGTGTTCGGTCAGGACGTTGGCGGTGATTGCGCCGGGGACCCGGCCGAGCTGCTGGTAGGTGCCCGAGCGGAGATCGATGACCAGCTCGCCCGCGGCTTCGGCGTGCAGCGCGTCGGGCAGCGAGTCGCGCCAGAGGGCCGAAAGGGTGGGTAGGCCAGGGAGTTTGGAGCCACCGGAGAGCCGGTAGGCGGGGATCGGATCGGTGGCGCGGACAGCGCCGAACAGTGCGGAGCCGATGGCGAGGCGGGCATCGGCCTTGGCCCGCTGCGCCTTGGTGAAGGCGCGCGCGTCGAGTGCGTCGTAGAGGACGCCGGTGTAGCGCTCCAGGGCGGGCCGAGTGCGGGAGGTGCGCAGGCCCGCATTGCGGGCGATCTCGGCGTCGGCCCCCTTGCCGAGACCGAGGACGGTGCGGGCGGTGCCGGGGTCGGCGGCCAGCTCGACCACCTTGTCGATCAGGCGGTCGCGCACCGGGGTGAGCTGTGACATCGCCAACGACGCCAGCTCGAGAGGCGCGTCGGAACCACCGTCGGACTTGGTTTCGGAAGGAGGCAGCAGCACCAGCACGAGCGGATACGGTAATGCCTTGCGAACATCGTCCGGCCAGCGACTACCCTGTCGTTCCGTGATCACCCGCCTCTCCCGCCTGTTCCTGCGTACCCTGCGCGACGATCCCGCCGACGCCGAGGTGCCCAGCCACAAACTCCTCGTCCGCGCCGGATATGTGCGCCGCGTCGCCCCGGGTGTGTACTCGTGGCTGCCGCTGGGCCTGCGGGTGCTACGCCGGGTGGAGAACGTTGTCCGGGAAGAGATGGACGCCATCGGCGCCCAGGAGATCTCGCTTCCCGCGCTGCTGCCGCGCGAACCGTACGAGACCACCAACCGGTGGACCGAGTACGGTCCCGGCCTCTTCCGGCTGCAGGACCGCAAGGGCGCCGACTACTTGCTCGGCCCCACCCACGAGGAGCTGTTCGCGCTCACCGTGAAGGGTGAATACAACTCGTACAAGGACCTTCCGGTCACGCTGTACCAGATCCAGACCAAGTACCGCGACGAGGAGCGTCCCCGTGCGGGCATCCTGCGTGGGCGTGAGTTCACCATGAAGGACTCCTACTCCTTCGACCTGGACGAGGACGGACTGAAGGCGAGCTACAACGCACACCGCGACGCCTACCAGCGCATGTTCGATCGACTGAGGGTCGACTACGTCATCGTCGCCGCCACGTCCGGCGCGATGGGCGGCAGCGCTTCGGAGGAGTTCCTCGCCGACAGCCCGTTCGGTGAGGACACCTATGTGCGGTGTCTCGAATCCGGCTATGCGGCGAACGTGGAAGCGGTGGTCACGCACGCCCCCGATCCGCTGCCCATCGAGGGACAGCCAGCGGCGGTCGTGCACGACACACCGAACACGCCGACCATTGCGACGCTGGTCGACTGGGCCAACGCGGCAGGCGTCCTCGACCGCCCGGTCACCGCGGCCGACACCTTGAAGAACGTCATGGTGAAGCTGCGCCACCCGGGCGGCAAGACCGAGATCCTCGGCATCGGCATCCCCGGCGACCGCGAGGTCGACGACAAGCGCCTCGGCGCTTCCGTCGAACCCGCCGAGGTCGAGCTGCTCAACGAGGCCGACTTCGCGGCCAACCCCTTCCTCGTGAAGGGTTACATCGGCCCGAAGGCGCTGCAGGACAACGGGGTTCGCTACCTGGTCGATCCTCGCGTCGTTACCGGGACCGCCTGGATCACCGGCGCGGACAGTCAGGGCAAGCACGTCGTCGGCTTGGTCGCCGGCCGCGACTTCACCCCCGATGGCACCATCGAGGCCGCCGAGGTGCGCGACGGCGACCCGTCACCGGACGGTGCGGGCCCGCTGGTCGCCGCGCGGGGCATCGAGATCGGACACATCTTCCAGCTCGGCACCAAGTACACCGACGCTTTCGATGTCGATGTACTCGGCGAGAACGGCAAGCCGGTGCGGCTGACCATGGGCTCCTACGGTGTCGGCGTGTCTCGGATGGTGGCCGTCATCGCCGAACAGCAGCACGACGACAAGGGCCTGCGCTGGCCGCGTGAGGTCGCCCCGTTCGATGTGCACGTGGTGATCGCCAACAAAGACGAGTCCTCTAAGGAGGGCGGCGAACATGTTGCCGCACAACTGGACGCGGCCGGCCTGGAGGTGGTCCTCGACGACCGCAAGGCCTCGCCCGGTGTGAAGTTCAAGGATTCCGAGCTGATCGGCGTCCCCGTGGTCGTGGTCGTGGGCCGCGGCTGGGCCGATGGCAAGGTCGAGATCCGCGACCGGTTCACCGGCGAAGGCGTCGAGGTCCCAGCCGAGTCCGCCATCGAGGCGATTGTCGCCAAGGTTCGCGGGTAACGACGCGTCGGATGCACACGGCCCCGATCGAGCTACTCGGTCGGGGCCGTTCCGCGTCCGGGCGCGGCGACCAACCGACGCGAGCGGTCATACCTACGGTTCCGTAGGCAGGATTTGCTGGAACAGCTGGACCGGACCCGCCTCGAGGTGCTGTTACTCGCTGGTAAGTTAACCGGCATGACGAGTACCGATGCGTTGTTGTTCAACCCCGCCACCTACGACCCGCAGCAGTTCGACGCTGAGACGCGGCGACTGCTGAAGGCCACCATCGAGTGGTTCGAATCGCGAGGTAAGCGTCAGCTGCTTGCCGACGACGCGGACGCGGTATGGGTGTCGGAGTTTCTCGAGTTCGCCAAGAAAGAGAAGCTGTTCGCGACCTTCCTGACGCCCGCCGCTTATGCCGACGGCGACGAGAACCGGCGCTGGGACGCGGCCCGCAACGCGGCGCTTTCGGAGATCTTCGGGTTCTACGGTCTCGCGTATTGGTACGCCGAGCAGGTCACGATCCTCGGTCTCGGCCCGATCTGGCAGAGCGACAACGAGGCTGCCAAGAAGCGTGCCGCCGCCGACCTCGCCGACGGCCAGGTGATGGCATTCGGGCTGTCCGAGCGCGATCACGGCGCCGACATCTACAACACCGACCTCGTGCTGACACCGTCCGAGCCGGGTAGCGCCGATGCGGAGGCGGGAATCCTGTTCCGCGCCAACGGCACCAAGTACTACATCGGCAACGGCAACGTCGCCAGCATGGTCTCGGTGTTCTCGCGCCGCGCCGATATCGAGGGCGCCGACGGCTATGTATGGTTCGCCGCCGACAGCCGCCACGACGACTATGAGCTCATCGACAACGTCATCCACGGCCAGCTGTACGTCAGCACCTTCGCGCTGCACAACTACCCGGTGACGGCCGACGACATCCTCTCCACCGGCCCCGAGGCGTTCTCCGCGGCGCTGAACACCGTCAACGTCGGCAAGTTCAACCTGTGCCACGGCAGCATCGGCATGGTCGAGCACTCGTTCTACGAGGCGATCACGCACTCGAACAACCGCATCCTCTACGGCAATCCGGTCACCGAATTCCCACATGTGCGTACGAATTTCGTGGATGCCTATGCCCGCATCACCGCGATGAAGCTGTTCAGCGACCGCGCTGTCGACTACTTCCGCAGCGCGAGTCTCGAGGACCGCCGCTACCTGCTGTTCAACCCGATGACGAAGTCCAAGGTGACCTCCGAGGGCGAGACCGTCATGACGCTGCTGCTGGATGTGCTCGCCGCGAAGGGTTTCGAGAAGAACACCTACTTCGCCCAAGTCGCCCGCTACATCGGCACGCTGCCCCGGCTCGAGGGTACGGTGCACGTCAATGTCGGTCAGATCCTGAAGTTCATGCCGAACTACCTGTTCAACCCGAAGGACTACCCGGAGGTCGGTACCCGCCTCGACGCGGCCGACGACGAGTTCTTCTTCGCGCAGGGCCCGGCCCGTGGCGCGGGCAAGGTGCAGTTCGCCGACTGGACCCCGGTCTACGACAAGCACACCGACGTCGCGAACGTGGCCCGCTTCTACGAACAGGCCCAGGCCCTGCGCACCCTGCTGACCACGGCCGCCCCCGACGCCGACCAGCAGAAGGACCTTGACTTCATGCTGACCATCGGCCACCTGTTCTCCCTGGTGGTCTACGGCCAGCTGATCCTGGAACAGGCCGCAATCACCGGCCTGGACCGCGACGTTCTCGACCAGATCTTCGACTTCCAGATCCGCGACTTCAACACCTACGCCACCACCCTCTACGGCAAGCCCACTGCCACCCCCGCCCAACAGGCCTGGGCTGTTGGTGCCCTGCGCACCCCGCTCGCCGACCGTGAGCGGTTCGACCGCGTCTGGACCCAGGTCGCGTCCTACGACGGTGCCTACGAAATGCGCCCGTAGTCACCGCAATTCATCGGAATCGGCCGACCTCGCAACGGGGTCGGCCGATCCCGTACTACCCACCGGCACCAGGCACGACAGCTGATCGGAAACGCAGTCGTCTCGGAATTCACCTCTGTGGTCACCGACAACAGGGGTGATCCCTGATGCCGGGTGCGGCTGTCACGCCACCCGTGGTGCGTACAGAGCCGGCGGATGCTCGCCCGGGTGACGCAGCCAGCGGTGCTCGGCGGCCTGGGGCGGATCCGCACGCCTCGCGGATGCCTGCAACAGGTACAGAGCTCGATAGACAGTGCGGATCGAGGGCGTTCAGGCCTTGCCGGGGAAGGCGACGGTCGGCGGGTCGGCGCCGAGGATCGACTGCCACGTGGCCAGGCGGAGAGCGCATTCGGTGAGGGCTTCGATGCCCGTGCGGCGGACCGGCTCGGTGTCGGCGCGCTCGACCACGGAGCGCCAGGCGACCGTGCAGTCGGTTTCGACGGTGACAGCCAGGTTGGCTGCCGGGATCGGGTCGTCGACCGGGAATGGGGCCGTGTAGGCGGCGTTCGGGGGTGGGGCCGTGGCGCCTGCCGCGGTCAGGGCATCGATGGTGCTGTCGCGACGGGCGCGGTGGGCTGCGGTGTACTGGGTGACGAGGCGGTCGCGTTCGGTGGAGGCGTAGGCGTCGATCACGCCGTAGGCGTACACCGCTGCGTATTCGGCGTTCAGTGCGTCGAGCAGGGCCAGGCGTTCGGCGTCGGTCATGCCAGCAATACTCCTGCCTCGGTGGCGCAGGCCGCGCTGATGGAGGCCAACAGCCCTGCGCGGTAGCCCGATTGGGTGCGCGCGAGCTCGGCGGCCGACTGCTGGGAATCGGTGAGGCGATCCCGCAACTGGTCGACGGTCGGCGGCGCTACGGACGACACGGCGGTACCGGACGCCGCGGGCGACGGCCCGGTGTCGGCAGGCGCGTTCATCGAACGGGTGCGGTGCGTGGGGGTGGTGCCGTCGCCGTAGACCCCGACTGCTCGGTTGATCTCGGCGCGCAAGGCGTCGGCGTGCGCGGTGCGTTCGCTCGCGATCGTGGTCAGCGCGGCGTGCCGCTGTGGCGTCAGCGCGATCGCCGCGGTTGCGGCCGCGGCGTCGGCGCGGGCCAGGACCTCTTGTGCGGCAAGCGGATCCGGCTCGTAGATCGTGTCGTCGGCGCAGCCGACCGCCGCGCTGAGGGCGAGTATGCCGACTGTCCCACCACCAGCGAGTCGCAACGCGGTGCGCCGGTCGATCGCGACGCCGCGAGCGACCGACAAGCAGTCCGCGGACCCGTGCCGGTCGAGCGGAATGCCGGAGGTGCACCCGGCGTGCGGCGGGGCGGAATGGCGGATGGGCACGGCACCATCGTGCCAGATTCGCGCGGCGCCCCGGACCACCCGTCGACCGCCCAGCGCGCCCCGGACCGGCCGCCGCACGCACAGGAAACTTGCCTCAGGCCGCTGGTCCTTTACACTCTCGTGGCGCGTTACGCTAGACCTTCGGTAGAGAATTTTCCCGCCACGTCACAACTGAACCAGGAGCCGCCCCACATGCCGATGCCGACCGAGGAAAGGCTGAGCCAGCTCGTTGCTGGACTCGTCGAACGCCGAGGATTCGACCTCGAGGGCGTCGAGATTTCGACGGCCGGCAAGCACGCGGAAGCGCAGGCTCGGGTGAAGGTGATCGTGGACAGCGATGACGCTTCGGATCTGGACACCATCGCCGAACTCAGCAGGGAGCTCTCCGAGCACCTCGACGAGGCAGGCGATTTCGGCGAGACGGAGTACCTGCTGGAAGTCACCACACCCGGTATCGACCGTCCGCTCACCGTCGACCGGCACTGGCGCCGCGCCCGTGGGCGTAAAGTGCGGATCTCGCTACGACCCGGGGTGCCCGCCCCTGATTCGGGTGGATCGGACAAGTTCGAAGCCAGGGTCGGGGCGCTCGCTGACGGCACGGTGGCGCTGGTGCTCGGCGGCAAACGCAACCCGCATCGGGTCAGCGTCGCGCTCGCCGACATCGCCGAAGCCGTCGTCCAGGTCGAGTTCTCGCCGCCCGGTGCGCGTGAGCTCGAGCTTGCGGGTGGAGTCGCCCCCGGCCGTCCGCGGCCGGGACAGGAAGAAGAAGTTCCAGGAACGACCGATGCACTGCCTGAATCAGTAACAGCGTCCGATTCGCCGACCGAAGGGATCGTGGAATGAACATCGAAATCGAAGCCCTGCGCGCGATTGTCGCCGACAAGGGGATCTCGATCGAGACCGTGATCTCCGCGATCGAGTCGGCATTGCTCACCGCCTACCGGCACACCGAGGGCCACCAGCCCCACGCGCGCATCGACATCAACCAGAAGACCGGCGTGGTGCGGGTGATGGCCATGGAGGTCGACGCCGACGGCAACATGATCTCCGAATGGGACGACACCCCAGAGGGATTCGGCCGGATCGCCGCGACCACCGCGCGCCAGGTGGTGCTGCAGCGGCTGCGCGATGCCGAGAACGAGAAGTCCTTCGGCGAGTTCGCCACCCATGAGGGCGACATCGTCGGCGGCGTCGTGCAGCGTGACGCGCGCGCCAACGCCCGCGGCACCATCGTGGTGCGCATCGGCAGCGAAATGCACGGGACCGAGGGACTGATCCCGCCCGCCGAGCAGGTGCCCGGCGAAACCTACGAGCACGGCGACCGGATCAAGTGCTACGTCGTCGGCGTCTCGCGTGGCCCGCGTGGCCCGCAGATCACGCTGTCGCGGACGCACCCGAATCTGGTGCGCCGGCTGTTCGCGCTAGAGGTCCCGGAGATCGCCGACGGCTCGGTGGAGATCGTCGCGGTCGCTCGGGAGGCCGGGCATCGCTCCAAGATCGCGGTGCGCACCACCGTGCCCGGCGTCAACGCCAAGGGCGCCTGTATCGGCCCGATGGGGCAGCGCGTGCGCAACGTGATGAGCGAGCTGGCGGGCGAGAAGATCGACATCATCGATTACGCGGAGGATCCGGCGACTTTCGTCGGCAATGCGCTCTCGCCGTCGAAGGTGGTTTCGGTCACCATCGTCGATGCGGAGGCGCGCGCGGCGCGGGTGGTGGTGCCGGACTTCCAGCTCTCGCTCGCCATCGGCAAGGAAGGGCAGAACGCCCGCCTGGCCGCCCGCCTGACCGGCTGGCGCATCGATATTCGCAGCGACGCGGCCCCGGACATGGGCGGCAGTGTGCGAACGGAGGCGCATCGAAGTTGACCGACACCGCTCGCGGTGAGCCGCGTATGGGCCCGACACCGGACGCTCCGGATGACATGTTGGTAACTTCCGCGGGGGCGGGGTTCGGTGTTCCGACCGGAGCAGCGGTAGAGTGGTCTCAGGTTCAACGCGAGCCTTCGGTTTCGTTGCCCGAACGCACCACCCAGCAGCCCAAGACGCTCCAGCGTCCGGCAGCTCCGGTGCGGACGTGCATCGGATGCCGGAAGCGAGAGTTGGCCGTCGACCTGTTGCGGATCGTGGCGCGGGAATATGAGACCGAAGGAAATGGTTCTCATTTTTTTGCGGTCGTTCCCGATCCACAACGCAGACTTCCCGGACGGGGTGCCTGGTTGCACCCCGTTTCGGTTTGTTTGACCGCAGCAGAGCGACGCCGAGCATTCGGCAGAGCACTACGAGTGTCCGGACATCTGGATATCTCAGCCCTGGAGAAGTACCTCGAGAACAGGCACGAGCACTCATGAGCACACCGTGAAGCACCAACGATGAACGTCCATCGGAGATAACCCGAGGTCGTGCGGGCCCGCCTTCCCTAGGCGGAGGCACTGCTCGACCTCTCAGTGAGGAGAGCAGTGGCAGGCAAGGCCCGCGTGCACGAGTTGGCCAAAGAACTCGGTGTCACAAGCAAAGAACTACTCGCAAAGCTCAAGGAGCAAGGCGAGTTCGTGAAGTCGGCGTCCTCGACGGTGGAGGCACCTGTCGCACGTCGGCTGCGCGAGTCGGTGGCGGCGAAGTCCGCTCCGGCCAATGGAACAGCCAAGTCCGAGGCGCGTCCCGGATCCGCTTCGACGGCCCGTCCGGCCGCCAAACCCACCCCGGGTGGTCCGCGTCCGGGTCCCCGTACTCCGGCTCCGGCTCCGGCCGCCACCCCCGCGGCTCCTGCCGCGCGGGAAACCGCTGAGCCCGTTGCTCGGCCTGCCGAGCGCGTCGCCGATGCGGTGCGTCCCGGTCCGGTCGTGAAGCCGGCTCCGGCCCCCGTCGCCCGCGAGTCCGCTCCGGTTCAGGACGCCGCACAGTCGGCGCCTGCGGCACAGGCCGCTCCGGCTCCTGCCGGTCCGCGCCCGACCCCCGGTGGTCCGCGTCCCGGTCAGCCGCAGCAGCAGCGTCCCGGTACCCCGGCACAGGGCTCAGGCCCGCGTCCCGGTGGTCCCGCGGGTGGTCCGAAGCCCGGCCCCAAGACCCCTCGGGTCGGCAACAATCCGTATTCCTCGGCTCCCGAGCGTGAGCGTCCGGCGCCGCGTCCTGCCCCCGGCCAGGGCGGTCCTCGCCCGGGTCCCGGGCACGGCCCGCGTCCCGGTGCCCCCGCCCAGGGCGGCGCCCGCCCGGCTCCCGGTCAGGGCGGTCCTCGTCCGGCCGCGGGCCAGGGTGGTCCGCGTCCCGGTGGACCGCGGCCTAGCCCCGGCTCGATGCCGCCGCGCCCGAATCCCGGTGCCATGCCTGCTCGTTCGGCCCGTCCGGGTCCGGGCGGCGGCGCGGGTGCCGGTCGTCCGGGTGGACCCGGTGGCCGTCCGGGTGGACCCGGCGGTCGTCCCGGTGGCGGCGGTGGCGGTGGCGGTGGCGCCCGCGACGGTCCCGGTGGTGGCGGTGGCGGCACGGGTGCGCCCGGTGCAGGTGCCGGTGCTCCCGCGGCCGGTGGTTTCCGCGGTCGTCCCGGTGGCGGCGGTGGTCGTCCCGGTGGTCCGGGTGGACGCGGCGGCGCGGCCGGTGCGTTCGGTCGTCCCGGTGGCGCGGTCCGTCGTGGCCGTAAGTCGAAGCGGGCGAAGCGCGCCGAGTACGAGAACATGCAGGCGCCCGCCGTCGGCGGCGTTCGGCTGCCGCGCGGCAACGGCGAGATCATCCGTCTCGCCCGTGGCGCATCGCTGTCGGACTTCGCGGAGAAGATCGACGCCAACCCGGCCTCGCTGGTCCAGGCGCTGTTCAACCTCGGCGAAATGGTCACCGCGACCCAGTCGGTGAACGACGAGACCCTCGAGCTGCTCGGCAGCGAGATGAACTACGTCGTGCACGTCGTCAGCCCGGAGGACGAGGATCGCGAGCTGCTCGAAAGCTTCGACCTCACCTACGGCGAGGACGAGGGTGGCGAGGAAGACCTGCAGATCAGGCCGCCGGTGGTGACCGTCATGGGTCACGTCGACCACGGTAAGACCCGACTGCTGGACACGATCCGTAAGGCCAACGTCCGTGAGGGCGAGGCCGGTGGCATCACCCAGCACATCGGTGCCTACCAGGTGCTGACACACGTCAACGACGAAGATCGACTGATCACCTTCATCGACACCCCGGGTCACGAGGCGTTCACCGCCATGCGTGCCCGTGGTGCGAAGGCCACCGACATCGCGATCCTCGTGGTCGCGGCCGACGACGGCGTCATGCCGCAGACGGTGGAAGCGATCAACCACGCACAGGCGGCCGACGTGCCGATCGTGGTGGCGGTCAACAAGATCGACAAGGAAGGCGCGAACCCGGACAAGATCCGGCAGCAGCTGACCGAATACGGTCTGGTGACCGAGGAGTATGGCGGCGACACCATGTTCGTCGACATCTCCGCCAAGCAGGGCACCAACATCGAGGCGCTGCTGGAAGCGGTCGTGCTGACCGCGGACGCATCGCTGGACCTGCGGGCCAACCCGGATATGGACGCCCAGGGTGTCGCCATCGAGGCGCACCTCGACCGTGGCCGTGGTCCGGTGGCGACCGTGCTCATCCAGCGCGGCACGCTGCGCGTCGGCGACTCGATCGTGGCGGGCGACGCCTACGGTCGCGTCCGTCGCATGGTCGACGAGCACGGCGAGGATGTCGTCGCGGCGCTGCCGTCGCGGCCGGTCCAGGTCATCGGCTTCACGTCGGTGCCGGGCGCCGGTGACAACCTCCTGGTTGTCGACGAGGACCGCATCGCACGTCAGATCGCCGACCGCCGCAATGCGCGCAAACGCAACGCACTGGCTGCCCGCAGCCGCAAGCGGATCAGCCTGGAAGATCTGGATGCCGCACTGAAGGAGACTTCGGAGCTGAACCTGATCCTCAAGGGCGACAACTCCGGTACCGTCGAGGCCCTCGAAGAGGCTCTGCTCGGTATCCAGGTGGACGACGAGGTGCGCCTGCGGGTCATCGACCGCGGTGTCGGTGGTGTCACCGAGACCAACGTCAACCTGGCGTCGGCGTCGAACGCGATCATCATCGGGTTCAACGTCCGTGCCGAGGGCAAGGCGACCGAGCTGGCCAACCGCGAAGGCGTGGACATCCGGTACTACTCGGTGATCTACCAGGCCATCGACGAGATCGAGAAGGCCCTCAAGGGCATGCTCAAGCCGATCTACGAAGAGGTCGAGCTCGGTCGCGCCGAGATCCGTGCGATCTTCCGGTCCTCCAAGATCGGCAACATCGCGGGCTGCATGGTCACCTCGGGCTCGGTCAAGCGCAATGCGAAGGCCAGGCTGCTGCGTGACAACGTGGTGGTCGCCGAGACGATGTCGATTTCCTCCCTGAAGCGTGAGAAGGATGACGCCGCCGAGGTCCGCGAGGGCTTCGAATGCGGTATGACCGTCACCTACTCCGACATCAAGGAAGGCGACATCATCGAGGCCTACGAGCTGCGTGAGAAGCCGCGCGACTGATAGTCCGAGCACGTCGCGTCCGCCCGTCACTCCGGTGAAAGCCGGGGTCCGGGCGGGCGCGGCCTGACGGTCCGGTCGTTTCGACACTGAAGAGGTGTGTGTGTACCTCGGTGCACTGGAGTTCGACATCCTGCTCGGTGATGTGCATTCGCTGAAAGAGAAGCGCTCGGTGATTCGGCCGGTCCTGGCCGAATTGCAGCGCTTCGGGGTGAGTGCCGCCGAGGGCGGAGAACACGATCGGCATCGCCGGTCGTTGCTGGGAGTTGCCATGGTCAGTTCCGGAATGGATCACCTGACCGAGGTACTCGACAAATGTGAGCGGCACGTTGCCGCCCGTCCGGAGTTAGAGTTGCTGGCAGTGCGCCGCAGGATCTTCGGACCCGAAGACTGACGATTTATTGCTGAGGAGGGTTCAGCCATGGTGGATCAAGCCAGGGCACGCCGACTCGCCAAGCGGATTTCCGCGATCGTGGCGACCGCGATCGAATACGAGGTGAAGGATCCGCGGCTGAATTTCGTGACCATCACCGACGCCAAAGTCTCCCCGGATCTGCGGGACGCCAAGGTGTACTACACCGTATTGGGCGAAAGCCTGGACGTCGAACCCGATTACGAGGGTGCGGCTATGGGTCTGGAGAAGGCGAAGGGCGTGCTGCGTTCGAAGGTGGGCGCCGGTACCGGCGTGAAGTTCACCCCGACGCTGGCCTTCGTGCTCGACAAGGTACCGGAGGTGGCGGCGGACATGGAGGCGCTGCTGGCCAAGGCCAGAGCCGCCGATGAAGCGGTGGCGAAGGTGGCGGCCAATGCGACGCACGCGGGCGAATCCGACCCATACAAGGTCGAACGCGACACCGACGAGTGACTTGCGGTAGGCAATGACGACGATGCCCGAAGCAGTCGGTCTCGACGCGGCGGATCTCGATGCGGCTGTCGCGGCGCTGACGGCCGCACGGTCGGTCACCATCCTGTGCCATGTGCAGCCCGACGCCGACACCATCGGCAGTGGGCTGGCGTTGGCGTTGGTACTGCAGCGTCGCGGCATTCCGGTGTGCGTATCGTTCGCCGAACCTGCCGAGTTGCCCGTTTCGATGCGGTCGCTGCCGGGTGTGCATCATCTGGTCGCGCCCGCACAGGTACCGCGTGAGGTGGACCTGCTCATCGCCGTGGACTGCGGCAGCGCGGGCAGGCTCGGCGCGCTCGCCGACCGATTGTCCGGCGCCGCAACGACACTGGTGCTCGATCATCACCGATCCAACACCAGGTTCGGGACGATCAATGTGGTCGATCCGAACGCGGAGTCGACTACCAGCGTGATCGTCCCACTGCTCGATGCCTGGCAGGTGCCGATCGATCCCGAAGTGGCGCACTGCCTTTACGCAGGGCTGGTTACCGACACCGGCTCCTTCCGTTGGGTCCGCCCCGGGACGCACCGCCTCGCCGAACGACTGCTGTCCACCGGCATCGACGGTGCGGAGATCTCCCGCACGCTGATGGACACCCACCCGTTCGACTGGCTACCGATGCTGTCGCGCGTCCTGGGTTCCGCGCAGTTGGTGCCCTCGGCGAACGGCGGCACCGGCCTTGTGTACGCGTTCGTGCGCCGCGCCGACGCGGCCGAGGTGAGCTCGGAGGAGGCGGAGAGCGTCATCGACATCGTCCGTACCGTGGCCGAAGCAGGCGTCGCCGCGGTCTTCAAGGAATCACGCACCATCTCGGAGCGCTGGATCGTGTCGCTGCGCTCCCGCGACACCACCCCCGGCGCCCACGACGGCGTCGACGTGGCCGCGATAGCAACCACTTTGGGCGGCGGCGGCCACCGCTTCGCCGCCGGTTACACCACCAACGGCACTCCCGACACGATCGTCGCGGCGCTGCTGGCCGCCCTCGGGTGAACGATCCTCGGCGTCGCGTCGAACCCTGCTCGCCTCGGCCCGAGCTACCGCATCGCCGGTCGAGTTCGATCATGCGGCGAACCTCGCGTGCCGCAGCAGAACGATGGCCGTCGCGGACGATTGCCGTGGTCGAGTGTGGCCGCCTCTCGCGTGTCGCAGGGCGTCGGCCAGCTCGCCGACCAGGGCCGTCTCGAGCTGCACAGTGGAGCCGTCGTCGAGGTCCGCGATGTGCAGCAGCCGGTCCCCGGCGTCACCGTGCACAAGGGCTGAGACAGTGCGCGGCAGCGATTGCTGAGCTGGGAGTTCAGGTTTCGCCCACGAATTCGTGGTGGCGAGTTTCGGTCCCGTCGGTCGGGCTCGCCTTCGATCTGTGTCGTACCCAGCCGCTATATCTTGTGCGACAGCAAGGTTCGGCAGGGGGAGGTGTTGGTGAGCGCTGAGGATCTCGGCGGGGGCGCGGGGAACGATCGAGCGGGCATTGTCGCGTCGCAGGAGCGCGCTGATTCGGCGGCGGATGCCGGGCCGCGGCGGATTCTCGGGCTTGCGGTGCCGACGCTGGGGGTGCTCGTCGCCGAACCGATCTACTTGCTGTTCGATCTTGCGGTGGTCGGGCGGCTCGGGGCGTTGGCGCTGGCCGGTCTTGCGGTCGGGGGATTGATTCTGGCTCAGGCGAGCTCGCAGCTGACCTTCCTGTCCTACGGCACGACGGCGCGTGCGGCGCGCAGGCATGGCGCGGGGGATGAGCGCGGGGCGGTAGCCGAAGGGGTGCAGGCGACGTGGATCGCGGTGGTGTTGGGGGCGCTGATTCTTATTGCTGTGCAGGCGTTCGCGGCTCCGCTGACGAGCGTGATCGCGGGCGGTGGGGATATCGCGGCGGAGGCGCTGCTCTGGGTGCGGATCGCGTTGTTCGGCGTGCCGTTGATCCTGATCGCGATGGCGGGCAATGGGTGGCTGCGCGGGGTGCAGGAGACTCGTCGGCCGCTGTTGTTCGTTGTTGCCGGGCTATCGATTTCGGGAGTGCTGTGCCCGGTGCTGGTGCACGGGTTGCTCGGCGCGCCGCGGCTGGAGCTACCGGGATCCGCGGTGGCCAACGTTGCCGGCCAGGCCTTGACAGCGGTGTTGTTCCTGAGTGCCTTGGTGCGCGAACGTATTCCGCTGGCTCCGCACTGGTCGGTGATGCGGGCGCAAATGTTGCTCGGTCGTGACCTGATCGTCCGAAGTCTCGCCTTCCAAGCCTGTTTCGTCTCTGCGGCCGCCGTTGCCTCCCGATTCGGCGCTGCCTCCGTCGCCGCCCACCAACTGGTCCTGCAACTCTGGAATTTCCTTGCGTTGACCTTGGATTCGCTCGCGATCGCCGCGCAAACCCTGGTCGGGGCCGCGCTCGGAGCCGGTGACGCGCGAGGCGCGCGCAGTCTGGCCCGGCGTATCACGCGCTGGTCGGAGATCTTCGCACTGATCCTGGCGGCCTTCTTCGCCGCGGGCGCCGTCGTGATCCCGAAACTTTTCACCGACGACCCCGCCGTACTGGACCGCACCCACGTCGCCTGGTGGTTCTTCGTCGCCATTATCCCGGTCGCGGGCATCGTCTTCGCACTCGACGGCGTCCTCCTCGGCGCGGGCGACGCCGCCTATCTGCGCACTACCACTCTCGGCGCGGCACTGATCGGTTTCCTCCCGGCGATTTGGCTGTCGTTGGCCTTCGACTGGGGCCTCGCCGGAATCTGGTCCGGCCTGGTCGGATTCATGGTGCTGCGGTTGATCGCCGTGGTCTGGAGGGCCGAGTCGGGCCGTTGGGCACAGGTCGGCATGGAAGTTCCTGGCCGGGGGCGCGCCGCCACCTGAACTCGGAAACTGGGTAGCGTGCCCCGGTTTGGGAGCTGAGCTCACCTTCCGGCGGTGTTCCGGGCAGTGCTGGGTGCGTCGTGTGCGGTACCCGGCTTACCTCCCGCAGTTGGTGAGTGATGGTCGAGTTCCGGCGTGGTCATCTGGCTGTGGTTGCGTGTCGGACAAAATTGTCCTCACACCCCGTGTTGCGACTTCACACCGCGTATGCGGGGTGTGTGGTTATGGGACGGGGTGTGCGGACGATTGTCGGGGGGTGTCGACTTGCGACACGGGGTGTGTTGGCCTGTCCTGGGAGGTTGTGCCTCCCGGTGGTGTCCCGGCAGTGCTGGGTGCGTCGTGTGTGGTACCCGGCTTGGTCTTCCGCAACTCAGGCAGGCAGGCACACGGCTTCCGGCGTGGGGACTGGCTGTGGTTGCGTTTTCGGGCGGTAGAGAAATCGTCCGGACACCCCTTGTTGTGACTGCGCACTCGGTGTACGGGGTGTGTGGTTAGGGGACGGGGTGTGCGGACGACTGTTGGGGGGTGTGGAGTTGCGACACGGGGTGTGCGGACGCCGGTCGGGGGGTGTGTTTCGGGTCGGAGCGAAGCGAGGGGAGCGAGGGGAGCGAAATGGTGGCTGTGTCGTGTTGGGGGAGCCGACCTTTCCTCCGCTCGACCATTCTCTGTGCTTGTTTGTGGTTTTCCGTCTCGAGACGGGACCACAGCCAGTCTTCACGCTGGAAGCTGTGTGCCTGCCGCCTGGGTTGCGGAAGACCAAGTCGGGTACGGCACACGACGTGCCCAGCACTGCCCCGGGTAAACCACTGGTAGCCCAACTTCCCTAGACCAGGTCAACCGTGGAGTCCCGGCTCGAGACGGGACCACAGCCAGTCCTCACGCTGGAAACCGTGTGCCTGCCTGCTCGGGTTGCGGAAGACCAAGTCGGGTACGGCTCTCGACGTGCCCAGCACTGCCCGGTAATCCCTTGGATGGCAGACAAAGCGAGCTGCCTCATGGCGCAGGGTCGGTCAGCGCTCGACGTACCGGCGCACGACGACCGTTGCGGGGCGAATGGAGCGGCCGGAGACGGTGAGGCCGGGTTGACGCAGGCCATCGACGGTGCGATCCGCTGCTGGGTCATCGGTTTTCGTGACGTCGGCCGCCTCCATGGTCAGTGCGTCGAAGGGCGTGTCAGGGCGGGGCGTGACGATGGCTCCGCCGCGGCCGACGATGAGGCGTTCGACGCGGGTGGCGATGGCGTCGAAGGCGTCGCGCTCGCGGGGGGACTCAGCGGTTGCGGCGCAGGCGATGGTGTCGGCATGCAGGGCGAACAGTTCTACGACGAGGGGAAGATCGGTACCAGCGCGGTCCCGCTCGGCGCGGTCCTTGGCATCGTCGACCATGCGCTCGATGGTGGCGGCCTGGCGGGCGATCACTCGGGACAGGTCCTCGATACGCTCGGCGAGCTGGTCGAGCGTGGTCTCCGGATCTTCGGTCGACCGGGCGGCTGGTTCCGTCATGTTCGCACCATAACCGGACCCGGTCGATCGGGTTGTGTACCAGCCGAATACGGCTGGGTTCCGGTCGGATCCGGCTGCTACGATCGCGTCTCATGGGGGTTTACGGCATCGACCTGGGCACCACGAACTCGGCCATCGCGCGGATCGACGCCGACGGCCGCCCCGAAATCATGGTCGGGATGACCGGCGACTCGACGGTTCCCTCGGTGGTGCTGTTCGCGTCCGCACACGATCACCTCGTCGGCGAAGGCGCGCGACGCCAGGCCCGGCTGGATCCGGAACACGTGTGCGCGTTGGTCAAGCGCCGAATGGGCGACACCGAGTGGCGGTTCGCGGCGCACGGCGAGACGTGGTCGGCGCCCGCGGTATCGGCGCTCATCCTGAAAAGTCTTGCCTCCGATGCCGAATTCGGTGGTGGCGAGCCGGTGAAACGCGCTGTCATCACCGTGCCGGCCTACTTCGGAGACGAGGAGCGTCGCGCGACAATCCAGGCGGGCAGTTACGCCGGTTTCGATGTCGCCGGTGTGCTGTCCGAGCCGATCGCCGCGGCGCTGTCGTACGGGTTCGGACGGCTCGACGGCAGTATGGATGTCGACAAGCAAGGAGCGCGCGAGACCGTACTCGTCTATGACCTCGGCGGTGGCACCTTCGACGCCACCGTCATCGAACTCGCCGATCGCCGCATCTCGGTGCTCGCCGTCGAGGGTGACCATCAGCTCGGCGGCGCGGACTGGGACGAGCGGATTGCGCTCTATCTGTCGCAGCAATTCTGTGCGGCCAATCCGGATGCCGAAGACCCACTCGATGATTCGGCGGGATCACAGATGCTGGTGCTGGCCGCCGAGCGCGCCAAGCGCGAGTTGAGCGACGCCGACAGCACCGACGTGGTGGTCGCACACGACGGCGCAAGGGCCGTCATTTCGCTGACGCGCGACGACGTCGAGGCGATGACCGCCTCACTGATGCGGCGCACGATCGATCTCACCCGCGACTGTTTGGCCGCGGCAGGTAAGCGCGGTATTTCGGCTGTCGACCGTTTGCTGCTGGTGGGCGGTTCCTCTCGAATGCCCATGGTGGAGCGCGAACTTCAGCAGGAACTCGGGCTGGTCGGCGAACTGCGAGATCCCGATCTGTCGGTGGCTCGCGGCGCCGCGCTGTACGGCGAGAAGCTCGAGATGGAGCGGTTGATCATCGCGGACCTGGTCACGCGGGGCAGGCTGCGCGACGGGGCGAGCATTCAAGATGCGCCGCAACAGGATCTGGACAGCGCGATCGGGAGGGTCGCCGCGTCGTTCGGGCAGCCGGTGGGCCTGGTGCGCCGGATGCTGGAAATTCAGGTCGACACGGTGGTGTCACGCGGATTCGGCGTGCTCGCGCTGGACCATCAGTACGGGCTGGCGGCCACCTGGCTGGTGAACCGCAATCAGACGTTGCCGGTGCGGGTGCGACGGTCCTTCGGCACGGTCCGCCCGGATCAGGACGAGATCGCCTTGACCATCGTCGAGCAGCAGGGCCAGGCGGCGTCGATGCGGCCCGAAGACACGAAAGTGCTGATAGAAGGGCGAATTCGGGGGATTCCGCCTGGGTATCCCGAAGGCAGCGAGGTGCGGGTGACCTTCGAAATGGGCTTCGACGGCGTGCTGCACGTGACGGCACACCATATAGACGCCGATATCCCGTTGGTCCTCTCGACGCAGACCGGCGCGACGTTGTCACAAGCGGACGTGGAGCGCGAGCTGGATCAGGTCCAGCGCTCGCGCCGTCGTAGTAGCTGAGGCACGCCGTGCAGGCCTTCAACCCGAACGACTACCGCAAGCGGGTGCTCGCCGAGGTCGAGCGCAGAGGCGGCATCGAGCACTCGGATCCGTTCGAGCTCTACGACATTCCGCTGGACGAAGCGGACACACTGAGCGAATCCGAGGTAGCCGCGCAGGTCGCGGAGGTGTGGGGCTTCTGGCAGCGCCAGCGCGATCATCCGAAGTATCGGGTGTTGGTCGGATTGCTGGTCGGTGCCCATCCCACACTGTCGGAGCTGGTGCTGGTGGCCGGATCGCGGCGGGCCGAGGCGGCGCGGGTGCGGGAGATGCGTGCCAAGCGCGATGCCGACCGGTACGAGATGCTCGATACCGCGATATCCCGATTGGTGCAGCGCCACGGTGGTGTTCCGGCCGGGAAGGTCGAGGGGTTGGCGGAGATCGGCGCAATGGGCGGGCTCAGCGCTGCGGAGGTCGCGACGCGCCTGCGCAGGCACCGGGTCATCGCCGACGCCGAACCAGCGCCCGTGGCCCCCAGCGTGCTCACCGACCAGCGCAGGCGGCAAATCAGGCAATTGCTCAGCGAGTGGGAACGGCTGCTGGAGGGGCCGCCGACACCGACGTTGTTCGCCCTGCTCGGAATGGATTCCACGAAGGCGGGCCAGACCAACGAGATCCGGCTGCGCGCCGAGGCGTTGCGCGCCCGATCTCGGGAGCTGCCGCCAGGGCGGATCCGAGTGGTGTTGGACGAATTGCTGATTCACGTCCACGACCTACTCGAGTCCGGTGATTCCGCCGTCCAGGAATATCTGCGCGCGGTGATCGAGGACGTCGCAGGAGAGCTGCGTCCGAAGGTCAGGGCCGCGGTGCTTGTCGAAGACCAACTGGTGGGTGATGACTTCCAGTACCTCGTGGACGAGGCGATCGCGCAGGGACTCGACCGCGTCGCCGCCACCCGTCTGCTCACCGATCTGGCTACGGAACTCGGTGCCCGCGTAGAGGATTCGCCGCGTGGCGGGCCCGCATTCCCACCGGCGTCGCCGCCGCGAGCAGCCGCACCACGGCAATGGGAGACACCGCTGAAGGCGGCACGAGCAGCGTTGCGGGCGGGCCGCCCGGCCGAGGCGGCACGTCAGGTCACCGAGGCGCGTCGACTTCTCGGCGCCGATGATGACGGGCTGACGCCCATCCGGTCGGTGGCCGACGAAGTGGACAGGGTGCTCGCCGAGGCCGCATTACACTGGCGAAGCGCGAGCGCCGCGTGCGCCGCAAAGCGGTATGTCGAGGCATTGCCGCACCTGGAGTCCTTGCAGCGCACCGCCTCCGATGTACCGCCCCCTGCGGATGTTCGCGCCCTCGACGAGTTGCTCGCCGAAGCCCGAGCCGCGATTGCCGAAGCGGACCGACTTGTCACCGAGGCGCAGGCAGGCCCCGCCGACGCTCGGCTGCGCGGTTTGCTCGACGCCCAGGCCATCTGCGCTGATCATGCCGCCGCGGCAGCCGCACTCGCGGCAGCGCCGGTCGAGGCCCCGACCCGTGTCGAGGCCACCCGAATGGCGAACGGATCGATCCGGGTGGTCTGGTCGCCGTCGTCGACAGGCACCGTCGACTACCGAGTGACCCGCCTGCAGCCGGACGGCTCCTGGCGCGTAGTCGGCCGCACCAAAGCCACCGACCTGGAAGACGGCGGCGCGCCCGCCGGACCACCGCCCGTGTACGCCGTGGCCGCTGTAGTGGCTGGGAAATACTCGGAGATCACCCGGTCCGACACAGTCCCCGCTGCTGCACCTCAGAGCGTAGATGCGTCACCGAAACCCACTGGTGAGCAACAACTCTCACCGTCTCAACAGTCGATCGACCATTCGACGCGGGACAGTGGTTGGCACTCGCGGGGCGATCTTGCTCCCTCGCAGGGTGATCCCGCACACCGGCAAGACGAGCCTGATCCCAGTGGAATCCCCGCCGTCACCAACCTGGCCGAACAAGGTGGCCTCCTGGTCTTCGCCTGGCCGAGCGGCGTCACCGAAGTCCTGATCGTCGCCCGCGCCGACGAACCGCCGAGCACCCCGGACGACTCGCAAGCTCGCGCGTGGAAGGTCACCAACGCGCGCTACGACATCGACGGCGGCGTCCGCATCCCCGAAGACATCGACCGCCCATGCCACATCGCGATTGCCTCCTGCCGCCGCGAAGCCACGGGAAAACTCATTGTCGCTGCGGGTTTCGCAGCCACCGCCCGGATCCGCTGGGAACGCTAGCGGAACTGTGCTGCGGTTAGCGTTCGCCCGCCGGACTGTCATCGTTTCACCAGGCGCCGCGAGTGGAAGGCCCACCACTGCAGCGGATTTCGCGCCGGCTTCGCAGCAGCCGCTTCGCCTCCGTGACGATGTCGGCGGCAAGCTCGGCGGGCGTGGCGGTCTGGTTGGCCTTCCAGTCGCCGTACCGGTTCACGTACTCGAGCAGCGGACGCAGTGAGTCGGGTCGGCCCAGCTGCGCCCAGGCCTCGTACCGGATGACGTCGCCGCCGATGGCCGGTGGCAAGCTTCCGTTCACGATCTGGCGAAGCCACCAGCCGACCAACAGGTGTCGGACCTCGAACTCATCGGCTGGAAACGTCGCTGCCAGGTCGAACTCGTCCACGACCTGGTCGAACAGACCCGCCGCACGGTCCTTCTCGTGGCGGGAGAGACCGGCGAGCAGGGGCAGTGACTCGCTCTCGATGTCGAGTACCAGCGCCACCAGCCCCGCCTGGATCAGCTGCGCCGGCTCCACCCGACGCCCGATGAGGCGTTCCAGGGCAAGCATGCGCAGGTGCTCGACGGCTTCCTCGGGACTGACGGCATAGGGATCGGGCGGCGTGATGAACGTCGCCCACGGTGGCCCACCGTTGTCGCCGAGGAGGTACGACCAGAAGGGAGCCGTCGCCCAGGCGGATCCGAGGTGTTCGGACGGCCCGCTGAACTGGTGCCGGAGATAGTCGGCCAGGTCGTTGCCGCAGTAGATGACGTCGGATCGGTGGACCGATAGCACCGGCTGGTGAGCCCCGGTGCGATCTCGACAGGCAGCAGGCGCTGGAACTCGCGGGCGGCCTCAGGCGCGAGCCTGACGGACGGACGCACAGTCATAACGGGAGCGTAGCCGCCGGTCAGCAGGTGCTGAATCGCGGCAAATTGCCGTAGGTGCTAGGAGGCATGGGCGTCGGAGCGGCTGGGGCCGTCACACCGACTGGTCGGGTCGGATGGTGAGGTGTTCGAGGGCAAGCGCCAGGCCCAACAGGTGCTGATGCCCGCCCCGGTCCACACCCGGCCGGAGCGGACGAAGATCGGGTCGGCGTCGACCCTCACCTTCGGATCGGCCGCGAGCAGCGCCGCGGTCGACCAGTGCGTGATCGCCCGCCCGTCCAGCAGCCCGGCGGCCGCGGGCAAGCGAGAGTCTCGTCGGTCATATCGAGCGTCTACCTGGCAGAACGAACAGCTTGCCGCAGGGGATCGCGGGCGCGAGAGTGCCCGATCGGTGTAATGACACTGGGGTGACAGCGAGTTCGAAGCAAGAACCTGTCAGAGTAGGTGTGGTGATACCCAAGTTGATGGCGGTGAGCGACGTTCATGTCGGCCACCAGGGGAATCGTCCAGTGGTCGAGGAGATCCGGGCGGATTCGCCGGAGGACTGGTTGATCGTTGCCGGTGACGTGGCTGAGAAGACCGACGACATCCGGTGGACGCTGGAGCTGTTGCGCCGCCGATTCGCGAAGGTGATCTGGGTTCCGGGTAACCACGAACTGTGGACCACGGCAAAGGATCCGGTGCAGATGCACGGTGCGGCGCGATACGACTACCTGGTGTCGATCTGCCGTGATCTCGACGTGCTCACACCGGAGGATCCGTTCCCGGTGTGGGAGGGTGCGGGTGCGGAGGAGCACGGTGGATCGGTGACGCTGGCCCCGATGTTCCTGCTCTACGACTACTCGTGGCTGCCCGCGGGCACCACGACAAAGGCGGAGGGGCTGGCCGTCGCACGCGATCGCAATGTGGTGGCGACCGACGAGTTCCTGCTCTCGCCGGACCCGTTCGCCACGCGCGACGCCTGGTGCCACGCCCGAGTCAAGGTCACCCAGCGCAAGCTGGACGCGCTGGCGCCCGGCACGCCGTTGGTGCTGATCAACCACTTCCCGCTGGTTCGCCAACCCACTGACGTGCTGTTCTACCCAGAATTCGCCCTGTGGTGCGGCACCGACCTGACCGCCGACTGGCACACCCGCTACAACGTGGTGTGTTCGGTCTACGGCCACCTGCACATCCCGCGCACCTCCTACTACGACGGCGTCCGATTCGAAGAGGTCTCCCTCGGCTACCCCCGCGAATGGAAGCGCCGGGGCCTGCCGGACCGCCTGCTCCGCCAGATCCTCCCGACCCCGGAGTACCCGCCGGGCTCGCTGAACAAATGGGGCGGGCATTTCAAGGTCACACCCGAAATGGAAGCGGCCGCCGCTGAGCTGCGCAGCAAGGCCGAAAGACGCCGCGGAGTCTGACTTGCACAGCACGCGCAGGCGGTTCGCCGGGGCTGGACTACGCTCGTTGGCGATGATCGAGAAAATTCTGCCTGCTGGTGTGGCCTCGGCCGAACTGCTGGCGTACCCGGAGGAGCTGAAGCCGCATCCGGCGGAGGAGCATCTCATCGCGAAGTCGGTGGAGAAGCGGCGTCGGGACTTCATCGGGGCGCGGCATTGCGCGCGACTCGCGTTGGCGGAGCTCGGTGAGCCGCCGGTCGCTATCGGCAAAGGCGAGCGTGGTGCTCCGGTGTGGCCGCGCGGGATCGTCGGGAGCCTGACGCACACCGACGGGTATCAGGCGGCCGCGCTGGCGCACAAGCTGCGGTTCCGGTCCGTCGGGATCGATGCGGAACCGCATGGTCCGCTGCCGGAGGGCGTGCTGGATTCGGTGAGTCTGCCAGCCGAGCGGGAATGGCTGAACAGCGCGAGCCCCATCGCTGCCTTGCATCTAGACCGACTGTTGTTCTGTGCCAAGGAAGCCACCTACAAGGCGTGGTTCCCGTTGACGTCGCGTTGGCTCGGGTTCGAGGACGCGCACATCACCTTCACCATCGACGAGAGCTCCGACGGCGCGGGTGCGGGAACCTTCCACAGCGAGCTGCTGGTGCCCGGACAGACCAACGACGGCGGCGTGCCACTGACGTCGTTCGACGGCCGCTGGATGATCGGCGACAGGCTCATCCTCACCGCGATTGTGCACGGCTGATGGCGGGCTCGACGGTGCGTCCCGACGTGCTCGGCGGTCTGCTGATCGTGGACAAGGACGGCGGCTGGACCAGTCACGATGTCGTCGCGAAATGCCGGAAGCTGCTGCGCACCAAGAAGGTCGGCCACGCGGGCACGCTCGACCCGATGGCCACCGGGGTGCTCGTGCTCGGTGTGGAGCGCGCCACCAAGCTGCTGGGTCTGCTCACCCTCACCACCAAGGCCTATACCGCCACCATTCGCCTCGGTCAGGCCACCACCACCGACGACGCCGAGGGCGAGGTGCTCGCGACGACTCCGGCCACGCACCTGTCCGACGACGAAATCGCCACGCACACAGCGAAACTGACCGGCGATATCGAACAGGTTCCGGCCACCGTCAGCGCCATCAAGGTGAACGGCGAACGCGCCTACGCCCGCCACCGTGCGGGTGAAGACGTGCAGTTGGCCGCCCGTCCCGTGACGGTGTCCCGGTTCGATATCCTTGCCCGCCGCGATATTTCGGACGGTGATTTCGTAGACCTCGATGTCGAGGTCGAGTGCTCGTCGGGCACCTATGTGCGCGCACTTGCCCGTGACCTCGGCGCCGCTCTCGGCGTCGGCGGCCACCTGACCGCGTTGCGCCGCACCAGGGTCGGCCCCTTCACCCTCGAACACGCCCGCACCCTGGACGAATTGGCGCTCGCCGCCGAGGCGGACACCCCGCTCCTGAGTCTGGGGATCGACGACGCCGTCCGAACCGCCTTCCCGCACCGCGCGATCGATGCTGGGGAAGCCGAGTCGCTGCGTGACGGACGCTGGCTCGAGCCGATCGGAATCAAGGGTGTTCATGCCGCGCTGACCGAGGACGGAACCGCCATTGCCCTGCTGGAGGAGAAGGGCAAACGCTCCTCCTCGGTCATGGTGATCCGTCCACGCGGGCTGGTCGACTGAGCCGTGCCCGCGCTGGCGCCGGGTTGATCGGGCGGATGGCCCGGTGCGCGTCTCACCTGGACAGTCTCGGGGACAACGGAATCCGTAGAGTGTCCCTTGGCCGGACGTCGGCAATCAGGATCGGCGGCGGCGGCGGTGGGAAGGCGTGGGCAATGAGTGAACGACCGGTCGATACATTCGAGCTGTGGGATCGTGACGGCGACGGGCTGGTTTCGGTAGCCGACATCACCGAGGGCATCCGCTCCCTCGGACTGGACGTCGACAACGAGGCGATCGAACGCCTGGTCGCGGCCGCCGACACCAACGGCGACTTCTTGGTCTCCAAGGCCGAATTCGACGCGGCGCTGGCCACCGGCCGCATCGAGGTCACCGACGCCGACGCTGCCTTCCGCGTCTTCGACACCAACGGCGACGGCCAGATCTCGGTCGAAGAACTCGAATCCCTGATCCGCCACGTCGGCGCCGGCCGCATCGACGAACCCGCGGCATCCCTCTTGGCCGCCGCCGACAAAGACGGCGACGGCTACCTATCTCTCACCGAATTTCGGGCCCTCCTCGACTTCCTCTCCCGCTGACCCTGTCCAGCTGGTGCTTGGCTGCGAATAATCGCCGACACGGGTAGGTCACGGATCGGCCAGGATCGCGACCTTGCTTACTGGGATTGACCTGCGTTAACTACGGCGACGGTTGGGTCGATAGATCGGTATCGGGAGGATCGATCGGAAGGGCCGATGGCAATGGGGATGCGTGGGGTCGTCGAGCGGATAGTGGTGCTCGCCGCGGTCGCGGTGGTCGCGGTCGCGTGCGGTGGTGGCAACGAATCGTCACCACCGTCGCGGGAGAGGTCGGCGGTGGTGACGAATACGGGCACGGCGCCAGGGCCGTCGAGCCACGCGCGCGCACCACAGGGGACCACCGTTCCGTCGGTGCAGGCACCCGAGGCTCCGCCCAGCGGTCCGCCGCCGGAGCACTCGGCGCTGATCATCAAGACGCTGACCATATCCGGCGGCGCCGTACCGGATGTGCCGGTCACTGTTCGGCTGGTGCAGCCGTGTGATCCTGCGCTGCACGATATTCCGGTCGGCGAGACGGCCGAGGTGCGTCACTGGACCGGTAGCACGGACCGGGACGGAACCACCACGTTCTCCGTACCGGTCGGCTGCTACGTCTTCACCATGGATCCCCCGCCGGGATCGTCGCCGGTGCCCGAGGGCATGCACAGCGCCTTCGTGACAGCACCGGGCCAGATCGTGTCCGGCGTACTGCGATTCGAGGATCCGGCGCCACTACCATGCACCGCCGAAGCGATCGTCGACGACCTCGACGTTCCCCCGTACCTCGCTGCCGCCCGCGTCACCGTCTCCGAATGCGAAGGCGGCTGGGCGGTCATCGTCTGGGATGTCCCCGGCGACTCCCAACGCATCGTCGTCCGCAATCCCGACGGCTGGACCACCTACGTCTATTTCCCGCACGACGTCTGCTGGACCGAAGCCGTCGCCGATGGTGTCCCCACCCGCCTGCAGCGCTACTTCCTTACCTGCTGACCCGCCTCGCCGCCACACCCGCCGCGCAGCGAATCCTGCTGTGCGAACTTCGTTGTGTTGCACGATAAGTCGGTACGTGCAGCCCACACGAGCCGGCGGTCAGTCGGCGCTGATGACCCAGATGGCTTCGGCGGCGGGGCTGCCCAGGTCGATGGTGCGGTCGTCGATGCGGATGGCGATGGTGCCCGCGAAGTCGCGGCGCTCCACGACGGCGATGGGGGTGTCGAGGGCGATGCCGACGGAGTCGAAGTAGCGGAGCATGTCGGGGTCGGCGTCGGAGATGCGGGCCACCCGGCCGGATTCGGCGGCGGAGAAGTCGCTGAGCTGGCGGGCCGGCGGGGTGGGGACGGCGCCGTCGACCGAGGGGATGGGGTCGCCGTGCGGGTCGCGGTCGGGGAAACCGAGTTTGGCGTCGATGCGGGCCATCAAGAGCTCGGAGACGGCGTGCTCGAGGATCTCCGCCTCGTCGTGTACCTCGTCCCAGCCGTAGCCGAGCTCGCTGACGAGGAACGTCTCGATCAGCCGGTGACGGCGCACCATGGCGATCGCGGCGAGGCGGCCGTCCTCGGTCAGCGTGATGGCGCCGTAGCGAGCGTGTTCCACCAGACCTTGATCGGCGAGCTTGCGGACCGCCTCGGAGACGGTGGAGGCCGAAACGCCGATTCGCTCGGCGAGCAGCTTCGTCGACACCTTCTCCTGCGACCACTCCTGCGCGGTCCAGATCACCTTCAGATAGTCCTGAGCCACCGAGGAGAGCACCGGCGCCATCGTCGCGGTGCTGCCGTGCGGTTCGCCCTGCGTCGAGCTGCCCGCCTGTTGCGCGGCGGCGTTTGTCAGCTGCGCCGAGGTGTCGTTCAGCTCGCGACGGGTGGCGATATCTCGTTTACCGGGCACATACCCGAGCTTAGGCACATGCCTGCCGAATCACACATTGCGCCGCACGGGTGAACACCGTATTCACCGTCCGTATACGACAACGGAAGCGTTGTGTGACATCGGCGGCTACGCCGGCCCGGCGCAGGCTTCGGTCGGACTGCGCCCGGCTGTGCACGATAGGCTGCGCACTGTGCAGAGATGGCGAAGTCTCGACGAGGTGCCCGCGGACTGGGGGCGGTGTGTACTCACGATCGGTGTGTTCGACGGTGTGCACCGCGGTCACGCGCAGCTGATCAGCCGAGCCGTGAAGGCCGCTGCCGCGCGCGGTGTTCCCGCGGTACTGATGACCTTCGATCCGCACCCGATGGAGGTTGTGCGCCCCGGCTCGCATCCTGCGCAGCTGACCACACTGACCCGGCGCGCCGAGCTGGCCGAAGAGCTCGGCGTCGATGTGTTCTGCGTAATCCCGTTCACCCAAGAATTCATGAAGCTGACGCCGGCCCGCTACGTGCACGATCTGCTGGTCGAGCGGCTGCATGTGGTCGAGGTGGTGGTGGGGGACAACTTCACTTTCGGCAAGAAGGCCGCAGGCACCATCGACACCATGCGCGAGCTGGGTGATCGGTTCGGCTTCGAGGTCGACGGCGTCAAGCTGATCGGCGAGCACGCGGTCACCTTCTCCTCCACCTACATTCGCGCCTGCGTCGACGCGGGCGATATGGCGGCGGCCGCGGAGGCGCTCGGCAGGCCGCACCGCGTCGAGGGTGTCGTCGTGCACGGCGACGGACGTGGCAAGCAACTCGGTTTCCCCACCGCGAACGTCGCACCGCCGATGCACGCGGCGATCCCCGCCGACGGCGTGTACGCGGGCTGGTTCACCGTGCTCGGCCCCGGTCCGACCATCGGCACTGTGACGCCGGGCGAACGCGCGATGGCCGCCATCTCGGTCGGCACCAACCCCACCTTCTCCGGCCGCGCCAGGACAGTCGAGGCGTACGTGCTGGATGGCGAAGCCGACCTCTACGGTCAGCACGTCGCGGTCGACTTCGTCGAGCACCTGCGCGGCATGCGCAAATTCGATTCGATCGAGCAACTCCTGGAAGCTATGGCTCGCGACGTAGAAACCGCCCGCAAAGTCCTGGCCGCCGCCGATTCCTGAACGAAAGCCCCGCTCCTTGTCGGGATCCACGCCCTTTGCGGTTGCCCACGAGGACTGCGAATCCCGATAACCGAGCGGCCGCTGGTGGGTGCGATTCGGTGGGAGCGGGCATGTCCGGTAAGGTGGATCCTCGGGTTTGCTGCGGTCCGCGGTGGCACCCAGCCGGGAATCCGGATTCCGAGCGCGGGACTGAGAAATAGGAGTGGATGCCCCATGGCACTGACCACCGAGCAGAAGTCGGCAATTCTCGCCGAGTACGGCCTGCACGAGAAGGACACCGGTTCGCCGGAGGCCCAGATCGCGCTGCTGTCCAAGCGGATCTCCGACCTCACCGAGCACCTGAAGGTGCACAAGCACGATCACCACACGCGCCACGGCCTGCTCGCGCTGATCGGCCGTCGCCGTCGGCTCTCGAAGTACCTGCAGAAGAGCGACATCGCGCGTTACCGTTCGCTGATCGAGCGTCTCGGCCTGCGGCGATAATTTCGGCCGCGAACGGTCGCTCGTAAGACTCGCTCCGTGGTGTTGGGTTGCGAGTGGATCTGCTCGACACGCTGCTTACCTGAGGCGGTCGAATACCCGGCCAACGGGGAGACGTACAATCTCCCCGTTGGCTATTTGTGTATGAGGGGTAAAAGTCGTAGCGACTGCTTGTAGGTTGCTCGAGACAGCATTACCCATCTACACGACAACATTGCACAGCCGTATGCACCCGCCGCGTGGCGTCGGTCTTCGGTAGTGGCCTCCCGGCAGGTGAAACTCCGCCGGCGGGCTTCGATCGATGACCGCCTCCGCGTCGCCGAATCCAAGGGGATCTGGCCGGGTGCGCGCGTTGCAACCAGGAGGGTTGCCGCGCGCCCGTATCCGGTACGGCTGACGAATAGCCGAGTCGCGCCCATGATGCGCTCGACTCGGCGAAGACGAGAGGTTGAGAGAAGAAAATGACCGAAACAACTGAACGCACGTCCTCGGCCGTAGAGGTCGAACCCGGTGTGTTCGAGTCCGTCGCGCTGATCGACAACGGCAGCTACGGCACCCGCACCATCCGCTTCGAGACCGGCCGTCTGGCCCGTCAGGCCGCCGGTTCGGTCGTTGCCTACCTGGACGACGAGACCATGCTGCTGTCGGCCACCACCGCAGGCAAGCACCCCAAAGACCAGTTCGACTTCTTCCCGCTGACGGTCGACGTCGAAGAGCGGATGTACGCCGCGGGCCGCATCCCCGGCTCGTTCTTCCGCCGCGAGGGCCGTCCCTCCACCGACGCGATCCTGACCTGTCGCCTGATCGACCGGCCGCTGCGTCCGTCCTTCGTCGACGGTCTGCGCAACGAGATCCAGGTCGTCGTCACCGTGATGAGCCTGGATCCCAATGATCTCTACGACGTGGTGGCCATCAACGCTGCTTCCGCGTCCACCCAGATCGCGGGCCTGCCGTTCTCCGGTCCGGTCGGCGGCGTGCGCGTCGCGCTGATCGAGGGCCAGTGGGTCGCGTTCCCGACCGTCGAGCAGCTCGAGGACGCCGTGTTCGACATGGTTGTCGCGGGCCGCGTTGTCGAGTCCGGCGATGTCGCGATCATGATGGTCGAGGCCGAGGCCACCGATAAGGTCATCGCGCTGATCGAGGGCGGCGCCACCGCGCCGACCGAGGCCGTCGTCGCCGAGGGCCTGGAGGCCGCCAAGCCGTTCATCGCCCGCCTGTGCAAGGCGCAGCAGGATCTCGCGTCGCTGGCCGCCAAGCCGACCGGCGAGTTCCCGCTGTTCCCGCCGTACCAGGCTGACGTCTACGAGGCTGTCGAGGGCACCGCCAAGCGTGAGCTGGGCGAGGCGCTGTCGATCGCCGACAAGCAGCAGCGCGAAGACAAGATCGATGAGATCAAGGTCGAGGTGCTTGCCCGCCTCGGCGACGACTTCGTCGGTCGCGAGAAGGAGCTGGGCGCCGCGTTCCGCTCGGTTACCAAGAAGCTTGTCCGTCAAAGGATTCTGTCCGACGGCTTCCGTATCGACGGTCGCGGTCTCGCCGACATCCGTGCACTCTCCGCCGAGGTCGCCGTGGTGCCGCGTGCACACGGTTCGGCGCTGTTCGAGCGTGGCGAGACCCAGATCCTGGGTGTCACCACCCTCGACATGGTGAAGATGGCGCAGCAGGTCGACTCGCTCGGCCCGGAGACCAGCAAGCGCTACATGCATCACTACAACTTCCCGCCGTTCTCCACCGGTGAGACCGGTCGCGTCGGTTCGCCGAAGCGCCGCGAAATCGGCCACGGCGCGCTTGCGGAGCGGGCCCTGATGCCCGTGCTGCCGAGCCAGGAAGAGTTCCCGTACGCCATCCGTCAGGTGTCGGAGGCGTTGTCCTCCAACGGTTCCACGTCGATGGGCTCGGTCTGTGCCTCGACCCTGTCGCTGCTCAATGCCGGTGTGCCGCTGAAGGCGCCGGTCGCGGGTATCGCCATGGGCCTGGTGTCCGACACCATCAAGAACGACAAGGGTGAGGACGAGGTCCGCTACGTCGCGCTCACCGACATCCTCGGCGCCGAGGATGCCTTCGGCGACATGGACTTCAAGGTCGCGGGCACCAGTGAGTTCGTCACCGCGCTGCAGCTGGACACCAAGCTCGACGGCATCCCCTCGCCGGTGCTCGCCGGTGCGCTGGCCCAGGCGCACGACGCTCGCGCCACCATCCTGGAGGTCATGGCCGAGGCCATCGCCACTCCGGACGAGATGAGCCAGTACGCGCCGCGCGTCACCGCGATCAAGATCCCGGTCGACAAGATCGGCGAGGTCATCGGCCCCAAGGGCAAGGTGATCAACCAGATCACCGAGGAGACCGGCGCCAACATCTCGATCGAAGATGACGGCACCGTCTACGTCGGTGCGACCAACGGCCCTGCGGCGCAGGCGGCGATCGACATGATCAACGCCATCGCGAATCCGCAGCTGCCGAAGGTCGGCGAGCGCTTCCTCGGCACGGTCGTCAAGACCACTGCCTTCGGCGCGTTCGTCTCGCTGCTGCCGGGCCGTGACGGTCTGGTCCATATCTCCAAGCTGGGCAACGGCAAGCGCGTCGCCAAGGTCGAGGACGTGGTGAACGTCGGCGACAAGCTGCGCGTGGAGATCGCCGATATCGACAACCGCGGCAAGATTTCGCTGGTGCCGGTCGACGAGAGCGCTGACGAGCCTGCTGCCGCCGATGCCGCCGATGCGGGCACGGCGGAGACCGAGTAGTACTTGTCTTTGTGACGAAGAAGAAGACGGCAACCCCTCTGCTCCGCGGCGAGCAGGGGGGTTCGTCACTAGAGCTGCGGGCAAACGAGGCACGGATGACCGACACCGGTGTGCGGCGCACCGTGCTACCCGGTGGTCTGCGTGTGGTCACCGAGCACGTGCCCGGTGTGCGCTCGGCCTCGATCGGCGTCTGGGTCGGCGTCGGTTCGCGTGACGAGGGACCTACCGTCGCCGGCGCCGCGCACTTCCTGGAACACCTGCTGTTCAAGGCGACTCCGACACGATCGGCGCTGGACATCGCCCAGGCGATGGACGCGGTCGGCGGGGAACTCAACGCGTTCACCGCGAAGGAGCAGACCTGCTACTACGCGCACGTGATCGACGAGGACCTGCCACTGGCCGTGGACCTGGTCTCCGACGTGGTGCTCAACGGCCTGTGCCGGGCATCCGATGTGGACGTGGAACGACAGGTTGTGCTCGAGGAAATCGCCATGCGTGACGACGATCCGGAGGATCTGGTCGGCGACGCGTTCCTCAGCGCGCTGTTCGGTGATCACCCGATCGGACGGCCGGTAATCGGTTCTGTCGAGTCCATCGAATCGATGCAGGCCGCGCAGTTGCGCGGGTTCCACCTGCGCCGCTACCGGCCCGACCGGATGGTCGTCGCGGTGGCGGGCAATGTGGAGCACGAGCACACCGTCGAGCTGGTGCACCGAGCGTTCGTCGACCGGCTCGATCCGGCAGCCGAGCCCGCGCCCCGTCGCGAGGGACGATTCCGCCCGCAGAGTGTGCCGGAGCTGCACTGGAGCCACCGCGACAGCGAACAGGCCCACCTGGTGTTCGGGGTGCGCGCCTTCGGACGGCACGAAGGAGAGCGGCGCTGGCCGCTGTCGGTGCTCAACACCGTGGTCGGTGGCGGGCTGAGTTCCCGTCTGTTCCAACGTATTCGGGAGGAACGCGGCCTGGCGTACTCGGTGTACTCGAGTGTCGACACCTTCGCCGACACCGGCGCGTTCTCGGTGTACATCGGCTGCCAGCCGGAAAACCTCGGCAAAGTGGCGTCGCTGGCCCGCGGCGTGCTGGAAGAGATTGCCGCCAACGGGATCACCGACGCCGAGTGCGCACGCGCCAAGGGATCGTTGCGTGGCGGGCTTGTGCTCGGTCTGGAGGATTCCGCGTCCCGGATGAACCGGATCGGCCGCAGCGAACTCAGTTACGGCAACCACCGGAGTGTTTCGGAAACGTTGGCGCGCATCGACGCGGTGACCACCGAGGAGGTGTCGGCGATCGCGGCCTCGCTGCTGGCCAGGCCGTTCGGCGCTTCTGTTGCCGGACCCTACCGGCGCACCCGCGAATTGCCCGCTGCCGTACGCCGATTGGTCGACAGCTGAGCGTCGACGGTCATGCTCCGCGGGCGCGGTTCGCCGCTTCGACGATCGGTGGGAGCAGGCCGGGGAGTGCGGTTTCCAGCTCCTCGGTGCGCAGGCGCTGACAGGTTTGGCCGTCGATAGTCAGTCTCTCGATGACGCCCGCTTCGCGCAGAATCTTGAAGTGATGCGTTGCGGTCGACTTGTTGATCACCTCATAGAGCGCACCGCAACGCACAGCGTCGCCTGCGTTGCTCAGGCGACGCACCATCTCGAGCCGCACCGGGTCGTGTAGTGCGCCGAGCACCGTGGCCAGCGGCGCCACCGGCGGTGTTACGGTCTCCGAGGCCAGCTCCTTAGCTCCGGTCATGATCTACCTCACTCGGTGGTTTGACGTTCATCATACCGGATGTAGGGTTATCAAGTTCGATGAGGATCAAACTTACCTGATGGGAGCTGCGATGGCAGCGACAATCGTGGCCGCCGACGAACAGACCTCGCAGCGCTGGGCCTACGCGCTCGTGCTGGCCGCCAGCGGCGTCGCACTCGGAGTGTCGGGGGTGCCCGCACCCCTGTACGGCATTTACGAGCAGGAGTGGCACCTCTCGCCACTCACCACCACCATCGTTTTCGCCGTGTACGCGGTCGCCGCGCTCGGCGCGGTGCTGGTGTCCGGCCGGATCTCCGATGTCGTCGGGCGCAAGCCGGTGCTGCTCGGCGCCATTGTCACCATGATCGTCGGACTCGTGGTGTTCATGCTGGCCGATTCGGTGCCGATGCTGCTCTTGGCTCGCGCCCTGCACGGCATTGCGGTCGGCTCGACGGTCGTGGCGGGCGCTGCGGCGCTGCTCGATATGCGGCCCACCCGGGGTGCGCGGTCCGGGCAGCTCAGCGGTGTCGCGTTCAATGTCGGTATGGCCGTGGCGATCCTGGGTTCCGCGCTGCTGGCCCAGTACGCGCCGAATCCGCTGCGTACGCCCTATGTCGTTATCACCGTAATCTGCCTGATTATCGGTGTCGGCGTGCTCGCGCTGAACGAGCCGCACAATGCCAGGGTTGCCGGACGGATCAGGATCGCCAAACCGGCTGTCCCGCAAGAGATCCGTGGTGACTTCTGGTTCTCGGCGATCGGCGTGATGGCGGCATGGTCGGTGCTCGGAGTGCTGCTGTCGCTGTACCCCTCGCTGGCCGCGCAGAAGACCGGGATCCACAATCTGGTGTTCGGTGGCGCTGTCGTGGCGTCCACCGCGCTGTCCGGCGCCGCCGCGCAGTTGTTCGCGACCGGCATCCCCGCGCGCCGGGCGGCGATCATCGGTGACACCGGGATGGCGATTGCTCTGCTGCTCACCGTGCCCGCTCTCGGCACCCACAACTGGGTCGTCGTCCTCGGCGCCGGCGTGCTGCTCGGCGCGACCTTCGGTCTCGGGTTCGGCGGTTCGCTACGCCACCTGTCGGAGGTTGTGCCACAGCACAAGCGTGGCGAAACGATGTCGGCGTATTACCTGCTCGCCTACAGCGCCATGGCGCTGCCCACCATTCTGGCCGGTTGGGCGGCCACTACCTGGGGCTTGACCACGGTCTTCCCGTGGTTCGTCGGTGTGGTCGCGCTCGCCTGCCTCATCGCCGCGGGACTTGGCCTGCGGCGCAACCGGGAGGCGCTGCAACCCGCAGCGTGAGCCCGCAGCAGGCGCATCGCGGCCCAGGTCGGGGCAATACGACACCGTGCGGGGGACCGCGATTCCGATCCCTGCAGGGTGTCCGCTATTGTTGTTTGTCGCGCCGCGTTGGCAGATATCAAGCCAGCGGGACGTGAATGCGGATGTAGCGCAGTGGTAGCGCATCACCTTGCCAAGGTGAGGGTCGCGGGTTCAAATCCCGTCATCCGCTCTCGTAAATCCCCCGGTCAGTGGCGTCGAGCTACTCTGGAGCGGTTTCCTCTCGGCCGGTCTGAATGCTGCTGTGGCTGAACGGCCTTCCCCGCTGATCCCGTACAACCCCTGTCTCGGAATCCGGCTGCCGCGCCACGATGCCCCGGAGCTGGACATCTTCGACAACGACGAATGGGAGTTGTTCGAGCAGTTGATGCCGCAGCGTTGGCGTCCGCACGCCGAGTTCAACCTCGTCTCGATGGCCCGGCCCAAGTGAGGTCACTGCTGTGCAGATTCGCGACATCGACAAGAAAACCGGCGATGTCCGCATCAACAAGGCTTGGAAGCACATCGGCAACACGATGAAACTGGAAAAACCCAAGTCCTCCCGCGGTATTCGCACCATCACTGTTCCGCTGGAAACCCTCGATCGCTTCGACCTCGATCGGCCGGGTGACGAGCTGCTGGTCCACACCAGCAACGACACCTCGCGGCGGACCGGGAACAGGGGTCCCGCCGAGAGCGGGCGAAGAACGGGGGTCAGGCGGCGATCCGGAAGTGGTCTCGGCACTCGTCGCAGAGATCGTCGGTGTCGATCGTGACCGGTGTGCCTGCACTCGGGGATTGCTGGGTGCGATCGAGGAACGCGATGACCAGCCCGCGCACTACCCATCGCCAACGGTGTCCGCGCCGGACGCACCAAACCCCTTGCCCCCGTATCGGACTCGGCCACGAAGCCGACACCTGCGCTGGCCGGAGCATCGTCGTGCTTCGCGCCGCGTCGCCCGCTCCCACCGGCGCCCGGTGGGGGCGGCGGCAGCGGTGGGCCGCGGCTGCCGCCGCGATTGCTATCGCCGACCTCGTGATCAAAGCGTGGGCGCAGGCCGCGATGGACGGTTGACCGATCGAGGCGGGCCGGTGGATCTGCGGTTGGCGTTCAACTCCTGGGCGGCGTTCTCGATCTCGCCGACGCCCCGGGACGGGTGCCGCTTACGGTGACCCCTGCGATCACCTGATCGTCGGCCGCCACTGGTGCCGGTGCGTCCAACTCGCAGCTGGTTCGTCTGAAGAAGCGGACTCCCATCCACCCCGGGTGTGAGCAGAGCTTTCTCCGAGAGGAACCCTCCGATGACCATCCACCTGTCCAACCACCTTCGTGACCACCTCGGGGGTGTGCGATGACCGCCCCGGCTGTCGTGGTCGAGGATCTGCACGTCGCCTACGGCAAAACCTGGGCCCTCGACGGTATAGACCTGGAGGCTGCTGCGGGGACGACGCTCGGTGTGCTCGGCCACAACGGTGCCGGCAAGACCACCCTGATCCGCACCCTCACTACTCTGGTGCGGCCCACCATCGGCCGCGTGGAGATCAGGGGCCTCGACGTGGTCGCCGACGCCACCGAGGTTCGCCGCCGGATCGGGGTGACCGGTCAATACGCCGGACTCGACGAATTCCTCACTGCCCGGGAGAATCTGGAGCTGATCGGTCGCCTGACTGGGCTGCGCAACACCGCCCGCACACGTGCCGACGCGCTGATCGATAGGCTCGGGCTGCACGAGTACGCAGCCCGGCGGGTCGGGGAACTCTCCGGCGGCTCCCGCCGCCGCGTCGATCTGGCCGCCAGCCTCGTTGGTGACCCGTCGGTGCTCTTCCTCGACGAGCCGACCACCGGTCTGGACCCCCTCGCGCGCGCCGGATTGTGGGATGTCGTCGATGAGCTCACCACCGCGGGTACCACCGTGGTGCTTACTACCCAGTATCTCGAGGAAGCCGACCGGCTCGCCGACCACATCGTGGTCCTGAGCCGCGGCCGGGTCGCCGCGCGCGGCACTCCGGCCGAGCTGAAACGGATTGTCGGCGGCAAGGTCCTGCACGCCACCGTCCCCACCCACCAAATCGCGGATCTGCCGTTCACCCCGGACACCGACCAGGTCGAGGGCACCAGGGTGCGGGTGTCGATCACCGTCGACGATGCCCCCACTGCGACTGCACTGGTCGCCGACCTGTACTGCCGCGGCATCGACGTCACCGACCTGGATGTGACTTCCCCGAGCCTCGACGACGTCTTCACTCATCTCGCCCACACCACCGGAGCCCACCGATGACTACCACCACGACGATGATCGGGCGTTCCCCGATCGGGAACCAGCTCGCCGCCCTGACTGTCCGGAACCTGCGCACCAGCGCCCGCGTCCCGCAGTTGCTGATGTTCTCGCTGACCATGCCGATGGCGATGCTCGTGCTGTTCAGTCAGGTGTTCCGCAGCGTCGCCGCCGGACCGGGCTTCCCGGCTGGGGTCAGCTACATCGACTTCCTCACCCCGGCCATGCTCGCCGTCTCCACGGTGATGGCCGGCACCAATGCCGGAGTCTCCGCCGCGATCGATCACACCAACGGTCTCCATGACCGGTTCGCGGCGCTGCCGATGCGGGCGATGTTGCCTGGAATGGCGCGCACCATCAACGAGGCCGTGTTCACCCTCGCTCGAGCTGCGCTGCTCGGGATCGCCGCCGTGCTGCTGGGTTTCGACTTCCACGGCACCGCCGTGGATGCCGTCGCCGCGGTGGTTGTGCTGGTGGTGCTGGCGGGGGCGATGAGCGCCCTGTTCGGGCTGATCGGGGACCGACTACGCCGCCCGGACGTGGTCCAGTTCGCCGGAATGATGGTGATGATGCCTTTGATGTTCGTCTCGAGTGCGTTCGCACCGATCGAGACTATGCCCGGCTGGATGCAGGCCATGGCCACGGTGAATCCGGTCGCGCACGCCACCGACGCCCTGCGCGGGCATGTGCTCGGCACTGCCACGGCCGGGGATACCGTCACAGCCCTGGTCGCGGCGATGGGACTGTGGGCCGCGGTCACCGCTGTCCCTGTCCTCACCCGTCTGGTTCGGCCGACACGCGCTCGCTGAACGAGTACGCAACTGCCTCGTCCTTTCTCCTCCGGCAGGGGAAGGCGGGGCAGGTTTTCGTGTGTGCTGTTCGCCCGGAACCGGGCACGCCGATGGCCTCTACCGCGCGAGGGGGTAGAGGCACATCTGGGT
Organism: Nocardia sp. GCM10030253; assembly: GCF_042675075.1. Classification (NCBI taxonomy): domain Bacteria; kingdom Bacillati; phylum Actinomycetota; class Actinomycetes; order Mycobacteriales; family Nocardiaceae; genus Nocardia; species Nocardia sp. GCM10030253. The sequence goes on along the minus strand of NZ_JBHTDL010000010.1, from coordinate 105,070 downwards.
GCTGTTTCAGCGGATACGCCCGGTGTGGACGTCGGTGGTGCTCATGGCGGGTCGAGTAGATGCAGTTCCTCCGCCACAATCAGATCGACCTCTTCGTCGGTCAGATCCGATAACAAATGTGTCGTCAGCATCGCTCTCACCTCCTCACCACGCTTATTGATTCGTCGAATCGGAGAACTCGGAATCGACATCGACACTCATACAGACGTGACACCCCGGAATTGGACGCAGGATGCGTCCGATCGCGGTGACCGTCGTCGGAACCGGTGACGAGGAACCAAGGCTCGCCACCGCGGCGGCGGGCGAGGATGCTGGAGACGGAAAGGAGCCAGGATCATGAGCGAGGAAACGGCCGCCACCGCGACCACACCGCGGCCAGAACAGGGTGATCTCGAGCAGCTCTGGCGCCGCTTTTCCAGCGACCTGCGGGCCTTCATCGCCCGCCGGGTCTCGCACCCGGAAGACGCCGATGACATCCTGTCGATCGTGTTCCTGCGGATGGCCAAGAGCCTGGACGATCTGCGCGATCAGGACCGGCTCCTGGGCTGGATCTATGCCATCACCCGCAACGCGATCACCGACTACTACCGGTCCGCTTCCCATCGCCGCGAACTACCCGTCGACGCCGTCCCGGACAACCCATCCGCAGGCGAAGGGGAACCCGACCAGGCAGCGGAGAAAGAGCTCGCCTCGTGCCTGGTGCCGATGCTCTCCGCGCTGCCCACCGAGCAGGCTGCCGCGGTGAAAATGGTCGACCTCGACGCCCGCACGCACGCCGCCGCTGCCAGTGAGGCGGGTATCTCGGTGTCCGGGATGAAATCCCGCGTCCAACGCGGCCGCGCCGCCCTCCATGCCCAATTACACGCTTGCTGTCAGATCAGCCAGGACCGCACCGGCCACGTGCACGACTACCAACCCCGCAGTGGAACCTGCGCCTGTGGGGCCACATCGCCATCGGACCAATAGACCGGCACACCAGCTCCGGGAACGGCCGTCGGTTACGTCACCACGACCACACGCAGGTGCGGTGCGAGCCGCTCGAGGCTCGCACCGCACCGTTCCGGCTCAGGCTATTGGCAGCCGCACCCGCCGCCGGACGTCGCCGGACCGCAGCACGCCGCCTTTTCACTGGGATCGCAGCACGTGGTCTGCCGTTCGGTGCTGCAACACGTGGGCGCCACAGGCTGCGGTGATGCGTCCGGTCGATTTGCCGCCGGGAACTCGAACTCATTCGGGTTGGTCATGATGACTCCTTGATCTGTGGGGACAGGCACCAGGACAGACGTAGGAGAACAGCAAAGGACGCACCTGGGCCGCCTTGAACGAACCTGTGCAAGCCAATCGCCTGCGCCGCCGAATAACTGGTGGAGGGTAGACCTTCGAGGGGTGCGTCGTTCCTCTACGCCGCCGCTAGTTCAGTATTTTCTGAATACAGATTCCGCTGTACAGTAGGGCCATGGACGCCTTGCTGCACCGCGACGCGCTGGCCCGCTTCGGGCACGCGCTCTCGGATGCGACCCGAACCCAGATCCTGCTGAGCCTGCGCCAGGCGCCGGCGTATCCGTCGGATCTGGCCGATCAGATCGGGGTCTCCCGTCAGATCCTGTCCAATCACCTTGCGTGCCTGCGAGGTTGCGGGCTGGTGGTGGCGGTGCCGGAAGGTCGGCGTTCGCGTTATGAGCTGGCCGATGCGCGGATCGGGCGGGCACTGGACGATTTGACCGGGCTGGTGCTGGCTGTTGATCCGGCATGCTGCCCGGCTTCCGATACCGAGGAATGCTGCTGATGTCATCGCTGGGAATGCCCTCGCTGCCTTCGGCGGTGACGCTGGGACCGTCGGCGGAGCGGCCTGCGTTGCTGGCGTCACGGATCCGCTGGTTCGTGGCGGCCACGATCACCTACAACGTGATCGAGGCGATTATCGCTCTGACCGAGGGCACCCGCGCCTCTTCCACCGCGCTGATCGGGTTCGGGCTGGACTCGGTTATCGAGGTGTCTTCCGCGGCCGCGGTCGCCTGGCAGTTCGCCGGCCGCGATCCCGAGAAGCGGGAGAAGATCGCGCTGCGGGTCATCGCGTTCTCGTTCTTCGCACTGGCCGCCTACGTCACCGTCGACTCCATCCGTGGCCTGCTGGGCGTCGGGGAAGCCGAGCATTCCCCGATCGGTATCACCCTCGCTGCAGTGAGCTTGGCCGTGATGCCGGTGCTGTCATGGGCACAGCGCCGCGCCGGGCGTGAACTCGGATCAGCGTCCGCGGTCGCCGATTCCAAGCAAACCCTGCTGTGCACCTACCTGTCGGCGGTGCTGCTGGTCGGGCTTCTGCTCAACAGCCTGTTCGGCTGGTCGTGGGCCGACCCGATCGCCGCGCTGGTGATCGCGGGCATCGCGGTCAAGGAAGGCATCAACGCCTGGAAAGGCGACACCTGCTGCCCCTCACCGGTCGCCCTCGGCACCGACACCAAAACTGCCGAGCACGACTGCTCCTGCTGCGATGGCTGAACCCAAAAAACACTGAAATGAAGGGTATTTCACGATGAGCCCGACACCGGCGACCAAGGCGCTCTATGACCACGAGATGGCCGCGGCCAAACACACCCTCGATCCGCAAGCGCGGTGGGTCCATCTCGGGCGCGCGCATATCGTTTCCCAGCCCTACCCGTGGCTGCACACCCACAACCACATCGCCATGTTCCGGCTCGCCGTGGCCCAGCATGATCGCCGTGAAGCCCTCGGCCAAGTCGTGCGGATCATCGTGGCCGCACCCGCATCACTGTCCGGGCGATTCCCCGATGGCAACACCGGACTCACCGCCGCCGGGTTACGCACACCGATGGAGACGCCGCACGACCTCGCCACCGAAATCGCCCAGGCCGCTGCATAACTCGTGCAAGGCTGTGATGTGTGGTTAGGGCGCGGCGGGTTTACAGGCAAGGACCGGAACGCGACACCACCGCGCCCGCTGCGGTGAGACTGCTCGATGTCGAAGCCGGCGGCGGTGAGGTAAGGCGGCGAGTCACGCATCAGGTGGTCGGCACCGAACCGCAGGGGCAACGGTTCCGCCACGCGCATCAGGACGCGACCGATCCCCAGGGTTGAGGGGCCGACAAGTGCCTTGCGTGGTGGTTCCAGGCGCCGCAGCGAGGACCACCGGTCGCCACTCATCGCGGCATCCGGTTTGCGCGGCGGGGACAGCCGCGGTTACCGCGGGCTTGATTCACAGAGGCCAGCCGGCCTCGGCGGATGAGGCAGCGGCGTGGAATCTTTTCGGCAACTCGGGCTGCCGAAGGATTCTGGCCGCAGCTCAGCTCGCAGTGTTTCGGTATCGACGACGAGCAGCGGATCCGCTCACCGCCGTGGCGGCTCGCTGGCCGGTGGCGCAGCCACGGGGTTGCGTTACCGGTGTGGCGGAACCTCAGGCGTGTGCGGGCAGCAGTTCGGCAACCAGCGCTCCGACGCGGGACTTGATCTGGTCGCGGATGGGACGCACTGATTCCACTCCCTTGCCCGCTGGGTCTTCGAGTACCCAGTCGCGGTAGCTTTTGCCGGCAAAGACCGGGCAGGTGTCGCCGCAGCCCATGGTGATGACGACGTCGGAGGCTTCGACCGCGTCGTAGGTGAGGATTTTCGGGGACTGGTCGGAGATATCGATGCCGAGTTCGGCCATCGCTTCGACCGCCGCCGGGTTGACCGAGTCAGCGGGGGCGCTGCCTGCGGAACGGACTTCGATCGCGTCACCGGCGAGGTGGCCGAGGAACCCCGCCGCCATCTGGGATCGGCCGGCGTTGTGGACGCAGACGAACAGGACGCTGGGCTTGGTTGCCATGGGCTGGTTGACCTTTCGAACGGAAGAGGCGGTCACGCGGTGGGGATGTCGAGTTCGGCGAGCAGGTGCCGGACGCGAGTTTCGATCTCTTCGCGGATGGGGCGGATCGCGGCGACATCGAGACCGTTGGGGTCGTCGAGGTTCCATTCCTCGTAGCGGCGGCCCGGGTAGAGCGGGCAAGCGTCGCCGCAGCCCATGGTGATGATCACGTCGGCGGCGCGAAGGATTTCCTCAGTCCACGGTTTGGGGAATTCGGTGGTGATGTCGATGCCGACCTCGCGCATGGCTTCGATCGCGGCAGGGTTGATTTCGTCGCCGGGTTCGCTACCACCGGACCAGGCGACGGCCTTGTCTCCGGCAAGGTGGGTGAAGAAGCCCAGTGCCATCTGCGAGCGGCCCGCGTTGTGGGTGCACAGGAACAGCACAGTCGGCGTCCCCGTGAGGGCCTTGCCCTCGACCTTCGCCAGAGCCCGCAGTCGTTGGCGGGCAAACCGTTCGGCCAATAGGGGCAGGAAGTTCACTACGGTGGCGCGTCCGGCGAACTGGTCGTAGGAGGAGTGCAGGAACCGTTCGATGGTTTCCACGCCGAAGGCGCCTTCGAACTCCCGCTGAAGGCGAGTGGCCGCGGTTTTCATGGCGAGTTGCTGGTCGATGGTGAGGTCCTCGCGCACGTAAGCGGCGTGGGCGAGCGGGCTTTCGGTCATGGTGTACTCCGGTGGTCGAGCAAGGCTGGGGTATCGGTGGCGGATGAGGTGCCGTCGTGGGGAACGACGACGTTGTCGGCGGTGGTGGCGCTGTCGGGGTAGAGCCAGACGATGGTCGCGAGCCCGATTGCGGCACCGAGGATTTGTGCAGCGATATAGCCGGGTGCCGAGGCGGGCGCGATTCCGGCGAAGGTGTCGGAGAAGATGCGTCCGATGGTGACAGCAGGGTTGGCGAAGGAGGTGGAGCTGGTGAACCAGTACGCCGCACCGATATACGCCCCGACTGCTGCCGCCGAGAGTGCGGCGCGGCCGGTACGTGCGAGAGCGAAGATAACCGCGAGCAACCCGGCGGTGGCGACGATTTCACCGACGAGGTGACCGCTGGTGATGCGGTCGTGGGTGGAGATCTGCCCGGCGGGCAGGTCGAACATGATGTTCGCCAGAACCGCGCCGACGATGGCCCCGGCGATCTGGGCTGGGATATATCCGGTCAGTTCTCTGCCGGGGACGCCGGTGCCGCGTCGTCGACCTAGTAGCCAATCCGCTACCGACACAACCGGGTTGAAGTGCGCGCCGGAAACCGGGCCGAACACCAGGATCAGCACCCCGAGCCCGAACACGGTCGCCATGGAATTCTCCAGCAGCTGCAAGCCGACGTTGCCCGGGGAGAGTTGCTCGGCGGCGATCCCGGAGCCGACAACCACGCACACCAGCAGCAGGCTGCCCAGGAACTCCGCTGCCAGTCGCCGCGCGTATGCGACGCTCATCCCCGCACTGCCACGGGTGCGCGAGTGCCGCTGAGCAGGTGCGACAGTTGCGCGAGAACTCTCGGTTCGATCCGGTAGTACACCCACGATCCACGGCGTTCGCTGGTCAGCAGCCCGGATTCGCGCAGCACCTTCAGGTGGTGGGAGATCGTCGGCTGGCTGACATCGAACCCGGCGGATACATCGCACACGCACGCTTCGCCGCCGGTGTGGCTGGCGATAAGGCTGAGCAGCCGCAATCGGACCGGATCGGACAACGCCTTGAACACCGCCGCTAGCTCGGTCGCGGCCTCGGCGGTCAGCGGTTCCCCGACCAGCGGCGAGACGGCGCACAACGGCGTCGATACGTCCGTGATCGGCAACTCATGGTTAGACACGCATCGATATTGACGATCATCGAAATGGGTGGCAAGCGAACATTCGGTGAACCCGAGGTTCGCTCTGGTTGCGATCTGACCGGCGATGGCTCGTGCCGTCGCGACGCCCCTGGCTTTCGGGGTCGTCGGAGACTCGATCGTAGTAGCTGACGCCGGGCAAGACCTGCGACAATGCGGTTCGGGTAGGAAGAAGGTCCGTCATGGCCGAGCCTCTGGTGGACCGGGCAGCGCTGGCAGCGGAGCCGGAGCGAGCTCGGGTCGACTTTCATCGTCTGTTGGCGGGCGTGCGCGAGGACGAGTGGGGCAAGCCGTCGGACGGAACACGCTGGACCAACGAGCAGCTGTTGTTCCACATGGTGTTCGGCTACATGCTCGTGCGGAAACTGCTGATCCTGGTGCGTGTGTTCGGGCGACTGCCCGACCCGGTGGGCCGCGGCTTCGCGCGCGTCCTCGACGTGGCGACACCGCCGTTCCATCTGATCAACTTCTACGGTTCTTGTCTGGCCGCGCTCATGTTCAACCGGCGACGTATGGGTGCCGAGCTCGACCGAGTGATCGGCTCGTTGCAGCGTTCACTGCAACACGAACGCGACAGCAACTTCACGCGCGGCATGCACTACCCGACCCGATGGGATCCCTACTTTGCCGATTTCATGACCCTCGCCGACATCTACGGCTACCCCGGCAAGCATTACGACCACCACCGCCGGCAACTGAGCCTCGCGAGCATCACCTGAACCATCTTCGCCAGGCGGGATCGGAATGCTGTCGGTCAGCGGAGCTGGTCTCCGAAGATGTGTTTGCCGAGTTGCTGGGCGTCGGCGAGTTCGAGGATGCCGCCGTAAACGTGGGGGTGTGCGTCGGCCCATCCTTGGGCGCTGTGGCGGTCGGTGAAGAAGTTCAGGTAGTTGCAGCATGTATCGGCGGACGGGCCTTGCGAGGATTGTGCGCCGACGAACACCACTGTGGTTGCCGGGTGTGCGGTGGTGGTCTGGTTGTGGATGGTCACCGTGATGGGTTCGCTGCTCACCGGGTCGGCGGATTCGATCTTCGCATCGGTGTCGAGCATGGCGGGGATACCCAGGGCGTCGATGGCGCACATCGCGTAAACCCGTGCGCCACCAACGATCTGAACCTGATGCTCGGTGGGTAGCGCCGAGAACGGGTAGGCCGATGCGATGGCGCCGGAGGTGTCCAGACGGATCACGTCCGCGACATGCAGGCGAGTAAGAATCTCCTGCGCGGACTCCGTGTACTCGATGGCGACCGTGGTCAGGTCCGCGATGCTCGGTGGTCGGCCACTCGTCGCGAATGCCCGCAGGACGGCGTGGTGTACGGCCCGCTCCGCGGGATCGGCTGGTCGCGCGGCACCACGCCAGGCGCTGAGCGTCGAAGCGGAGGAGTCACCCGAGGGCGTACAGCAGTCGCCGCCGCTGAGTTGAACGGTCGACGCTTCGTGAACGGTGTCCGGGTAGTGCAGTGCAGCTCGTAGTGCCGCGATCGACGGGGGACCCTCGAGGCCGCCGTCCTCACGGCGGTAGAGCCGACACGACAGACTAGGGATCAGCCCTGGGGTCGCGAACGGGTCCCGCCCGTCCACGAGCAGCGTGGGCGAGCCGGTCATCCCCGCGGTGGCGGCATCGGCCGGGTCGTCGATCACGTGATGGATGATCTCGACGTCGCCGATCTGGCTCGCGGTCACCTGGCGGATACGGTGTTCGAGCACGGCGACATTGGGGCAGTCGGGAACCTGCAGAATCTCCAGTTTCATCGAGGGTCTCCTTCGTCCTTCAGGGTGTGCAGCAGCGGGCACGATCGATCGCCGCGTGGGCGTTCGCAGGTGGACACGAGCTCGGACAACGCGTGCTGCATGCGTCGCAGATCAGCTATCCGCGCGGCGAGCTGGTCGAGCCGTGATTGCGCCAGCTCCCGCACGGTGTCGCAGTCCTCGGGCCCACCCTCGGCCAGGTGAAGCAGGTCGGTGATCTCATCGAGACTGAATCCGTGGTCCTGGGCGCGCTTGACGAACCTGACCACCGAGACGGCGTCGGCCGGGTAGGCCCGGTACCCCGACGGTGAGCGCGGCGGCGGGGCCAGCAGGCCCCGGCGCTCGTAGTACCGCAGAGTCTGGACGTTCACCCCCGCACGGCTGGCTAGCTCATTGCTGCGCATACCGCCATTCTCAACCCTGTACCCAGGTACAAGGTCAAGCCCGGAAGCCGGTGACATGTCTGCGCCTGCGGACAGTGATCAGCGGATCGGGCTGCGGGTTCGAGGACGACGGTGTCGCGCCAAGGTGCCCTCGCGCTGGGCAAATGCGTTCACGGAAAGGCGGCCACCACCCGATCGAGCCGAGCGCCGCTGCGGCAGGCCGGGGTCGTCGTTTCGGCGGTCGGCGCCTTCGTCTTCACCGACTCGCGGGGGGCGTGTTCAGGCGCTGCGTGGTGCATACATGATGACCGCGACGCCGATCAGGCAGATGAGAGCGCCGGTGATGTCCCATCGGTCGGGTCGGAATCCGTCCAGGGCCATTCCCCAGGCGAGGGAACCGGCGACGAAGACGCCGCCGTAGGCGGCGAGGATGCGCCCGAAGTTGGCGTCGGGTTGCAGAGTCGCGACGAATCCGTAGAGGCCAAGGGCGATGACTCCGGCGCCGATCCACGCCCATCCTCGATGTTCGCGCGCACCTTGCCAGACCAGCCACGCGCCACCGATCTCGGCGACGGCAGCGAGGGCGAACAACAGGAGCGAGCGCAGCACAGTCACGTGGTGAACCCTACGAAACTCCGTGCGATCAGTGCGTCGAGGCCGGGGCGCAGCCGCAACTGACTCCGGTCGCTCCGTGGCTGCGGCAGCCGCTCGTAGTGGCGCAGCCACGGCGGCGGGAGCGCGCTCGCGACCACAGGAGCCCGACTGCGCCGAGGATGATCAGAGCGAACCCGAGCGGTTCAAGCCACGACAAGCTCAGCAGCGCCACACCACCGGTGGCGATACCCGCGGCCGCCAGGATCGGGGCCAGACAGCAACCGACACACAGGATCGCGCCGAGATCGATCGGTGCCCGCCACCGCCGCGTCTTGGGGTCTTCAGCTGTCACAGCGACCACCAGCGGAAGCTATGGTTTCGGATTCGTTGGTGAACGGTATTGGGCAGCAGGGACTTTCGCTGCATGTCAGCAGATCGTCGCATCCGGCGTCGAGCGCGGCACGTAGGGTGTTCCGGACTGCGGTGAGTTCGGCGAGTTTGGTGTCGACCTCAGCGAGTTTGACCGAGGCGCGGGCGCGAAGTCCGGCGTCGGCGCGGCGGTTGCGCAACTGGGTGGCCTCGAGCAGGTCTGCGACTTCTTCAAGGGTGAAGCCGAGGCGCTGGGCGGCCTTGATGACCCGCAACACGGTCACGGTCTGCTCAGGGTAGAGCCGATGCCCACCCAGTGAGCGATCCGGCTCTGCCAAAAGTCCGCGCCGTTCGTAGTAGCGCAGCGTTTGCACGTTGACCCCGGCCGCCGCAGCGACCTCGCCGGTCCGTAATCCCGCGGTCATCGTGAACTCCTGTCGATGGCGGTGCTCACCCGAGCCTCGAGAGCGTCGAGGACATCGACGTGGGCGGCCGGGACGTCGATGTGCATCACAGGAGCGGTCCCGGTCGTGTCAAAGGTGAAGGCGAAGAACGAGCAGCACCCGGATTCACGCGCGGCCAACTCCCGCCCGATGGGTTCCGCGCCAGCGGTGAGCCACAGGTCCAACCTGGTGGGTTGCGGTCGCACGGCCTCGTGGACCGAGGTCGTGAAGAACTGGTCGAACTCGGCGATTCGTATCGGGCGCTCGGTGGTGGGCAGGGTGCAGGAGTCCGGCACCCAGTCCTGTGAGGTGATGTCGATGGTCATAACGCCACGGTAAGGCTGTACCCCGGTACCGAATGCAACCCCGAAATCGCCGCGAATGCGATGGTGGCGGACAAATGTTCGGTCGTCGGAGTAGTCACGAACACCCACCTCGGTTCAGCTGGTCAGTGGATCGGGCTGCGGCGTTCGAGGAAGACGGTGTCGCGCCATACCCCGTTGCGTTGAGCGATCCGTTCGCGCACACCGATGGTGCGGTAGCCCGCCGAGTGGTGCAGGGCGATGCTGGCGCGGTTCTCCGGGAAGATCGAGGTTTGCAGCATCCAGAGCCCGGCTTCGTCTGCGGCGATGACCAGTTTGTGCAGCAGAGACTTGCCGATGCCACGTCCGCGCATACCGTCGGCGACGTAGACGGAGCCCTCGACGAGGGTCTGCTGCATGTCGTCACCGGATTTCGCACCACCGCAATCGAATCCAACGGCAGCGGCCAGGTGCTGGTCTCTGATGTCGGGCAGCGCATCGAGGGTGTGGACCGAGTCGTGGTGCTGACCGGGTTCCGTCCGGACCTGTCGTGGTTGTCGGAAATCCGTCTCGCCCTCGACCCGGTCTTGCAGGCACCGGTGGAGCTGGCTCCGTTGATCGACCCGAACGTGCACTCGTGCGGCACCGTGTATCCCCATGGTGTGAAGCAATGCACCGTCTTCGCGCCACTGACCGCGACCCTCGTGGAACGCACCGATTGGCGCGCAACCAATCTGGTCCTTACCGCCATCCTCGCCGTGATCACCATCCCCGCACATTTGATCGGACTACGCGGCCCTTGGCCGCATCCACCAGCACCCGCCAACAGCTTCCATGCTGACCACGACGCCGTATCGCGCAGTCCCGCATTCCTGGCGCTGACGATCGCACTGACTCTCGGCACGTTCACCGCCTTCGCGGCAGTGTTCAACCTGGTTCCGCTGCTGATCGAACGAGGATTCTCCCCATCGTTGGCCGCGCTCACTCTCGGCCTGGGCGGTGCCGGGCAAGTTCTCGGGCGTATCGGCTATCTACCGTTGGCCGCTAACACGACCGCCCGTGGGCGCATCGTCGGAGCGTTCGTTGCGACCGCAATCTCGACCGCGCTACTCGGCCTCGGCGACACCGTCACCGTGCTGATCGCGGTCGCTGTCGGTGCCGGGCTCGTTCGTGGCGTCATGACACTGATCAAAGCCACCGCGATCACAGAACGATGGGGCGCAACATATTACGGCCGCCTCAGCGGTCTGATGTCCGCACCCGTCGTCATCGTCACAGCCTTGGCGCCGTGGGCCGGGACCGCACTGTCGTCCTGGACAGGCAGCTACGCGCGCCTACCTCATCCTCGCCGCAATCGCGGTTCTGGCCGCACTCGTTTCCGAACCGCGACACACCGAAACCATCTGAGTCACAAGAACATACCGTGAACACCGACTATGACGCACTCGTCATCGGTGGCGGACAATCAGGTCTGGCCGCCACCTACCACCTCCGCCAACGCGGACCATCCGTCGCACTCCTCGAAGCGGGCGCGGAACCGGTCGGGTCCTGGCTGAACTACTACGACAGCCTGACCCTGTTCTCGCCCGCCGAATACAGCTCCCTGCCCTGACTTCCGTTCCCTGGCGACCCCGATCACTATCCGCACCGCGACGAAGTCATCGACTACCTTCGCCACTACGCAAAAACACTCGACGCCGACATCCACACCGGCCAACACGTCGGCACCGTCGCCCACGACGGACAGTTCTTCACCGCACGCACCGACACTCGAACGACCTTCACCGCGCCCAGGCTTGTCGCCGCGACAGGAGGGTTCGGCTCACCCAACGTCCCCACCCTGCCCGGACAAGTCTCCTTCACCGGAACAGTTCTGCATGCCAGCCGATACCGATCACCCGACGAGTACGCCGGACAACGAGTCATCGTCGTCGGTGCGGGGAACTCAGCGGTTCAGATCGCTGTGGAACTCGCGGAACACGCCACGGTCACGCTGGTCAGCTGGACTCCAGTGAAATTCGTGCCACAACGCCCACTCGGGCGCGACATGCACTTCTGGTTCACCATCACCGGAATCGACAGCGCGCGACGGATGGTCCTGGACCGTCATCGACTGCGCTGCAGCGACGACCGATTGACCGAATCGTTCCGCATCGCCGACCGCATCGACGCAAGCAGTGGTCTGCTCCGCCGACCAGTGGCTCGGGCGGATGTCGAAGCTGTTGTCGCGCAGTTGCCTTACCTCGGCTTTCATCGGTTCCTCGCCCGCCATATCACCACCTACGCGCTGACCCACCCCACCCGTCCGCTGCCCATGGTCCGCTGGTAGGTCTACCCGAGCGCCACCAACGGATACCCGACCCGAGCGCGTCGGGAATCATTCGCTACGTATCAAGCGATATTCGATAGGCTCGCTATTTATGGCCATCCATCACGACACGGTTGTCAATGAGATCCACGCGATGCACGCCGACCTCGCGCGCTGGATTGGCGCGCCGGATGAACACGAGGCACGGGACCGGTTCGTGACGCAGTTGCATCGCGATTGCTCCCTGGTCGTCCTGGAAGGTGCGGTCGTATCGCTCGAGCAATTGCTCCAGCTGCTGGACAACGCGGGGAATTCCCTGCCCGGTCTCACGATCGATATTGTCGATCTCGAGATACTGCATCGGTCGGACGGTTGTGTGGTGGTGCGGTTCCGGGAGATTCATCACCGTCCCGATGGCCCTGCGTCGCGGTGGACGACCGCGCTTCTTCTGCCCGACGCGCAGGGCCGTAATGGACTGCGCTGGCGCAGCGTTCACGAAACGGCAGCTGCGGACTGAACGTCCTGCTGGACTTCCTCTTTCGTCAGCGCCCGCAATGGTCTGCGCACACGTTTCCGATACTGCCCAAGCGGCATCTCAGCCGAACAGTCCGGCTCGCGCACCGGTGAGCGCCAGGCGTGCGGCGGCGTCGGCGGTCGCTTCGGTCACCTGCTCTCGGGTGATGAGTGTGCGGAAATAGATCGGCGCGACGAGTGCCTTGACGAGTTCGGCCGCATCGGTGCCCACAGGGAGCTCACCGCGCTCGATGGCGCGCCCGACCACCGGCAGCGACTTGCGGATGCGGTCACGGAAGACGTGCCTGACCGCGTCGGGCGGCCGGGAAGAGCCAGCAGTCTCCGACAGCAGCACGGATAAAACTGCCCGTCCTCCTGAGCTTTTCACCCAGGCGACCAGGCTTCGTGCCAGACCGCGCAGATCCTCATCGATCGAACCCGTATCGGGGATGGGGATTTCGGCGGTGACGCTTTCGGCGAGCGCATCGGCGATCAGGGTGTCGCGGTCGGGCCAGCGGCGGTAGACGGTGGTCTTGTGCACACCCGCACGGCGGGCCACGTTCTCCACCGTGAGCGCCGCATAACCCTGCTCGCCGAGTTCGTCGACCGTGGCGGCCAGCACGGCGGTGCGAACCTTCGGGCCACGTCCGAGCGGTGCGGCGGAACTCATTGCAACTCCTTGTTGCGATATTGGCTGGATCGAGGCAAGCTCATGCTATCGCAACTTGATGTTGCAATATTTGAGACGGGAGTTCCCATGTTGTCGAAACTCGTTCGGGCAGCGGCCTTGTTGTTTCCCGGCTTGCTGGCAGGAGCCTTCGGATACGGCGCGGTCAACGTCCTGTATGCGTTCCGTGAAGTGCCGCTCGACGTTCGATTCACCTTCCACACCGCACTGATGCGGGTCAACGGCCCGGTCATGCAGATCCTCATGGGGCTGACCATACTGAGCGCGCTGATTCTTGCCGTGCGATCGACGTCCCGATCGCGATGGTCGGCTGCCGCCGCATCGGCGCTGGCCGTCACCTCGTTCCTGGTCACGCGCCTGGGCAATGTGCCGATCAACCAGGAGATCAAGGTATGGGCGGTCAGCGGCCCGCCCAGTGACTACGCCGCGATCCTGCGGCGCTGGGAGCTCTTTCACTTCACTCGGACCGGCTGCGCGTTGGCCGCCTTCGTTGTGCTGATCGCTGTCGTAGTCGGATCGCGGACTGCCGGACATGGAGCGGCCGTCGACCGAGCGGAAAGGTAGCGGTTCGCCATGCCGGACCTTGGACATCTCGGCTTTCTCAGGTAGACACTTCGGTCTCGTGCACGGTGCGCCAGCGGAATTCAGCCCCGTCGGCCACCAGCACCGCGGTCACCCGTCGACAGCTTTCCGTCCCGCAGACGCGATGCAGCTCGAGAAAGCGGACCACCACGGTGTCGCCCTCGCGCGCCAGCTCTTGCACCTCGGAGATATCGATCTTCAACCCCGGCTGGGTATTTCGAGCACCACGTAACACCGAAAGCAACTCGGCCCGGCCCAGCACCTCGCCCGACGTGGTCACCATCGAGAATTCCTCGTGCTGGGCCGCGGCGAATCGCTCGAAGACTTCCGCGGCTGCGTTGGAACCCAGCCACGCTGCCAGGTCGGCGTGCAGCATCTCGATCGCTGCCACCGGACCACAAGAGACGTCAGCAAACATCCGCGAATCATAGGGCCGCGGATCGCCGGGCTCGTTGATCGCCGAGCTGTGCGCGTGTCGGTGTCTCGGATGGGCGGATATTCGAAAAGGTTTGGTGCGCACCGGTCGCCGATCTTGTCGGTAGTCGGGGAGCGACAATCCGGCTACCATGCGGACATGCGATGGGGGAGGTTGGGCGACCGACTGCACCGCGCGGCATTGTTGCTCGCGGTGGTGACGGTCGTGGTGTGTGGCTTGGCGATCGCGGGTCTGACCTGGTGGTTGTTGTGGTGGGGGCTGGGGGCGAAGGCGGAGACACCGAATCAGTTGGACCTCACCAAGATCGCGCTGTCGGTGGCGGCGGGCGTGGGTGGCGCGGTTGCTCTGGTCGTGGCCTATCGGCGGCAACGGGATCTGGAGCGTGGACGGTTCGCGGAGCTGTTCGGGGCGGCGGCCGAACAGCTGGGCGATGCCGATGTGGCAGTGCGGATCGCGGGAGTCTACGCGATGGCGGGGGCCGCCGACGAATTTTCCGGCCCGAGTCGACGACAGCAGTGCATCGATGTGCTGTGTGGTTATCTTCGGCTGCCGTTCGACCCCGATGAGGCAGCGAATCACCTTGTGTCGCGGGCGGAGTCGACCGAGGAAGCCGGGGTCAAGGTCGAAAGGGTCTATCAGTTCCGGCAGAACGACCGCGAGGTGCGTCGAACCATCGTCAAGGTGATCGCCGACCACGTGCGGCGCTCGGCGGACGTCTCCTGGTCGGATTGCGATTTCACCTTTAACGGCGCGGTCCTGGAGAAGGCGGATTTTCGATACGCCGTGTTCGCGGGCAGGCATACCTCGTTCGCCCGAGCGATATTCACCGGTACCACCACATTCGAGCGTGCGACGTTCACCGGTCCACACGTCACCTTCCGCGAAGCAACCTTTCAGAACGGTTCCGCGCTGTTCGACCAAGCCGAGTTCGGATCGACTCGCGTCGAGAAGAAACGAGGTCGCCGGGTTCGGCACCACCTTCGACGACGCCACGTTCGACTGCACGACGTCGTTCGAGAGCGTGACCTTCCGTGGCCCGCGCACCACCTTCATCGGTGCCCGGTTCCTCGGTGCGCGAACATCATTCCAGGAGGCGAAGTTCCGCGCTGAGGTCACCTCGCTCGAGCGTGCGGCGCTGGACGGCGAACGGATCACCTTCGCGGGCGCCGAGTTCGCGAGCCAGCGAATCACCTTCGTCGGCACCCAGTTCTACGCGGCCACCATCGACTTCGACGACGCCCAGCTGGGCGCGCCGTCGCGGTTGCACACCAGGGGAACTCGCGAAACAGACTTCACGCAGGCCGAGTTCCATGGCGCTGTCACCTTCGCCCGCACCACCCTCGGCGGCCGCACCGTCGACTTCTCCGAAGGCGACTTCTTCGGTGATATCTCCTTCCGCACCACCCGCTTCGCCGCCAACGAAGTCCGGTTCGACCACCCCAAGGCGTGGGTCGGTGCGCACTTCGATTGGGACGACAATCCCGTCCGCAAGCCGACCTGCGTCAAGCCCAACCCCTGGCCTCCGGCACCGACTCAGCCTCCCGCACCGACCCGGTGAGTGCGCCGACGAGCGCCAGCTCACCAGATGTATGGGCCCGCGATGACACGGCTGCCGGTCAGGCGGCGTCCAGGTTGGACGCCGCCCTGCTGTTCTTATGTCGGCCAGCCGCCGTAAGGGACGGTGATCAATTCCATGAAGTGGCCGTTGGGGTCTTGGAAGTAGACGCCACGGCCGCCGTCGTTGTGGTTGATCTCGTTGACACCCTGTTTGCGGGGGTCGGCCCAATGGTCCAGCTTGTAGCGCTGGATTTTGGCGTAGGCCTCGTCGAACTCGGCCTCGGAGATCAGGAATGCGTAGTGCTGTGGCTGGATTTCGGTGAATGGAGGGGGCACCTTGGCGAAGTCGAAGGTGACTCCGTTACCCGTGGGAAGCGGGATGAACGGGCCCCATTCTGTTCCGATTTCCAAGCCGAGGATGTCTGCCCAGAATTCGGCGGACACCCGATTGTCGTGACAACCGACAATGGTGTGATTGAACTGTACTGACAGGGGATTGCTCCTTGTGTCGTGACGGTCCCGACCCCGGGCTCGGTACAAGGCGGCCTACGGGAGCACCGTCACGGCCGAAAACGTTAGCACCGAAACTGGCGGGTACGCCAGCGTGCGGCCTGCCGAATCGGGCGGGCCTGCCAGATCGGGCAGCCCTGCCGGTCGCACGCTTGCGCGAGTGGGCGGTGATGGCAACTCCGGATCGCTTTCGGTGGCATTCGCTGGGCCGCGGGGACCGCGGGCGGTAGCGTCGGCGGAATGAAGATTCGTGGGGCGGTCCTGGAGCGGATCGCAGCGCCCGTGCCGTTCGCCGAATCGGCGCCGATCACCGTGTGTGAGCTGGATCTGGGAGAACCCGGGCCAAGTGAGCTGCTGGTGCGGATCGAGGCGGCAGGGTTGTGCCATTCGGACCTGTCGGTGGTCGATGGCAATCGAGTGCGACCGGTGCCGATGCTGCTCGGGCACGAGGCGGCCGGTCGCGTCGAGGCGGTCGGTCCGGGCGATTCCGATATCGCGGTCGGGCAGCGCGTGGTGATGACCTTCCTGCCGCGCTGCGGCGATTGTGCGGGCTGTGCCAGCGAGGGGCGGACGCCGTGCGGGCCGGGCAGCGTGGCCAACAATCGGGGCGAGTTGCTCAACGGCGGGCGGCGGCTGCACCGTGACGGTGAAGAAGTGCACCACCACCTGGGCGTTTCCGCGTTCGCCACCCACGCCGTCGTGGATCGCCGTTCGGTGGTTCCGGTCGACGACGATGTTCCACCCGAAGTCGCGGCAGTGCTCGGCTGCGCCGTATTGACCGGCGGCGGCGCCTTGCTCAACTCCGCGAAGCCCGGCCCCGCTGATCGGGTTATGGTCGTCGGGCTCGGCGGTGTCGGGATGGCGGCGTTGCTCGTGGCGGTGTCACTGGGCGGCGCGGAGGTCATCGCGGTCGATACGGTTCCGGAAAAGCTCGCTCTGGCAAAAGAACTCGGTGCCACTGCGGTCTACACGCCGGCCGAGGTCGGCGCACAGGGTGTGCAGGCGGAGGTCGTCGTCGAGGCTGCTGGCAATATTCGCGCGTTCGAAACCGCCATCGCCGCAACGGCACCCGGCGGCACGACGGTCACCGTCGGCCTGCCCGCACCCGATGCGCGGGCGAGTATTTCGCCGCTCGCGCTTGTCGCGCAGGGCCGTTCGATCATCGGCAGCTACCTCGGCTCGGCCGTCCCGGCGCGCGATATCCCCGAGTACGTCCGGATGTGGCGCGAGGGTCGGCTACCGGTCGAGCGGCTGGTGTCCGCGCACATCGGCCTCGACGAAATCAACCACGCGATGGATGAACTCGCCGCGGGCCACGCGCTGCGTCAGGTGATCGTCTTCGAGTGACCCGACGTGGTCGCACGGGAGTTCCGATTCGCCGCGGAGGTGATCGTTCTCATAGACCTGGCGTGGCGCCTGCCCGCGACCTGTTCGCTTACCCCGACGTAGGTATTCGACCGAAAAGTGAGTACTTGTAGGCTTTCTGAGCTGTCTCGAAGACTTGGCTCCGTACTCCGGGTTTTGGATGCCCGGTTCGGATCATCTTGGAATGGAGCCACAATGACAGATCGTGAGCACACGCCGGTGACCGTGCTCGGGCTGGGTTCGATGGGCCGCGCGCTGGCCGAAGCGTTTGTCAAAGCGGGGCATCCGACCACCGTGTGGAACCGGAGCCCCGAGAAGGCAGCGCCGCTGGTGGAACTGGGTGCGACGCAGTATGTCGAGATAGGCGATGCGGTCGCCGCCAGTCCGCTGATCGTCTCCTGCCTGACCACCTTCGCCGCTACGCTGGACGCGCTGCGGTCTGCCGGTGCCACGCTGTCCGGTCGGACCCTCGTCACGTTGAACAGCGGAACTCCGAACGGCGCGCGAGAGCTGGCGACCTGGGCGGCCGGGCACGGTGCCGAATTCCTCGGCGGCGCAATCAAGAATGTGCCCGCGGCGGTGGGGAATCCGGAAACGCTGTTGTACTTCGGCGGCGCCCGCGCGACATTCGACCGGCAGGCCGACACATTACGGGTGCTCGGCGGTGATGTCGTCCATCTCGGCACCGAACCGGATCTCGGCGCGCTGTACGAATCAGCGGTCGGCGCGACGCTGTTGCCCGCGTTGCTCGGCTTCTTCGAGGGCGCGGCGGTGTTGACGGCGCGGGGCCACACCGCAAGCTCGATGGTGCACTATTCGATCAAGTGGCTGCAGATGATCGAGTCGCTGCTGCCGGTCCTCGCCGATGAAATCGATACCGGTGATTACACGAAGTTGGGGGCTTCTGTCGGCCTGTTCCACGCGGCGATCGGCAATGACGAGGAACTCGGGGCGGAGGTGGGCATCGATATGTCCTGGCACGCGCCGATGTACGAGCTGCTCCGGCGGGCGATCGCGCAAGGCCATGGCGACCAGAGCATTACGGCGCTGATCGAGGTACTCAGGAAACCTGTCTCCGCTACGTAGCTTTGTCGAAGTGTCAGCGACCGTTCGTATCGCGACCCGCTGTGGCGGGATGGTCGAGCGCGTCGACGAAACGGTTAAGTAGGCGGGCGAATTCGGTGCGTTCGTGGTCGGTCCAGTCCGCCATGGCGGTGGCCATGGCGCAGCGGCGGCCGTCGCGCGCGGCGTCCACCAGGTTCGTGCCTTCGCGGGTGAGACGGAGCACGGCCCGGCGTCCGTCCAGCTGGTCGGCTACCCGTTCCAAGAGGCCGGACGAAACTGCCTGGGCAACTAGGCGGCTCGCGCGCGGCTGATCGACACCCAATGCAGGCGCCAGGCTTCCGACGGTGGCGGCGTCGGATACGGCTACGGCGTCCAGGACGCGGAATACGGCCACAGGGACAGGAGACTTGCCCGCCAGTGCGCCGAGGGTCTGCCTGCGCCGAATTCGGACCATCGCCGCTTCGACGACTTCGGTGATCGCCTCGTGCACTTCCATCGCCTTCACCTTCATGTAAAGATACATTTAGTTGTAAAAATACATGCTTTGGAGGAATGATGGCCGAAAAGCGCCTGATCGGCTATTGGCTGAAGGAACTCGATCGACTGATCAACCAGCGTTTCGACGAGGATCTCGCCGCAGGCGAGCTGAGTCGCCGACACTGGCAGATGCTCCACTCGCTGGCCGAGGGGCCGCGTCCGGTCGACGACGTCCGCGATGGCCTCACGCCGTTCTGGACCGACGCGGGGGAGTGGGATGTTCAGCTCACGCAGCTGGTCCAGCGCGGCCTCGTTGTCGAGGATTCGGGCGCGCTGTCGCTGACCGATACGGGTCGCACAACCCATGACGAGGCGTTCGTCCGGATCGGTCGCCGCCGCCGCGCGATGGTCGAGGGCATCACTGATGAGCAGTACCTCGAGACGGTGCGCATGCTCGAAACGATGGCCGGAAATATGGCAGGCGAATAGCTATGTCGCGCTGAGGAACTCGGTCACGGCGCTGATGTACTCGGTAGGGCGGCTGATCAGGAGTGAGTGGCCGCCGGTCGGGATGGTGCGGTATTCGCAGTCCGGATGGAGTGTGAGTAAGCGTTCGGTGTGCGTGGTGGTGATGAGCGGGTCGTCGTCGGCGCGGAGAATCAGCGTGGGTCCCTGCCATGACGGGCCTGCCATGATCTCGTCGACTCGTTCGGCGAGTTGCAGCATTCGCTGATACGACAGGACCGCGCCTGCGCTGCCTGCCGGGTCGGTGACCGCCTCGATCTGCTCGATCCAGAATTCGGCGTCCTCGGTGTCGCCCCATATGCTGCGCAGCGCCGTGCGGACCGATTCGCGAGCCTGCGTCCAGGGGGTGTTCCCGGCGGTGTCGACGCGCATTCGCAGGCGATCTACATCTTCGGGGCCGTAGAGGCCGGTGCTGGTCAACGTCAGGGATCTGATGCGCTCCGGCGCTCGCCGCGACAACAGTTCGGCGAACATGCCGCCCGCGGACTGGCCCACGACGTGGGTTTGCTCGACGCCTTCGGTGTCCAGCACGGCGACGAGACCATCGATGACCTCATCGCAGGTTTCGATGAGTGGCGGGAAGTCGACCGCCAGCGTCCGAAACCGGGGGGACAGCGCCGGTGCGAGGTCGAGCCAGGCGATGCCGATGCCCGCGCCGCCGGTGAGCAGGAGCACCGGATCGCCGTCTCCGCCGCGGTAGTAGTGCCAATCATGCTGCCCGGCAACGAGTTTCTTGCTCTCGTGGTCCCGGAGGAAGTCGGCGGCCAGCTCTCGAATCGAAGTCACCCAGCGACCGTATGCGAGCGGTCGCTCATGCGCAAACATGCGCATATAGCAATGTGAATCGGGAGGTAGGTGACCGTGGGGCGGCGGGCGGATTGCGTCCGAGTGCGCCCTTATAGGCTGGCAGAACAGGAGCGAACGAGGAGGTGCGGTGACCATTCGGGTCGGAGTGCTCGGTGCACGCGGGAAAGTCGGACAGGCGATCTGTGCGGCGGTGGAGGCGGCGACCGATCTGGAGCTGGTCGCGGCGGTGGACAAGGATGATTCGCTCGAGGCGTTCACTGAAGCGAATACGCAGGTTGTCGTCGATTTCACGCACCCCGACGTGGTGATGGGGAATCTGAAGTTCCTGGTGGAGCGCGGGATCCATGCGGTCGTCGGCACCACCGGTTTCGATGCCGCGCGGCTCGACGAGGTGCGCGGCTGGCTGGCCGAGCGGCCGGAGACCGGCGTGCTGATCGCACCGAACTTCGCGATCGGTGCGGTGCTGTCCATGCGCTTCGCCGAGCAGGCCGCCCGGTTCTTCGAATCGGTCGAGGTCATCGAGCTTCATCACCCGAACAAAGCCGATGCGCCGTCGGGAACCGCCTACCGCACCGCCGGACTGATCGCGGCGGCCCGCGAACGTGCGGGCGTCGGCCGCAGTCCGGACGCGACCAGCACCGAGCTCGAGGGTGCGCGCGGCGCCGATGTCGACGGCGTGCGGGTGCATTCGGTGCGCCTTGCCGGGTTGGTCGCGCATCAAGAGGTGCTGTTCGGCACCCAGGGCGAAACCCTCACCATCCGGCACGATTCCATCGACAGGAACTCCTTCGCCCCCGGCGTGCTGCTCGGCGTGCGCGAGATCGCCGACCGCCCAGGTCTGACCGTCGGACTCGACCCGTTGCTGGATCTGTGAGCACATCGGAACCTGTCGAGTCGCAAGATCCCGGCCACAGCACCGAGGTCCGCAAGGTCGTCGCACTGCTTGCGGCGCTGATCCTCGTGCTCGGCTTCTACTTCCTGCTGCTCGGCCGAATCGCGTTGAGCCTCATCGGTTCCGGTGATGTCGCCGCCATCGTCATCGGTATCGGCGTGCTCATCCTGCCGTTCCTGGGTGTGTGGATGGTGGTGGCCACCGTGCGCGCGGCACTGTCGCATCAGCACCTGGCCCGCCGTATCCACGAGGAGGGGCTGGAACTCGACACCTCCGCGTTGCCCCGCCGCCCGTCCGGCCGCATCGAACGCGAGTCGGCGGACGCATTGTTCGGGCAGGTCAAGCAGGAATGGGAGGCCGACCCGGACAACTGGCGCGTCTCCTACCGGCTGGCCCGCGCCTACGACTACGCGGGCGACCGCACCCGGGCCCGTGAAACCATGCGACGTGCGGTGGCGCTGGAGAAGCTCGAACGCGAACACACCGAGGGCTAACCGATACGCGGCTGTCCCGGCCACCGTCCGGACCAGGTTTCTCGCTCACCCTGTATCAACCGACTAGAGTAGTAGCAACAATCCGGCGAATCGTCCGGCTTGATGTTGGGCGTGCACCGGCCGTTTCGACTGGCGAGGAGCACAACATGCGCCGCAGCGTTCGTGCAGTACCCGGTGTGCTGATGATAACGGCGGTGATCGCCGCCGCCCCGATGGCAACTGCTGCCCAGGGCGAACTGATCGTCGACGACACGACCTACAAAAATCCGCACGGCTGTCTTTACCTCGGCGTCGATAAGAACCGCTCATTCACGAACAACACCGACAACACCATATCCATCTACCCGACGACCGGATGCCTCGGCTTTGCCACCGCGATCCTCCCAGCGGGCGAATCCGGCACCTATACCAGCAAGTCGGTGCAGATCGGCTGACCACCGGCCGCGGTCTGAAGCGCGCCGAGCTCGGGCCGCGCTACGCTCTGCGACGTGCCTCGGCTGTTGATCGTTCATCACACACCCTCGCCGCACATGCAGGAGATGTTCGAGGCGGTGGTGTCCGGCGCGACGGACCCGGAGATCGAAGGTGTCGAAGTGGTTCGCCGCGCGGCACTGGCGGTCACGCCCACCGACATGCTGGAGGCCGACGGCTATCTGCTCGGGACGCCGGCGAATCTGGGCTACATGTCCGGTGCGCTCAAACACGCCTTCGATGTTTGCTACTACCCATGTCTTGACTCGACTTGCGGCCGCCCATACGGCCTCTACCTGCACGGCAACCAGGGCACCGAGGGTGCGCAGCGGGCTGTCGAGAGCATCACGACGGGTATGGGCTGGGTCAAGGCCGCTGCCCCGGTCGTCGTATCCGGGCCGCCGACAAAGGACGACATCCAGCGGTGCTGGGAGCTCGGCGCCACCATCGCCGCGCAGCTGATGTCCTGAAGCCGATTCCGCGAACCCGACCGTGACCGAGCAGAATCTGCCACCGTTGGTATCCAGGTGGCCCCTGATTTTGGTGGCTGACCTCCGGGAGCATCTGCCGGGCATACTCATGGTGACGTTGTACCGGTGGGGCTGTGGAGCAGTTGCTCGGGATGGGAGTTCGAGGTGACCTGGGTCGAAGGTGGCGAGCATGTGCCGCGCCGGATTGGTCTCGTCGAAGATCATGAATCGGTCGCGATCGGGCTTGCCGCAATGCTTGCACCGGAACCGGATCTCGATTTGGTGCTGACCGCGGGGACCGTGCCGGAACTGTTGGCCGCCGCGGTGAGCCGCGCGTCCGTTGCCGCGACCGCGACCGCACCGCACCCCGCGCTGGACCTGGTGGTGCTCGATCTGCGGCTTGCCGACGGATCCTCGCCCGAGGACAACGTGCGTGCCCTGCGTGATCGCGGGATCGAGGTCCTGGTGTTCACCGGGGCGGACAACGCTTTTCTGGTGCGCGCGGCGGCGAAGGCCGGAGTGCTCGGCGTCGTGCGCAAGTCCGAGGACGTACCCACGGTGGTCGCGGCGGTGCGCAGGGCCGCGTCCGGCGAGCAGGTGGTGACCACCGACTGGGCCGCGGCCATCGACGGCGACCCGCAGCTGTCGGACGTGGGCTTGAGCCCGCGTCAAGAAGAGGTGCTCACCCTGTACGCCTCCGGTGAGAAGGCCTCCCGGGTGGCGCGATTGACAGGTCTTTCCGAGCAGACGGTCAACGACTATCTCGGCCGGATCCGGCAGAAGTATGCCGATGCCGGTCGCCCGGCTCCGACCAAGACCGACCTGTACAAGCGGGCGGTGGAGGACGGATGGCTACCGGTTCCCGAGCGGCATCCGCGCGCATGAGTGAGCGTAGCGAGCGAAAATGAACACAGCCGCAATCGCGGTCATACCGGAGCCGAGCGCCAGCGAGGCGCAGGTATGACCGCGTCCAGCATGCTGGACACCCCTGCTGCTGCGGACTCCGCGATGCTCGACCGTTTCCGGTCGAGTCGTTGGCGCCGTGGCGTCGCGGCGGTGTCCAAGGAAAACCATGCCGAGCCGACGGCCGATCGCATTCTGCGCAGGCTGGGTCTGACCATTGGTCTCGCCGGGCTGATCGTCGCGGTGGTGGAGCTGCCCGACATCGCCGACCAGAGTCGATTCGTCACGGCCGGCTGGACCGCGTTGACCGTGGTCCTCGCGCTCGGCTGGTTTCCGGTGCTTGCCGCGGTGTCGCTCGGGCGCAGCGCGCGGGTGATCCGGACGGTCGCGGGCCTGGCGGCAGTGAGTTTCCTTGCGGCAATGGCGACTATCCCGTTCGCCTATTCCGAGCCGACGCCGGACGCGTCCTCGGTGTGGGTGTATCGGGTGCTCGCGCTCGGTGTGCTCGCGGCCGCCTTGGCGTGGCGGCCGCCGCTGTCGGTCATATATTTGGTCGTCGCGGCGGCGGAGGCGGCGCTGGCCAATCGTGCCGTGGTGGCAGGTGGGACAACGTTGTCGCTGATCGGCGACTTCGCAAGGGCTGCTGGACTGTGCGCGATGTTCCTGTGGTGCTCCACGTATGCGCTCGCGTCGGCGGCGCGAGTGGACCGCGAGTCGGTGACAGCGAGCAAGCGTGCCGCGGCCGTGGCCGGCGCCGCGGCGAGAGATCGTGAGCAGGCGAGATTCGCCGCGCTGATCCATGACGCGGTGCTGTCGACATTGCTGGATGCCGCACGGGCGGGCACCGAGTCGCCGGTGCTGCGCCGCCAGGCGGAACGAACGCTCGACCAACTCGACGAATGCCGTGGCGGCAACACCGAATCCGACCACCTCGATGCGCAATCGGCGGTCGGCTTCCTGCGCTCGGCGGTGCACGAGGTGAATCCGGGAGTCCAATTCACCGCACGGCGCTGGGCCGGGCTCGACGATTTGCGGCTGCCGGTGGACGCCGCGGGCACGATCGCCGCCGCGCTCGCCGAGGCGGTGCGCAACAGCCTGCGCCACGCCACGGTGCCGGGCCGGTCCGTGCGGCGGACGGTCACCGTCACCGTGAGTGCGGGCGGCATCCGGGTGGCGTTCCGAGACGACGGCGCCGGATTCGACCTGGACCGGGTGCCTGCCGATCGGCTCGGCATTTCGGTGAGCATCCTCGGTCGGATGCGACAGCTCGCGGGTGGCGCCGGATTCGTGGAATCCCAACCGGGAGAAGGCACTACGGTGACGCTGGTCTGGGGTGGCGATGGCTGACACCCAAGCCGAATTCGGGCTGCGCGATCTGCTCGGCCTGCGGGATCGCTGGGCGTGGCTGTTCCTGCTTGTTTTCGAACTGACCATCGTGCTGTACATGTTGCGGAATCTGCCAGACTCGGCGCCGATACCGGCGCTTGCCGCGCTGCTGATCATGGTCGTGGCCGGGGTGTTGGTGCTGGTGATTCCGGTCGATCCGCTGCCCTGGCCGGCCACCGTGTTCGTCGCGGCCGCCGGACCGGTGGCGACGGTGCTGACCATCATCGATATCGACAACGGTCTGACCAAACCGGTGTGGACTCCCTTCGCGTCGTCTTACGTCCTCGCGGTTCTGGTGCTGCGTGGTCGGTTGGGCGCGGCCTGGCTCGGCGTCGGCGGGATCGCGGTAGTGATCGGCGTCGTGGGTGCGATGACCGGAGTCCGGGTCGGCGTCGTAGTCGGGTCGGTGGTGCCGGTGGCGACGGTGGCCGGGATCTCGATCTGCGCGGCGATCATGCGACCGATGCAACAATCCCTGCGCCTGTTGCGGGAGGAAGCGACCATGCGCGCGGCGGCGGAGGCGACCATGGCCGCGGAGAACGGCGAACGGGATCGACAGCTGGCCAGGCTCGACAAGGTCGCCCGCCCGATCCTCGAACGCATCGCGGGCGGGGCAGAGCTCAGCGCGGCCGAGCGCGAACAATGCAGGCTACTGGAAGCCGAACTGCGCGACGGGCTGCGCGCCCCACAGTTGGTCACCGACGAATTGAGCAGCGCGGCCCGTGGCGCCCGCTCTCGCGGGGTCGAGGTGGTGCTGCTCGACGACGGTGGCTTCGCGGGCGTGCCACGCTGGGTGCGCCAGCAGGTAATCGAATCGGCGACAAAGGAATTGGATGCGGCCAATGCGGGTTCGGTGACCGTGCGGGTGCTGCCGATGGGTCGCCGGATCTTGGCCACGGTGCTCGCGAACGCGCCCGAGCGTGATCGGCGTACCGAGATCGATACCGCGGGCGAGGTGTCGGTGTCGACCTGACCGGTGGCGGGCAGCGGCCCGGCTTGTCGGACCGTCGTGGCAAAGTGCCAGCCATGAGGAAGATGAGTGCGGCGGCGGCGCGGCGGACGGCGTTGGCCGCGCAGGGGTTCGGTAGGCGCAAACCGGCCGCGCCGAGCCGGCGGACGGTGCTCGACGTGCTGGGCAGAACGCAACTACTGCAACTGGATTCGGTGTCGGCGGTGGTGCGCGCGCACTATGCGCCGGTGTTCAGCAGGATCGGCGGCTACGATCGCACACTGCTGGACGATGCCGCCTGGAGCAACGGGGTTCGGCGGCCGCGCAAACTCGTCGAATACTGGGCGCATGAGGCCGCGTTGATCCCGGTCGAGGACTGGCCGCTGATGCGGTGGCGGATGGCCGAATACGACCACGGTCGCTGGGCGGGCATGCGGCGGGTGGCGGAACGCAATCCCACTCTCGGCAAGGACATCCTGGATGTGATCACCGAGGTCGGCGCGTCGACCGCCGGTGAGGTCGAACGGCACCTGGAACTCGACAAGCCTCGCCCCAAGGGCTCCTGGTGGAATCTCAGCGATACGAAGATGATCTGCGAACAACTCTTCGCCAATGGCGCGCTGTCGGTGGACAAGCGGGTCGGCTTCGCCAGGCACTACGACCTGGTCGAGCGGGTGATTCCGCCGGAGATCTTGGCGCGCAACGTCCCCGAGGGCGAAGCGATCCGCGAACTGACGCTACGCGCGGCGACCGCGCTCGGTGTGGCGACCGAAGCCGACCTGCGCGACTACTACCGGACCCATCGCACCCAGACCCAACCGGCCATCGCCGACCTGGTCGACGCCGGAGAGTTGGAACAGGTCGACGTCGCGGGCTGGGACAAACCCGGCTATCTACGGACCGGCGCCGTGACGCCGCGCCGGATCGAGGGCGCGGCCCTGCTGTGCCCCTTCGATCCGCTGATCTTCTTCCGTGCGCGCACCGAGCGGCTGTTCGATTTCCATTACCGGATAGAGATCTATACGCCGGAACCCAAACGGGTGCACGGCTATTACGTCTTTCCGTTCCTACTGAACGGTGAACTCGTCGGCCGGGTCGACCTGCGCGCCGAGCGCTCGGCAGGGCGGCTCCTGGTACCCGGCGCCTTCGCCGAACCCGGCCACTGCACCCCGGAGACGGTGGCTGCGCTCACCGATGCGCTGCGTGAGATGGCGGACTGGCTCGAGCTGGACAAAGTGGTGATCGGTGATCGCGGAGACCTCGCCCCGTTGTTGTGATCGGTGGTGTGATCAGACGTCGCGCTTGGGTCCGTAACCACGCATCTGATCGCGCAGCGCACCCGAAACCACGCCCGACAGCCACGAATTGAGCGACATATTGCTCTGCGCGGCAGCCTCTTCGGCGCGCGATTTCAACTGCTCGACCAGACGCAGCGTGACGCGACTGATGTCGCCGGTCATTTCTTCGAAGCTCGGATGGTCGCCGTCGGCGGTGGTGGCCGAGTTCTTGCGCACATCCACGCTCGCGTCGGTGCCGTCGACCGAGACGTGCACCGTGCGGTCACCGAGCGCGGTGCTGACCTCGGCGGCCATGTCCGACAACGCCGCCAGCAGTGCAAGACGGGTCGCACTCTCCGCCGCCGCCGCCAGTGCGGCCGCGGTGGCCTGGGTTTTTTCGTCGCCGAGCGCGGCGGCCGCGATCAGATCGTCACGCAGCCGGGTGGTGTACTTGTTGAGATCCATGACATCAGTGTGACGCCATTCGTGATGTCATACAAGGCGCGGTTTGACGCCAAGGCTGCACGCTGGGAGGCGAATCACTCGCACGGGCGGGCCGATCGGCGGTCAGGGTGTCGAGGGCATTCCCTAGAGCGGGTAGCCTTTCTGACCATGACGAACGGTGAATCGACGCCAACGGAGCTGCGCGCGTCCGGCACAGTAGGTGTCGCGATGGTGACCCCCTTCAGTGCCGACGGCAAGCTCGACGTCGATGCCGGCGTTGCGTTGGCGGCCCGTCTGGTCGAGCGCGGCGTCGACCTGCTCGCGATCTCCGGCACCACCGGTGAATCGCCGACTACCACCGAATCCGAGAAGGCCGACCTGCTGCGTGCCGTTGTCGACGCCGTCGGCGACCGTGCCACCGTGATCGCGGGCGCGGGCACATACGACACCGCGCATTCCATCGAACTCGCGCGCAACGCCCAACGGGCGGGTGCGCATGGCCTGCTCGTGGTGACCCCGTACTACTCGCGTCCCACCCAGGCCGGTCTGCTTGCCCATTTCACCGCGGTCGCCGACGCCACCGACCTGCCGGTCACGCTGTACGACATTCCGCCGCGCTCGGTGGTCCCCATCGCCACCGACACCATTCGCAAGCTCGCCGAGCACCCGCGCATCGTCGCGGTCAAGGACGCCAAGGGCGACCTGAACGCGGGCGCGGATCTGATCGCCACGACCGACCTGGCCTTCTACTCCGGCGACGACGCGCTGAACCTGCCCTGGCTGTCGGTCGGCGCCGTCGGATTCATCAGTGTCATCGGGCATCTCGTGCCCGAACGGCTGCGCGCGCTGCGCGACGCATGGGCGGCCGGTGACGTGGTGCGCGCCAGGGAAATCAATGTCAGCCTGTTGCCGTTGAACGCGGCGATGACCCGGCTCGGCGGTGTCGCCATGAGCAAGGGCGGGCTGCGATTGCTCGGCATAAATGTAGGGGAGCCTCGATTGCCACAGCTGATGCCCACCGCCGAACAGCTCGACGAGCTGTCCGCTGACCTGCAGATTGCGGGGGTGCTCGGATGAGCGAGCCACTAGCACGTCGTCCCCGTCGTAGCGCTTCCCGTGCCGCGGGCGCGCCGCCGCCCGCGCCACCCGCGCCGAAGCGCGCCGCAAAGGCGGAACCACAGGACAGCCCGGTAGAGATCGACAGCATCGTGCAGGCCGCCGCTGCGGCGCAGGTCGAAGCAGCGGGGCAGGCCGCGAGCAACGTGCAGACCGCGGGCGGCGCGCAATCCGGCGCGCGACGCACGAAGCAGGCCGCACCGGACAAGGCGCCCGCCAAGAAGGCCGCGGCCAAGACCTCGGCCGACAAGACTCCTGCCAAGGCCGAGCAGCAAGCGCCGGCGAAGAAACCGGGACGTGCCCGCCAGCAGTCCGGTCGAGGCCGCGCCGAGCAGGCTCCGGCCCGCCCGGTCGATCGCCCCGTCGCCGATCGCCTCGGCGCCCCGCCGAAGCTGCCCAAGAACGGCCTGCGCGTCTTCGCCCTCGGCGGCATCGGTGAAATCGGCCGCAACATGACCGTTTTCGAGTACGGCGGCAAGCTGCTGATCGTCGACTGTGGCGTGCTGTTTCCCGAGGACCAGCAGCCCGGCGTGGACCTGATCCTGCCCGACTTCCGGCCCATCGAGGACCGGATCGACGATGTCGTGGCCGTGGTGCTGACCCACGGCCACGAAGACCACATCGGCGCGGTGCCATTCCTGCTGCGGCTGCGCCCCGATATCCCGGTCATCGGCTCGAAGTTCACCCTCGCGCTGGTCGCCGCGAAGTGCAAAGAGCACCGCCAGCGACCGAAGCTCACCGAGGTCACCGAGGGCGAGCGCACCACGCACGGCCCGTTCGAGTGCGAGTACTTCGCGGTCAACCACTCGATCCCGGATGCCATCGCCGTGGCCATTCGAACCCCCGCGGGCGTCGTGCTGCACACCGGCGACATCAAGCTCGATCAGCTACCCCTGGACGGTCGGCTCACCGACCTGGCCGGGTTCTCGCGCCTCGGTGACGAGGGCGTCGACCTGTTCCTCGTCGACTCCACCAACGCCGAGGTGCCCGGCTTCGTCACGCCGGAGCGGGAGATCGGCGGCGTCCTCGACACGGTGATCGGCAAGGCCCGCAATCGCGTGATCGTCGCGTCGTTCGCCAGTCACGTGCATCGCATCCAGCAGGTCGTCGATGTCGCGCAGAAGTACGGGCGGCGGGTGTGCTTCGTGGGCCGCTCGATGGTCCGCAATATGGAGATCGCCCAGGATCTCGGGTATCTGACGGTCCCGGACTCCGTTGTGGTCGACCTCGACGTCGCCGCGACGCTTCCTGGTGACCGCCTGGTGTTGATCTCGACCGGATCGCAGGGCGAACCGCTCTCCGCGCTGTCGCGGATGGCGCGCGGTGAACACCGCCAGATCAATATCCGTCAGGACGACCTGGTGGTGCTGGCCTCCTCGCTCATCCCCGGCAACGAGAACTCGGTCTTCGCTGTGGTCAACGGCCTGGCCCGGCTCGGCGCCACGGTGATCACCCAGCAGAACGCGAAGGTGCACGTCTCCGGGCACGCGTCCGCAGGCGAACTGCTGTACCTGTACAACGCGGTCCGACCCACCAATGCCATGCCGGTGCACGGGGAATGGCGGCATCTGCGCGCCAATGCCGCATTGGCCATCGCCACCGGCGTGCCGGAGGACCGGGTCGTGCTCGCTGAGGACGGTGTCGTGGTCGACCTGGTCGACGGGATCGCCTCGATCGTCGGACGGGTCCCGGTCGGGCACGTCTACGTCGACGGCCTGTCGGTCGGCGATGTCGGCGAATCGACGCTGTCGGACCGTCTGGTGCTCGGTGAGGGCGGGTTCATCTCGATCACCGTCGCGGTCGACTCGTCCACCGGCAAGGCGGTCAGCACCCCCGAGGTGAGCGGGCGTGGGTTCTCCGACGATCCCACCGCGCTCGCCGACGCCGCGGAACTCGTCGAAGCCGAACTGCTGCGACTGGCAGGTGAGGGCGTCACCGACACCCACCGCATCGCGCAGAGCGTGCGCCGCGTTGTCGGTCGCTGGGTGGCGGACGTCTACCGCCGTCGTCCGATGATCGTGCCGACCGTCATCGGGGTCTAGCAAAGAGAAAACCGCCGGATGATGTCACCATCATCCGGCGGTTTCGCTATCTACAGCCGAAGCCTACTTCGCCTGGCAGGCAGCCGAATCCAGCTTCGCCGACTTCACGACGTTGCACGTGAACTGGTGCGAGACCTTCCACTGGTCACCCTCGGCGACAAACTCGACGAAGGCGTTCTCCACCGGCTCACCATTGATGGTGACCTTGGCGTCGGCCTTCAGCTTGCCGTCCTTGGGCTCCTGCACGCCGGTGATCTCCACCTTGACGTTCTGCGCCTTGGCAGCCTCGACGAGCTTGTCGACCAGCTGCGGATCGCGCTCGGCGTCCTGCACCCAGCTGATCTTTTCCTCGCTGCTGACGCTCGGATCGAACGCCTTGGTGATCCGCTCGTTGAGCAGCCCGACGGCAGGCTTGGCCAGGTTCGGCGGCGTCGTGGTCTTCGCGGATCCCTCCGCGGTGCCCTCGCCGCTCTTACCGCTCTCGAACTTGCCCGGCGCCGACGTCGGTGTGCTGGAGCCCGACGACGAATCCTTGTCGGAGCTGCACGCGGTGAGGCCGAGTGCCGCAGTCGCGAGTACGACCGCGACCGCCGCTCGAATTGTTTTGTGCTTCACGAAATTTCCCCTGGAATGAGTGTCGCGGACCCGGACGGACGCTGCGACGGAAATGGTGTCGGAGTTACAGCGAGTAGCCGCTGGTGCAGCGCCAGTCCACGACGTGGCCGCCGGGCACTCGGCTCAACGCGGCCGATTTGGCGGCGGAGTAGCTGGCGCGGGCGGATGCGCTCCACTGCGACGACGAGCTGGCGAGGACACCGCAGCCGTTGGTCCACGAGATCAGCACCGAGCAACCGTAGCCACAGGCCGACACGGCGGAATTCTCCGCTGCCGAGTAGCTGCCGTAGTTGTTCGAGATCGCGTAGTCCCCGTCGCTGGAGACGGCAATGGCGCCGTAGTACCCGTACGCGGCTTGCGCAGGGGCCGCAGTGGCCAGCACAGATCCAACCGTTGCCGCCATGATGGCGGCACCGGTGACGAATTTCTTCACAGGTGAATCCCCTTCTTGCTCACAGGTCCACGACCCGATGGACCGAGTGACAAGCTACAGAGCCGAAGCCGCAAGCGCTACCCGAGAATTCGGGGCGCGGCCGTCGGATCCCACTCGGTGCCGGGCGATGCCGGGGGATCACGGCTCCCCGCACCGGGCGTGCGGTGGATAGTTTGGCTGAGCGGTAGCCAGGGTGCAAGTCGAAGACACGTTGTGCGGCAAGGGCAACGCATCGGTGATCGACTATGTTCGAGCACGTGAGCATGGCACAACGGGAACGTCAGGCGCTGGTCCGGACGATGTCCGCCGCGGGGCCGGACGCACCGACCCTCTGTGGGGAGTGGACGGTGCGAGAACTGGCGGCGCACTTGGTGGTTCGCGAGCGCCGCCCCGACGCGGCGCCGGGGATCATGCTGAAGCCCTTTGCCGGGTATCTCGAAAGCGTGCAGGCGAAGGTGGCACGCAAACCGTTCCCGGAACTGCTGGACGAGGTGCGCACCGGACCGCCGTGGTGGTCGCCGTTGCGCCCGGTCGACGCCGTGGCCAATCTGTCGGAGATGTTCGTCCACCATGAAGATGTGCGTCGTGGCACGCCGGGATGGGAACCGCGCACGCTGTCGGACGCCGACGAGGCCCGGCTCTGGTCGCAGCTGCGCAAGATGGCTCGAATGGCCTACCGGAAATCACCGGTCACCGTCGTGCTCGCGACGCCGGACGGCGACCGGGCGGTGGTGCCGTCGAGTTCCGACGCCGAAGTGACACTGACCGGCAAGCCCTCGGAGTTGTTGCTGCACGCGTTCGGTCGCGACGAAGTTCGCCTCGAGACCGCCGGCGAACCGGGCGACGTGCGCGCGGTACTCGACCTCGATCGTTCGGTGTAGCCCCAGCACGCTCGACACACGTGCCCGATTCGGGCGCAAAGAGAGCTCGACGGCGGCGGCTGCGACCTGGGCTTCCGCACAATTCGACACGGTTGAGACGGCCGATACCAGTGTTGCGGATGGTCCGGATGGTGCGTTAGCGGCTAGCCTGAGGTCATGGCAGGTAAGTCCCGCAGCTCCACGACCTCTCGTGCGCGGGCGGGATCAGCCCGGGGGAGGACCACAGCGGCCCGGTCTCGTTCGGCGACGCCGCGTGGTGCCGCCACCCCGCGTGCCACCGCGGCGCCGCGCGCTCGCACCGCGGCGGCACGCCGCCCGGTCCGCCGTAAGTCCGATACCGCGCCACTTGCGGTGATCAGCCGTGGCATCAGCAGCGGCTGGACCGTGCTCGCGCGCGGCCTCGGTGCCACCACGCGCACGCTGAGCCGGGCGGGCGAGATCGAACACGGCCATCGCCGCGACGGCATCGCGCTCGCCCTCATCGCATTGAGCGCGGTGATCGCGGCGGCGGTGTGGCTGTCGGCGGGCGGACCGGTCGGGCACTGGGTCGAGGAGGCCATCCGCGCGGTCTCCGGATCCGCATCGGCCGGGTTGCCGTTCGTGGCCACCGCGATCGCCATTGTCTTGATGCGCACCGAGGCGCGCCAGGAGATCCGGCCGCGCCTGGTGCTCGGCGGACTGCTGGTCGGGCTGCCGATCCTCGGCCTGTGGCATGTCGCCGCCGGATCGCCGACCGACGCGCACGGACGTTCCCGCGCCGCGGGTTTCGTCGGTTTCGTGGTGGGTGGCCCTCTCACCGACGGGCTCACCGGCTGGCTTTCGGTGCCGATTCTCCTGCTGGCCATCGTCTTCGGCGTGCTGCTGCTGACCGGCACCACCGTGCGAGAGGTACCGGACCGGCTGCGGCACTACTTCGGCATCGGCACCGGTGCCGACGAATACGGTGACTACAACGGCGAATACGATCCGGCCAACTACGACGCGGACGGGTTTCCGCTACACCGTTCCAGCGGGTCGAAGCGGCGTGGCCGCACCCCGGTCGAGAACTATCCGCCCGACGAATTCGGCGATGCCGACGTGGTCACCGAGGTGCTCGGCGAGCCGCCGTTGCGTGACGCCAAACCGATTACGGCCGAACCGCCCGAACCGAAGCCAAAGCCGAAGAAGCGTCCCGTCAAGGTTGCCGATCAGACCCCGCCGCCGCCGAAGCAGATGGAACTGATCGCCGACCGGGAGATCGAGGGCGACTATGTTTTGCCGCCGCTCACGCTGTTGACCGACGGTGATCCGCCCAAGAAGCGCAGTGCCGCCAATGAATCGATGATCGAGGCGATCACCGAGGTGCTGGTGCAGTTCAAAATCGACGCGGCGGTCACCGGATTCGTGCGCGGCCCGACGGTCACCCGCTACGAGGTCGAGCTCGGGCCGGGCGTCAAGGTCGAGAAGATCACCGCGTTGACCCGCAATATCGCGTATGCCGTTGCGACGGAGAACGTCCGGCTGCTCGCGCCGATTCCCGGCAAGTCCGCCGTGGGCATCGAGGTCCCCAATGCCGACCGCGAATTGGTGCGCCTCGCCGATGTGCTCAAAGCGCCCTCGACCCGAAACGACCACCACCCGTTGGTGATCGGGCTCGGCAAGAACATCGAAGGCGACTTCGTCTCGGCCAACCTGGCGAAGATGCCGCACCTGCTGGTGGCAGGCTCTACCGGTTCCGGCAAGTCGAGCTTCGTGAACTCGATGCTGGTTTCGCTGCTCGGCCGGGCCACGCCCGACGAGGTCCGGATGATCCTCATCGACCCGAAAATGGTGGAACTCACACCCTACGAGGGTATTCCGCACCTGATCACGCCCATCATCACCCAGCCGAAGAAGGCCGCCGCGGCGCTGGCCTGGCTGGTGGAAGAGATGGAGCAGCGGTATCAGGACATGCAGGTCAACAAGGTTCGCCACATCGACGACTTCAACAAGAAGGTCAAGTCCGGGGCGATCACCGCGCCGTTGGGCAGCGAACGGGTCTACCGCCCGTACCCGTACATTCTGGCCATCGTCGACGAACTCGCCGACCTGATGATGACCGCGCCGCGCGATGTCGAGGACGCGATCGTCCGCATCACCCAAAAGGCCAGGGCCGCGGGCATTCACCTGGTACTCGCCACCCAGCGGCCCTCAGTGGATGTGGTCACCGGCCTGATCAAGACCAACGTGCCCTCTCGGCTTGCCTTCGCCACGTCCTCGCTGACCGACTCGCGAGTCATCCTCGACCAGCCGGGCGCGGAAAAGCTGATCGGTATGGGCGACGGCCTATTCCTGCCCATGGGCGCGAACAAACCCACTCGTCTGCAGGGCGCGTTCATCAGCGACGAGGAAATCCACGCCGTCGTCGATTTCGCCAAGAACCAGGCCGAACCCGAATACCAGGAGGGTGTCACCGCCGCGAAGGCGGGTGAGAAGAAGGACGTCGACCCCGACATCGGCGACGACCTCGATGTCTTCGTCCAGGCCGTAGAACTGGTGGTGACTTCACAATTCGGCTCCACCTCGATGCTGCAGCGCAAACTGCGCGTCGGCTTCGCCAAGGCAGGCCGCCTGATGGACCTGATGGAAACCCGCGGTGTCGTCGGCCCCAGCGAGGGCTCCAAGGCCCGTGATGTGCTCATCAAACCGGATGAACTGGAGGGCCTGCTCTGGTCGATCCGCGGCGGCGGCGAGGAGCCCGACGACGCGGACGAAGAGTGACCGGTAGTAGTGGTGGCGCCGCTACACCACACTCCATCAGTGCGCTCGGGAGGACTCGAACCTCCAGCCGCCGAATTCGTATTCCGGTGCTCCATCCGATTGAGCTACGAGCGCGCTCATCCGCGCGGGCGCGGACTGGTTCCCTCGGCGAGATTCGAACTCGCACTGACCGCATCCTGAATACGGTGCCTCTTCCAATTGGGCTACGAGGGATTGGTTTTCGGTGCCCGTGGGTGGGATCGAACCACCGGCCTGCGCCCTCGGAGGACGCCGCTCTCTCCACTGAGCTACACGGGCCCGAAAACTAGGTGGCAGCAGGAGGATTCGAACCTCCGGTGGCGTGATCGCACCTGATTTACAGTCAGGTCCCTTCGGCCGCTCGGGCATACTGCCGTTTGTCGCTATGGAGTTGTCGTGGTGTGCAGGTGTCGGCGCGGACGGAGGGACTCGAACCCCCAGCCAACAACTTTGGAGATTGCCGCTCTTCCCGTTGAGCTACGTCCGCAGGCATGAAAAAGGGGTCACTCCTCGGCGTGTGCCGCGGAATGACCCCTGTCGCAGGTCTTCTCGAAACCGAGACCTCAGGGGCCGCTCACACGCATCGCGCGGTAGCCGAGTTGCATGGCTGAACGTAGGGCATAGGTAAGCCAGGCACCGGCTAGCAATCGCCATCGCTGCTGCATGGTCTGCCCGGTCATCTGCCTATGCCTTTCTGTGGCTCGTGGACTTCGTTGTCTCCGACGGTAGCATCAGGGCTCCCGGTAAGGAACCGATTTATTGCGCGAGGATCGGTGCGGAAGATCGATGCGATCGCCATCGGTATCGGTCGGCTACCGAGCAATCGCCTGGCGCGGGGCATGGATCCTGCGACACACCTGGCCGATTCGGGTGTTCTCGGCATCCGCGCGGCTACCGTTGATACCCGGCAGTTCCGTACTTCACATCGTCAGCACAGTCGGTGGTAAGGGGAGCTATGAGCAAGGCCTTTGTTCGGTGGCGGGCGTTCGCGACGGTGGTGCTCGGCGTGAGTGTGGTGGCGGTCGGAGCGCCCACGCCCGCGTCGGCAATCGTCGGCGGGTATGCGGCAGCCGGCGATCAATTTCCATGGACGGCCAGTGTGCAGAAGGGCGGTGCGCACGCCTGCGGCGCCGCTATCCTCAACAACCGCACCGTGATCACGTCGGCTATGTGCGTTCGTGGCGTCCAGCCGGACCAAGTGAAACTGCGGTACGGCTCGCTCCGGCATGATTCCGGTGGCAGCGTGGTCGAGATTCAGAAGATCGTCCTACATCCCCGCTACGACACAGTCAACCGCGATAGCGACATCGCCGTGCTGCACACCACCGAGAACCTCGCGTTCGGCACGAACGCCGCGCCGGTCTGTCTGCCCGAATCGGGCAGCGACCCCGCCGATGGTGTGATCGCGCAGGCCTCGGGATGGGGAGCGATTGGCGAAGGCGGGCAAGCGCCCTCGTACCTGATGGCCGTTGATCTGCCTACCGTCGGCCGCGCACAGGCACAGAGCCAGTACGGTGCCTCGACGATAACCGCCAACATGATCGCGGCCGGCATCGACGCGGGCGGCAAGTCGCCCGGTGCCGGCGACGAGGGCGGTCCGCTGGTTACCCGCGGCAACGAGGGCAACGCGACGCTCGTCGGCCTTTATTCCTGGGCCAACGGCCACGCGCGCCCCGGCTACGCGGCTGTATTCACCCGCATCGGCATATATGTCAACAATTTCCTCGCGGACAACATGCTCGGCGCGGGTGCCGGGTCGACCTCGAACGAGCCGTGCGGACAAGCCATCCCGCAATGACCCGACCGCCCGGAGCGCAGCCGAG
The DNA here is from genome assembly GCF_042675075.1 of Nocardia sp. GCM10030253. Taxonomy (NCBI): domain Bacteria; kingdom Bacillati; phylum Actinomycetota; class Actinomycetes; order Mycobacteriales; family Nocardiaceae; genus Nocardia; species Nocardia sp. GCM10030253. The sequence goes on along the minus strand of NZ_JBHTDL010000010.1, from coordinate 67,754 downwards.
CGAACGACGGGATCACACCTCGGCGACGAGCTTGCACGTTCGCGGGTGTCGCTGAGCGGCAGTTGAGGATGCGGCGGTCGTCTGTCACGTCGTCACCGGTGCATGGACCGGTGCGGACGCGCATGTGAAATTATTGACAGCAATCACCCCGCAAGCCGACAGGAACGGACAAATCGGGCATGCTTGATGTCATGATCAACCAGAAGGTCACCGCATGCACGTAACCGCTCTCGAGTGGGTGATCACGATCGCCGTGATCCTCGGGCTGTTCGTTTTCGACTTCTTCGCACACGTCCGCACGCCACACGATCCGACATTCAAGGAATCCGGGTTCTGGTCGGCGGTGTATATCGGACTCGCGCTGGTGTTCGGCGGATTCGTCGCCTGGCAGTGGGGTTCGACCTTCGCCGGGGAGTACTACGCGGGTTTCGTCACCGAGAAAGCGCTCTCGGTGGACAACCTGTTCATCTTCGTCATCATCATGTCGACCTTCGCGGTGCCGCGGATCTATCAGCAGAAGGTGCTGCTGATCGGCATCGTGCTCGCACTGGTGATGCGTGGCATCTTCATTGCCGTCGGTGCGGCGGCGATCAGCGCGTTCAGCTGGGTGTTTTACCTGTTCGGGCTGTTTCTGATCTACACGGCCGTCAAGCTGTTGCGCGAAAGCGGTCACGAGGTCGAGCATGAGGAGAAACGCGACAGCCGGATCGTCGCCTTGGCCAAGCGGGTGCTACCGACTACCGACAGCTATGACGGCGACAAGCTGATCACCCGGATCGATGGCCGCCGCGTGGTCACGCCGCTGCTGCTCGCGCTGCTGGCGATCGGTTTCGCGGACTTGCTGTTCGCACTGGATTCGATTCCGGCGATCTACGGACTCACCGAGGAGCCCTACATCGTCTTCACCGCGAATGCGTTCGCGCTCATGGGTTTGCGTCAGCTGTTCTTCTTGATCGGCGGGCTGCTGGATCGCCTCGTCTATCTGTCCTACGGGCTCTCGGCGATCCTGGCGTTCATCGGCATCAAGCTCGTGCTGCACGCGCTGCACGAGAACACGCTGCCGTTCATCAACGGCGGCGAGCACGTGAGCGTCCCGGAGATTTCCACGCCGGCGTCGCTCGGGGTCATCCTCGGCATCCTGATCGTGGCGACGGTTGCCAGTCTGATCAAGACGCGCGGCGCTGCCACGCAGCCGGTCGACGGCCCCGACGAGTAATCAAGAAGCGAACGCGCCCATCACCGGCACCCATTCGACGGCGCGGATCGCGTCGATCAGGTTCTCCCGCGCGAAGGGGTCCTGGGCCAGCAGGCCCTTCAGCGCGGTTTCGTCGTCGGCCTGAAACAACAGCAACGCACCCGAGCCATCCGGATACGGCCCGCTGCTGAGCAGGGTGCCCGCCTCGACCAGACCCGACAGCCAGCCCCGGTGCTCCGGGCGATAGGTGTCGCGGCCCGGGACGGTGGCCTCGGAATAGGTGTAGTGAACGGCGAAGATCGGCACGGCGGGTCGCTTCCTATCGGAGGTTCAACAGCATTCGAGTATTGCCGAGAGTGTTGGGCTTCACGTAGCTGAGGTCGAGGAACTCCGCGACACCGGTGTCATAGGAGCGGCACATCTCGGCATACACCTCGGCGGTGACCGGCGTGCCCTCGATCTCGACGAAGCCGTGCCTGGCGAAGAAGTCCACCTCGAAGGTGAGCACGAACAGCCGCCCGAGCTCCAACTCCCTGGCTACCGCGACGAGCCGATGCACGATGAGCTTGCCGACGCCGTGCCCCTTGACGTCCGGATGCACCGCGACCGTGCGCACCTCGCCGAGATCTGCCCACAGCACGTGCAGCGCGCCACAGCCGACCACCCGGCCGTCGAGTTCGGCCACCCAGAATTCCTGCACCGCTTCGTACAGTGTGACCAGGTTCTTTTCCAGCAGGATTCGACCGGCGTAGACGTCGACGAGGTGTTTGATCTCGGGTACATCGGAGGTTCGGGCGCGGCGTACCACAAGGGCAGAGTCGTGCGCGGCGGGTGCCACGCTGGGATGCGCGTCGCTGGTCGGACCACCTACTGGTCCCCGAGAGGTCATGTGGTGCACAGTAGTCGGCCCGGTTACCGATAGGCTGAAGGTGTGCCGCACATCCGATCGCTCCGCTCACCGCATCGCGCCGAGCAGCGCGACCGGATGGAGAGGCGGCCATGAGGCCGCCCGCCGAGGCGGAGGCATGAGCGTGCAGCCCGACGAGATCGACCGCCACTGGGCCGAGTCCGCCCCGACCCGTTCCGGGTTCGTGCCCGCGCAGGCCGAGCCTGCCGTTCCGCTGATGAATATCGCGAATATCCTCACCATGGTGCGCATCGCGCTGGTGCCACTGTTCGTGCTCGCGCTGTTTGCGGCAGGCGGGCATCAGACCGGTTGGCGGATCGCCGCGGCCGCGCTGTTCGGCATCGCCGCGATCACCGATCGCTTCGACGGGCAATTGGCCCGCAAATACGGATTGGTCACCGATTTCGGCAAGCTGGCCGACCCGATCGCGGACAAGGCGCTCATCGGGTCCGCGGTGATCGGCCTTTCGGTCCTCGGTGATCTGGCATGGTGGATCACCCTGGTGATCTGCGGCCGCGAGATCGGAGTCACCGTGTTGCGGTTGGCGGTAGTGCGCCGCGGCGTGATCCCGGCCGGTCGCGGCGGCAAACTCAAGACGCTGGTGCAGTCCGTCGCGATCGCGGCGCTGCTGCTGCCGTTGGCGGGCGGCTTCGCCACCGCGGGGATGGCGTTGATGTACGTGGCGGTCGCGCTGACGGTCGTCACCGGCCTCGATTACGTCGGTCAGGCGGCCAGGGTGTGGTTCGCCGGCGCACCGGGCCGGGCTCGCGGGGCATGACAGATCCGCTGATCGCCGATGTGCCTGCCGCCGACCTGGTGCGCGCACTCGGCGCGGCGGGACAGACCGTGGCGACCGCGGAATCCCTCACCGCCGGCCTGCTGGCGGCGACCATCGCCGGAGTGCCCGGCGCCAGCGTGGTGCTGCGCGGCGGATTGGTGGTGTACGCCACCGATCTCAAACACAGCCTCGCGGGCGTCAGCGACGAAGTACTGGCGACGGAGGGTCCGGTGGCCGCAAGCACGGCCGAGCAGTTGGCCGTCGGTGCTCGGATCCGATGTGGCGCGGACTGGGGCGTCGGGCTGACCGGGGTTGCCGGACCGGACTCCCAGGACGGGCATCCTGTCGGCACCGTCTTCCTCGGACTCGCAGGTCCGGGGCATACCGAGGTCGTCCGGTTGAAACTCCTCGGTGACCGGTGGACTATCAGGATTGGCGCGACGCACATGGCCATCCGGGAGTTACTGCGATATGTGACGGCCGGAGGGACTTCGGGTTCGGCACAGTGAGCGCGGGGTGAATCGAAGTTCGCTCCGCGGGAACCAACTGTGCTGTGTCCGACGTTGTGCCAGAAAGAACGGCATGCGCAATGCTTGTAGGTGCGGCGTGTGGTCCGCTGTCAGTGAGCGAAGGAGAACGAGATGACGCTGCTGCGAGAGGCGATCGGGGACAGTCTGCGGCGTGCTCGTCTCGCCCAGAGCCGGACCCTGCGTGAGGTGTCCACCTCGGCGCGCGTGAGCCTGGGTTATCTGTCCGAGGTCGAGCGCGGCCGCAAGGAGGCATCCAGCGAGCTGCTGGCCGCCATCTGCGCCGCCCTGGATGTGCCGCTGTCGCGGGTGCTCTGGGATGTGAGCACAATCATGGCCGGCTCCGACGGCCCGCCCGCCCGCGAGCCCGCGACCGCCGCCGCTCCCGCGACCGAAGCGGAGCGGACGCCTGCTGCCGAACCCGCCGAGACCAGCGCCGCACCCGAGCCTGCGGCCGCCACGATGTCGGCGGCCGGTGCCGCTACCAAGGTCCGCCCGCCGCATATCGCGGAGGACACGCGGATCGTCATTCCGGCGCCGAAAGCCGACATGCTGATCCTGGTGAAGAGCAATTGACGCAGAACGAGTGGTGGCAGCCCCGGGCAACGCTGCGGACCGGTGCCGGGAACGGATAGATTCTCCTTAGGCGTCGGAAAGGCCGGGTTGTCCCGGTCAGGTGCCCACATGGTGGAGGATAGGCACATATCGGGTGCGTGACGGTCGCGCACTAGAGTCGCGGTAAGCGCGGCGCATCAGATGGAGGCGGGATCAATCGATGGCTAATCCGTTCGTGAAGGCCTGGAAATACCTGATGGCCCTCTTCGATTCGAAGATCGAGGAGCATGCGGATCCGAAGGTCCAGATTCAGCAGGCTATCGAGGAAGCTCAGCGCCAGCATCAGGCCCTGTCTCAGCAGGCCGCGTCGGTCATCGGCAACCAGCGTCAGCTGGAGATGAAGCTCAACCGTCAGCTCGACGAGGTCGAGAAGCTCAACGCCAATGCGCGCCAGGCGGTCCTGCTCGCCGACCAGGCCGCGGCCGCCAATGACACCGAGAAGGCGATCCAGTACACCAATGCGGCCGAGGCTTTTGCCGCGCAGCTGGTCACCGCCGAGCAGTCCGTCGAAGACCTCAAGGTGCTGCACGACCAGTCGCTGCAGGCTGCCGCGCAGGCCAAGAAGGCCGTCGAGCAGAACGCGATGATGCTGCAGCAGAAGGTCGCCGAGCGCACCAAGCTGCTCAGCCAGCTCGAGCAGGCCAAGATGCAGGAGCAGGTTTCCGCCTCGTTGCAGCAGATGGACTCCACGCTGTCCGCGCCGGGCAGTACCCCGAGCCTGGATGCGGTGCGCGACAAGATCGAGCGCCGCTACGCCAATGCGCTCGGCTCCGCGGAACTCGCACAGAACTCGGTGCAGGGCCGCATGCTCGAGGTCCAGCAGGCCAGCATCCAGATGGCCGGGCACAGCAAGCTCGAGCAGATCCGCGCATCGATGCGCGGCGATGCGCTGCCCGCGGGCGGCGCCGGCGCGCCCGCCATCAACCCGGCGCAGACCCAGGCAAATCCGGCGCAGCCGCAGATGAACAAGGGCCAGACCGCGCAGCAGTAGCCGCAGGCGACCGCTGGCAGGTCGCTCGGAACTACGCTGCCGGAGGCTCGGCGAGGACTGGTTCGGTGAAGGCTCGTTCGGTACAGGCGCTCTCGGTGCGGGAGCGCAGCGCTCGGGTGCCGCTCGGGCCTTTTTTCGACCGTGCTCGGCCCGCACCACCCGTGGGAGGGAAGCCGTGAGCCGCAGGCGAATCCGGGAGGTCCGGGCGGGAGCCGGTGTCGTGCGGTCGGGACGCCGCGCTGTTGTCCGCGCACAGTCCACGATCGTGCCGCAACCGGGCAGTCTTCCTGACAATCTGCGCGAGGTCGGCCAACACGCCTTGGTCGCGGTGCGCCGCTGGGCGGATCCGAGGGAACGGGAGCTGCGCAAGCGGCGCAGGGCCCGCCGTCGCAGCTTTCAGCTCGGCACGGTGTCCGGTCTCACCACCGCGGGCACGGTCGGGCTCGTCATCATCGCCGCACCGGCCTGGGCCGTCGTCGTCGTGGGCGGGGGAGCAGTCGCCTTGGTAACCGGGACCGCGCTGAGCGCGCGTCGCTATCTGCGATTGCGCAATGCGCCGCTACCGCAGGCGACGTTCGTGCCACGCAAGCAGCCCCCGCTGTGGTCGGCTGCGCGTTCGCCGATCACCAGATTGATCCGTGCGGAGCGAGCCATGCACGGATTGGCCGGGCAGATCGCACGATCGAACCGGCTGCCCGACGACGAATTGGCCGACATGCTCGAGACCGCGGAATCGGGTGCCGCAGCCTTGCATGCGCTCGCCGCGGACGTGGCCGCGATGGAGCAGGCCGTCAGCATGATGGGCGGGACGAATTCCGATGCGGCAGAGGACCTTTCGGGCAATATGCGATTCGCATTGGCCCGGCTCGATGCGGGCGTCGTCGAATACGAGCAGGTGGTCGCCGCCGCCGGACGCATTCTCGCGGTGCCCGAGACCATCGTGCTGCGGCACGATTTCGACATGATCGTCTCCGACCTGCGGCACGCCGCCGACCGCCTCGACGGCTGGGCGCAGGCGCTCACCGAGGTCGCCGACCATCAGGTCGCCGCTCAACCGCCGCCACCCCGACTTTAGGGTGCTCGACCTCCTGGATATTGCTGCGGTCGCAGTTGAAAGACCACAGCTTCCAACCGGTTCCGGTGCGGGAGCGAATGATTCTCGACGTCGGCAGCAGCAGACCGGATCGCGCGATTGCAGTCCCTACCGCGTAGGGGTGGTTGTGGTAGAGGGTGTCGCATGCGTTGTGTCGGTGCTCATGGTGTCGGGAACGCCGAGGTCGACCTTTAGATAGGGCTTCAGAAGGGTCTCCCACGCTGTCTGCATCTTCTGGTATTCGTCGACACACTCGACGGCACGCTCCGCTGGCAGGCGCCCTTTTTGCTCCGGCTCACCCGGTGCAGTCACCAGGACGCTGAGCTCGTCGGGGAGGGCACCGTAATCCCAGCACAACAGGTTATAGCCGCGTACCTGGGAGAGCGAGTGTTCGTCAGCGAAGGTGCTGGCATTGAAATTTCCCGGATCGTCAGAGATGTCGAACCAGAAGTCGGCCGCCGCTGCCACGCTACCGACGCCTATAGGGCCGGGGGTGGTCAACATGAGTAGGGCGCCGAGCTGGTCTGCGGAGTCCTCCTCACGTCCCGTCGCAGGCAGCGAATACACGTCGATCGCCATGTGTGCGGACTCGTGGAAGGCGATCATGCGCGTTACGCCGTCGAAGTACAGGTTGAAGTAGTCAGGACGTCCCTCGGACTGCGCGTTCGCATATTCCTCCGCGACCGCGAACATCTCATAACAGAGGACAATCGACCGCTTCTCCGGGTCCCAGTACGCGTTGAACTGGCCGCATTCCATGCCGATGACGGGAATATCCTTGGGCAGCTTGTACACCGCACCCAACGCCTCGGCGAGATCTTCGATTATCCGGTTGTCTTGAGCGACCCTCTTGCCATCTTTCGACAGTTGCGAAGCCATCGCACGGTCATACTTGGGCACGAACTTTCCGGCGTCTGGCACCCGGCTCACAGTTGTGGTGCCTGTCGACTCCTGTGACGCTGGCTTCTCGTTGTTATTCGACGTACATGCCGCGGTTGCCGCAACCAGCACGACCACCGCCCCGGCCCATCGGCACCAATTCGAAACCATCGCAATCCCAGCCTCTCCCAACCGCAGGGCCCATTACTCCGATGCTTTGCTAGATGGTAGCAGCGACGCGCACTCGGCTCGGTGGTTTCCCTTGTACCGTCGAGGTATCGCCTCGAGCCGAGGCTTTCACCGAGGTGGCCTGCGATTAGCGGGTAGCGAACGAGAAAAATGCTCTGAGCTGTGAGAATTCGACATATCCGAGTTAATTCGCGCAGTTCTCAGGAGCGCCTTGTCGGCGAGGAGGTCTACGTCGCGGACCCGCAATTGGCCGTTGGCAGGTCCGGTTCGCAGGTCGTTTCGCCGACGGGCTCAGTGTTGCTGAAGCATAACCATGCGAGACGGTGGGGTCGCGGCGTTCGTCAGAAGCCAGCCGAAGCCATCGATCTGGGCGCTCGTAGCCCCGACTCCACGAATCCAACTCCGTGCCTGCGTTTCGCAGCGGCCGGGACCAGTCGAGCGTCGACCAGCGTGGGAGCGTGGTCCTCGTCGTCCCGGAGCAACTGCTGGGAATCCCCAGGATGTATTGGGCGCTGTCGGAATGTCAGGGTGAACCCTGATCTTCACCCGGATATCGGTGTTGACCTGGTGATTTCGCCTCGACCAGGGGGCATGATTGGTTCGTACAAAGGACTGCTGGGAGGCAAAAATGTTGTGGAAGATCATCGGTGTCGTGGCGGTCGTCTGGATCGCGCTCGCCATTATCGGCGCACTCATCAAGGGACTGTTTCCGATCCTGGTGATCAGCGCCGTGGTATTCGGCCTGTACCTGCTGTACAAGGCGGTATCGGGCTCGGACAAGTCCTCCGTCACCAAGCTGTAGCTCGGACTGCTGTGTGGTCGGCGCGCGAGGCGGTGGCGCGAGTGCCCTCGGTCGACGTGATCGAGAGCACCTGTACCGCGTCGGCGGCCGACACCAGGCCGGGGCGTAGTCGAGGCACCGGCCGGAGCGTGGAAATTGGAGAGGCGCAGCCTGTTCGGCAATCCAGGTGCTTAAATGTGTGCTGTGGAACAGGTTCCGGAAGACTGGCGGCGTGGCCTGGTGATCGTGGCCCATCCCGATGACATCGAATACGGGGCGGCTGCGGCAGTGGCGCGCTGGACAGGGCAGGGCAAGGACATTCGGTACGTCCTGGTGACTTCGGGTGAAGCCGGGATGGCTGGGATCCCGCCTGCCGAGGCCGGTCCGCTGCGCGAGGCGGAAGAGATTGCCTCGGCCAAGGTTGTCGGGGTGCACGAGGTCGAGTTCCTCGGCTACCCCGATGGTCGAGTGGAAGAAAGCTTGGCGTTGCGCCGGGATCTGGCGGCCGCGATCCGGCGCCATCAGCCAGAGTTGGTGGTGCTGTTCAACTTCGGCGACACTTGGGCTCCCGGCTATGCCAACAGCGCCGACCATCGCGCGGTAGGACGCGCCGCCCTCGATGCCATCTCCGACGCGGGCAACGAGTGGATCTTCCCGGAACTTTCCGACCTCGCGCCGTGTTCACCACGGTGGGCGGCTGTATCCGGCCCGACCGCGACGCACGCCGTCGACGTCTCAGACAACCTCGACCAGGCCGCGGCCGCCCTCGCCGAGCACCGCCGCTACTTGGAGATCCTCAGCCCCGAGCCGGTCGCCGACCAGGTTCGTGCCGTCATCGAGATGGCAATCGGCCCTAAGGAAGGCTTCCCCGCCGCGCACGCTGTCGGCTTCGAGCTCTATTACTTCCGCAGCTGACGCTCGATCCGGTCGTCACGGACCTTTGCGATGTGACTGGGCCGGAATCGTGCGCAATGCGTGAACTGTCCTCCGGGATCAGCCGATCAGTCCTCGGCGGCTCGCGTCGGTGATGCGTGTTGCGACAGTGGCGGGCCGGCAGCGCTCGGCCGTGGCTGTCCATGGCATTCCAGGCGCGTCGGCCTGCTGCGAGATCTGTTCTGAATGGACATCTCTCGACATGAGGCGCGGAATCATGCGCAGGATATCGTCCGTTCGGGTCGGCCGCGCAGCCTGCGATTCAGTCGTCAGCTTGCGGCCGCGACTCGTTCGATGACGTCGCGCCACGACTCCAAGGGTGCTACTTCCAGTCCGACAACCTTGCCGGCGTCATCGGCGCGGCGCAGGGCGATTGCGGCGGTGAAGTCCGGATCAGCTTGGAACTCGGCTTTTTCCGCTGTGTCCATGGGTCCACCCTGGGCGACCAGGGTGCGTCGGCTGGATGGTGACAACCCTTCGGCGTGCGCCGCGTCGGTCGCCGCCAGATATCGCTTGGCGACAACGTGGAGCTCCACCAGCCGGGCGACTCGGTTGCCGAGCAGCGGCCGGACGGCCTGTGCGCCGTGCCTGCCGTGTCCCGCATCGTCGCCTGGGACGAGCATATGGCCGATGTCGTGCAGCAGTCCGGCCACTTGCAGTTCCTCGTCGGCTGGATAGGCCTGGCGCAGCAGTTCCGCGCATTGCAGGTCGTGATCCAGAATATCGACCGGGTCGCCGCTGCGGTCCGGCGTATCCCAGACGTCGTGACAGCCGGTCAGCAAGCTCATCAATTCGTCCACGGTGGAGATGGGCACCTTCATCCTCCATAGGGGGCCTTATTGGTCTAGACCATTATGGGGGCGATTTCGTCCCCGTGCGGCGTCCAGCAATCGACCACTGCGTGAACATCAGCACGACAGGTTCCCTCGACGCGATCGATGGTGTGGCAGGCTGAGCGAATGCGTGTTGCCGTAGTAGCGGGGCCGGATCCAGGGCATGCTTTCCCGGCGTTGGCGCTGTGCGAGCGATTCCTGGCGGCCGGCGACGAGCCCGTGCTGTTCACCGGGCCACGGTGGTTCGATGTCGCTCGAGAGGCGGGCATTCCCGTGCGCCGGCTCAAGGGGCTCGCACCGCGGGCCGCCGATGACGACGGCGACGCCGGGCAGCGGATTCATGAACGAGCCGCGCACATTTCGACGGAGATCCTGCCCGACATGAGTGCGATGCTGCCCGAGCTTGTGGTGTCGGATGTGCTCACCGCGGGCGGCGGCATGGCCGCCGAGCGGCTGGGTGTGCCGTGGGTCGAGCTGTCCCCACATCCGCTGTACCTGCCGTCGAAAGCATTGCCGCCGATCGGGAGTGGACTCGCACCGGGGGAGGGCGTGTGCGGCAGGTTGCGCGACGGACTGCTGCGCACCATGACCGCACGCGATATTCGCAACGGTCAGCGACAGCGCGAGCAGGCCCGCGAGAGTGTGGGGCTGCCCGCGACGGATCCGGGCCCGGTCGCGCGTCTGATCGCCACGCTGCCCGCACTCGAGGTGCCGCGCCCGGACTGGCCGGAGCGCACCCACGTTGTCGGCCCGTTGCTGTGGGAGCCGACCAGCGAGATCCTCGAACCGCCGCCCGGTGACGAACCGCTGGTCATGGTCGCCCCCTCGACCGCGCACACCGGGGTCACGGGCATGGTCGAGACCGTGCTGGAGGCGCTCGACGGCGCTGGCGTCCGCGTGGCGATTTCCATGCTGGATACCCCGCCCACCGACCTGCCGCCATGGGCGATCGCGGGCCTTGGCCGCCAAGACGAACTGCTCACCCACGCTGCCGCCGTCGTGGGCGGCGGCGGCCACGGCCTGCTGGCCAAATCCCTGCTCGCGGGCGTCCCGATCGTCACGGTCCCGGGCGGTGGCGACCAGTGGGAACTGGCCAATCGCGCCGTCCGTCAAGGCAGTTCGATCCTGGTCCGCCCACTGACCGCCGAAGCCGTCCGCGCGGCAGTCCTCGATCTGCTGCACACCCCCGCCTACACCACAGCGGCCCGATCCGCGGCGTCCGGCGTTGTCGCCGTCGCCGACCCGATCGATCTCTGCCGCGAGGTACTCGACAACGTGCGAGCCCAATAGGACCTGTATCCGGAGCGGGCTGGGTCGGACGGCGCGAGTATCTTGAACACGGTGCGGTTGACTGAGTTCCAGGAGCTGTTGCACACCGAGTTCGGTGTGGCCCGTGGTGATGCCCTGCTGACCGATCATGTGATCCCGTCACTGGGTGGCAGGACCGGTTCCGCCGCCATCGATGCGGGGGTTGATCCACGGGATGTGTGGCGGGCGCTATGTGCGGACTTCGATGTGCCGCGCGGCCGCTGGTGACCGGCGATGTGCGCGGCCCGAGTGAGGCCGCCGTATACCGTTTCGATAGGCGATTGCGCATGGTTCCCACTGATCGTGAGCACTTGGCCGCGCGGGTGGCGGCGGCCAGGCCCACCGGCTACGTCGAATGGCAGCAGACCGGGATCGACCTGCTGCTGCTCGGGCGCCACGAGGACGCACTCGACCATCTCGACCGTGCCCTGGAACTGGCCGACACCGAGCGACGGCGAGTCGCGGTGTTGATCAATCTCGGCGACGTCTACCGATATCAAGGTGACGCCGTGATCGCCGAAATCCTCTACCTGCGCGCGCTGGATCTGGCCCGAACCGACGTGCCGGAGGTACTGTCTTTCGCGCTGCAGCATCTGGGCAAAGCGCTCGCCGAGCAGAACCGGCTGGATGAAGCCCGCAAACTGTTGGCCGAGGCGTTGATGTTGCGCAGCGCGGAGGCCGATTCCGAGTTGGTCGAGTCGACCCGTGCGACTTTGAACGCCCTGGACGACCTGCCCATTGCGCTACCTCCGGCGGTGGCCACACTGCTCGGTGATACACCGGTCTGGTCGGACGATCACGAAGGTTTGAGCGGCGGAGTCTCATTCGTCAACGGCGCGTATTGGGTGAAGCGCGGTCCCAAAGCGGCAGCGGAGCACGTCCGCCTGAACTGGTTGCGCGGCTACGGGATCCGGCTACCGGACGTGGCCGCATTCGACGGTGATGTACTGGCCCTCGCCGACGCGGGCGTGCCGAGTCTGGCATCGCGCGCGGAGGACGATAGCCGTATCGCGGCCGAAGGTGTTGCGGCCGAAAGCAATACGGCACCCGGCGGCAATCCTGCGGCCGACCGTCCTGCCGCGGCCAACGTGGCGGCCACCGGTGAGACCGTGGGGGCGATCATGGGTGTGCTGCTGCGTAGCCTGCACAGCATCCCCATTGCCGACTGCCCGTTCGACGGTCGACTCGATGTCATGTTGGCGCAGGCCCGCCGTCGAGTGCTCGAGGGTTTGATCGATCCCGAGGACTTCGATGACGACCACGGGCATCTGGACCCACAGCAGGTACTGGACCGACTCCACGCGGAACGCCCCGACGAGCAGGACCTGGTGGTCGCTCACGGTGACTTCACGCCGTCCAACGTGCTCGAGGGCGGCATTCTGATCGATGTCGGCAGCCTGGGTGTGGCGGACCGGTACCGCGATCTGGCGCTGGCCGAACGCGATCTACGGGAGGATTTCGGCGACGAGGAGGTCCGCGCGTTCTTCACTGCCTACGAGCTGACCGAGCCCGATCGGCGGCGACTGGACTACTACCGGCTGCTCGACGAACTCTTCTGACCTCACACCTTTTTCGCGTAGTGGCGCGCAGCTTTGGCGCGGTTGCCGCAGGTCGCCATCGAATGCCAGCGGCGGGTGCCGTTTTTCGAGGTGTCGTAGAAGAAGAGCACGCAGTCGGGGTGGGCGCACTGGCGGATGCGGCCGGGGGTTTCGGCGAGCAGGCGCAGCAGGTTGTCGGCGGCCAACCAGGCGGGCAGCCAAGCCGGATCCGCCACGTCTTCTATGTCGGCGGGTCCGTCGGCGGTGAGAGTGCGCCGCATGCGGCCGTGCTCGAGCACATCGTTGAGCCCGGAGATCGTGGTGTGTTTCACCACGTCGTAGATGGCGGAGCGCGCGGCGAGTACCGCTTCGAGCATCCGTTCGTCGGAGGTCGTACGCTCGGCCAGGCCTGCCGAGTTCAGCCAGACGTCCAGGCCTGCCACATCGGTCAGCAGGTCCTGAGGTCCGTCCTCGATCCACCTCGTGTTCAGCAGGTCGAGTGCCAGCGGCTCACCGAGGTGGGGGCGTGGATCGAGCATGACTGAGGGTAACGGGCTCCCTTGTGTTGCCAAGACAACCACCGCCGTTCTAACCGGATAAGTCCATTTTATGGGTTGACGCGGCGTGCTCCGCGCCGCTATCTTCTAACCATTAAAACAAGAAATGATGGTTGAACATTTCCGGAAGGACCACGATGACTACCGCAATCCGACCCCAGCTGGCCACCGGGCACATCGGGCTCAACGTTTCCGACCTGGACCGATCGGTGGACTTCTATCAGCGTGCGCTCGGTTTCGAACAACTCGCGGCCAGCACCGACGACAACCGGCGGTGGGCGTTCCTGGGTGCGGACGGCAAGCTCATGGTGACCTTATGGGAGCAGTCCGACGGCGCGTTCTCCACCGAAACGCCTGGCCTGCATCACCTCTCGTTCCAGGTCGACACCATCGAGCAGGTTCGGTCGGTCGAGGCGGTGCTGCGCGAACTCGCGGTGAACTTCGCCCACGAGGGCGTGGTCGCGCACGGTGAGGGAGTGGCCTCCGGCGGAATCTTCTTCGCGGACCCCGACGGCATCCGCCTCGAGGTCTACGCCCCGACCGGCGCCGAATCCGCACCAGCACCCACCGGCGCCGCCCCGACGTGTGGATTCTTCTGACCTCGATTGTGGGTGAATTGCGATGGGCACCTTTCATTCCGGCGAGTTGGCCGTCCAGCAGCGCATGGGGCAGGGCCACATCGCTGAGCGTGTCGGACGGATGATCCGTGGTGACATTCCGGCGGTCGCCGCGTCCTTCCTCGCCGAGCAGCCGGTGGTGGTGATCGCGGCCGCCGACGACGCTGGGCGGCTGTGGGCCGGTGAACTGTCAGGCCCGCCCGGTTTCGTGCATGCCGTCGACGACGTGACGCTCGCCGTCGACGCGCGACCCATCCCCGGCGATCCGCTGCGCGACGCGCTCGCTCGCCCGGCCCGGATCGGCCTGATCGCCTTGCAGCCGCAGCGCCGACGGCGGATGCGGGTCAACGGCACCGCAACTCCGGACGACGGTGGACTGCGGATCGCTACCGACCAGGTGTATTCGAACTGTCCGAAGTACATCTCCCGCAGGCAGATCGAGTCCTACCGCCCCGATGTCGCACCCTCGGCTCCGCGCCGAGGCGCCGAACTCGACGCACGGCAGCAGGACGTCATCGCCGCAGCCGATACGTTCTTCCTCGCCACGGCGGACCTCGACAGCAATGCCGACGCCTCCCACCGCGGCGGCAATCCCGGTTTCCTGCAGGTCCTTTCGCCGACGCAGCTGCGCTGGCCGGACTACCGGGGCAACTCGATGTTCATGACGCTCGGCAACATCGAGGTGAATCCGCGCTGCGGAATCCTGGTCCCAGATTGGGTCACCGGCAGCACTCTCCAACTCACCGGCACCGCCGAACTCAATTGGGAATCGGATACTTTCGTCACCGGCGCCCAGTGCTCCATCGATTTCACCATCACCGAAGTCGTCGAAATGCATGCCGCGGTCCCGCTCCGATGGGGTCCCGCCGAACATTCCCCCGTCAATCCCTGACCCGTGACTCATTGCCGCGCAGGTCTGCCCGGACTGTCCGAATCTCCACGCAAAAGAAAGAAGTCGTCGTGCGACCTCCACTACCTCCTTTCGATCGTGAATCTGCCGAAGTGAAGGTCCGCGCCGCCGAAAATGCGTGGAACACTCGCGATCCAGAGCGCGTCGCGGCCGCCTACACCGAAGATTCGGTGTGGCGCAACCGCGACGAGTTCTTCACCGGTCGCGCGGCCATCGTGGACTTTCTCACCCGAAAGTGGTCCACCGAGAACGGCTATGCGCTGCGCAAAGATCTCTGGGCCTTCGAGGGCAACCACATCGCGGTCCGCTTCCAGTACGAGTGGCACGACGAGTCCGGCCAATGGTGGCGCAGCTACGGCAACGAACAATGGGAGTTCACCCCCGAAGGCCTGATGTCGCGCCGTGAGGCCAGCATCAACGACGTCCGCATTGCCGAATCCGCCCGCCGCATCTTCGGCCCACGGGAAGAGGGCGACAATTCGGTCCAGCCTCAGCAGTGACCGGTGCCGGATGTCGCACTGTGCGCGCGAACCGTGAGCTGGGTACCGCCGCACAGCCCGCGGATTCAGCGGTGCCGTCGAATGCGGATGTTTGCGCGGTGACGGCCGTGTGATCGGCATGGTCTGCCGTGCGGGCGGCGCTGTGGGTCTTCGAGTAGGTGCAGACACTGCTGGACAGTGACCGGATTTCGCTGGTGCGGTGATGGCATCGCCGCGGACCCGGTGCGGCGTGACCTCGCTTAACGGGTCGGTTGCCAGGGGTGGGGTAAGCCGGTATGCGTGTTGCCGGGCGCGTCGCTTGACTCGAACATCTGTTCGTCTAATGTGGGCCCCAGAACTTGTCGGTGCCGCCCTCTAATGTGGGCGCCAACCAAGAACGAAGACTTACCCGTCGAAAAGGGGATCAGGACATGGCACCACAGGCGTATGACCGCGACAAGGCGCTCGAGATGGCGTTGGCTCAGGTGGAGAAGAGCTTCGGCAAGGGCGCGGTCATGCGTCTCGGCGAGGAGGCTCGCCAGCCCATCTCGGTGATTCCGACCGGTTCCATCGCGCTGGACGTGGCCCTCGGTATCGGAGGTCTGCCGCGCGGCCGCGTGGTGGAGATCTACGGCCCGGAATCCTCGGGTAAGACGACCGTCGCGCTGCACGCGGTGGCCAACGCGCAGGCCGCGGGCGGTGTCGCCGCGTTCATCGACGCCGAGCACGCCCTCGATCCCGAGTACGCTCGCAAGCTCGGTGTCGACACCGACGCCCTGCTCGTCTCGCAGCCGGACACCGGTGAGCAGGCCCTGGAAATCGCCGACATGCTGATCCGCTCCGGCGCGCTGGACATCATCGTCATCGACTCGGTGGCCGCGCTGGTGCCGCGCGCCGAAATCGAGGGCGAGATGGGCGACAGCCACGTCGGTCTGCAGGCCCGTCTGATGAGCCAGGCGCTGCGCAAGATGACCGGTGCAATGAGCAACACCGGTACCACCGCGATCTTCATCAACCAGCTGCGCGAGAAGATCGGCGTGATGTTCGGTTCCCCCGAAACCACCACGGGTGGTAAGGCGCTGAAGTTCTATGCCTCGGTGCGCCTGGACGTGCGCCGCATCGAGACGCTCAAGGACGGTAGTGACGCCGTGGGTAACCGCACCCGCGTCAAGGTGGTCAAGAACAAGGTGTCGCCACCGTTCAAGCAGGCCGAGTTCGACATCCTGTACGGCTTCGGCATCAGCAAGGAAGGCTCGCTCATCGATATGGGTGTCGAGCACGGCTTCGTCCGCAAGTCCGGCTCCTGGTACACCTACGACGGTGACCAGCTGGGGCAGGGCAAGGAGAACGCCCGCAAGTTCCTGTTGGAGAACACCGACATCCGCGACGAGATCGAGAAGAAGATCAAGGAAAAGCTGGGCATCGGTGCCGATGTGACCGCGGCCGATGCGGTCGCCGAGGTGCCCGCCGATTTCTGATCCGATGAACGGCCGACGCGCACCGCAACGTTCCGGTCCGGCCGCGCCCGATGAGGCGCGGCCCGACCCGGTGAACGAAACGCGGCGTCGGCTACATGAACTCCTGTCCGCTTCCGGCCGTTCCGCTGATCCGGTCAACACTGGATCGCGACCGCACGAGTCCGGATTCGGACGGTTCCGGTCGGCTGAAGGTGGTTCGGCCGATCCGGACATGGGAGGAAGCTGGTCGGGCGCGCTCGAACCGCAGCGGGCGCGCTCGACCGGGTCCACGTCGAGGCGTCGGCGTGCGAAAACCACCCCATCGGGCGATTCTGATCGTTCGGGAAGCCGATGGGAGACGGATCCGGTGGCGGCCGGATCCGAGCGGGGTCGATCGGAGCCGAAACAGGCCGGTGCGCACCGGTCCTCGTCGGAACCCACCCTGCCGGGCGGGACGGTCGAGCAGGCGAAGGACGCATGTCTGCGCCTGCTCGCCGTCCGCGCCCGCAGCCGCGCCGAACTCGCACGGCGCTTGGCGGCCAAGGGTTTCACCCCCGAGGTGACCGAGACCGCCCTGGACCGTCTCGTGGAAGTAGGCCTCATCAACGACGCCGCCTTCGCCGAAGAGTGGGTCCACGCCCGGCACACCTTCTCCGGTAAGGGCAAACAGGCACTGGCCCAAGAACTCCGACGCAAGGGCGTCGCCCAATCCGACGCCGCCCCCGCCCTGGATGCCATCACCGCGGACGACGAAGAATCCCGCGCCACCGACCTGGTCCGTCGCAAACTCCGCTCGATGCCTGCAAACCTGGACCGCGACAAAATAATCCGCCGCCTAGTCGGCATGCTCGCCCGCCGCGGCTACAACCAGTCCACCGCCTACCAGGTGGTGAAAGCGGAGCTATCCAGCCACGGCACAGCTGCCGACACCGAAGACCTCCCCGACTCGATCGACTAGGTTGCCGCCGAATACGCACCCTCTCAGGATCGCGCCCGCTACGGGTGCTAGAGGTACGGATTGCATGGAGAGAAGTCTCTGAGCTTGGCTGTCCCAACCGGAAGACCGCTCTCAGCCGTACAGCTTCTCACCCGCGAGCGAGCGCCTTTCCAAGTCAGCCAAAATCTCGCGCACCGTATCGAGATTCAGATCGTCGAGACGCTTGAACCGGATGCACGACTTGCCGACATCGACCTTCCCGAGCCGGTCGGCGTACCGCACGGCGACATACTCACCGTCCTGCACCGCCGAAATGTACAGCGAGACATAGTTCTTCCGCGCCGCCAACGCCACGACCGGCCACTCGGACGGCTCTTTCATGCTCTTGGTCTGGTACGGCATCAGGCCATACCCGAGCAGTGATGTGCCCATGCCCTCGGTAAGCACCGGCTCGAATGACGGTGCGCTCGAGCGGACTACCGCATCGAGCGCCCGCAACTCCGGCTCCCTGGCCCCGGTTCGGGCCAGGTAGTCGTCGAGCGCCGTCGAATCGAGACTCACGGCTTCTTTGTAATGTCCACGCCGGGCGCGGCGTCGGTGATGATCGAGTCGGCCGCCAGCACGGCGCCACCCTTCTTCTTGCGCCCGCGCAGCCGCTTCTCCACCTTGGTCGCCACCAGCGTCAGTGCGCTGTTGAGTGCGATCATGACGATCGCGATGACCATCAGCGAGGGAATCGTGTTCTGTTCGGCAGCACCGAGTTGCTGCCCCGACCGCACGATTTCGACGTAGGTGATCTGGTAGCCCAGCGCCGAGTCCTTCAACGCGACAACCATTTGCGAGATCAGCGCGGGCAGCATGGCGGTGATCGCCTGCGGCAGCAGAATCAGCCGCATCAGCTGGCCCTTGCGCAGACCCAGCGCGACCGCGGCCTCGGTCTGCCCTTTCGGCAGCGACCGGATGCCGGCCCTGACGATCTCGGCGATGACCGAACCGTTGTAGATCGTCAGCGCGGTGACCACCGCGGCCAAGGCGAGCTGGTCCACCTTGAACAGCTTGTAATCGGAGAAGACCGAGAACAGGAAGATCATCAGGATCAGCACGGGAATCGCCCTGGCGAGTTCGACGACCGCGCCCGCGATCCATCGCACCACCCGATGTTCCGACAGCCGCAGTATGCCGAAGATCATGCCGATCACCAGCGCGAACACGATCGACATCAGTGCCGCGACGATGGTGCCCTTCAAGCCGGGCAGCAGGTAGGTGGTCCAGACGTCCTTCTCCAGGAAGGGCTTCCACTTCTCCGCGGTGAACTGACCCTTGTCGGCGAAGCCGCTGTACAGATACCAGAGCACAGCGCCGACAGCGACGACGACCAGCACCGAGTAGATGTTGTACCGGATACGCGCGCGGGTGCCCGGCGCATCGAAAAGGACCGAAGCACCGGCGCTCATCGGGCAACCTCGTATCGTTTGGCGAGCCAGCCGAACAGCAGGCCCATCGGCAGAGTCAGGATTACGAAGCCGAGCGCGAAGATCGCGCCGATGGCCAGCGGCACGGCTTCGGATTCGACCATGCCTGCCATCAGGTGGGCGGCCTCGGCGACGCCGATCGCCGAGGCGATCGTGGAGTTCTTGGTCAGCGCGATGAACACGCTGCCGAGTGGGGCGATGACCGCGCGAAATGCCTGCGGCAGCACTACGAGTCGCAGATTCTGCGCGAAGCTGAAGCCCAGCGAGCGACCCGCCTCGGACTGGCCGAGCGGCACCGTGTTGATGCCCGAGCGCAGCGATTCGCAGACGAAAGCCGCGGTGTAGATGCTGAGCCCGACAATCGCGAATCGGAAGTTGTTCTGCGCCACCGAATTCGGGCCTTCGGGGGCGAGTCGCCAGCCCATGGTCGTGTAGAGACCGAGCGAGCAGAACACAATGATCAGGGTCAACGGGGTGTTACGGAAGATGGTGACGTAGGCGGTACCGACCGCGCGGGCAACAGGTACGGGGGACACGCGCAGCCCGGCGACGATGGTGCCGATAACCAGCGCAGCCAGACCGGACACCACGGTCAGCTGGATGGTTACCCAGAAGGCCTTGAGGATTTGGTCGTCGTACCTCGAGATCAGGTCGAACACGGCGGACGCGTCCCTCCGATCGGTGTGGATTCAACAGGGGAACAACAGATGGCCCGGTCCGGCAGGCCCGGGCCATCCGCGCGAAGAAACTCAGTACCGGTTGACCGTCGGCGGCGTCGGCGCCTGGTATCCGGACACACCGACCGTCTCGTCGAATGCCTTCTTCCAGGAACCGTCGGCGATCATCGCCTCGATCGCGTCGTTGACCTTGTCGCGGAGTTCCTTGTCGCCCTTCTTGAGACCGATGCCGTAGTTCTCCGTGGTGAACGGCTTGCCGACCACCTTGAAGGTGCCCGCACTCTGCGCGGCGTAGCCGGCCAGGATGATGTCGTCGGTGGTCACCGCGTCCCAGGACCCGCCCTTGAGCCCCTCGAGGCACAGCGAGTAGGTGTCGTTGGTCTGCAGCTGAGTGTCCGGGAAGTTCTTCTCGATATTGCCGGCCGGGGTTGAGCCTTTGACCGAGCAGACCTTCTTGCCCTTCAGGCTGTCGGGGCCGGTGATGTCGGTGTTGTCCGCGCGCACCAGCAGCGACTGACCGGCGACGTAGTACGGACCGGCGAAGTCGACCTTTTCCTTGCGCTTATCGGTGATCGAGTAGGTCGCGATGATGTAGTCGACCTGCCCGTTCTCGATGAGCGTCTCGCGCTGTGCGGAAGGAGCTTCCTTGAAGGTGATGCCCTCGGGCTTGACGCCGAGCTTGCCCGCCACATATTTGGCGACCTCGACATCGAACCCGCCGTAGGAGCCGTCCTTGTTGCGCAGGCCGAGACCCGGCTGGTCGAACTTGATACCGATGGTGAGTTTGCCGTCCTTGGCGTTGTCCAGGGCGGTCTTGCTGTCGCCTCCGCCACAAGCGGTTGCGGTCGCGGCGGTCAGCGCCAGGGCGATCGCCCCGACACCGATTCGAAGCGCACGGTTGATCCTCATCGAGTTCCTTCCCTCATATGGTTTCGATGGCCGTGATTGTCAGATGGTCAGTGGCTCAATATTTTTCCGAGAAAGTCCTTGGCGCGCTCGGATTTCGGCGCGGTGAAGAATGCCTCCGGCTCGGCATCCTCGACCACCTGTCCGTCGGCCATGAACAACACCCGGTTGCCGGCGCGACGAGCGAAACCCATTTCGTGGGTGACCACCAGCATGGTCATCCCTTCCTTGGCCAGCGACACCATCACGTCGAGCACCTCCTGGACCATTTCCGGGTCCAGTGCTGAGGTCGGCTCGTCGAACAGCATCACCTTAGGGCTCATTGCCAGGGCGCGGGCGATCGCGACGCGTTGCTGCTGACCACCCGACAACTGCGCCGGGTACTTGTCGGCCTGGTTGGCGATGCCTACGCGTTCGAGCAGTTCCATCGCTCGGCTGCGCGCGTCGTTCTTGGCAATCTTGCGGACCTTCAGCGGCGCGAGCATGACGTTCTCGACGATCGTCTTGTGCGCGAACAAATTGAAGGATTGGAACACCATTCCGACATCGGCACGCAGCGCGGCGAGTGCGCGGCCCTCGGCGGGCAGCGGCACACCGTCGATGGCGATGTCGCCGGAGTCGATCGGCTCCAGTCGGTTGATGGTGCGGCACAGCGTCGATTTCCCGGACCCCGAAGGGCCGAGAACAATGACGACCTGTCCCTTGGGAACTTCGAGGTTGACATCCCGCAGCACGTGGAGCTCACCAAAGTGTTTATCCACATTGCGCATCGAGATCATCGGCGCACTGGTGGTGGCGCTCTCATCCCCGGTCGTGGCGGCCCCGGTCGTGTCGGGCGCGGCAGCGGCGTCGGTCATGGATCAAGACCTTAAGCGGAAAATACGAATTTGCCCGGGTTTCCGCGACACACCGCCCCGCCACGCCGAAGCGACACGTGCCTGTAACCTCCGGCCGGTCTTACTCGGGCCAGTTCGACTCCTCGATCACATCCACGAAATCGGTCCGCTCGAAGCCGGGCACGAAGCGGGCAAGCACGTCGGCTTTGACGTTCCCGAAGGTGGTCTGCGGCCGATCCGCGATGCCGTGAGTGAACGCGGCGAGGATCCGCTTCTTGAAGTCCGGGCGCGGGTGCGCGGCGATGATGGCCTCACGGATGTCGGCGGGCAGGTCGCCGTAGCCGATCCCGAGGACATCGAGCTCCACGCCCGCGGTGACCAACGCGATCTCCGGCCGCATCCAGTGCGGGATTTCCGGCGTGGTGTGTAGCGCAATGGCATCCCATACCAGCCGCACCGACTCCTCTGGGATGCCGTGTGCGTGTAGGAACGCTGCGGCCTGCTCGGCGCCGTCGATCTCGAATCTGCGGTCGGCGGTGCGGTATTCGTCGGTCAGCCCCAGGTCGTGGAACATCGCACCGATGTAGAGCAGTTCCGGATCGAAGTCGAGACCGCGGCGAGCGCCCTGCCATGCGCCGAACAGATAGACGCGACGGGAGTGGTCGAACAGCAGATCGCCGGTGGCGTCGCGAACGAGTTCGGTCGCGGCGGCGGCCAGGCGGCTGTCGGGGATCACGATGTCGGCGATGTGGCTCATGGGGGCTCCTCGTGTCGGTTTTCTCGTCATCGAGTCTTGTTGCGCGCAAGGATCGAGGCCATGTCCGTATGGACAGATATCCCTCGGATTCGGCCATGCTCGCGGGATAGGCTCGAGGCATGTCCCGCGAGCTTCGCCACATCGTCTTCCTGGCCTACGACGGCGTGCGACAGCTCGATATCACCGGCCCGCTCGAGGTGTTCGCGACGGCGCGTGACCTCGGCGCGGCATATCGCTGGTCGGTCTGCTCCGCCGACGGCGCGGACGTGACGACCGCGACGGGTCGGCTGGCCGTCGACGGCCGGATCGACACCGCCGTCCCGGTCGACACCGTCGTTGTCCCCGGCTCCGCGGATCTCCCGCGCGATCGAATCCCCGGCAGTCTGCTCACCTCTGTTGCCGAGCTGGCCCCGCGGGTCCGCCGGGTTGCCTCGGTGTGCACCGGCGCGTTCGCCCTGGCCGAAGCGGGCTTGCTGGACGGCCGCCGGGCAACCACACATTGGCGACACGCCGCCGCGCTGGATCGCCGCTATCCCGCCGTCCGCGTCGAGCCGGATGCTATCCACGTCCGCGACGGACATCTGCTCACCTCCGCAGGCGTGACCGCCGGCATCGACCTCGCGCTGGCAATGGTCGAGGAGGATGCCG
Source organism: Nocardia sp. GCM10030253 (assembly GCF_042675075.1). Taxonomy (NCBI): domain Bacteria; kingdom Bacillati; phylum Actinomycetota; class Actinomycetes; order Mycobacteriales; family Nocardiaceae; genus Nocardia; species Nocardia sp. GCM10030253. The sequence continues at coordinate 44,934 of NZ_JBHTDL010000010.1, read as the reverse complement.
GCGCGGCCCTGGCACGCGAGGTGGCTCGCGATCTGGTGGTCTTCATGCAGCGACCGGGAGGACAGTCGCAATTCTCCGCATCGCTACGCGTCCCGCCGGTCCGCCATGATCCGCTGCGGGCGGTCGTGGACGGCATCGCCGCCGACGCGTCGGCCGATCATTCGGTACCAGCACTTGCCGCACGGTCGGGCCTGAGCGTCCGACACCTGACCCGCCTGTTCCACGACCAACTCGGCGCGACACCCGCCGTCTACGTCGAGTCCGTGCGCGTCGAGGCAGCCCAAGCCCTGCTTGCGGAAGGCGCGACGGTCACCGACGCAGCCTCGCGTAGCGGCTTCGGCAGCGACGAGTCGCTCCGCCGGGCATTCGGACGGCGACTCGGCATCACCCCTTCGGCATACCGCGCCCGCTTTCGCACCACTGCCTGATCGCCGCAGTGGACGATGCCGTTCCCGCACCACCCCATGCGGGCACCCGGTCCAACCCGTGTGCCTACCGAGGGCCGCACCACGCTGCGCGGTGCGGCCCGATAGACAGCACACCTTGTTTCGTAGCCCCGCATACCCCGTGTACGGGGTGTGCAGCTGGCGCGGGGGGTGTTAGGGCGGTTGGCTCGTTGGGGACCGGGCGGAGGCGAGGCAACCGCATACCTATGCGCTGAACGGCGCGGATACCGACGGCCTTACCCTGGACAGGTGAATTCGATGGGCCAGGTAGAGGGAGCAGTTCGCAGTTACGAGGTCCGCACCTTCGGCTGCCAGATGAACGTGCACGATTCCGAGCGTTTGTCTGGCCTGCTCGAGGATGCGGGATACGTGCAGGCCGCGCCGGGGGCGACGGCTGACCTGGTCGTCTTGAATACCTGCGCGGTCCGCGAGAACGCCGACAACAAGCTGTACGGCACCCTCGGTCATTTGGCTTCGATCAAGGCCGACCGGCCCGGTATGCAGATCGCGGTCGGCGGCTGCCTTGCTCAGAAAGACCGCGACACCGTGGTCCGTAAGGCTCCTTGGGTCGACGTGGTGATCGGCACCCACAACATCGGCTCGCTGCCGGTGCTGCTGGAGCGGGCCAGGCACAACAACGAGGCGCAGGTGGAAATCCTGGAGTCGCTCGAAGCGTTCCCCTCGACCTTGCCGGCCAAGCGGGAGTCCGCGTATGCGGGCTGGGTGTCGATCTCGGTCGGCTGCAACAACACCTGCACCTTCTGCATCGTGCCGTCATTGCGGGGCAAGGAGGTCGACCGCCGCCCCGGTGACGTGCTCGCCGAGGTACAGGCGCTGGTCGACCAGGGCGTGCTGGAAGTGACGCTGCTCGGACAGAACGTGAACTCCTACGGCGCGTCCTTCGCCGATCCGGAGGAGCAGCGCGACCGCGGCGCGTTCGCCAAGCTGCTGCGTGCGGCCGGGCGGATCGAGGGACTGGAGCGGGTCCGCTTCACTTCCCCACACCCGGCCGAGTTCACCGACGACGTGATCGAGGCGATGGCGGAAACGCCCAATATCTGCCCGCAGCTGCACATGCCGCTGCAGTCCGGCTCGGATCGAGTGCTCAAGGCGATGCGCCGCTCCTACCGCAAGGCGCGCTACCTCGGCATCATCGAAAAGGTCCGCGCCGCAATGCCGCACGCGGCCATCACGACCGACATCATCGTCGGCTTCCCCGGCGAAACCGAGGAAGACTTCCAGGAAACCCTGGACGTGGTCCGCCAGGCCCGTTTCACCAGCGCCTACACCTTCCAGTACTCCAAGCGGCCCGGCACGCCCGCCGCCGACATGCCCGACCAGCTTCCCAAAGAGGTCGTCCAGGAACGCTACGAACGGCTGATCGCGCTGCAGGAGGCAGTCTGCCTGGAGGCGAACCGTGAGTTGATCGGTACCGAGGTAGAGCTGCTGGTCGCCGAGGGTGCAGGCAAGAAGAACGCCGCCACCGCACGCATGAGCGGCCGCGCCCGCGACGGCCGACTGGTGCACTTCCGTCCGCCCGTCACGGAACCCGGCAGCACCGACGTGATTCGCCCCGGTGACGTCATCACCGTCGACATCACCGGCGCCGCCCCGCACTACCTGATCGCCGACGGACCCGTTCGCACCCATCGCCGCACCCGCGCGGGCGACGCGCACGAACGCGGCATCACCCCGAAGACCGAACCGATAGGTGTCGGCCTCGGCTTGCCCCGCATCGGTGCACCCGCACCGGAACCGGCCGCCGCAGGCTGCTCGACCGGCTGCGACGCATGAGCGGGCTAAGTGCGGGAGTCATGTTCCAGCGTGCATCGCGCATGCCGGAGCTGCGCGTCAGTGAGGCGACGGTATGAGCGGCGAGCCAGGCGAAGGCAGTGACGTGACGCGCGGAGACGGGGGAGTGGAACCCGAGTCCGGTCGGAGCGAGGACAGTGTGAATCCGCCTGCGGCTGAGGGGGAATCGAACCCCCACGGTCCGGATTCGACGGCAAATACTACCTCGCGTAGTGGGTCGGCCGCCGGTGCCGGAGATAGCGATGGCACAGTGGACTCCGGCAGTGCCGACCATGACGACGCCGAACGAAGCGAGGGCTCAGTGAATTCGGTCGAGAGCAGCAAAGACTTCGAGCAATTCCGCGACGATCTCGATGCCGTCGAGCGCCGCGTCGCCGGTGAGATCGACCCCGGCATCCGCGCGATGGTTGTCGCCGGCGCGGTGTTCGTACTGCTGCTGTCGCTGGTGCTGCCGCACGCCGGCACCGCCCGCGGCTTCGACGTATTGCTCGGCACCGAAGCCGCAAGCTTCGAGCACATCGGTCTGCCGTCACGGATCTTCGTCTGGTTCGTCGTCGTTTTCGGTATCAGCTTCTCGCTGCTCGCCCTGATGACCCGACGCTGGGCACTGGCCTGGATCGCGGTCGCCGGGTCCGCCATCGCGAGCGCCTTCGGCGTCTTCGCCATCTGGCACCGGCAAACCCCCGGCGTCGGCGGCCCCGGCGGCGCCAACTACTACGGCGCCGGCCCCGGCATCGGCCTGATCCTCGGCGCACTCGCCGTCATCGTGCTGACCTTCCACTGGGTCCGCGTCGTATGGAGCCGCACCGCACTGCAATTGGCCGCGGAAGAGCAGCGCCGCATCGCCACCGCCGCCGCCGAAGAACGCGAGCGCCGCCGCCGCGGCATTTGATCTGCGGCGCTGCGTGTTCGCGGCCCCGATGGCTCGTATCCGAGCGGCCGAGGCCAGCGACTTCGTCGCGTGCGCTATGGCCGAACGCGAGCAGGCCGCGAACGGTCGCTCGAAAGACTCGCTCTGCGGTGGGTCCGTCAGTGACGATGCCCGCGAATTGACCTGTCGAGACGTGGTGGTCGGAGTTGCCGATGACTGCTCGAAGACATCGTTCAGCCGAGTAGTGGCGGCGCTTCCCTGAGCCGTCAGAGGTTGCTGACAGCGCCCTCTGCCGCCTCGGCCCATTCACGCCACTGCTTGGCCTGCTCCAGGGCTTTCTCGGCATCACGCTTCTTGCCCGCGGCGGTCGCCTTGGCCGCCTGCTCCTCGAATTGCGCTACCCGCTCACGGAATTGGGCCGCCCTGGCCATCGCCTCCGGGTCGGTCCTGCGCCACTGTGAGTCGACCGCGTCGCGCACCCGCTTCTCGATGGCGCGCAGCTTGCCTTCCAGTTCCTGCATCCGTTCACGCGGCACCTTGCCGAGCGCGTCCCACTTGTCCTGCAGCTCGCGCAGCGAGTTCCTGGCGGCATCGAGGCCGTTGGCCGGATCGATGTTTTCGTAGGCGCGCAGCAGCTCTTCCTTGGCGGTGGCATTGTGCTCGAACTCGGCGTCGCGTTCGTTGACGGCGGCGTTGCGCGCGGCGAAGAACACATCCTGAGCGCTCTTGAACCGCCGCCACAGCGCCTCGTCGGCCTCGCGTGGCGCTCGACCCGCGGCCTTCCATTCGGCGAGCAGGTCGCGGAAAACACCCGCGGTGCCCACCCAGTCGGTGGAGCCGGACAACTCCTCGGCGCGCACGCACAGCTCTTCTTTGCGTGTCTTGGCGGCAGAACGTTCCCGGTCGAGCTCGGCGAAGTGGGCGCCGCGGCGGCGGTTGAACGCCTCACGCGCCTTGGAGTAGCGCTTCCACAGCGCGTCGTCGACCTTGCGATCCACCCCGCGGATGGACTTCCACTCGTCGAGGATCTCGCGCAGCCGATCGCCCGCGGCCTTCCACTGGGTCGACTCGGTAGCGATCTTCTCGGCCTCGGCGCACAGTTGTTCCTTGCGCTCGGTGTGCTCGTGCCTAGCCTTTTCCTTCTCCTCCTTGGCGTGCGCCGCCGCCTCTTCGGAGTGCTCGGCGATCGCGGCCAGTCGGCGAGACAGCCCATCGATATCGCCGATGACCGAGGCGGTAGGCAACGACTCGGCCAGCGTGACAGCCGCTGCCTTGGTCTTACGAGCGTCCGCTCCCGCGGCCAATCGCGCCTCCAGCAATGCCACTTCGGTGGCCAGGTCGTCGAATCGGCGGCCGAAATGCGCGAGGCCTTCGGCCGCGTCACCGGCCTGCCAAGAACCGACGACGCGTTCGCCCTCGGCGGTCTTCACCCACGCGGTGCCGTCGTCGTCGACGCGGCCCCACTCGCTGGGATCGCTGGAGGACGGGACGAGCACGGGATGCGGATGCTCCACGCCAGGAGCCGGCTTCATGGCGTGCGGCTTGGGATGGGCCTGCGTGCCGCCCGGTTTCGGGGCACCGGGCTTCGGGACGTCCGAGGGTCGCGGTGTCATGCCGGGGGTGGCTTTCGCGGTTCCGTTGCTGTCCGTCATTGCTCCTCGTCCCTGCCGCGCGTCACGGCTGCCTGGTTACGCCCTAGCTCATCCCATTGAACCCGGTTCGAGCCCTAGAAACTATTGATCGACGTCCTCGCACGGGTGGTTTCCAGGGAAGCCAACCCGTGATGACCTGGGTTGTAGCACCTCGAACACTATCAATCTCGGCCAAGTTTGCGGCAGAGACACTCGAACCCGACCGGCCGCGGGGTCAGCCGGGGACCGGTACCCGCGGTGCGTGGCACCGGTCCTGCGAACGACTACGGTTACGGCGTGTTCTCCATTGCGGCCCTGGTCCCGTCGCCGCCGATCCTCGTGCCCGCGCTCTGCGGCGGTGCCACGCGCGTGACCGGGGCGGATCCGGTCGACGCGCCCGCGCTGCTCCGTGCGGCGGCCCTGGAGGCCGCAGGTGCTCTGGCGGTCGCACACCGCTGGATGGTGGTCGGAACCGGCGCCGCCGATCAGCTGCTCGACCCCGACACGTTGGGCACGTTCCGCGGATTCGGTGTCGACACCCGGGTCGCGCTGTCGAATCCAGCCCTCTCGACAAAGTCTGCCGAAGATGTGCCGGACCCGCGGATTCCGCTGTCCGCGCTGATCGCTGGATGGTTACGGGGACAGGCCGCACCGTCCGCGGAGGCCTCCGCCCGGATTGTCGCCGCGGATACATCGACGGCCCGCTGTGCCGAAATCGGCACCGAACTGCGGACTGTGCTCGACGACGTACCTGAGCCGCTGGGAGTGCTGATAGTCGCGGACGGTGCCGCAACGCTGTCCACGGCCTCGCCCGGATATCTGGATTCGCGCGCCACCGCCGTCCAGGACGATCTCGATCGCGCACTGGCCGCAGGTGATCGGGCGGGACTCCTAGCGTTGGATCCGGCCTTGTGCGCCGAGCTGGCGATGTCCGGGCGGGCCGCCTACCAGGTGCTGGCCGGGCTGTTCGCCGCCGACCCGAGCGACCCGGAGGTCGAGACGCTCTATCAGGACGCGCCTTTCGGCGTCGGCTACCAGGTGAGTGTGTGGCGGCCGGTCCGAGAGCGGGGTGATGCTCCGTGATGATCACCCCGATCGCCGTCGTCGGCCCCACCGCCACCGGCAAATCGGATCTGGGCCTCGACCTCGCCGAGCGTCTCGGCGGCGAAATCGTGAACATCGACGCGATGCAGCTCTACCGCGGCATGGACGTGGGCACCGCAAAGCTCGCCCCCGACGAGCGCCGCGGCATCCCGCACCACCAACTCGACGTCCTCGATGTCACCGAGACCGCGACCGTTGCCGCCTACCAGTCCGCCGCGACCGCGGACGTCACCGCGATCATGGCGCGCGGGCACACCCCGATCATCGTCGGCGGCTCGATGATGTATGTGCAAGCGCTGCTGGATGATTGGGAGTTCCCGGCCACCGATCCCGAGGTCAGGGCGCGCTGGGAGAGCCTGCTCGCCGAGCAGGGCCTCGGCGCGGTGCACGAGGCCTTGCTGGCGGCCGATCCCGCCGCCGCGGCGACCATCCTGCCCACCGACGGCAGGCGGATGGTGCGCGCACTCGAGGTCGTCGAACTCACCGGTCGCCCGTTCGCGGCCTCGGCGCCCGTCATCGGGGAACCACGCTGGGGCACCGCGATCATCGGCGTGGATCGCGATACCGCAGAACTGGATTCGCGTATCGAGCGACGCACCGCCCTGATGTTCGAGTCCGGACTCGTCGAGGAGGTGCGCGGCCTCATCGATGTCGGCCTGCGCGACGGCGTCACGGCGCGCCGTGCCATCGGCTACGCGCAAGTCCTGTCCTATCTGGACAACGAATACGACCTGAACCACGCGCGGGAACGCACCCTGATCGGCACCCGGCGTTACGTCCGGCGACAGCGCTCGTGGTTTCGGCGAGATCCGAGGGTGCGCTGGGTGGACGGCGCAGACCCGCAGCTGGTCAGTACCGTGCTGTCCCTGCTGAACGCGCCACGTCTCGACAACAAAGAACGGACTCCGCAGTGACAAGACGTGTGAGTACCCGCAATGCCTCGGTCCAGGTCTGGCAGGCATATCTGAACAACCGCACCAAACGCCACCGTGACGGCCGTTTTCTCGTGCAGGGCGTGCGCCCGATCACCCAGGCGATCGCCAACGACTGGCCTTTGGAGACGATGCTCTACCGCCTCGGCACGCCCGACCTGTCGAGCTGGGCGCGTGAACTCCTCGAAACCAGTGGGGTCCCGCAGGTCGGCCTGGTGCCGGAGCTGATGGCCGAACTCGGCGAAAAGGCCACCGGCATACCGGAATTGGTGGCAGTCGCGGTATCGCGACAGTCGGAACTCGACACTTTCGAGCCCGGCGAACCCGGCGACACCGCACCGCCGGTCGTCGTGGTCTTCGACCGCCCCAACTCGCCAGGCAACCTCGGCACCCTGATTCGCTCGGCAGACGCCTTCGGTGCCAACGGCGTGATCGTCACCGGCCATGGCGCCGACCAATACGACCCGCAAGCCGTCCGCGCCTCCACCGGGTCGCTGTTCGCGATGCCGGTCTTCCGTGCTGCTGGAGCCACGCAGGTGCTCGAATTCCGGGACCGGCAGGTGCGGCGCGGCATCCCCACCCACATCGTCGGCACCGACGAGGACGGCGCGAGCGCGGTATTCGACCACGATTTCACCGAGGCGACCATCCTGGTGATCGGCAACGAGACCAGCGGTATGAGCGCGGCCTGGCAGCAGGCCTGCGACGACATGGTCTACATCCCGATGGGCGGCACCGCCAGCTCGCTCGGGGCGCCGTCGGCCGCGGCGGCCACGCTGTACGAAATTTCCCGCCAGCGTCGGACGTTTGTCAGGTGACGCAGTTGGGAACAGGTGGGAGCAGACAACACAGGGAGAATCGGAACGTGGCGGACATCGAATTTTCGAAGGGGCACGGCACCCAGAACGACTTCGTGGTGCTGCCAGACCCGGAGGTTCGGCTGGATCTGACCCCCGAGCGGATCGCCGCGCTGTGCGACCGCCAGCGCGGCCTGGGTGCCGACGGAGTGTTGCGCGTGGCGCGTGCCGGAGCCCTGCGCGACCGCGGCGTGCTCGCCGAGATCCCCGAAGGCGTCGACGCCACCGACTGGTTCATGGACTACCGCAATGCCGACGGCTCGATCGCGGAGATGTGCGGCAATGGTGTCCGGGTATTCGCGCACTACCTGGCCATGAGCGGCCTCGAATCGAGCACGCGGTTCGTGGTCGGCAGCCGGGCCGGGGCGCGCCCGGTCACCGTGCACGCCGCCGACCCCGTCAACGGTGATGTCACCGTCGATATGGGCGTGGTGCGTGAATTGGGTCCCTCGACAGCCACCATCACGGCTTGGGCGTTCTCCGGAATCGGCATCGACGTGGGCAATCCGCACCTGGCCTGTGTCGACCCCGGCCTGTCCGTCGACGCACTCGCCAAGCTCGATCTCACCGCATCCCCTGGCTACGACCCCGACCTCTTCCCACACGGCGTCAACGTCGAGATCGTCACCGCGCTGGATGCCGACAACTCCGTCGACATGCGCGTCTACGAACGCGGCGTCGGCGAAACCCGTTCCTGCGGAACAGGAACCGTCGCTGCGGCCGCCGCGGCACTGGCCAACGCCGGCTTCACCATCGCCACCGACAGCGGCGAGGTCCGGGTCCGGATCCCCGGCGGCGAGGTCACCGTCACCCTCCGCGACGGCTCCGCCCAGTTGCGTGGCCCGTCGGTGCTGGTCGCCTCCGGTCACATCGCCGCAGGGTGGTGGCAGGCTCTCTGAAAATCGCCGGGCGGCGTGGCGTTGTAATACTCGGATGCGCCGTGTCGGTACATCGTGGGACCATGGATCTTGTATGACGAAACAAGAGACGTATGAATTCACGCCGGCAGCCGACGATGACGACTTCACCGAGGCCGCCGATGAGGCGAGCTTCGACGAAGGCGCCGACACCGGCGACGTAGTGGCCGAGCACAAGGCGCGCATGGCGCGTTCGGGCTGGACCCGGGAATCGAAGTCCGCGGACCCCACGGTCGGCGAGATGCAGCTCCAGGACCGCAGCTCGCTGCGTCGTGTCGCGGGTCTGTCCACCGAGCTCACCGACATCACCGAGGTCGAGTACCGGCAGCTGCGCCTGGAACGGGTCGTGCTGGTCGGCGTATGGACCTCGGGCAGCACCGTGCAGGCCGAGGCGAGCATGACCGAACTGGCCGCACTCGCCGAGACCGCGGGTTCCGAGGTGCTCGAGGGCTTGATCCAGCGCCGCGACAAGCCGGACCCGGCCACCTACATCGGTTCCGGCAAGGCCGATGAGCTGCGCTCCGTAGTGCTCGAGACCGGTGCCGACACGGTGATCTGCGACGGTGAACTGACTCCCGCGCAGCTGACCGCGCTGGAGAAGGTCGTCAAGGTCAAGGTGATCGACCGGACCGCGCTCATCCTGGATATTTTCGCCCAGCACGCCACTTCCAGCGAGGGCAAGGCGCAGGTCGCGCTGGCCCAGATGGAATACATGCTGCCGCGACTGCGCGGCTGGGGTGAGTCCATGTCCCGGCAGGCCGGTGGTCGCGCGGGCAGCAACGGCGGTGTCGGTCTGCGTGGTCCCGGTGAGACCAAGATCGAAACCGACCGTCGTCGCATCCGTGAGCGGATGGCCAAGCTGCGCCGCGAGATCCGTGAGATGAAGACCGCGCGCGACACCAAGCGGGCCCGCCGCAATTCCAGCGGCATTCCGTCGGTGGCGATCGTCGGCTATACCAATGCGGGCAAATCCAGCCTGATGAACGCGTTGACCGGTGCGGGCCTGCTGGTGCAGGACGCGCTGTTCGCCACCCTCGATCCGACCACCCGGCGCGCGGGCCTGGACGACGGCCGCGAGGTCGTCTTCACCGACACCGTCGGTTTCGTCCGCCACCTGCCGACCCAGTTGGTCGAGGCGTTCCGGTCCACCCTCGAGGAGGTCACCGGCGCCGATCTGCTGCTGCACGTCGTCGACGGCTCCGACTCGCTGCCCGCCGATCAGATCAAGGCGGTCCGCGAGGTGATCACCGACGTGATCAAGGAGTCGGGCTCGGCTGCGCCGCCGGAACTGCTGGTGGTCAACAAGATCGACGCGGCCGATCCGGTAGAGCTCACCCGCTTGCGCGGGGTGTTGCCCGACGCGGCCTACGTGTCCGCCCACACCGGCGCGGGCATCGCGGCGCTGCGTGAGCGGCTGGCCGAGGTCCTCGGCGGACTCGATGTCGAGATCAGCGTGCTGTTGCCCTATACCCGCGGCGACCTGCTCGCCCGCATTCACGCGGATGGCCGGATCACCACGTCCGCTCACGAAGAGGGTGGCACTCGGGTGCGGGCACGGGTTCCGCATGCACTGGCCGCGGCGTTGTCGGAATACGCCCACGCCGGGTCCGCCGCGGAGCTGGAGGGCGACGGGTTCCCGGAGGCCAACGGGCATGCCGAGACCATTGGATACTCGGAGACGAACGGCCCGTCGCAGGACTGATCGTCGCGACGCGGAACCGGAGTGTGACGTAACGCTCACTGTCCCGTTTGTGCGAGCGTGCACGGCCCGCCGACCCCCGGTCGGCGGGTTTCGTGCATTCCGGCCGCACAACCGGTGCGACGCAGTCGATTTCGTTACGTTATTGTCGTCGAATCGACATCAGGAGGGTTCCATGTCGCACGACAACTCCGGCTCGGCCGATTCCGACAATCGGCCGTCCGGTGACTCGTCGCACACCGACAAGGTGCTCAGTGACGGTGCGCCGCTATCGGTTTCGCTGACCGACACCGATCTGCGGGTGCTCGACACCCTGCTTGCGCCACTGCGCGCCTGGACAAGCCCGCGCTTCTACGGCCTGGAGAACATCCCCGCCGAGGGTCCGGTGCTGCTGGTCGGCAACCACAACCTGATGGGCGGTATCGACGCGCCCTTGCTGCTGCCGGAGATCCTGCGCCGCCGCGGCAGGCTGATCCGCGGCCTCGCCGAGAACGTGCTGATCTCGGTCCCCGGCGTGCGCGAACTGCTGCACCACTTCGGTGCGGTCCGTGGCAACCGGCGTAACTGCCTGGCGCTGCTGGCCCGAGGCGAGGCCGTGATCGTGTTCCCGGGTGGTGGTCGCGAGGCGGTTCGCCGCAAGAACGAGAAGTACGCCCTGAAATGGGAGGGGCGGTCCGGATTCGCGCACATGGCGATCGAGGCGGGCGCCCCGATCGTGCCGGTGGCGATGATCGGCGTCGACGACGCCTACGACATTGTCTTCGACGGCGACCACCCGGTGATGCGTCCGCTGCGCTGGGCGGTCGAAGCCTTGGGGCTCAGCAAGGATCTGACCCCGCCGCTCATCCGTGGCATCGGCCCGACCGTCGTGCCACGACCGGAGCGGTTCTACTTCTCCGCGGGTGCCCCGATCGACCCGGCACCGTGGCGTGATGCGGCAGACAAGCATTCTGCCGCAGTGGAATTGCGCGATGTAGTGCGTAAAGAGCTGGAGGAGGAGCTGAAGTTCCTCTTCGCCGAGCGGGAGCGTGACTCCGGTCGAACCCTGATCGGTCGGCTGCGCGGCCTGTTGAATCGTTGACGACCGGTCCTCACCTGCGCTGTCAGCAAATTCTCAGTTAGTGCCAGCTACGGTGGTCCAATGCAGTGGACACGGAGACGAACGGCGGCAGCGGCGAGTGCGGTAGTGATGTTCCTGGGGGTGCCCGCGGCGTCAGGAGGCCTGGCCACCGCCGCGGCCGCACCGTTGGATCCGATCGTCGCTTCGGGTTCACTGCTCGCCTCGCCCCGTTCGCCGGACGGGTCCCGGATAGCCGACTTCACCATCAAGGACGACCGCAACCTCGTCCTCCAGGTGTATTCCGCCGCCATGGACAAGAACATCGAGATCAAGGTGCAGCGCCCCGCCGACACCTCCGTCGCGCGACCGACGCTGTACCTGCTCTCGGGAGCCGGCGGCGGCGAGGACGACGCCACTTGGGACGTGAAAACCTCCGCTGCGCAGTTCTTCGCCGACAAGGACGTGAACGTCATCCAGCCGGTCGGCGGTGCCTGGAGCTACTACACCGACTGGCGCGAGCCCGACCCTGCCCTCGGCGTGAACAAGTGGCAGACCTTCTTCACCGAGGAACTGCCGCCCCTGATCGACGCCGCGCTCGGCGCGAACGGGACCAACGCGATTGCGGGCCTATCGATGGCGGGCACCGCCGTGCTGCAATTGCCCATCGCCAAACCCGGCCTGTTCAAGTCGGCTGCCACCTACAGCGGGTGCGCCCAGATCAGCGACCCGATCGGCTGGAACTTCGTCAATGCCGTCGTCGCGGCCGGCGGCGGCAAATCCAAGAACATGTACGGACGGCAACGCGATCCGATGTGGGCCGCCAACGACCCATACGTGCACGCTGACCAACTACGTGGCGTGAACCTGTTCATCTCCAACGGCACCGGCCTCCCCGGCCAGTGGGACACCCTCGACGGCACCCACGCCCTACCCGGCGTCGGCGGCCTCGTGAACCAGGTGACCCTCGGCGCCGGCCTCGAAGCCGCAGCCGACTACTGCTCCCGCAACATGCAGAACCGCCTCAACCAGCTCGGCATCCCCGCCACCTACGACTTCCAGCCGACAGGCACGCACTCCTGGGGCTACTGGGAGGACGCCCTCGTCTCCTCCTGGCCGGTCCTAGCCAAGGGCCTCGGCCTCCCGGCCTGAGCCGAGTCGAGTCACCGGGGGTGCGCATCGGCTCCAGACGGTCTCGTCCTTCAGGCCCGAGCCGGGCGAGTCGCTGGAGTCTCGACGGCGTGTGCGTCATCTCCTGGCCGGTTCACTCGATGAGGCTCCTGGCCCAATGCCCACGGGCGCCCGCCTGGGTTGGGCGTTTGCCGGGAATCTCGATCTGCTGCGGATTTCACCGCCGCTGGACCTGGTGGGGCAATAAATTCCGGACGCGAAGTGAACTGCCATTCTCTTTCCGGGTACCGTATGTGACAACGACGGGTCGGTGTGGACCGACCGCTGTGGTCACTAGGAGGTTGGTGTGGAGCGCACATTGTTCGAACCCGAACATGATCTGTTCCGGGAGTCGTTCCGCAAGTTTCTCGATCAGCACGTCGCGCCGAATCACGCGAAGTGGGAAGAACAGGGCATCGTCGACCGCGACGTCTGGCTCGAGGCAGGTAAGCAGGGATTCCTCGGCATGGCCATGCCAGAGGAGTACGGCGGCGGCGGAGTCAAGGACTTCCGCTACAACGCGATCGTCGCCGAGGAATCCGTCCGCGGCCAATACTCCGGCCTCGGTTTCGCCCTCCACAACGACGTAATCGCCCCCTACCTCTCCGAACTCGCCAACGACGAGCAGAAACAACGCTGGCTCCCCGGCTTCTGCTCCGGCGAAATCATCACCGCCATCGCCATGACCGAACCCGGCACCGGCTCCGACCTCCAGGGCATCAAAACCCGCGCGGTCCGCGACGGCGACGACTGGATCCTCAACGGCGCCAAGACCTTCATCACCAACGGCATCAACTCAGACCTCGTCATCGTCGTAGCCCAAACCGACCCCGAAAAAGGCGCGATGGGCTTCAGCCTCCTCGTCGTCGAACGCGGTATGCCCGGCTTCGAACGCGGCGCCAACCTCGACAAGCTCGGCCTCAAAGCCCAAGACACCGCAGAACTGAGCTTCACCGCCGTCCGCGTCCCCGGCAAGAACCTGCTCGGCACCGAGGGCATGGGTTTCATCCACCTCATGCATAACCTGCCCCAGGAGCGCCTGTCGATCGCCGTCATGGCGGCCGCCGCCATGGAGGCATGTCTCGACATGACCATCCAATACGTTCGCGACCGCAAGGCCTTCGGCAAGCCCATCGGCGCCCTCCAGAACACCCGCTTCGTCCTCGCCGAACTGGCCACCAAAACCACCGCCGTCCGCGTCCTCGTCGACCGCTTCATCGAGGACCTCAACGCAGGCAAGCTTTCCGTCGAGGACGCCGCCATGGCGAAGTGGTGGAGCACCGAGGAACAGGTCGACCTGATTGACCGCTGCCTCCAGTTGCATGGTGGGTACGGCTATATGAAGGAATACCCGATTGCCAAGGCGTACATGGACGCTCGGGTTCAGACGATCTACGGTGGGACGACCGAGATCATGAAGGAAATCATCGGGCGGTCGCTGAAACTGTCCTGACGACAAGCGGTTTCGGACTCCAGTCGGCGGCAGATGTCGGCCGTAGACTGGGATCCGTATGTTTCGATGAGGCCACGGTTCGAGGTGGCCGGCGAACCAAACTGAATGAAAAACGCTTGCTGCGTCGATAAAGCGCCTGGTCAAGAAGTGTGCTCCCCGCGCACGCGGGATGATCCGGTGTCTTGGAAGTGACAGATGTTGCCGCGCTCGTGCTCCCTGCGCACGCAGGGATGGTCCTGGAAGGTAGGGCAAGGCTGGGAGGTGCTCTCCGCGCACGTGGGGATGCTCTTCTGTGCCCGGGTTTTCGTCGATGGCCTATTCGCCGCGAGCCGTCAGCACCGCACGCGCTGTCTGCGTCAGCCGGGGTGGCCAGGCTTGCGAAGGCGCAGTCCAAGTACTGAACCGCCAGATCGGTGCTTCCGCGCCGAAGATTCGTTGTGCGAACTTACGGGTATAACGGAAACATGAGGGCTTCAAAGTATTTGGTGGTGCTCGTCAGCGTGCTGGTCGCCGCTGTTTCCGTTCTCGTCCTATCCGTTTCCCCCGCCGCCGCGGCTCCGGCGGGCGCACACCTGGTCGACGACGTCCCCCTGGACAGCTCCGTATCGAGGATGGACATCTACTCGCCATCGATGGATCGTGTGGTGCGCAACAGGGTGATTCATGCCGCGGGTCGCTCCGCGCCCACGCTGTATTTGCTCACCGGGATCGGTGGCGGTGTGGACGGGATCTCGTGGTGGGACGACACCGATGTCCGAGAGTTCTTCGCCGACAAGCACGTGAATGTGGTGATGCCGGTCGGGGGCGCCTTCAGCATGTACACCGATTGGCTCGCCGACGACCCGGCGGTTGGTCGCAACCGGTGGCAGACCTATCTCACGCAGGAGCTGCCTGCGGTCCTCGACAAGCAACTCGGCAGCACTGGGCGGAACGCGATTGCGGGAGTGTCGATGAGCGCGGCCTCCGCGGTCGACCTCGCGATCCAGGCGCCGCATCTGTACAGCGCCGTGGCGGCGTACAGCGGGTGCCCCTGGGCCTCGGACCCGCTGGGGGTGGCGATGGTTACCGCCCAAGTGGGTCGCGGCGGCGGCAACCCGGTCAACATGTGGGGCACGCTGGGCCAAGCGGTGTGGCGGGCGCACGACGCTTTCGCCAACGCGTCCGCTCTCGCAGGCAAAACCATCTACCTGTCAGCCGCTACCGGCACTCCCGGCGTGATTGATGAAGGCGGCCTGCCTTTCCCGCCGCTCGAGGCGATCGCGAGTTCGTGCACGTCGGCCTTCGCAAGCAGGCTCGCCGAGCTCGGTTTGCCCGCGGTGCACGTCAACCGGCCGGAGGGTTCGCACACCTGGGGGCAGTTCGAAACTGACCTGCACGATTCCTGGCCGCACCTGGCTCGCGCGCTTGGTGCGTGAGGATGCCGAGCGACGCCATCGAGTGACCCGGCCCCGATACCTGGTCGGACCGCGCTGCGAACTCGAGCTCGGTGACGACTACCGGTAATGCAACACACGGTGGTGGGTGCGGCCCGAATGCTCTGCTAGCTCGCGACCGTGCGGTATCTGATCCGTCGGCACGATCGCCTTGTCGAGCAGGTCCACAGGCGCGATCAGTGGTGATCGACAATTCACTCAGTGGCTGCGCAGGTCGCGGGCCAGGCGCTGGCCTGGTCGCGTAGCTGTCGTATGTCGACATCGAATCATGGGCGAGGCCCGTGGGAGGCGAGCCCGACGGTTCGTGTCTTCAGCGCGGTGCCCGGTGCGATATCGACCAGCGAACCCGCAGCACGGTAGAACGGATCGTCTGTCGGCAACAGCAGCGCGGCATCAGCGCGCGCAGCCGGTTCTTCAGCAAACGAAAGCATCGTTAGCGCAACGAGTGTCGTCAACATTGCCACGGCGCCGCCACGGCGAACGCGGAGTCGGCCAGCGCAGTACTTTGCTCACTGCTCAGGAACTCCCTTCATTCGGTTGTCCCCCAGGCCATTTCGAGGCGTATCCGATGCTATCGATCGAGCACGCAGGTGTCGTGACCATACTTCTCACGGGCCTCGAAGACGGCTTGTCTGCCCGCGGCAACGCGACATCGCGCGAAGGGCATTGCATGACACGAGCGACCGTCGAGCCGAAAATGCTCTGGGAGTGGGGTAATCGAGGACGGAACGTCTCACCAGTCATGGAATGCCAGTTGTCTCGCAGGGCTCACGGGGTGAGTAGGGCGGTGAGGGAGTCAGCTGTCCAGCCGATGTCCACGCCTGGGCATGCCGCCAGGTAGGCGGCTATCCGTTCGGTGGTCCATCCGTGCGAATCTGCCAAACCGGTGGCTAGATGACGTAGGTATGCGGCTGATGGTGGATTGCCAGGCAGGTCGGTGCAATGCCAAGGGGCGGTCAAGGTCAGGAGGGGGTAGCCGTCGTGGGTGCCTGCGCAGACCAATGTTTCGTAGCGGCCGGGGCCGAGTGTGCTGCGGCCCGAGTTGATTGCCTCGGTCAGGTCGAGGTCGGTGCCCGGCTCGCGGTACATCTCTTGAGCGGCGATATCGGAGAACTGGGCGGCGGTGATCAGGTGGGCGCGGACGGCGGTCACACCGGGAGCATCCGGATCGTAGAAGGCCCGGCCGCCGGTCCAGACCAGCGATTCGGTGGCGAAATACAGTTGGCCGCTCAGCATGATCGGGGCGGAACGTGTCGGGTCTGCGGGGTTGCGGCAGCCGGGGAGAGTCAGGGCACCGCCCGCAGGGGTGCCGCCCGCGAGGTAGCACCGTAACCGTGGCAGATGCATATTCGACCCGTAGGCCGCATACCAGACCAGGCCGGTCCCATTGTTGGATCGACCTGCCGCGCCGGGAACATCGTTGCTAGGCATCACCTCGACGATAGGCAGTGCAACCCGGTCTACGTGGGTGCAACGCTATGCCGCAACCAATCCCTCAGGTCAAGCCACCCATAGCCAGCGCAATCACTCGGCGGCAGTCGGCATCCCGGTTGCCGACGCCAGTCCGAAAGTCAACGGCTCGAACTCCGTTGCCCGAAGCGCTGGGCAGCCAGGTGACGCGCGCCGCGCCCGAAGCTGCCGACGTCAGACGGACCAATGTGTTGTGCGCGCGGTGCTGTTGAAGGCGCTGCACCGTCCGATCAGGATCGACGCGCGACTATCGGGATAGGCGAAGGTGTGTACCGGCAGGTGAGGAATGCTGCACCCGAAGTGCGCCGACCACCGGCTTCAGACATACCAGTGTGCCGTGCGCGCTGTGTCGTAGATCGGGTCGAAGATGCGGGTGTGCTGAGTGCGTGCGGCATCGAGGTGTTGTCGACGCACCCCGAGCCGCTGCATCCCCGGCCGAGCGACGGTGTCACGGAAGTAATACTGCCGCTGCTGGATTCGATTGATCGTTTCTCCGAGCATCGCGTGCAAGCGGGTGCGACCGGCCCAGACGCGGGGGATCGGAGCCGGGAGTTGCTCGATGCGAGGTGCGAGCTTGGCAAGTGTGGCGGGATGCGGCATGAAGTGTCCTCGGGAGTGGAGGGTAAGACCTCGGGCGGCTCAGTCGCGTCGTGCGACGGTCAGCACGTCCGGTACCAGCGCGGGCGGAATCGGATGACGTTGCACAGGCCGCTGCTCAGTGACAGTGAATCCCGCTGCCTCGATCAGTGTTCGCATCTCGTTGGGCGGCGGAAAGTACGCGAGGCCCTGTATCGGTGCGGGCTGGAGTACCCGAGCGAATCGGCTGGTCGGGTTGTTCAGCACGATTGCGAGCAGTCCGCCAGGTGCCAGAATCCGATGGAACTCGGCGAGGGCGGCCTGGTGATCGAAGAAATGGAAGGCGTGCGTGGAAACCACCGCATCGACGGCGTCGTCGGGAAACCCGAGGTCTTCGGCCTGTCGATTTCGCCACTGCACTCGGTCCGAACGAAACCTGGCCTGCTTCAACATGCCCGCCGAGGCGTCGCAGCCGTAGATCGCCTCCGGTGTCAGATCTGCCGCGATCCGCGAGGCCAGAATACCGGTGCCGCAACCGACATCGGCGATTCTTTTGGCCCCACTGACCGCCAGCTGGGCAATGATCTCGTCCTGCGGCGGCCGATAGGCGAGCCGCTGGAGGATCGATGTGTTGTACAGGCCCGCGGCCCTGTTCCAGCCCTGGGTTACCAATCCATTGAACGCGCGCACAGACGCTTGTCGCGTGGCAGACATCAATGTCCCCTTCAGAAAGTGTCACCCTCAGATTAGATTGTCTGAGACACATTGGGAAGTCGTCGTCCGGCTCCCGATGCAGACCCGCGCTCGTCGGCGCACCTCCGGGTCTGGTGACCGTGCTGAACCTCGCCGCGTTCGAGCCCGAATTCCTCTGGCTGCTCGGTCGCCGACTGACTGATGCCGACCGAGTCATGGGCTCGATCGATCGGTCGGGGCGAATGGCCTACGACGGGCGGATCGCGATGCAGACACCCGTACCGGCGATACCTCGATCGCCGAAACGGCGGTCGACTCCCAAGAACTCGGCGTTCAGGAAATGGATCTGACCGGCATCAATGGGAATTTCTGCAAAGAGTGATATGTCAGTCAGCTAAGCGCGGTAGGGTCGCCCGGTAGGGCTCGAGCAAGGCGGGGTTGCATGGCGCTTGTCGATAGGGTGGTTCGATTACCCGCGCCGCTGATCACGTGGGGGCTGGATCTGGTCTTCTCGGGGCTGCGGACATTCGGACGGGCGTTGAAGCTCGCGGTGGCGGCGTTCGGGTTTCTCTTCCGGGATCTCATCAGGTTGCGGCACCCGTGGCGGGAGACGATTCAACAGGGGTGGTTCATTGTCAGCGTCACCGCGATTCCCGCTGTGCTGGTGGCGATTCCGTTCGGCGTCATCGTCTCCGTACAGGTCGGTAGTCTGACTCAGCAGGTGGGTGCGACCTCCGTCGCGGGCGCGGCGGGCGGG
This sequence comes from Nocardia sp. GCM10030253, assembly GCF_042675075.1. Classification (NCBI taxonomy): domain Bacteria; kingdom Bacillati; phylum Actinomycetota; class Actinomycetes; order Mycobacteriales; family Nocardiaceae; genus Nocardia; species Nocardia sp. GCM10030253. Next base: position 26,056 of record NZ_JBHTDL010000010.1, on the reverse strand, counting down.
CTCGGGGTGATTCGGCAGGGTGCGCCGATGGTGACGGCGCTGCTGCTCGGTGGCGCGGCCGGTTCGGCGATCGCCTCCGATCTCGGCGCGCGCACCATCCGCGAGGAAGTCGACGCGATGCGCACCATGGGCATCGACCCGGTGCGTCGATTGGTCGCGCCTCGGCTGGCCGCGATGATCGTGCTGACGCCGATGTTGTGCCTGCTCATCATCTTCATGGGGGTGTTCACCGGGTATGTGATCGCGGTCGGATTCCAGGGCGTGACTCCGGGCAGCTACCTGACATCGTTCGCGGCATTCGCGTCTATGGGCGATCTGGTGGTGGCGATCGTCAAATCGGTGATCTTCGGTGTCATCGTGCTGATCGTCGCGTGCCAGCGAGGGTTGGAGGCGATGCACGGACCGAAGGGTGTCGCCAATGCGGTGAACGCCGCCGTGGTGATCGGGGTAATGGCCGCGTTCGGCGTCAATCTCGTGATCACACAGCTGGTGTCGATGTTCATGCCGCAGAGGGTCGGCTGATGGTCGAGGTACCGGCGAAATATCAACCCTTCGGTGTGGCGGGGCGAGTGGCCGCGAGCGGTGTCCGTGGCCCGATGTCGATTCTGGAATCACTCGGGCATCAGCTGACTTTCGTCGGTCAGGTGCTGACGGCGGTGCCGCACACGCTGCGCGCCTACCGCCGCCAGACGATGCTCGTGCTCACCGACATCACCTGGGGCAGTGGTGCTTTGATCGTCGGCGGCGGCACCGTTGCGGTGCTGATCTTTCTCGGCGTCGCGGTCGGCGGCTCGATCGGAGTGGAGGGATTCACCGCGCTGAACATGGTCGGCATGGGCCCGCTGACAGGTTTCGTCTCCGCCTACGCGAACACCAGGGAGATGGCGCCCATGGTCGCCGCGATCGGGTTCGCCGCGCAGGCAGGATGCCGGATGACGGCCGAGATCGGCGCGATGCGGATCTCCGAGGAGATCGACGCGCTGGAAGCCATTGGCATCCGGCCTATTCCCTTCGTGGTGACCACGCGCGTGATCGCGGGCGTCATCACCATCGTTCCGCTGTTTCTGCTGACGCTGATCCTGAGCTACCTCTCGTGCGCGGTCGTGGTGAATGTGCTGCACGGCCAATCATCGGGCACGTATTACCACTATTTCGACGCCTTCCTCCAACCAGGCGATGTGTTCGCCTCGCTGATCAAGGCGACCGTATTCGTGGTCATGATCATCCTCATTCACGGCTACCAGGGCTTCTACGCGACGGGTGGTCCCGAGGGTGTCGGTCGCGCCTCGGGCCGCGCGATTCGGGCCAGCCTGGTCCTCGTGGTGATCGCCGACATGATCATGACGATCGCCTTCTGGGGCCTTGACGTCGGAATCAGGATCTCGGGGTAAGCCATGCCGGTCTTTCGCGATCATTCGGGCCGGGCGGCAGGACCGTGGGCGTTGCGCGCCTGCGGCCTCTTTGTCGCAATCGTCATTGTTGTTGCGGGGCTGCTCATTTCGTCCTACACCCAGGGGAAGTTCGCGGACCACTTCACCGTCACCATCGATGCGGCGACCCTCGGTGAGGGACTCGAGCCGGGGGCGGAGGTGAAATTCCACGGCTTCGCGATCGGCACTGTGCGCCGGGTCGAGACGGTCGGCTACGGTCACCAGCGGCTCGTGCTCGAGCTCGACCGTGCCCAGGCCGCGGTGCTGACCGATGATGTGTCCGCACGGTTCACCTCCTCGAATGTCTTCGGTTCCAGTGCTATCGAATTGGTGACCGAAGGCAAGGGCGCCCGGCTGCGCGAGAACACCACGCTGTCCATCGGCGAGAACGCGACCAACGCGACCGTGGCGGGTGTGTTCCGGCGAGCGGCCCGGCTGGCGCGGGTGCTCGACTCCGACGAGGTGCGCCGGATCTTCGACCTGCTGATCGAGAACTCCTCGAATCTCGGCCCCACCGTGTCGGCCTTCTTCGACATGGCGCGAATGCTGGCCACCAATCAACGGGCACCCCTGGCGCACTATCTCGAGATCGGCGCCGAAACCTCGGAGGGCATAGCAGAAATCACGCCATCGGCGGTCGATGTAATCCTTGGCATACTCGACCACAGCGAATACTTCGGTGACCCGACCAACAAGAAACGGACGCAGAAGGCACTGGCGGGCGTGAACGACAAGTTGGTCATCGCCGTCACCGACCTACTGCATGAGCGCAACCCGAATCTGGCGCAGATCATCGATGGCGTGCTGGACCTGGTCGTCCCTATCAGCGCGTCGATCGGCACGATCGCCCCCGCCTACCCCCGCCTGCCTGCGCTCCTCGGCGCCATCGGATCCGCATTCCCGGTCGTCGACGGACAGGTGCAGCTGCAACTCGAGGTGATTGTGAAAAATATGCCATACCTGGCAGATTCGCTGATCCCGACGGCTCCGGGAGGCGCACGATGAACCCGGTAGGCGGTGCCGCGGCGAAACTGGCGGTATTCGTGGCGATCGTGGCGGTGTGCTCGGCGTTTGTCATTGCCGCGCTGCGGATTCCGGTTCCGGACACCGATGTCTCCCACAGCGCGCAGTTCACCGATATTTCCGGACTGTACGAGGGTGATGTGGTCCGGATGTCGGGCGTCGCGGTTGGCAAGGTCGAATCCGTCGATCTGGACGGAACCCTCGCCACGGTCCGATTCACCGTCGACGGGTCCCGACCGATCTACGACAACACCCAAGCCGCCGTCCGCTATCAGAATCTGATCGGGCAGCGCTACATCGAGTTGATGAACCAGCAGCCCACCGGGACCCGGCTCGCGTCCGGGGCCAACATCCCGGTGCGGCGGACGATTCCGAGTTTCGATGTCTCCAAGCTGTTCAACGGTTTCAAGCCGCTGTTCAGCACGCTCGACACCGAGCAGTTGAATCAGTTCGGGCAGAACATGCTTCGTGTCCTGCAGGGTGACGGCGCGGGCATCGGTCCGCTGCTTGCCGATCTGGATCGGCTGACCGCGTTCGCGAGGGATCGCGAAGCGCTGATCGTGCTGCTGATCCGCAACCTCGGCGAGATCTCCCGCGAGATCGGCGGAAAGTCCGTCGCGGTCGGCGATTTGGTGAAAGAGCTCGGCGGCATCCTGCGGCAGTTCAGCAGCAAGACCTCCACCCTGGTGAACGCGGTCACGGATGCCAATCGTGCGTTGGAACCACTGGTGCCACTGCTGGAGGAACTGGAGGCTTCCTACGACGACAGCTACCCGCCGCTGGCTGGATTGCTGCGCCGACTGCTGCCGCAGACCGGCCAGGTCGTCGAAATCCTGTCGCTGGTGCCGTCTTTGCTCACCGGCCTGAACAACAACATGCCAGCGGACGGGTTCTCACGCACCTTCACCTGCGGCGCGGGTGAGGCGGGAATTCCGGGTATCGGGCAGGTCGTGCTCGGCAATCAGAATCTGGTGGTGTGCAAGTGAGCGGCCTGGTCCGGTACGTGATCGCCATGGTCCGGGACGTGCTCGACGCGGTAATCGGTGAGCAAGCCGCGGCGAAGGAATCGCGATCCCAATTGCGCTGGGGCATCGCCGGTGTGGTGGTCAGTGCCCTCGCGCTGCTGGCAGCGGGCGTCGTGTACGCGGTGCCGTTCGGTGAGCACACCTACACCGCGGACTTCCGGAGTTCGGGCGGTGCGCGATCCGGCGACGAGGTGCGCATCGCGGGCATCAAAGTCGGCGAGGTGCGCTCGATCCGACTGGTAGGCGATCACGTCGAGGTGCGTTTCGGTATCGATCGAAACGTCCATGTGGGTGATCGCTCGTCGGTGCAGCTGAAGATGCTCACTCCGATCGGCGGACACTATCTGTCACTCAGTCCGGCGGGAGAGAACTCACTGGGCGACAAGCACATTCCGCCCGAGCTGACCCGAACGCCATTCGAGCTGACCGATGTCATCGAGACCGCGACACCGACGCTACGCGAGGTCGACGGCGTGACGTTGCGCGCGACGATCGTGCAGGTGAACCAGGCGCTGGCAGGTCAGCCGGACGCGATTCGCAATATCGTCGGCAACTTCGCCGAACTGAGCGATGTGCTCGCCGACCGCTCCGAACAGCTGGACCAGGCGCTGGCCGTGTCCGACGAGTACATCGGTGCGGTCGCCACCGACTGGGAAGTGCTTGCCGACTTCGTCCGGCAACTCGGCATCGTCGCGGTCGTCCTCGGTCAGCGCAAGGTCGAGGTCATTCAGGTGTTCAACCTGCTGCGGCGGCTGTTCGTCGTCATCGACCGGCCGGTGATGGCCTACGGGAATTCCATCGAACCCTCGGTCGCCCAGCTGGAGGGATTGTTCGACAAGCTGGTCAAGGACCCGAGCGAGATCGACTCGATTGTCGGTGGCATCAAGGATTTCATGGCCGAGATCTCGGCCATGCTCGGCGTCGACGGGGTGATCGTCGACCAGTCGGCCGGCGTGGTGCGCGGTATCTGTATCCCGTTCGAGGGCAAGGCATGCTGATGAGAACACCAGGCAAGGCTGTGCTCGGAGCGGTGGCCGTGGCGTCGGTCGTCGCGGCGGGCGCGACGGGTGCGTCATCGGTGTCCTCGGTGTATCGGCCACAGCAACAGGTGTGTGCCGAATTCGCCGACACTGTCGGCCTGTACCCGGGCAACAGCGTCACCATGCTGGGTGTGGACATCGGCAGCGTCTCGGATATCGAGGCGCGCGGCGACCGCATGCGGGTACGGATGAAGGTCGCCGACGATATCGAACTGCCCGCCGATGTCGGCGCGGTGACCATCTCGAGTTCGATCGTCACCGACCGCCATGTGGAGCTGACCAGGTCTTATGTCAGCGGCCCGAGATTCGATCCGACGCAATGCATTCCGTTGGAGCGGACGAAGACTCCGATCGGCATCAGCGAAGCGCTCGACGCGGTCGGTGCGCTTTCGGCCGACCTCACCGGCGGGCAGGCGGCGGCCGCGGGTAAACCCGGCGACACGTTGCTCGATGAGACGCTGACTGCCGCCGATCGGGCCCTCGCGGGTACCGGACCGCAGTGGAACATCCTGATGGCCAGGCTTTCCCAGCTGATCGGCGACCGCGCCGATCGAGATGTGGCCCTCCGCAGGCTTATCGACAACCTTGATCAGCTCATCACCATGTTCGTCGCCAATTGGCCGGATATGCGGGCGTTGCTGGACAACCTGAAGGACGGCATCCAGATGATCGGCGGCGTCTCGGACGAATTGTCCAGAGCGGTCGATCTTGCCGTGCAGTTCATTCCGGTCATTGCCCGCAATGTCGACAAGTACGACCACCAGGCCTACGGCTTTCTCGACCAGGCCGCGCCCGCCATCACGACCTTCACCCGCTCGGCAGGCGATATCGCCGACATTCTTCTGCACGTGCCGGTGATCGCGAACAGCCTTGCGGCGTTGTTCGATACGAGCGTGGGCGCCGCCCGCGTCGACTACCGCCCACCGCGCGTCGAGGCGACCATCGGCGGCAAAGTCGTCGAAATCGGCCTGGCGCAGGTGCTGTTGGGATCGGCGGTGCCGCGATGAAGCGCCTGCTGCCCGCGTTGCTCGCGGTCGTGTTCCTCGCCGCGGGCTGCGGGGTGCGGGCGAGCGACATTCCGATTCCCGGAACGTATATCGCCGGGAACAGGTACACGATAACCATCGAGTTCGGCTCGGTGCTGAATCTGCCCGACCGCGCCAAGGTGGTGGCCGACGGCGTCGATGTCGGCGTGCTCGACCGCATCGATCTGATCGGCGACATCGCAGTGGCGACGGTCGATCTGAGAACCGATGCGCAACTGCCGAAGTCGACCACGGCCGAACTGCGCCAGAGCACCATCCTCGGCGATATCCACATCGCACTACAAGCGCCGAAGAACTCCGGCGGCCCCTTCTTGCAGAACGGTGATGTCATTCCGGCCGTGCAGACGGTGCCCGCCACCAATGTGGAGGACATCCTGCGGGCACTGTCGAACATTGTGACCGGCGGTCGTTGGGCGGAGTTGCAGGATGTGATCAACCAACTCAATGCCGCCTACCCGAGCGATCCGGCCGAGCTCGACCGAGTCCTGGCCGGCGGACGCAACGCGCTGCGCGATCTCGCCGCCAACACCAACGACCTGGACCGCATCCTAGTGTCGGCCGCCTCGATCTCGACCACACTGGAGGCGAACAAGAGCGGTGTGGACCGCACCCTGGTCTCGGGCCCGGGACGGGCCGTCGGACTCGCGGCGGTCATTCTCGGCGTGGTTGACATCATCGTGCACGCGGGCCCGCTGGCCAACAACGTCAGCGATCTCGCGCTGCCACTCGTCGGCGATCTGCGCGGCATCATCGGCATCATCACGCCGGCGGCGCTGACCATCGCCTCGGCCGACAACACGGTGCCGATGAACGTCGAGAAGGTGAATCAGCTATTGCGCGACAAGCTGATTCCGTTCTTCAGTGCGCCGCCGAACATTCGCGTGCAGCGCGTCGGTCCCGGCGGCGCGGCAGCGGCCATCACCGCCGACGCCGAGGCGCGTTCCGACCAGCTGATCCAGGTGCTGCGTTCTATAGGAATGGTCCGATGAAGCTCTCGGGTCCGGTCTCACTGGTGCTGCTGACGGTGCTGACGCTGGTCTGCGGCGCCTACATGATGGTCGGCGTGCTGGACATGGATCCGCGCAAGGACACCTACTCCATGACGGTCCTGATGCCGTCGTCCGGCGGACTGATGCCGACCTCCGAGGTGGATCTGCGCGGCATGCCGATCGGGCGGGTCAGGGCCATCTCGGCGACCGCGACGGGTCTGGCCGTGCGGATCGAGGTGGATGCGAAGTTCCGGTTGCCGATCGACAGCGTGGTGCGCATCAGCAACTTGTCGGCGGCAGGGGAGCAGTTCATGGACTTCCGGCCGACCACGAGCCAGGGGCCCTATCTCGGCGACGGCAGTGTGATTCCGGCACAGCAGGTTCGGATCGCCACGACGGTCAGCGCCGCGCTCGCGAATATGGACGCGCTCTCGGCGCAGATCGATCCGGTGAAGATCAGCCGGCTCACCAGCACGCTGGCGCAGGGCTACGAGGGGCGCGAGGCGGATATCCGAAAGCTCACCCGCGCAATGACTCTCATGGGTCAGATGCTGCGCGACAAGCGTGAGGCGATCACCCGGCTGTACCTCAACGGGCAGACGCTCGGCGACAACTTCGACGGCTACGGCCCGAAACTCGCCGACATGCGCGGTGATATCGACACCGGCCTGCCGGACCTGCTGCATCTGATCCAGTCGTTCCAGGACTACTCCTATGCGGGTGAACACCTGTGGGACGACCCGCTCGGGCCGCTCGTCCAGCAGATCGACAAATACCTCGGGATGCTCGGACCGGACCTGGCCTATCTCGCCACCGTGCTGAAGCCTGCGACCAGCGTCATCAAACCACTGCGAGTGGACGCCGGTTCGATCATCGACCTGCTGGCGACCGTGTTCCGGGACGGTGGCCCCGCCCGGATAGCGATCGACATTCCGAAATAGAGAGTTGAGTGAGCAATGTCGGAAAACGAAGAGACCCAGGATGTCTCGGTGGTCGACCAAGCGAAAGATGTGCGCGCGGAGGCTTCAGCCGACTCGAATCGGCTGCGGGCCAGGTGGGGTAGCACCCGCGAATCGGTCCTGGCAGGTGTGGCCATCCTGATGGTGGTTCTGGCCGCTGCGCTCGGCATGCAATGGCAATCCTCCGCCGATGACCTCGACGCGTTGCGGCAGCAGAACGCGGACCGGGACCAGGCCGCCCAGGTGGCCACGGACTACACGATCCGGTCGCTGACCTACGACTACCGCAATCTCTCCGGCTTCTTCGACGGTGTGCAGAACGGCGCCTCGGAGGCGCTGAGCAATCGCTACGAGGAAGTGCGCGACACGCTCGCGAACATCATGACCGGCGCACAGGTCGTCGCGACCGGCGAGGTGATCGGCACCGCGGTGGAACCAAAGGGCAACGACCAGTATTCGGTCACCGTCTTCGCGACCCAGCGCACCCAGAATGTCCAGCAGCCTCAACCGGCCACCGTGCCGAACCTGCTCCTGGTGACCGTCTCGAAGAACGCGGGCACCTGGCAGGTCGTCGACTACGGCCCCAAACAAGCGCCCGCCGCGCGGTAGCGACCCGCCCGCCACTGGGTGTCCGCGACGCCCAACTCCGTGGCTGGCGCGTCGCCGCGCACCCATTCGCGGGCCATGCGATGCCAGTTCGCGGTGCCGCGGAGCTGACCGATCATGCCGAACGCGTAGAAATCCGCGCGCCGTGCGAAGAAATGTTCCGGCGGCAGCGTCTGCCGGTGCATCCGTCCGAAAGCCGCGGAGCGGGGATCCGCGACCGTCATGAGCGCACCACCCGCGAGTTCGCCGGTCACCTCGAGGTCCTCGTCGTCGAATGTCCATGGCGAGGCGTCGTAGAAGTATTCGAGAGTCTGTTCCGGGGTGATCGGCGCGGCGGGCCCGAGCACACCGGACGTGCGCAGCAGGGCGTGCAGTGCGTCGGCGCGTTCGTCGAAGGCCAGGTCGGCAGCCTTCCGCTCGAAATCTACGCTGGTGGGATCCATCCGCTTGAACAGGCCGAAATCGAGGAAGGCCACCCGCCCGTCACTGGTCAGCAGCAGATTACCGGGATGCGGATCGCCATTGAATTGGCAGTCGAGATAGATCGACCCGATGTAGAACCGGTAGATGATCTCGGCGACGCGGTTGCGCACGTCGGCAGGCTCGCGCGCGATCTCGTCGAATCGCATCCCGTCGATGTATTCGGTCACCAGCACTCGTGGACCGCACAGCGGCAACACCGCATCGGGCACGGTGATGAACGGGTGGCCAGCGTAATGCGTCGCCATCTCGTGCTGGGTGTTCGCCTCGCGCAGGTAGTCGGTCTCGTCGCCAATATGAAACGTAAGCTCTTCAATGAAGGAGTCCGTGCTCGCCGTCGGCAGCAGCGGCTTCGAAAGCCTCAGCAGGAGTGCGAGATTCTTCAGATCGGCGCGAACCGCGGACGCGATGCCCGGGTATTGGACCTTGACGGCCACCGGGCTACCGTCGGGCAAGCGGGCCCGATAGACCTGGCCGATGGATGCCGACGCGATCGGTTCGGTATCGAATTCGGCGAACAGGGTGTCCAGCGAGCCGCCGAGGTCGTCCTCCATGACACGCCGCATTTGATCGAAGGCGAAAGCGGGCGCGCTGTCACGCAATACGGCAAGACGCTGCTGGAAATGCTCGCGCTTGTCACGCGGAATCATGGCGAGGTCGATGATGGACAGCATCTGGCCCACCTTCATCGCCGCGCCCTTCATCCCACCGAGCATGTCGACGAGTTCGTCTGTCGCCCGCAGGAATTCACGCGCGGCGGCCTCGTCGTCCGGATTCGACGGCCGCGTCATCCGCGCGAACCGCGCGCGAGCGTTGCGAACCGCCTGCCGCGCCGCGTACCGCCCGACCGTGCTGCCGCGGCCGATGCGCGAGGTGCGGATACGATCCGACATGGGAGTCTCCGTTCCCGTGGGCACACGCGGCTGCCGGCCCGTTGGTAGACTGACGCATCAGTCCCTATCTCGCAGGTCGATGGTAGCCATCGATCGGCAAGCATGTCGATGGGAGAGATGTGCCGGAGCAGCCTCGGGCAGCCCGCCGTGGTCGGCCGCCCGAAGCCGGGTTGGCGCAACGGCGACGGCGACAGATCATCGAGTCCGCCTACGTCGTGTTCGCCGAGCGCGGCTACGAGGGCACGGCGATCTCCGACGTTGCCGCCCATGCGTCGATCGGGCAGGGCACGGTCTATCGCTACTTCACAAGCAAGCGCGAAATCCTCGACCACGTGGTCGATTTCGGCATCGAGAAACTCGTCGCCACGATCGAGCCACAGAAGATGCTGCAATTGCCCACCTCGGCCGAGGACCTGATGGAAAGTTTGCACGCCGCGGCGAGCCGGATATACGACATGGTCGAGGGCGAACCGGAGTTCATCCGGCTGCTGTTCGTCGAGGCGAGCGCCATCGACAAGGAACTGGCCGACCGCCTGCTCGGCCTGGAGATGTTCGCCGCCAAGTTCGTCGCACGGGAGCTGCGCCGTGGTATCGAAGCCCGCTGGATCCGCGCGGATGTCGATGTCGACGTGATCGCCCATACGATTCTGACCCTGGTACTGCCCGGGTTGATGCGCGAATTGCGCGGACCGAGTAACGCGGAAGTGCGCGAGCGTACGGTGGCCGCCGTGTTGAATTTGATGATGAAGGCATTGCGGCCGCGGAGTCTCGCGCCGTGAGCACCGAGGCGGCGGTGGTCCGCAGCGCGAAGCGGCGCTCGGAGCTGGTCCAGTCGGCCTACGAGCTGTTCGTCAGCAAGGGCTACCGCAATGTCTCGGTCGCCGACATCGTCGCCCGCGTCGGCGTCAGCCACGGGACCTTCTACAACTACTTCGATAACAAGCGTGACGTGCTCGATGCGGTCATCGATCACTACTTCGTGCTCATCCAGGAGCGCATTCTCGGACTGGACAACGCCGAGAACCCGCGCACCCTCGACGAGTTCTGCGCTGTCTTCAGTCGCATGATCGACCGCTGCTACGAACTGGTCGAGAGCGAACCCGGCCTGGTGAATTTCATTCTGCTGGAAGCTGCTTCGATCGACAGCGATGTGATCGACCGGACGGTCGGGAATCTGCGGATCTACGGTGATGCGGCGAAGGAACGCATCGGCAACGGGATTTCGCAGGGTTTCCTCGATCCCGAGGTCGATCCCCGGATCGCGGGCGAGGTGTTGCTGTCGGTCATCCTGTCGGCGCTGCTGTCCGCGATGCGCGGCGGCTCCGACGGACTGACCAGACAACGCGTCAACACCGAGCTCACCGCGTTCGTTCGCGCCGCCCTCGCCGCGACGATTACGTGATCAGAGTCCGCCAGCTGCAACTCTCCGGTGCTTCTTCGACCCCCTGCGGCCGTGGCCAGCACTGCCGATACTTCGGCGAACGGCACCAGACAGTTCGTGTCGGGGTCGACCGGCTGGAGTCGATTACTTGACCGAGAGCGCGCCATCCAGACCGCCGACGTCGGTGATCCTCCAATCGGAGCCGCGGTCGAGGGTGACGGTGTAGGTGACCGTGGTCTGTGCGCCCGCCGGGTTCTGCGCATTCGTGGAGCTGACGTTGACGAAGACGTTCACCTTGTAGACGCCGTCGTGCTCGGACAGGATCTTGGCGGTGATCGGGCTCCCCGTCGAGGCCCATTTCAATGGGGTGAGCAGCTCTTGCAGTTTCGGTGCGGTGGCGTCGAACTTGTTGGCAAGCGCGGGGGCGGTGTTCTGCTTGAGTCGGCCGACCCAGGAGGCGAACTCGGTGTAGTCGACCGTGGAGGCGCCGACGGCGTAGTCGGTCGCGATCTGTTCGGCGTGCCGGTTGTCGGCGGTCACCGTGTCACGGTCGGCGAGTTCGCTGCGTGCCGCGAAGAGGAAGCCGGCGAGCGTCACGGCGAGGATCGTCAGCGCGGTGGTGGCCGCGGCCCATGCCACCGTGCTGACCGGCAGCGAAATAGACCGAGGTGCACCATCGGTTTTCGACTCGACGACATCGGTCGCCTCGGCATCGGCGGTCTTCGTGACGTCGAGTTTCATTGCTGCTCCGAATGATTGGGTTCGGCCTGTGGTGGCGCTACTTGACGGTGATCTGCAGATTCAACGTTCCGTCAGGGCTGGTGGTGTTGAGCGCCTGGGTGATGAGGTTGCCGATATCGAGCGGGCGCACGGCATCCGTCGCGAGCGGGAGCAACGGCTGCAACAGCGGGATCATCGTCGCCACGTCCGGTCCGATGGCATTGATCCGTTCGGCCAGCTGACGCAGGAACGGGACGAGCCCGATGGTTTCCTCGGTGTCGATGACGTAATCGGCTGGGACGTCGCCCTTTCGGATGACCCGCGCAATCGCCGCCGCCACCTCGCTGACCCGGGGGCCGAAGGCGGCCCACGGTCCGGAGGCATCGGTCAACGCGGGCCCGGACCACGCCATGTCGTTCGCATTGGCCTGGAACGCCACCAGCATCTCGCGGATGACATCGGATCTGGCCAGCAGCGTCGCGGCCAGCAGGTCGGTCGCTCGTGACAGCTCCGGGACGACCGTCTCGGTGCCCGCCAGCCCCTGGCTGAAGGTCTGGACTATGGAAGCCATTGCCTGCGGATCCAATTGGTTCAGTAGCCGGGTGGCCGTCTGCGCCACCTCCGGGATCGAGATCGGCATCGTCACGTTGGCGGCGTTCACCGTCTGTCCGTCGCGCAGGTACGGGCCGTCCCCGGTGGTCGGACGGAAGTCGAGATACGGTTCGCCGAGTCCGGACAGGGTTTCGATGCGGGCCTTGCTCGAGGTCGGGATGCGGTATCGGTCGTCGACGCGGAACTGCACCGCGACGTTGCTTCCGGTGTGGGACACCGAGGTCACCTTGCCGACCTCGATACCCGAAAGCAGCACTTTGGAGCGTGGCAGCAGACCACCGGAATCGGTCAGCACCATGGTCGCCTCGGTGTACTCCTTCAGCCAGCCCACCTGCACCACCCCGAAGGACAGGTAGGTGCTGCCGACCACCAGGATCGCGGCGATCGCGCCGAGGGATGCCATCGAACCGGGTTTGACCGAGGTGAGTTTCACCGAACCGCACCGATCATCCGCAGGGCGGCGACGATCTGATCGACCTGGTCGTCGGTGGACACCGGGTTCACCGCGCCGGCGGCTTCCGTGCCGATGCGGGTCAGGTTCACCTTCGGTCCTCGCTCCACGAACGGGATGACCTTGTCGCGAAGCAACGCCACCAGCCGGTTCAGATTGGACGGCGCGGACAGGTCGAGTGGGTTGGCGGCCAACAGCATCGGCACGAATGCTTCGGCCGCGGCGTCACCCGCTTGCAGGAAGGGGCCGAGCCACGCTACGGCGTGGCCGACGATGCCGAGAGCGCCGACGACGCCGAGGGTCAGTACCAGGGAGTTCGCGAAGGTCGGGATGTCACGCGCACCACGTTCGGACAGCAAGGCGTCGAGCTCTTCCCTGTTGTCCAGCACCGCCGTCAGATCCTGCTGGATGGCGTCCAGGAAGCGCTCGACACTGTCGAGATTGTCGGCCACATCCTGGGCATCACGCCCGAGCGTCTCGAATATCCGTGCCGTCTCGGCAGGTTGCGCGGGCAGGACAGCATTGGTGCGATTGATGATCTCCTGCGCACTGTGCAGCGCGCCGCCGCCGATAAAGGTCGACATGCCCGCCATCAGATCCTCGATCTGTAATGCGGGACGGGTCTGCCGCAGCGGAATCGTGCCGCCCGGCGCAATGGTTTCAACGAAATCTGCTGGGGGAGTGGTGAGCCCGATGTAGATGTCGCCGAGGATGGTGTTCTGCCGCAGCTGCGCGGTGGTGGTGGTCGGCAGCGCGACCGATTCGGAGATCTCCACGATCGCGTCGATGCGGCCGGCGTGTTGCGCCGAGGGATCCACGACGGTGACGGTGCTGAGCGTGCCGATCTGCGCGCCGTTGGCCACCACCTTGGCCTGCTTGGGCAGGTTCAGCGCGTTCGCGAACTCGATCCGGATCTGATAGGTCGGGCCGGATACAGATGCTCCCGGCACGGGCACCGATGAAGGATCGAAAGCGCAGCCGCTGACCAGCACTGCGGCCGCGAGCACGGCGGCAAGCCAGGAACCGGTGCGGCGCACGAGTATCGACCTGTTCATCGTGCACCCACCGATCCGAGGACGAGCGCGGCCAGGTCGACCTGCGCCAGGCCGTTCTCCGCCGCCTTGCACCGGCCGGGCGTCACGATATTGACCGCGGCGCAGATCTGGTCGGCATCTGCTTGCGGCAGGGCGACTTTCGGTGCGGCGTAGGTGATCCGGACCTTGCCGGTCTCCGGGTCGATCGCGCGCTGGAATGCGCCGACCAGGGCCGGGATCATATCGATGACCTGCTTCAGCGTTCCGACATTGGCGCCGAGCAGCCGAAGATAGGGGACCAGATCGTCGATACCGCCCAGGATTTCGCGGCCGTACTTGCGGGCGATGTCGTTGAACATCGGGAAGTCCACCAGCAGTGAATCGACGATTTGGATGACCTGCTGCCAGATCTCGTTGACGAAGGCGATGCCGTCACCGGCGTTGAGCAACGTCGTCTTGATGTCCGGCCAGTTGATCGAGATGCTGGTCGAGAGCTCGCCGAGCGCGTCGAGCAGCGCGCCGATGTGGCCGATGGCGGCGTCCGGTGCACGCAGTGCGGTGCCGAGGTCTTTGATCAGGGCATTCATTTTCGGCCCTGTCCCGGAGGTGGCCCGCTGGAAGGCGGCGACGCTGTCGTGGATCCGGTTCTGCTCGGCCGGGTCGCCACTGCCGCCGAGTTGGTCGGCCAATGCCGAGAAGGCGGACAGGGTTTCGGTGATGCTCTTCGGTGTGAATGTCGTGGTGACGCAGGCGCTTCGGTTCCATGTCGGTGCACCGGGTTCACCGAGCACCGCGAGATTGCGATCGGCGACGAGGGTGTCGGCGACGGTGGTGGCGGTGACCTGTCCGGTCAGCGGGTGGTCGGCGTCGACGTCGAATTCGACACGGACGGCGTCGCCTTCGGGCTCGAGGGCGGTGACAGTGCCCACCGGGATGCCGAGCATGGTGACGTGGTTGCCGGGGTAGAGGCCGACGGCATCGGGCAGGATCGCGCAGTAGCCGATGGTTTTGTCCATAGGGCGGAACGCGACGACGTAACCTGCGACGGCGAGCACCGCGACGATGACGCCGCCGATCAAGGTGACGAAACCCGGGGAGGCGAGCAGGCGTTTCACGATCAGCACCCCTTTCCCGGCACCGGAATACAGACGGTCGGTGCGGATATCGTGTCCGCCGAGTGGTCGACGACGATCCCGTCCTGCGGGGTCACCGCGGTCTGCAGCCGGTCGCGCGCGCCGCGGAGCGTGCCGATCGCGCCGTCGAGTTTCCCGACCAGCTCGCGCAGCGCGGGCAGCGTATCCATGAGCTTGTCGACCATCGGCTGGAGTTGTTCGCGCCAGGAGGGTTCGAGTGCCGCGATCCTGGACAGTAGCTCGGCGGCGATGCGCAGCGCTTCGGCGATCTCCGCCCTCTTGTTCAGGCCCTGTACCTCGAGCAGTCCGATCTTGCGGACGAACTGTCCGATCAGCGACCGGTTGCCGTTGATGATGCTCAGGAATTCGTCGGTGACGGTCAGTGACCGCGACACCTCGGCGTTCTGCTTGTTGAGGATCGTGACGAAAGATTGCATTGCCGCGCCCATCCGGCGCAGCCCGTCGGGGCTCCGATCGAGCGAGGTTTGCAGTGCGGCCAGGTTTTCGCGGAGTGTCCCGCCGTTCACCTCGGCGACCGGTTTCGCGGAATCCTGCAGTGTCCGAACCAGGCTGTAGGGCAGCTTCACCCGGTCGGGTGGAATGGACTTGCTGCCGAGCGATGCTTTTCCGGCGGGGATCATGGCGACGTAGTGGCCGCCGACCACGGTGAGCATCCGGATCTCCAATGTGGTTGTGTCACCGACGAAGACATCTCGGTTCACGGTGAACTTCATCCGCACCCGGTCCGGCTGCAGCTCCAACGCGGTGACCGAGCCGACCGAGATCCCCGCGACCCGTATCTGATTGCCCACCCGGATCGACTGCGCCTCCGGCAGATATGCGGTGTAGGTGGTCTTTTCGAGCGGCAGCACATAGATGACGGCAGTCGCGGCGAGCGCGATGACGACCAGGACCGCGCCGATCAGCCCGAGGCGCAGTTCGCGGCGATTCTTGGTGGCCTCGTGCCGGTCGTGGCCACGGTGCCCGGGTCTGCGCGCCTTCGTCAGTTCTGGCATATCGAGATCCTTTGCCCGGCGATCAGCACTGCGACCATCGACGGCACCTCGGCATTGCCCTTCGAGCAGGCGAGGTCGACCTGGACCGCGGACTGGTTGGAGGGAACCAGCGCCGACAGCGACTGCAGTAGGCCGGGCAGCTTGCCGAGCTGGTCCAACGCCGTGTCCGGATCCGGAAACAGCAGGCGCAGATCGTGTTCGAGATCGGGGTTGGCTGTTTCGGTGAAGCCGAGGGTGGCCAGCATGCTGTTGAGCGGACCGAGTGCGGACGGAGCCACATTCGCGAAGTCGATCAGGCCGTCGAGCTTCGTCTGGAAGGCGGTGAACACGTCGGACAGCCCGCGCAGCAGCGTGATCAGATGCGGTGATTTGCCGCCGATCCGCGTGGAGATCGACTCCAGGTTCGCCACAATCGTGGAGATCACCGCCTGCCGATCGGTCACGTAGGCGCTGAGCTTTTCGATCGCGTCGAGTGCGGGCCCGACGCCGGAACCGTTGCCCTCGATCACCGCGAGCACGCTCTCGGTGAAGTGGTTGAGCGCGCCGGGGGAGAATTCCTGCAGGACCGGTTGCAGTCCGTTGAACAGCTGGGTGATGTCGAAGGATCCGATGGTGCGGTTGGTGCCGATGGTGCTGCCCTTCGCCTGTTTCGGAGTCGGGTGCTCGGGCTGGTGGATGTCGATGTAGCGCTGTCCGGTCAGCGACTGGTAGCGGATGGCAAGGGAACTCGCGTCGTAGACGGGCCGCTCGCGTTGCACCGTGAACTCGACCCGCGCGCGGCCGTCCACCAGGGAGATCTCCGACACCTTGCCGACCGCGACGCCGAACATGCGGACATCATCGCCGGTCTTCAATCCGCTGGCATCGGTGAAGTCGGCGCGGTAGGTACCGGTATCGCCGCCGACGGGTCGGACGATGGCTGCCGCGATCATCGCAAGCAGCGTGATCATCGCCGCGGCGAACAGGCCGAGCTTCCACGCGATCGAGAAGGTCGACGTCGGTTTCATCGCGTCCCTCCCAGCGCGGCGAATCCGGCCTGACCGAGCAGCGGCACCGCGAGTCCGGGGACACTGCGCAGCGAGACCGAGGCATTGAGGGTGGGTCCGTTCGGGGTGTCGGCGAACATGCGGTCCAGTCGTTCGATCAGTTCGGTGAGTTCGGTATGCGACCGCGCCGGGTTCGGCACTGTCGCCGCGATGGCGGCAACAAGGGGTGCGAACATCTCGATGTAGCCCGAGAAGTGTTGCCTGGCCACATCTCCGATGGTGCCGATGGCCGGGAACGCGTCGTCGACGACCATGCCGATGGTCGCGTCGTACCTTTCCCGGTCGTTCTGGAATACCTCGATGTCGAGCACGGCTTTGAGGAGCTTGAAGGTGGCGGAGGTAAACGTCCCCAGCCCCTGGTAGAACGACGCGAATTGGTCGATCAGGAACGACGACGGGCATTGCTGTGTATCGGCGATCGCCCGGCTCAGCATGACGACGGCCTCCAGAATCGGAGTGAAGGCCTGCAGGTCACCGCTGAAAGACCGCAGCACTTCAGCGAATTCGGGAGTGAAGACCTCGGTGGAAGTTTCGGTGAGCGCCCGCAGCAACCTACCCATAGTCGCGTCGGCCACCCGGTTCGCGTTGGCGCCTGCCAGATCGATCACCGCTCCCGGCCGCAGCGGCGCGCCGCCCTCGACTCGCTTCAGCGCGACGGTGCTGATGCCGAAGAGATTCTGCGGTGCGTAGTCGACCGCGAGATCATCGGTGAGACCGGAGGTTTGAGCCCGGTCCAAATCGAGGGTGATCAGCTGGCGGCCCTCGCCGATGCTGGCGATATCGGTGATCTTTCCGACATCCACCCCGTCCAGGCGTACCGAGGTGCCCTCGATGATGCCCTCGCCGATGTGCTCGGTGCGCAATTGGATCTGCATCCGCGCACCGTCGGGGGCGTTGTGATATCCGGTCCATGCCAGCGTCGCCACCACGATCGCGGCCAGCGCCGCCGCACCGAGTACCCGAGAACCGCTCCGCCCCATGGTGACTCCGGGCAATCCGTAATTCGGCATTCGGCTCACCCCGGGAATTCGATCGAGGAGTTGACGCCCCA
This sequence comes from Nocardia sp. GCM10030253, assembly GCF_042675075.1. NCBI lineage: Bacteria > Bacillati > Actinomycetota > Actinomycetes > Mycobacteriales > Nocardiaceae > Nocardia > Nocardia sp. GCM10030253. The sequence continues at coordinate 8,121 of NZ_JBHTDL010000010.1, read as the reverse complement.
CAACAGCAGGGTCAGCACCATGTCCAGCGCGATGATCGCGACGAAGCTCGCACGTACCGCCCGGCCCGAGGCGATACCGACGCCTTCCGGACCGCCGGAGGCGAAAAATCCGTAATAGCAATGGATCAGGATGACCGCGACGCCGAATACCAAAATTTTGATCACCGCGGCCAGCACGTCATAGCCGCTGGTGAATTGGAAGAAGTAGTGCTCGTACACCCCGCCCGCTTGACCGTGCAGCAGCACCACCACCGTGTCGCAGGCCAGGTAGCTGAGGATCAGGGCGATAAGGAAGGTCGGCACGATCGCGATGGCGCCCGCGATGACCCGGGTGGTCACCACGAATGGAATCGAGCGCAGGCCGAGGGATTCGATCGCGTCGATCTCTTCGGAGATCCGCATGGAGCCGATCTCGGCAGTCATCCGGCAGCCTGCCTGGGCGGCGAAACCGACCGCGGCCGCGATCGGCGCCAGCTCACGGGTATTCGCGAACGCGGACACCACACCGGTGACCGGGCCGAGGCCGATCAGATCGAGGGTGGTGAAGGACTGGATGCCGACACCGGCGCCCATCGCGATACCGAGCACGACCAGCATCGGCACCGTGCCGCCACCGACGATGACCGAGCCGCGCCCCCAGGTCATATCGGTGATGGTGCGCATCGTCTCGGCGCGATAGCGGCGCAGTGTCAACGGAATCGCGGCCAGCGCCTGCAGGACGAAGCCGAGGGCGAACCCGGCATTCTCGAACGGCGTCAAGGCCCGCCCGGGGTTCTGCCTGAGGCGGTTGACCCAGCGAAAGCCCTTGGGTATGTAGGGAGTAGCCGTCATCACGCCACCCGCAGCGGCAGGAACATGGCGACGACCTGGGTGATCACCAGGTTCACCACGATGATCGTTGCCACCGACAGCACCACCGCCGCATTGACGCCGTCGGCGACGCCGCGTGGTCCGCCTCTGGCCTCCAGACCGCGCTGGCAGGCGACGATGACGACGATGAACCCGAACAGCATCGACTTCAGCAGCGAAATCCACACGTCGGTCAGCACGGTGAAGGAGCCGAAGGTCGCCCAGTAGCTACCCGGGGTGACGTTCTGCGCGCCGATCGCGACCGCGTAGCCGGCGACGATACCGACAAAGATGATGAGGATGTTGAGCAGCGGCGCGACCAGCATCATCGCGAAGACGCGCGGAATCACCAGCCGGTGTACGGGATTGATGCCCATGGTGCGTAGCGCGTCGATCTCGTCGCGGACCGTGCGCGCGCCGAGGTCGGCGGCAATCGCCGAAGCGCCCGCGCCGCCGAGCAGCAGACCCGTCGCGATCGGGGCGCCTTGCTGGATCACCCCGAGGCCACCTGCCGCGCCGATCAGCGAGTCGGCGCCGAGTTGATGGATCAGATTGCCGACCTGCACGGAGACCACGACGCCGAACGGCACCGCCATCAGCACCGCGGGGATTGCGGTGACCGTGACCAGATACCAAGCCTGGCGCAGCATTTCGTGCCACTGGAACCGGCGCGCGATGATGTCGGAGACCGCGCCCCGTGTCGATTCCAGGCCGAGGTCGACCACTCGCCCGAACGTCCGCAGACTCGACAGCGTCGTGTCGGTGACATTTTTGCGCGCGATCTGCGCCGCCGTCGGCCCACCCTTTGTCCCCGTCGACGCTTCGGATTCCATCGATAGTCCTCCATCGAACCCCCACCGCGGACCGCATCCGCGGCAATCCGGAGGCCTTCCCCAAACGCTAGGTGTCGCGGGCGGCGGTGCCCGCGACGAGAAGTGTCACAGTGTTCGACAGTCGGTAGACAAGCGATCACGGACGACGATGAGCGTGCTCACGACGTGCCCCCGAAGTGACCGATTCCATAGGACTGTTCGCGACGACGCTAACACTGCGGAGTAGCGAAAACAACGGTATCAATTTCGCCGCCGTGTGGAGGACGACTACGTAGAATTCGTGACTGTCCCGGGTTATCGGGGTGTTGGATGTCGTTGCGGTGAAGCAACGCTCGCGCCGATTACGCGAAGCGCGGAACGCGAGGAGCGGGCAAACCCGCCGCGTACACTGGCGCGACGGTCCACGTAAGCGCGTGACGACGGCACTGACGACACGGGAGATCTGATGACAACCCGACGCGAGGGCATCCTCGACGCGGCACGGGGACTCATCGTGCGAGACGGATACGCGAGTATCAGCATGCATGCCATCGCCCGCGCGGCCGGTGTCACCCGCCCCGCCGTCTATGCCGAGTTCGGTGACCGTGACGCGTTGTTCGCGGCGCTGTTGGCCCGCGAGGAGGAACGCGTGCTGGCCATGGCGGCCGCCTCGACACCGGAACTCGCCGAGGGCACCGATCTGTCGACCATCGACGTGGCGGCCCTCGGGGCGGGCGCTGTCGAGACCTTCCTCGACCAGGTGCTCTCCGCACCGGAAACCTGGCAGTTCGTCCTGATGCCCGGTGACGGCCTGCCGCCCGCGATGCACGAGCGGGTCGAGCAGGGGCGCAACGCGATTCGGGAACGCAATGCGCTGCTGTTCGCTGTGATCGCGGCCCTTGTCGATCGGGAACTCGACACCGAGATGATGAGTCACGCGTCGATCAGCGTGAGCGAGACGGCGGCTCGGATCATCGTCCGCGAGGGCGGCCGCGACCAGCGCGAGGCGCTGTCCAAGACAATGCGCTGGATGACACGCCGGATGGTCGCGGGCGTCGGAATCGAAAAGGGGTAGCGCCGTGGCAGCTGGGAAGCGGGCGGCCGCCGAGCCGGCCCGGCGCCGATACGCCAAGCGCCTACAGCCCGCCGATCGACGGGAACAGTTGCTCGATGCCGCGCGCAAGATTGTCGCGGAGAGCGGATTTACCGACGTCAGCGTTGCCGCGGTGGCTGAGCGGGGTGGGGTGACCCGGCCGGTGGTGTACGACTCGTTCGGCAGCCGCGACGAATTACTCGCCGATCTGATCGAGCGGGAGACATCCCGGATGCAGGAGGCGGTCAGCCGCGCGATGACGGGTGTCGACGGCTCGCTCGAGTCGGGCGCGGAGCCGCGGGAGGTGTTGTCGGCAGCGCTGACTCGTTTCCTCGCCGAGGTGCAGGCCATGCCGGAGACCTGGCGACTGGTCTACTTCCCCATCAGCGGAGTGCCCTCGACCTCGAGGGAACGCGTCGAGCAGGCACACGACGAACTGCGTGCACCGCTGCATCGAGTGCTCGGCGCGTGGTTGGCCGGGCGGCCGGACACCGACGAAGTCGATCTGGATGTCCTGGTGCAGCTCATCCAAGGACTGATCCAGACTTCGGCGCGGCTTGTCCTCGACGAACCCGATCGGTTCGACGTCGACCGGATTCTCGCCCAGTTCGAGTTGCTGTTCTTTCCGGAATCCTGATTCCTGCAGCCGGAAAAGCCATTCGGCGCGCTGGGCCGATCGCCACCTCGGGCTGGAACAGACGCAGTTCGCGCACCGCTGCCGCGACCTTATCCGTGGACTCGTCGGGAGCGCGGCCGCTGAGGTGGCCGTCCGCCGGGTTGCGAACCTCGGTGTCGGCCCTGGTTTCGCCGACAATCCTGTGGTGAGCTCTGGTATCCGCGACCAACCTGCCGGTCACGGTGCCACTGCGGGCACCTCGGTGCGCGGCTCGGCGGTAGTGGCAGCGGCCGTCACGAGTTGCCGGAAATGTTCGACGACCTGATCATGGTAGGCCCGAATCAAGGTGTCGACCATGTCGATCGCCGCGGTGTCGATCGGGGTTTCCGACTGCCACAGCGCGAGCAGTTGCCGGGCGACCTGCACATGACCCGCGGGCTCCAGCGGCTCGTAGAAGGCATCACCTGCCTCGGGGGTGGCGATGAGGATGTCGCCGACCGAATTGAAGAGGTTGAGAAAGGCGCTCTGCCCGACCGCGGCGAAACCGACGCGCAGCACGTGCAGTTCGGCTTCCATGATCTCGCTGACCCCGGCGCGCCCGGCGCTGACGAGCAGTTCGAACCGGTCCACGGCACGAGCCAGCGCCGTCAGGTCGTAGCGGCGTGGGTCCGCGGCCACGGTGCGGATGGTCTGCATGAGCAGCAGGTGATCGACATCGATGATGTCGGCGAAGATCTTGGCGGCGCGTTCGGGCAGCTGCCTGGAGTGCCGGAAAATGTAATGCGCGGTATCGATTCCGCCGTAGAGGTAGATGTCCCGGACGATATTGCCCAGGCCGCGACGGGCCTCGACGAATCCGAGGGCCGCCAGCCTGCCGAGCGCACTGTTCGCGGTCGGGGTGCTGATCCCGAACTCCGCCGCCAGCTGGCGTACCGACGGCAGCAGTTCACCGGGCGGGTAGACGCCCGCGGCGATCCGGTAGGCGAGCTCGTCGGTGATCTCATCGACGATCGTCGGGTTCTTCACGCTGGGATTCTCCCAGGTCCTACCGGCAGCGGCCGCGGGCCGGACGAACTGCGGCAGTTCGTCCGGTTTGCGTGACCTCGACGGCGTGGCGGCCAGCGGGTTACGCACTGGCATCGGCGGCGCGCCGCGTTCCGGACCGACGGGTGTCACCGCCGGTGGCCGCCGATTGCGGTGTCTCGTAACGGTAATCGTCGAGCGGGAACTTCCGGTTGCCCCGGCGTGCCTCGAAGAACCCCGACGGCCGCACATAGGTGGTGTCGCCCTGCGAGTTCCGGTAGTAGGTCGGCACATGCCCGTTCAAGTCGGTGAGGTAGTACCGCAACGACTCGCCTTGCCGGTAGATCGCCCGGTGGTACGCGTCGGCCGCTTCCTTGCGGACTTCCACGACCGTAGCCAGCCGCGCGCCCGCCTCGGTGATGGCGCGCACCGCGTGGTCGGCGGTCATTTCGACGAAGGCATGCCAGCCGCTGCCGGTCCACGAGTAGGGACCGCACAGCGTCCAACGGTTCGGCAGCCCGGGCACCGACACGCTCTGGTACGCCTGCAGGCCTTCCTCGTTGTAGAACCGCGCGAGATCGAATCCGTTGCGGCCCACCACGGTTCCCGGTCGGTAGGTCTCCGGGTCGGAGAAAACCTCATAGCCGGTGGCGAGCACTATCACATCGAACTCGTGCAGTGCGCCATCGCGGGTCTGGATGCCCGTGGCGGTGATCTTGTCGATCGGGTCGGTCACCAGGGCGACGTTGTCGCGGTTGTAGGCCTTCAGGTAGCTGTTGGACATCGTCGGCCGTTTGGCCAGGACACCGAAGTCGGGTGTCAGGCCCTCTCGGGTGGCCGGGTCTTTCACGACACGCTTCAGGTACTTCCGGTAGCCGGCGATGCACGCCGCGTCGAACCGGTCCATCGCCGGGCGGGCCAGCCCCGTCGGAGCTTTGACGACCCCGCGCAGCACCAGATCGACCACGACCAGCGCACTTCCGTGGAGTCCCGCCTGCAGGCCAGGAATCCCCAGCAGGCGTTGCACAGCGGCGGGCACCTGGAAATCGGGCTTTGGCACCGACCACACCGGGGTGCGCTGGAAGACCTCGAGCCGGGCCACCTCGGGTGCGATGGCAGGAATGATCTGCACCGCGCTGGCTCCGGTGCCGATGACCCCGACCCGCTTTCCGGTGAGGTCGTAGTCGTCGTCCCAGTCGGCGGGTCGCTGGATCTTGCCCTCGAAAGACTGCCAGCCGGGGATGCCCGCGTCTTCCTTCGGCCGGACGAACGCGCCGACGGCACTGATGACGAAGCGTGCGGTGACGACCGAACCGTCTTCGGTATGCAGCTTCCAGTAGTTGCCCGCGTCGTCCCATTCCTCGCGCGCGACGTTGGTGTGGAATCGCACGTGTGGGTCGAGCCCGAACCGCCGCGCGACCTCGGCGTGATAGCTCTTCACCTCTGCGCCCAGCGGGAAGAAGCGGCTCCAGCGCGCGTTGCGGGCGAAGGAGTACTGGTAGGCGATGGCGGGGATGTCCACGCCGATGCCCGGGTAATGGTTCTCGTGCCAGCTGCCGCCCACATCGTCGGCGCGTTCGAGGATGACGAAGTTATCGATGCCCGCCTTGCGTAGCTTGACGCCCGCCGCGATGCCACCGGGACCGGCCCCGATCACCGCCACCTCGAATTCGGGTGGCGTCGCTTCCTCGATGGCCATGAGTTCCTCCAGATCCGCATCGATGCTGTTGTTCACACTGTATAACACAGTTGGTTTTCCCGTCTGAGACAAAATGTCCAGGGCTGCCGACATTCTTGGCCATTCGCCAACGAGCGCGGACGCGGATTGATAGGTTTCGCCAACTGAGACAGTGCCGGATTCGATGGGGATGCATTCGCGTGTTCGATTGGGATCTACTCCGCAGCACCTCGAGTGTGCATGTATTGATGCAATTGGCCGCTGAGCGTGGCATGCCCGCAGCGGCTTGCCTGGAGGGGACGTCGTTGCTTCCCGAAGCGGTGATCGACCCCAGTACCGAGATCTCGGCGCGCGAAGAGCTGCGGGTGTTACGCAATCTGCTCGAGCGCTTCGGTGCCGAGGCGGGTCTCGGCGTCGAGGCGGGTCGCCGGTATCGCCTGCCGTTCTACGGCGCGTGGGGGCTCGCGCTGATCAGCAGTCGGACGTTGCGTGACGCGGTGGATGTGGCGCTGCGGTACGTCGACCTCGCCTTCGCTTTCGGCCGGCTCACTTTCGACGAGGTCGACGGTCGGGCTCGGCTGCGCTTCGATGACTCGGAGATACCGGAGGATCTGCGCGCCTTCCTCACCGAACGCGTAATGACCGGCATTCACACCATCGGCCAGGACATGTTCTCGGCCGGAATCCCGATGAGCAGCGTCCGCTTTCGGCATTCGGCGCCCGCGGACACCACCCGCCACCGTGCGGTGTTCGAACTCGAACCGGAATTCGACGCGGAGGTCAACGAACTGGCTTTCGACCGCGCCTACCTCGATCTTCCGCTGCCGCAGGCCAATGACTGGGCGCGTGGCACCTGCGAGCAGCTCTGCCGCGACCTGCTGACGACTCGGCGCGCTCGGACCGGCGTCGCCGGCTCGGTGCGCGACCTGCTGGTCCGCAACCCCGGCGAGATCCCCGACCAGCTCGCGGTGGCCAACGGATTGTTCATGAGTCCGCGCACGCTCTCGCGCCGATTGCACGATGAGGGGACATCGTTCCGTGCGCTGGTCGACGAGGTGCGACAGATGATGTCGGAGGAGTTGCTCACCCACATCGACATGACCACCGAGCAGGTCGCGGCGCGACTCGGCTATGCCGAGGCGGCCTCGTTCATTCGGGCGTTCCGTCGGTGGAAAGGCTGCCCGCCGCAAGAGTTTCGAGCCCGTGCATCGAGGCAACGAGCGTCGGCGGCCACGCGATCCGAACTGGTCGGCACCTCGGGCTGAATTTCGCGGGTGTGTGGTGCCGGGTGGCGACGGTCGACCATGATCGAACGTCTTGCCTGGTCATGGCTCCGCTGTGGCTCGGGCGCATAGCGTGCGGTGAACGGCGTCAGCGTGGAGGAAGCATCGTGCGGGAGTCCCTGCCCGGGGTTGGGGAACAGTCGCAGGGAATTCGACTGGCGGTGACATCGCCATTACGTCGAGCATCTTTCTCGACGACCACACCCATCTCACCAACTATGGCGACGGAGGAAACCTGCTCGCCCTGACTTACGGACCCGCGACACCCGGGTGCATGGCATAGGGGATGGGTGGGCGTTCACCCGCCTCGATCGGTGAATCCCTCGCGTCCGCGCCGATGACCGCTCACTTCCTCGGCGGCGTGGCGATCGGTTCTGGTCGACCACGGTGTGATCGACCGGAACCACCGCGTCTTCGGGTACTCGGTACGGCGGATCGACCCGGTTCATGATCGCGGCGCGCACGCCGTTCATGCCGCAAAACCCCCGGTAATCAGGCGATTTGCATATTCGCCAAAGCGTCACGTAATGTTCTCCAAGTCAGAGCGACACGGACACCGACCCGGAGCTGAGAGGCCTGGGAAACGAGGTAGGACGAGGAGCGCCTGGCCACCTGGCTCGACTGAGATCCCGATTTGGTTCGGGTTCAATGCTGAGCTAAGATTGAACAAGTGCCGCATTGATCAACCGGAGTAAAATCTGTGCGATGGTGTGTGCGTGTGTTCTTTGAGAACTCAATAGTGTGTCGATGAATGTCAGTGCCAATTA
>NZ_JBHTDL010000009.1:226926-404051 GCF_042675075.1 Nocardia sp. GCM10030253 | reverse complement strand
GCCAGCGCCGATGGTACTGCACTCGACAGGGTGTGGGAGAGTAGGACACCGCCGGAACATCTTTGCCAAAGGCCCCCGAAATTTTCGGGGGCCTTTGTGCGTTATATGGGAAACCGGTCGAGACATACGGAGGTGCTGATGGTCGCGGCGACGACAATCGCCGACCGCGTGTCGGTCGATCCGGGTACTGCGCTGCGCACCCGCTGGCGGCGACTGAGGTTGCCCGCGACGTTCGGATATGTGGGGGCCCTGATCGCTGTCACCGCGGTCTTCTCGGTGCTGAGTGACTCAGGCCAGTCGAAGATGGTGGTGCACGCCAGCACGAATTTGCACAACCTCCTGAACGGCCGTGTCGGAACCCTGTTTTCGAGCGCCCTTGTGATCGGCGACGTCGCAGCTGCCTGGGTCATCATCCCGCTGCTCGGTTGCCTGCTCGCCCTCGCCGAACTGCGATTCGGCGCCGTACACCTGGTGCGCGTATTCCTGGCCGGACATATCGGAGCGACCCTCCTCGTTGCGGCGGGCTTATGGATCGCGGTGGAGGCCGACTGGCTGCCCGCCAGCATCCGCTGGGCCCAGGATGTCGGCGTCAGCTACGGCGCCATGGCATTGATCGGCGCGATCGTCGTCGCCGTCCCATATCGCTGGCGGATCGCCTGGGCCACTGTGTGGTTCATCGTCGCCACCGAAGCGGTGCTGATCTCCCAGACCTTCACCAATGTCGGACACCTCCTATCGTTCTGCATCGGATCAGCGGTCGGATTCAGCATGATCCGCGCCAAGGCGGCGCCCACCACACGTCTCACCAGGGTCGAATCGGGTCTGCTCGCGGTGAGCGCGATCCTCGCGGCCATCTTGCTCATGGGCTGACGCCCGGCGCGACGGGCTGGCGGCAGCGGCGGCCGGGCACTCGCCTACAGTGCTTGGGTGCGCTTAGTGATTGCTCGCTGTCAGGTCGACTACGTAGGGCGCCTCACCGCCCACCTTGCGATGGCCCGTCGATTGCTGTTGATCAAGGCGGATGGTTCGGTCCTAGTGCATTCCGACGGCGGTTCCTACAAGCCGTTGAACTGGATGAGCCCGCCGTGCTGGCTGGAGGAGCGCGACGGTGACAACGTGCCGGAGGGCGCGAAGGCCTTTTGGGTCGTCACCAACAAGGCGGGCGAAGAACTGCGGATAACAATCGAGGACATCGAGCACGACTCCGCACACGAGCTCGGGGTCGATCCGGGTCTGGTGAAAGACGGTGTGGAGGCGCATCTTCAGGAGCTGCTCGCCGAACATGTGCAGACGCTCGGGCCTGGTTACACGCTCATCCGCCGCGAGTACATGACGGCCATCGGGCCGGTGGATCTGCTGTGCCGCGATGCCGACGGCGCCACCGTCGCGGTGGAAATCAAACGTCGCGGCGAGATCGACGGTGTCGAACAGCTCACCCGCTACCTCGAACTGCTCAACCGAGACCCGCTGCTTGCCCCCGTCGCAGGCGTCTACGCGGCCCAGCAGATCAAGCCGCAGGCCCGCACGCTTGCCGAGGACCGTGGAATCCGGTGTCTGGTCCTCGATTACAACGCCCTACGCGGCACCGAGAGCAACGAATTCCGCCTCTTCTGATTGTCCGGCCAGTCGGTGGCTCTCGGCGATCCAGACGGGCGCAGGGGCACATTCGGGCGGGGCTTAGGCTTGGTGCATGCCTCGTCGGAAGCCTCGCACCGACCGCCGAGCGGGTCCGCCCGCCGGCGGTGGGCTCGGGGACGTCTTCGGAAGTACCGAGTCGGGACCGAACAGTGACGACCTCTATACGGTCCGGACCATCCCCGGCAGCCGGGCGATCAAGACTTACCGCTGTCCGGGCTGTGATCACGAAATCGTCCCCGGCGTAGCCCATATCGTCGCCTGGCCCGCCTATGGCGGGGAGGACGATCGCAGGCACTGGCATCGCGGTTGCTGGAACGGTCGCCGGACGCGCACGATCACCCGTCGCTGGTCGTAACGACGCCGACAATGTTCGGCGTGGTCCGAGAATTAGGAAGGCCGCCCCTGTTGGGGCGGCCTTCAGTCTGAATTTCGGTTGGGTACCGCGTGTCGCCGCGTGGCCCGACGTCAGTGCGTGATGTCGGCGTTCTCGCGCTCTTCGTCGACGATGTCGTCGTCCTCGGCGGAGACCTCGGGGATGGCCTTGGTGCGCGAGCCGGTCACGGACTTGGTGTTGCCGCCGATCGACTTGCGCTGATCCGGAACCCCGTCCAGCAGTTCGCTTTCCCGGTTGACCGCCGCGAGCATCGCGGGCACCGAGTCGAGCTGGCCGCGGATGCCGAGCAACTGGGCGAGCACCCGGCCGCGCAGCACACGCATCTCCTCGGCCAGTTCCTTCGCGTGCGCGATCTTGCGCTCGGAGGTCTGGGTGGCGGAGGTGATGAGGCGGTTGGACTCGTCGGTCGCGTCCTTGATCCGCTGTGCGGCCTCGGCGCGGCTGGTGGCCTCCAGCTCCTCCATGGCGCGGGTGAGCTTGGTGCGACGCTCGGCCATGGTGACCTCGAAGTCCTGCTGGGTCGCCTTGCGCTTGGCATCGGCTTCCTTGCCGAGGCGGTCGGCTTCGGCCTGTGCGGCCTCGATGATCTTGGCGGACTCGGTACGCGCGTTTGCCAGGGTCTGCTCGAACTCGATCTCGAGTGCTTCGCGCTTTTCCTTGGTCTCGGCCAGCAACGACTCGTACTTGCCACGCATTTCGGTGGCCTGCTGCTCCGCGATCGACACCATTTCCGCGGCCTCGGCCTGCGCCAGGGCGCGGACCTCGGAGGCCTCGTCGGAGGCCAGCCGGAGCATGCGGGAGATGCGGTCGGACATGCCTTCCGCGGTGGTCGGCGGAACCGAGAGGCGGTCGACCTCCTTGCGGAGCTCGTCGATCTCGTCCCGCGCGTCCTCCAACTGGCTCGCGAGGTTACGGGCTTGTGCCGCAGCAGCATCCCGGTCAGTGGCGGTGACCCTTAGCTCTGCATCGAAGCGGTCGAAGTAGTTGCGTACCTCGTCTTGCGCATAACCCTTGCGCACAACGGTGAAGGGCAGTGCAACGAAGCGATTGCGATCGGACTCAGGTGACGACATGGCCAACAAACTACAGCCTACCGGGACGTCATGGTGACTCGACCGCGAATGTGATTCTGAAGAGTTTTTCGGACCCGATCTTGATACTAGTGCGTAACATTCGCGTTCGGTTCGACCAACTCGATCAGCACACCGCCAGCATCCTTCGGGTGGATGAAATTGATGCGGGAATCGGCCGTTCCGTGCCGTGGCGCCTCGTACAGCAAACGCAGACCTCGATCACGCAGGTAGGTCGATACCGCATCGATGTCGGTGACACGGTAGGCGAGTTGCTGCAGACCCGGTCCGCTGCGGTCGATGAACTTGGCGATGGTCGAGTCGGCGTTCAGCGGCGCCAGCAACTGCAGGGCAGTCGCGCTGTCCGGTGCGCCGGGCAGCGACAGCATCGCCTCGTGCACGCCCTGGCTCTCGTTGACCTCCCGATGGGTCTCGATCATGCCGAGATTGTCGGCGTACCAGGCAATCGCGGCATCCAGGTCGGGCACCGCGATGCCCACGTGATCGACGGCGATGACGTAGTCGCCGGGGATGAAGCTCGAAGGATCCATAACGTTGCTCACCACTCGAACGTAGCGCGAACCTGGCCGGCGTCGCCGAGGACGGACAAGCTACCGTTGAGTACAGACTCGACGCCGCGCCCAGGCACGGCCGTTCCTGATCTACGAATGCTGCTGTGAGGAAATGAGGGCTCGTCGTGACCACTTCCGTGATCGTCTCCGGTGCGCGTACCCCGGTCGGTCGACTGCTCGGAGGGCTGAAGGACTTCAGCGGGTCCGAGCTGGGCGGGTTCGCGATCAAGGCGGCGCTGGAGAAGGGCGGCGTTGCGCCCGACCAGGTCGACTACGTGATCATGGGTCAGGTCCTCACCGCGGGTGGAGGTCAGATCCCGGCGCGGCAGGCGGCGGTAGCCGGTGGCATTCCGATGGACGTGCCCGCGCTGACACTGAACAAGGTGTGTCTGTCCGGCATCAATGCGATCGCCCTCGCCGATCAGCTGATCAGGGCAGGCGAGTACGAGATCGTCGTCGCCGGTGGTCAGGAGTCGATGAGCCAGGCGCCGCACCTGCTCGAAAAGAGCCGGGAGGGCTTCAAGTACGGCGATGTGACGCTGCGCGATCACATGGCCTACGACGGCCTGTACGACATTTTCACCGACCAGCCGATGGGTGCGCTGACCGAACAGCGCAACGACACCGAGCCGATCAGCCGCGCGGACCAGGACGCGTTCGCGGCCGCCTCGCACCAGCGTGCCGCGGCGGCGTGGAAGAACGGCCTGTTCGACGCAGAGGTTGTTCCGGTCGCGGTGCCGCAGCGTAAGGGCGACCCGGTCCTGGTCTCCGAGGACGAGGGCATCCGCGCGGACACCACCGCGGAGTCCCTGGCCAAGCTCCGTCCGGCCTTCCGCAAGGACGGCACTATCACCGCGGGCACCGCCTCGCAGATCTCCGACGGCGCTGCCGCTGTCGTGGTGATGAGCAAGGCCAAGGCCGAGGAGCTCGGACTGAGCTGGATCGCCGAGATCGGCGCCGCGGGCACGGTGGCGGGCCCCGACTCGTCGCTGCAGGATCAGCCCGCCAACGCCATCGCCAAGGCCTGCGCGCGCGAAGGCATTTCGCCTGCCGATCTGGATCTGGTCGAGATCAACGAGGCCTTCGCGGCGGTGGGCATCGCCTCCACCCGCAAGCTCGGCATCGACCAGGAGAAGGTCAACGTCAACGGTGGCGCGATCGCGATCGGTCATCCGCTCGGCATGTCCGGCGCGCGGATCCTGCTGCACCTGGCGCTGGAGTTGAAGCGTCGCGGTGGTGGCGTCGGCGCTGCCGCGCTGTGCGGTGGCGGCGGTCAGGGTGACGCCCTGATCATCAAGGTCTGACGACTACCCGACCCACCGGACGCGGGGGTCTGATCAAGGCGGTGGCCATGATGAGCCCCCCGGCGACGGCGATGGCGACCCGCGGGTTGGTGAGCCCGGCGAGCACGCCCCACAGCAGCGTCATGGTCGCGACGGTGACGCCGCTGGAGATGCTCCACGCCGACAGGGTGCGGGAGATGCGATCGGCGGGAGTGTTCTCGATCCGGTAGGTCGCGAAGGTCGGGTTGAAGATTCCCATGCTGGTGATCAGCCCTAGTTCGATCGTCATGATGAAGATCAGCGCCGCTTGCCCGTGCGGCACGAACGCCAGGCCGATCGACCAGCATGCGCGGGCGACTCCGCTGACGACGAGGACCCGATACTGCCCGAAGCGGGCAACGAGCGGCGAGGCCAGTCGAGAGCCGATCAGTCCGCCGATGCATGGCACGCCGAACGCGAGCCCGTACTGCCATGGCGCGAACCGCAGGTCACGCAGCAGCAGCACGGCGAGCAGCGGAGCCGTGGCCATGATCAGGCCGTTCACCAGGCTCGTATTGATGAACAGTGGACGCAGCTGGCGGTGCCGAAGGATGAACCGCCACCCTTCGACGATCTCATCGGCGGTGACGCGTCGCGCCGACCTCGCAGGGGGCGCGGGCTCAGCGGTGCGTATCGCGCGGATCCCCAGCGCCGACAGCAGGTAGCTGCCCGCGTCGAGTACGACCGTCGTCAACGGGCCGAGTACGCCGATCGCGAGGCCGCCCAGCGGCGGTCCGACGGCGATCGAGGTCCAGGTCGTTGCCTCGAATCGTCCATTCGCGACCAGCAGATCGGCAGGCCGCACAAGGGTTTTCAGGTATGCGCCGCCAGCGGCGGTGAACACGATGTTCGCGGCCGCCACAACGACCGAGATGCCCACCAACTGGAGGTAGGTCAGCGCCCCGAGGGCGTACGCCGCGGGCACCGATAGCAATGCGACGAATCGGATCACGTCCATCGCGATCAGCACGGGCCGCTTGGGCCTGAACTCGACCCATGGCCCCAGTGGCACTGCGATCAACGCGCCGATCAGGAGCCCGGTGGCGGCCAGAAACGAAATCTGGGCCGTGCTGCTGTGCAACACGAGGATCGCGATCAGCGGGAACGCGTCGAGAGCGAGCCAGGTGCCGACGGTGCTCGCACCGAAAGCTGCCCACAGCCAAGCGAAGTCGCGACCGAGTGGCCGTCTGCGCAACATCCGTTCACCTCACGTGTTCGCCAGCAACCCGGTGTTGCTCGCGAACAAAGGGAACCGCGCGCGGACGCTGCGAATCAAACAACTTCGGGCCGTGAATCCACAACGAACGGTTGTATGCCCGGGGGTTGTATGTTCGGCGCCTGGACCTCGAAGCAGTACGCACCTTCGTCGTCGCCGCGGACGAAGGCCACTTCCAATAGGCAGCCCTCGAGCTCTCCATCACGCAGCAGGCCGTGTCCAAACGCATTTCGGCGCTGGAGTCCAAGCTCGGCGTCCGCCTGTTCGCCCGAACCGCCCGCCTCGAACCGGCGAAGCTGGTCGGGTGGCCGATCCTACGAACGCCGCTCCGGACGAATATGGTCGCCGAGTTGGGCTTGACCCGCGGTGCGGTGTGACGGGTTCAACTACGTACCGTCGTAGGGGTCCGGCACAATGGTGGCCATGGGCAATTTCTTCGACCTGAGCACCGTGGCCAAGCGGTTCCGCTTCATCGCCGTGCTCGAGGCCATTTCCTGGGCCTTCCTGATCGTCGGCATGGTGTTCAAGCGACTCCCCGAGCCGGTCCTCTGGCCGGTCAAGGTGTTCGGGATGACGCACGGCATCATCTTCGTGCTGTTCGTGATCATCGCGATCGTCGCCGCTCGTGAGCTGGGCTGGACCGTGAAGACCACGGTGCTCGCGCTGCTGTCGAGCATCCCGCCGTTCTGCACTGTGCTGTTCGAGGTGTGGGCGGTGCGGACGGACAAGCTGGGTGAGCTCAGCAACGCCGCTTCCGTCGACGCCGGGGCTCCCGCATCCGTCACGCCGTGACAAACTGGAAACCGTGACTCGACCAGCTGCCCGCCGTCCTTCGCCCGCCGTCGCCGCCGCTATGTCCGGTGCGGTCGATCTGTCCAGCTTGAAGCAGCCTCCGGCCACCGCGGCCGGCGCGCCCGGTGCGCCCGGTGGCGACTATGCGGTGAACGAGACGGATTTCGAGACAAAGGTGCTGCGCCGCTCGATCGCGCTACCGGTGGTCGTCGCGCTGTACTCGCAGCGCAGCCCCGGCAGCGTCGAGCTGGTCAAGCTGCTGGAGCGCCTTGTCGTCGAAGACGGCGGCAGCTGGGCGCTTGCCACCGTCGAGGCCGAGACCAACATGCGGATCGCGCAGGCGTTCGGCGTGCAGGGCATTCCGACCGTGATCGCGGTCGCGGGTGGCCAGCCGCTCGCGGATTTCCAAGGCGCGCAGCCGGAACCGCAGGTTCGGCAGTGGCTGAACGCGGTCATCGACGCGGTGGCGGGCAAGCTCGACGGCGAGACCGCCGAGCCGGAGCAGGCCGAGGACCCCCGCTTCACCGCCGCCGAGGCAGCGCTCGAGCAGGGTGACCTGGCCGCTGCGGAGGCCGCCTACGAGGCCATCATCGCCGCCGAGCCGAACAACGAAGAGGCCAAGGGCGCACTGCGCCAGCTGCGCTTCCTCGGTCGCGCCCAGAACGTGCCGGAGTCGGCGATCGCGACCGCCGATTCCGATCCCGCCGACGTCGACGCCGCTCTCGATGCCGCCGACGTGGAACTGCTCAACCAGCAGCCCGAGGCCGCCTTCGATCGGCTGATCGCACTGATCAAGCGCACCGCCGGTGACGACCGGACGAAGGTACGCACTCGCCTGCTGGAACTGTTCGAGCTCTACGATCCGGCCGATCCGATCGTCGTCGCGTCTCGACGGAAGCTGGCCGCCGCCTTGTACTGAGAGCCGGGTGCAGGCGCGTTACGTCACCGCCTCGACCTTGCTCGTATCGAACTCGACGTATTCGATGATCGCGCCGCCCGGGTGCCGCACCGTCAGATTGCGCCCGGTCGGGACGTCGTTCGGACCGTCGAGCAGTTGCCCGCCCTCGTTCTCGACCACCGCAAGGACGTCGTCGAGGCGCTCGATCCGGCGTCGGCTACTCGGGGGCGAGCCAGATCGCGCTGTTCGGGGCCAAGGCGACGGTGACCGATGCCGGGCGGCCGTGCCACGGTTCGGCTGTCGCGGTCACGGTGCCGAGGTTGCCGATGCCGGAGCCGCCGTAGGCGATGGCGTCGGTGTTGAGGATTTCGCGCCAGCGGCCGGTGGCGGGCAGGCCGACGCGGTATTCGCCGTGTACCGAACCGGAGAAGTTGTAGACACACGCGACCATCGAGCCGTCGGAGCCGTAGCGCAGAAAGGCGAGGACGTTGTTGGCGCGGTCGTCGGCCTCGATCCAGGAGTACCCGCCCGGGGCGGTGTCCTGCGTCCACAGTGCGGGGTGCGCGCGGTAGACCGCGTTGAGATCGCGGACGGCGGTGGTAATGCCGAGGTGGAGCGGGTTGTCCAGCTCCTGCCAGTCCAGCCCGCGATCGTGCGACCACTCACGGAACTGGCCGAAATCCTGGCCCATGAACAGCAATTGCTTGCCGGGATGGGCCCACATGTAGGCCAGTAGGGCCCGCACGCCCGCGGCCTTGGCGAAATCGTCGCCCGGCATCCTGGTCCACAGGGTGCCTTTGCCGTGCACGACCTCGTCGTGGCTGATCGGCAGCACGTAATTCTCGCTCCATGCGTACACCAGCGAGAAGGTGATCTCGTCGTGGTGCCAGGAGCGGTGGATCGGGTCGCGGCCGAGGAAGCCGAGGGTGTCGTGCATCCAGCCCATGTTCCACTTCATGGTGAAGCCGAGGCCGCCGACGTCGATGCTGCTGGTGACCCCGGGCCAACTGGTCGATTCCTCGGCAATGGTGACGACGCCGGGGTGGTATCGGTGCACGGTGTTGTTGAGGTCCTGGAGAAAATCCACGGACTCCAGGTTTTCCCGGCCACCGTGCACATTCGGCTCCCAACCCCCTTCGGGGCGTGAGTAATCCAGATACAGCATGGAGGCGACCGCGTCGACGCGCAGGCCGTCGATGTGGAACTCCTCGATCCAGTACCGCGCGTTGGCGACGAGGAAGTTGCGCACCTCGTTGCGTCCGAAGTCGAAAACGTAGGTGCCCCAGTCGAGTTGCTCGCCGCGGCGCGGGTCGGCGTGCTCGTAGAGCGGGGTGCCGTCGAAACGGGCCAGCGCCCATTCGTCGCGCGGGAAGTGGGCGGGCACCCAGTCCAGCAGCACGCCGATGCCCGCGGTGTGCATGCGGTCGACGAAGGCGCGGAAGTCGTCGGGGGAGCCGAAGCGGGCGGTGGGTGCGTAGTAGGACGTGACCTGGTAGCCCCAGGAACCGCCGAACGGGTGTTCGGCGATCGGCAGCAGCTCGATGTGGGTGAATCCGGCCGCGCACACGTAATCGGCGAGCTGGTCGGCCAATTCGCGGTAGCCGAGACCGGGCCGCCATGATCCGAGATGGACTTCGTAGACACTCATCGGCGCGCGAGTCGGATCGGTGCGTTCGCGGGTAGCGACCCAATCACCGTCGGACCACACGTAATTGCTCGCGGTGACCACCGACGCGGTGGCAGGTGGCAGTTCCGTCGCGAAAGCCAGCGGATCCGCGTGATCCACTGTCCGTCCGTCCGCGCCGTGTACCCGGAACTTGTATTTGGCGCCGACGCCGACACCGGGCACGAACACCTCCCACACCCCGGAGGAACCGAGCGTGCGCATCGGTGCGGTGGTTCCGCTCCAGCCGTCGAAATCACCGATCACGGTGACGCCCCTGGCATTCGGCGCCCAGACGGCGAACGAGGTGCCGCCCACATCGCCGTCGAGTGTGGTGTAGTGGCGCGGGTGCGCGCCGAGCACGTCCCACAGGTGTTCGTGGCGGCCCTCGCCGATGAGGTGCAGGTCGAGTTCGCCGACGGTGGGCAGGAAGCGGTAGCCGTCGGCAGTGATGATCTGTTGCCCACCCGGATATGTGGTCACGAGGCGATAGTCCATGACATCGGGATGCGGCACCACCACGGCGAATATCCCGTGCCCCAAGGATTTCAGCGGATGGTCGACGCCGCCGATGCGGGCGGATACCGTCTGCGCGTGCGGGCGCAGCGCCCGGATGACCGTGCCGTCCCGGTGCGGATGCGCCCCGAGCACGGTGTGCGGATCGGCGTGCGTCCCGGCCGCGAGCAGCATCAGGTCGCGGCGTTTCACCACCGTGGCATCGCTCATCGGAAGGTCCTGCGATAGGCCAGCTCCGCGCGAATCTGCTGCGGAACCGGCGGCAGCGCCAGGATGTGGGCGACGGCATTGGTGGGATCCAGTCGCACGTAATTTGTCTGCGCCCAGCGGTATTCCTCCCCGCTGACCTCGTCGAAGACGACCGGATGGTCGTGCCATTCGTGCCCGATCGCGGGCAGGTCTAGCGAAATCATGCCCTGCTCGGCGCCGAATGGGTTGAGGTTCACCACGATCAGCACCGCGTCGCCGCTGACCGGATCGATCTTCGAGTAGGCGATCAGCGCGTCGTTGTCGACGTGGTGGAAATGCACGCAGCGCAACTGCTGTAGTGCGGGATGCGCGCGGCGGATCTCATTCAGTCGAGTGATCCACGGCTCCAAAGATTCTCCGCGTGCCAGCGCCTCGGCGAACGGTCGCGGGCGCAGCTCGTACTTCTCCGAATCGAGGTATTCCTCGCTGCCCGGCCGCGCCGCCTGATGTTCGAAGAGCTCGAACCCGGAGTAGATGCCCCAGGTCGGTGCGAGAGTGGCGGCCAGTGTCGCGCGGATGGCGAACATGCCCGGCCCGCCGTGCTGCAGGCTCTCGTGCAGGATGTCGGGGGTGTTGGTGAACAGGTTCGGCCTGGCCTCGTCCGCCTTGGCGGCCAACTCCTTGCCGAACTCGGCCAGCTCCCATTTGGCGACGCGCCACGTGAAATACGTGTAGGACTGGCTGAATCCGCGTCGCGCAAGGCCGTACAGCCGGGCTGGTCTGGTGAACGCTTCGGATAGGAAGATCACGTCGGGATCGGTGCGCCGCACGTGCGCGATCAGCCATTCCCAAAAGTCGGCGGGCTTGGTGTGCGGATTGTCGACCCGGAAGATCTTGACGCCCAAGCTGATCCAGTGCCGCACGACGCGCAGCACCTCCGCGTACAGCCCGTCCGGGTCGTTGTCGAAATTGACCGGGTAGATATCCTGGTACTTCTTCGGCGGGTTCTCGGCGTAGGCGATGGTGCCGTCGGGCAGCGTGGTGAACCACTCCGGATGCGCCTGCACCCAGGGATGATCCGGCGCGCACTGCAGGGCTAGGTCGAGCGCCACCTCGAGGCCGAGTTCCGAAGCGGTGGCAACGAATTCGGCGAAGTCGGCCTCGGTGCCCAGTTCCGGGTGGATCGCGTCGTGGCCGCCGTCCTTCGACCCGATCGCCCACGGCGAGCCGACATCTCCCGGTTCGGCGGTGAGCGCGTTATTGCGCCCCTTGCGGTTGATCTCGCCGATCGGATGTATCGGCGGCAGATAGATGATGTCGAAACCCATGCCGGCGATGCGCGGCAATTCCTTTGCCGCCGTAGCGAAGGTGCCGTGGATCGGGTTGCCTGCGGCGTCCCGGCCGCCGGTCGAGCGCGGGAAGAACTCGTACCACGAGCCGTACAGCGCGCGTTGGCGTTCTACGTGCACGGTGTGCTGCGAGCCGCGGGTGACCATGTCCCGCAACGGGGTCGCGCGCAGGATCTCGGTGATCTCCGTGCCGAAGGCGGGCGCGACCCTGGCGGGCAACTGTTCGTCGCCGCGCAGCGCCGCCGCGGCGGCACGCAACCGCTCGAACTGCTTCTTCGGCACCGCTTGGGCGGCGCGCTCGAACAACTGGGCGCCCAACTCGAGATCGTTGGCCAGGTCGGCGGCGCTCTGCCCGACGGCCAGCTTTGCCTCCACAGCCGCCCGCCAGGTGGCGATCGGATCGCTCCAGCCCTCGATGCGGTAGGTCCAGGCGCCGGGCAGGTTCGGGACGAACGCGGCATTGAACACGTCGGGCTCGAAATCCGGTGCCATGCGGATCCTGGTCAGCCGCGAAGAGCCGGGACCGCGCACGGCCAGCGTGGCGGCGACCGCGTCGTGCCCCTCACGCCACACCACGGTGCGCACCGGGAAGACCTCGCCGACCGCGGCCTTGGCCGGTCGGCCGCCCGCGATGGACGGGGCAGTGTCATCGATAGCGATGCGGCCGGTCACGGGACCAACCGTACCGTTACCCCGCGCCGAGACGGTGATCAGCGCGCGTCGGCGGCGAGACCGAGACCGAGCGCGACAAGCACCGCGCCGAGCGCCCGCTCAATCCGTTGGCGGATCCCCGCGCGCCGCAGCCAGGCCCCGGCGCGGTCGGCGGCAAGCACCACGGCTACGCACCAAGCGGTGTCGATGACGAGCTGGATCGTGGCCAGAATCAGCACAGTCGGCAGCACCGGGCCGCTGGACGGCAGGAACTGCGGCAGGATCGTCAGACCGAATACCGCGGCCTTCGGGTTGGCGGCGATCGAGATGAGCGAGGCGCGGAATGCCGAGGCGGGCGTCCGCCCGGACGGCAGCAGCTTCGTCATACCGGCGCCGAACTGGTCATCGTCGCGTGCCCCGCGCCAGGCCTGCACCCCCAGCCAGATCAGCACCAAGCCGCCGACGACGTGCACCGCGGTATTCATGAATCGGTTCGCGATCAACAGCACCGACAGCCCAGCGCCACCCGCCAGCGTCCAGCTGAACACCCCGATCTCGTTGCCCGCCACCGCGGCCAGTCCCGCCGCCCGACCGTCGCGCACCGCGCGCTGTAGGAACAGCGCGGTCGCCGGACCCGGCAGTGCGGCGAGAATGAGGCAGGCCAACAGAAATTGAGGGAGTACATCGACCCAGTGCGGCATCAGCCGATGCTGTCACGAGCAGCACTGGTCGGCCAGTGAAATTCGGGCGTCGGACGCCGATCGCAAGAAAGGCTGTAGCCCAGCGATGGCGGTGCGCTCGGTCATCGTCGGCAGCGTCCGACGATGCGCCACGGACGTGAGCGATAGTCCGACCTGCGTGGGCTGCGCCGGCGATCATGCCACGCTGGCGCGCATCGCCTCGAGCAACCGTCGCAATGCCGCGGTCGTATCGGATAGCGCGTTGGGATCGTCGGTGATCGCCAGCCACAGTGCCGCCTCGTTCATCGCGCCCGACAACAGGTGGGTGAGTGGTTCGATCGGCTGCGGTGCGAGCACGCCCTCGTCGACGAGCAGGGTCAGTGCCTCGCCGAGGTGCCGGGCGGAGGCGGCCTCGTCCATCGCCCGCCATTCGTGCCAGCCGAGCACCGCGGGTCCGTCGATCAGCATGATGCGCTGGATATCCGGGTCGGTGCAGGTGGTGAGGAAGGCTTCGCAGCCGACGACCAGCTGAGTCCAGGGGTCGGCTCGGGGATCTGCGGCCGCGGCGACCTCCTCGCCGACCTCGTGCTGGACCTGCTCGAGCACCGCACGGAACAGTTCTGCCTTGCCCGCGAAGTTGTGGTAGAGCGCGCCCTTGGTCACTCCGGTCGCCGCCACGATTTCCGACAGGCCAACGGCGCCATAACCTTTCGCCGCGAACAGGCGCCTGCTCTCGCGGAGCAGTGCACTGCGCGTCTCCTCGCGCTGCTTGGCGCGAATCGTGCTCGGCATCGCTTTCCTCCCATTGACATACCGCTGGTATGTCAGCTAGCTTAGCTCGCATACCAACAGTATGTGAAAGGTGAGAGAATGGAACTGAGCAGCTTCTACCCCGTCATCGGCACCGACCGGCTCGCGGAGACCAGGGACTTCTACATCAAGTGGTTGGGCTTCGAGATCACCTTCGAGGCCGACTGGTACATCAGCCTGCGCCGACCGGGCACGGTGAACTACGAGCTCGCACTACTCGACTACACCCACGAGACCGTGCCTGCGGCCTACCGCAACCCGGTGCGGGGTCTGCTGCTGAACTTCGAGGTCGACGACGTCGATGCCGAGTGGGAGCGGATGGTCGTGCAGGGCGGCATCACGGCGGAGCTCGAAATCCGCACCGAGGGCTTCGGGCAGCGGCACTTCATCGTGGCCGACCCGAGCGGCGTATTGATCGACATGATCACCGAGATCCCGCCGTCGCCGGAGTACGCCGAGCAGTTCAGCGCGGAGTACACCGCCGAGACGTTCACCGCGTAATGACATCGTCGGCGCGGGAGTGACCTGGGCCGTCGGGGCAGTCGGCCGCGGGATTGTTCGGTAGGGTTCGCCTGGTGAAGGCACTTCGTCGTTTCACCGTCCGTGCCCATCTGCCCGAGCGTTTGGCGGCCCTGGGCGAACTCTCCACGAACCTGCGCTGGTCGTGGCATTGGCCCACCCAGGATCTGTTCGCTGAACTCGATCCCGAGCTGTGGCGCGAGGTCGGCCACGATCCGGTGCGGATGCTGGGGGAGGTGCCCGCGGCGCGACTGGACGAACTCGCCGCCGATGCCGACTACACCGGGCGGGTCGACGCCGCGGCCGCGGATCTGCGCGACTACCTGACGCGGCCCGGCTGGTTCCAACGGCAGACCGACGCTCCTGGCGTGCGCGGCATCGCGTACTTCTCCATGGAATTCGGCGTCACCGAGGTGCTCCCCAACTATTCCGGCGGCCTCGGCATCCTCGCGGGTGATCACCTGAAGGCCGCATCGGATCTCGGCCTGCCGCTGATCGGCGTCGGATTGCTGTACCGCTCCGGCTATTTCCGGCAGTCGCTGACCGCCGACGGCTGGCAGACCGAGCATTATCCGGCGCTGGACCCGCAGGGTTTGCCGCTGCGACTGCTGACCACCGACGACGGTCGAGCGAAGCAAGGGGATTCGGCGCCGGTGCTGATCCACGTGGCGATGCCCGACCAGCGGGTGCTGCGGGCGCGAGTATGGATCGCGCAGGTCGGCCGGGTGCCGTTGCTGCTGCTGGATTCCGATATCGCCGAGAACGATCCGGAGCTGCGTGCGGTCACCGACCGGCTCTACGGCGGCGACCAGGACCACCGGATCAAGCAGGAGATCCTGGCCGGCATCGGCGGGGTGCGGGCGGTGCGCGCCTATACCCGTGCGACCGACCTGCCGGATCCTGACGTGTTCCATATGAACGAGGGTCACGCCGGTTTCCTCGGTGTCGAGCGGATCCGTGAATTCGTCTCGGCAGGGCTGGATTTCGATACCGCGCTGGCCGCGGTGCGAGCCGGGACGGTGTTCACGACGCACACCCCGGTGCCCGCGGGCATCGACCGGTTCCCGATGCCGCTGGTGCGCAGGTACTTCGGCGGCGGGCACGGCGAATCCGAATCCGCCATGCTGCCAGGACTTCCCATCGACCGAATCGTCGCGCTGGGGCGGGAAGCCGATCCGTCCGTCTTCAATATGGCGCACATGGGCTTGCGGCTGGCGCAGCGCGCCAATGGTGTCTCCAAGCTGCACGGTGAGGTCAGTCGTGCCATGTTCGCGCCGCTATGGCCGGGCTTCGACGCGGCCGAGGTACCGATAGGTTCGGTCACCAACGGTGTACACGCCCCGACCTGGGCCGCGCGCGAATGGTTCGACAAGGCCCGCGAATACATCGGCCCCGAATTTGTCGAGGAGGCCCGCGGCTGGGAGAAGCTGCGCGACGTCGACCTCGGCGAACTGTGGTCGACCCGCAACACCTTGCGCGCCACCCTCGTTGCCGAGGTGCGCCGCCGGGTACGCGCGTCCTGGCTGGAGCGCGGGGCCGCGTCGGCCGAATTGGGTTGGGTCGACAGGGTTTTCGATCCGAACGTGCTGACCGTCGGCTTCGCCCGCCGGGTGCCGACCTACAAGCGGCTCACACTGATGCTGCGCGACCCGGAGCGGTTGCGCGCGCTGCTGCTCGATCCCGATCGGCCGATGCAGCTGGTGGTGGCGGGCAAGAGCCATCCGGCCGATGACGGCGGCAAGGCGCTCATCCAGCAGGTTGTCCGCTTCGCCGACGATCCCGAGGTGCGCCATCGCATTGTCTTCCTGCCCGACTACGACATGTCGATGGCCAGGTACCTGTACTGGGGTTGCGATGTGTGGCTGAACAATCCGCTGCGCCCGCTGGAAGCGTGCGGCACCTCCGGTATGAAGTCCGCGCTCAACGGCGGGCTCAATCTGTCGATTCGCGACGGCTGGTGGGATGAGATGTACGACGGCGAAAACGGGTGGGCCATCCCGACCGCCGACGGCGTCTCCGACGAGCACCGTCGCGACGATCTCGAGGCCAACGCCCTCTACGACCTTTTCGAGCGGACAGTCGCACCCCGCTTCTACGACCGCAACGCCTTGAACATGCCGGTGCGCTGGGTAGAGATGGTGCGCCACACTTTGCAGACCCTCGGCCCGAAGGTGCTGGCCTCCCGCATGGTCCGCGACTACGCCGTCGAGTACTACGCCCCCGCCGCGGCCGCCGGTCAGCGCGCGAGCGCCGACGAATTCGCCGCCGCCCGCGCGACCGCCGAGTATCGCCGCCGCGTTGAGGCAGCGTGGCCGTCGGTGAAGGTGATCCAGGTCGACAGTGCGGGGTTGCCCGACACCCCGATCATCGGCGCGGAACTGTCCCTGGCCGCCCGCATCGATCTCGGCGGCCTGACCACATCCGAGGTCACCGTCCAGGCGGTGCTCGGCCGAGTGTCACCAACCGACGACCTCTCCGACGTCACCACCTTTCCGATGACCCACACCGGATCCGATTCCGGCGTAGAGCTTTTCGCCGTCGAAACTCCGGTACCCCTGTCCGGCGCCGTCGGCTACACAGTGCGGGTCCTGCCCCACAATGACCTGCTCGCCTCCGATGCCGAACTGGGACTGGTCGCCGCACCGAGCGCTTAGCAGGCGGCGGGGGTGCCGTGGGTTAGCTCATCGAGCGGGTAGTCGATGTGGGCGGAGCTCGGCTCGGCCTCGACCTGGCTACGGTGACGCTTATCACGAAGCCGGCGGTCGGGGCATCGGCCGAGTTCTCTGATTCAGTGAATTGTCGGCTACCGTGCCCTGGCACCCCCGTACCCATTTCCGAGTGGAGAGCCCCATGGTCACCGACGTTCTGAGCCGGACCCGAGGACGCGTCGACGCGTACTTCGGCATCAGTTCGAACGGCTCGACCATGAAGCGCGAGCTGATGGCGGGGACGATCACCTTCCTCGCCATGTCCTACGTGCTCGCCGTGAACCCGTCGGTGCTCGGCGACGAGGGAGCCCTCGGCGACAAAGGCATTCCCATGCAGGCGGTGTTCACCGCGACGGCCGTGGCGGCGGTGTTCGGCACGCTGGTCATGGGTATATGGGCCAGGTATCCGATCGCGCTCGCACCGGGCATGGGGCTCAATGCGTTCTTCGCCTATTCGGTGGTGCTCGGGATGGGAATCCCGTGGCAGGTCGCGCTCTCGGGGACCTTCCTGTCCGGCGTCATCTTCTTCGTGCTCGCGGTCACCAAGGTGCGCGAACGCATCCTCAATGCCATTCCGATGCAGATGAAACTGGCCGTCGGCGCCGGTATCGGGATGTTCGTGGCATTCCTCGGTTTGAAGAACGCGGGCATCGTGGTCGACAGCGAAGCCACCCTGGTCACGCTCGGCGACTTCACCAAGGGCACTACGCTGCTCGCGCTGTTCGGTCTGGTGGTGACCGTGGTGTTCCTGGTCATCGGCTGGCACGGCGCGGTGCTGTACGGCATCGTGCTCACGGCCCTGGTCGGCGTAGGCAGCGGTCTGGTCGATCTGCCCGACGGTGTCGTGTCGATGCCGAAGGGGCTCGAGCACACCTTCGGTCAGGCGATCATTCATCTGCCCGACGCGTTCACCGGGCAGATGGCCGTCGTCATTCTCACCATGCTGTTCGTCGACTTCTTCGACTGCTCCGGCACGCTGATCGGCGTGGCGAACCAAGCGGGGTTGCTTGACAAGGACGGCAAGCTGCCCCGCGCGGCGAGCGCGCTGGCCGCGGACTCGGTGGGCACCATGGCGGGCGCCGTCATCGGAACCTCGACCACCACCGCCTACGTCGAATCGACGGCGGGCGTTTCGGCGGGCGGGCGGACCGGAATGACCGCAGTGACCACGGCGGGATGGTTCCTGATCGCCATGTTCTGTTACCCGATCTTCGCGGTCGTCGCGGGCTCCGCTTCGATCACCGCGCCCGCGCTGATCGTGGTCGGGGTGTTGATGGCCCGGGCGCTCGGCGAGATCGATTGGAACCGGCTGGAGTACTGCATCCCGGCCTTCATCACCGTCATCATGATGCCGCTGACCTACTCGATCGCGAACGGGCTGGCGATGGGGATGCTGTTCTACCCGATCGTCATGGCCGCAAAGGGGCGCGTCAAAGAGGTCCATCCGACGATGTGGGCACTGATGGTGATGTTCCTCGGATATTTCTTCTTCCTCGCGGAATAAGCCCGCACACTGGCCGGTTGGCCTCAATCGTGCGAGAATCGGACCGCAGTCCGCTTCATCGCCGAGGCCATAAATGTTGTTTGGAATCGAATCGCAGGGATGAGGACCAGCATGAACACCAAGAGCACGCTCGAACGCACTACGACCGATCTCGATCCTGTCTCCGCCGATATCGGCCTGCTGCTGCTGCGGGTTGTCTTCGGTGGACTGCTCGCCGCGCACGGCACCCAGAAGCTGTTCGGCTGGTTCGACGGATACGGCTGGAGCAAAACCGCCGCGTCCTTCGACTCCATGGGCTACAACCCGGGCAAGCTGTTCGGCACCCTCGCCGGGCTCAGTGAACTCACGGGCGGCCTGTTGCTGCTGCTCGGCCTGCTGACTCCGCTGGCGGCCGCCATCGTGCTCGGCACCATGATCAACGCTGTCAACGCCACGTGGGATGGCGGGCTGCTGACCGGCAAGGGCTACGAAACGGCTCTGCTGTTCGCCATCGCCGGCGCGGCCATCGCCTTCACCGGCCCCGGCAAGTTCTCGCTGGACAACGGCCGCCCATGGCAGCGGCAGGGCTTCGTCTGGGGCGCGGGCGCCGTGCTGCTCGCGGTGCTCGCGGCGGTGGTCACCTTGATTTTCAAGTGGGTGCTCTGATCTCGACGCACGACTGAAAACGCACAACTGAATTCGTCGAGGTGGCGTGGTGACCGAGTAGGTCGCCGCGCCACCGTCGTCTGTGATCGTCGTCATGTCACACTCGGGCTATTCGCATCGTCGTTGTAGTTGTTGCGGCACATACAGGTGACGATGAAGGAGACGACGATGACGATCGAGATCAGCAACCCCGCCGAACTGCACGATCCCACCGGCTTCGGCTACAGCCACGTGGCACGGGTGGTCGGCGAGCTGGTTCTCATTGCCGGGCAATATGATTCCGACGCCGATGGGCACACCACCAGCGAGGACTTCGCGGGTCAGGTCGACCGCGCCTTCGCCAATCTCGGAATCGCGCTGCGCTCCGTGGGTTTGGATTATCCCGAGGTGGCGCAGCTGCGCACATTCATTGTCGACCACGACCGGGACAAGCTCGCGGTGCTCGGGAAGAAGATCGCGGAAATCTGGGGAGCGAAGCCGCCGGTCCAGACGCTGGCCGGGGTTGCCTCGCTGGCGCTGCCCGGGATGTTGTTCGAGGTGGACGCGGTCGCCGTGCGGGGCTGATGCCGAGAGTTCGCGGCGCGGGCGGAGGCGTGGTCTCGACGACCGCTCGGTCCGTCGGCATCGTGGACAACCACCGCGGGACTTACTTCGGAGTGGGGCTCGGTTCTGAGTGCAGCACGAGCACGTTCGTCGCGTATCGGTGGAACATGTAGCTGGTTTTGCGCAGGGATGTTGGGATTCCCTTGTCGTGCAGTTCTTTTCGCAGGTGCTCGACCAGGTTGTCCTGGCGTACGCCCCGATAGTCGACGAGGGGGTACAGACGGGTTTCGTCGATGGCAACCCGGGATAACTCCAACAGAGCGGCCAGATGGAAATCGGCGTCGAGGCGGTCGGCGTAGCTGAACAGCAAATGGGAGCTCAGTACAAGGTCGAAGCTGTTGTCAGGGAAGGGGAGTGATGGTAGCTGCGCGGCGACGTACCGGTCGGGGTGTGCGATCAGGTCGGCGCCGAAGCAGGCGGCCGCGGTCATGCGGATCTTTCGGTGCTGCTGCGGATCGCCGTACCAGTCCCAGCTATAGCGGTCGAGATGTGCTGCGTTCCAAAGGTGTCCGCGATCGGATTCGGAGAGGGCCAAGGCGCCGAGTTGGTCGATGGGCCGAGCGTAGATGGGGTCGGCCGCGGTGACCTGAGCGCCGAGTTCGTGGGCTTCGGCGGCGAAACTTGCTGCACCGCCTGGACAGTCGAGAATGCGTCCCTGCAAGTCGGCGTCGGTGAGTGCGAAGATTGCTCGATATTCGGCCAATGATCTTGCGCTGATGAGGAATTCGCCGAGGGTGTCGAGATCGGGCCGGTGCGTCATCTGGAAACCGTCTCACGCGCAGACTGCGTGCGACAGAGGATTTGGCTTCACTTACGGGAAAAGTGGTGTCCCCGCGCCGCGTGCAGGGCTTGGCGCGGGGACCGCCGATACATCCGGTGTGGGAATTGGGGTTCCAGCGGAGTATCAAGGCCCAATTTACTTCTGCCTGGAAATAATTACCCGCATTGTGAGTGGTATCACAGTGCGGTGGCGGTGAGCCGCTCGAGCGCCTTCGTCACCACGTTCGGATCGGAGGTTTCCCAATACGGCGGCAGCGATGCGCGCAGATAGCCGCCATAGCGCGCGGTGGCCAGGCGGGAATCGAGGATCGCGACGACGCCGCGGTCGTCGACGCTGCGCAGCAGTCTGCCGGTGCCCTGTGCGAGCAGCAGCGCCGCATGGTTGGCCGCGACGGTCATGAAGCCGTTGCCGCCACGCGACTCCACCGCGCGCTGCCGCGCCGTCAGCAGCGGATCGTCGGGCCGTGGGAATGGAATCCGGTCCAGGATGACCAGGCTCAGCGACGGGCCGGGCACGTCGACGCCCTGCCACAGTGACAGCGTGCCGAACAGTGAGGTCTCCGGATCGTCGGCGAACTTGCGCACCAGCGCGCCCGTCGAATCGTCGCCCTGGCACAGCACCGGGGTGTCGAGCCGGTCACGCAACGCCTCGGTGGCTGACTTGGCGGCGCGCATCGAGGAGAACAGACCGAGCGTGCGCCCGCCCGCGGCGCGGATCAGCCGCTCGATCTCGTCGAGATAGGCGGGCGCGAGGCCGTCGCGGCCCGGAGCGGGCAGATGCTTGGCGACATAGAGGATGCCGGACTTGGCGTGGTCGAAAGGCGAGCCGACATCGAGCGAACTCCAACGCACCGTTTCCACATCCGACGGCGCGACCGCACCGTTGGCGGTTGCTGAATCGGTCCGGCTGCCCGACTGCGCAGGCAGCCCCCAGGTAATAGCCAGGCCGTCGAACGAACCGCCGATCTGCAGCGTCGCCGAGGTCAATACGACCGTCGCGGTGCCGAAAAGCCTGCTGCGCAGCAGACCGCCCACCGAAAGCGGCGCCATCCGCAGCGTGCGCCGGACGACCCCCCGCATTTCGTCGGCAGCCAGCCAGATGACATCTCTCCTGGTCGCCGGATCGGGTTCGTCGAACGCCGTCAGCGCGCGCACCGCGCTGTCGTGCACCTCGTCGATCGCGGCGAGCGCCTGGGTACGGGCGGCGGCGCTCTCCGGATCGCCCTGCGCGGACGTACCACCCTGTGGCGCCAGTGCGGTACGGACGTTCCATGCCGCGTCGCGGACGAGGGCGAGCACCGGGGCAACACCGTCGGGCAGCGCGTCCCAGCGGGCGGCGGGCAGCTCGTCGAGGACGTTGTGCCAGGCCTCCGACGCGCCTTCGAGCCGGTCCACTTCCTGCTCGTCGACGAGCTTGGCACAGCGGCGCGCGGCGGCGCTGATGGCCGAGGGCGCCAGCTCCGCGGTGGCCACACCGGTCACCCGGTCGACCAGCTCGTGCGCTTCGTCGATGACGACCACATCGTGTTCGGGCAGCACCTGGATGCCGCTGATCGCGTCGATGGCGAGCAGGGCGTGGTTGGTCACCACCACGTCGGCCTGCGCCGACTCCGCCCGTGCCCGCTCGGCGAAGCAGTCCTGGCCGAACGGGCAACGCGACTTGCCGAGGCATTCCCGCGACGACACGCTGACCTGCCGCCAGGCACGGTCGGTCACGCCGGGCGCGAGCTCGTCGCGATCGCCGGTCTCGGTATCGGAGGCCCACTCGTTGAGCCGCTGTACCTCCCTGCCGAGCCGGGAGATCGCGAACGCGTCGAACAGCTCCGCCTCGGCGGGCTCGTCCGGGATCACACTATTGATCTTGTTCAGGCACAGATAGTTGTTGCGCCCCTTGAGGATCGCGAACTTCGCCGTTCGACCGAGCGGCTTGCTCAGCGCCTCGGACAGCCGCGGCAGGTCTCGGTCGACCAGCTGCCGCTGCAACGCGATCGTCGCGGTCGACACCACCACCGTCCGCCCGGTTCGCACCGCATGCCGCAGGCTCGGCACCAGGTACGCCAGCGACTTTCCGGTCCCGGTCCCCGCCTGCACGGCGAGATGTTCCTTGGTATCGATCGCGTGGTCTACCGCCGCCGCCATCGTCACCTGCCCGACCCGCTCTTTCCCACCGAGCGCCTGCACGGCAGTGGTCAAAAGGTCGGAGGTGGGCGGCAGTTCGGGCACGCGAGCAGCCTACTGGTTGGGACCGACAGAGATCACCGGCCGCCGGAGTCCGCCGCACGCCCCGCCGCTGCGAACTCGGCGTGTCGTTCGGCAGGTCGTCTACCCGGTGTCGAGCGGGGTTACCGGCCGACGGTGCCCTCGAGTTCGACACCCGCCGCGCGCATGCGGTCGAGGGCGGCGGCGGTGGTGTCGGGGGCGACGCCCGCGGTCAGGTCGAGCAGGACGCGGGTGTCGAAGCCCGCGAATTCGGCGTCGAGGGCGGTGGCGCGGACACAGTGATCGGTGGCGATGCCGACGACGTCGACCTCGTGGATGTCGTGGGCGCGCAGCCAATCGGCGAGGGTGCTGCCGTCGGGAGCGGCGCCTTCGAAACCCGAATAGGCGGCGGAGTACTCGCCTTTGGAGAAGGTCTCCTGGATCGGTGCGGTATTCAGGTTCGGATGGAACTCGGCGCCCGTGGTGCCGACCCGGCAGTGCGGTGGCCAGGTGTCGACATAATCCGGGTTCGCGGAGAAATGGGCGCCAGGATCGACGTGGTAATCGCGGGTGGCGACGACGGCGTCGTACTTCGCGCCCGCGAGGTGGTCGGTGATTCGCTCGGCGACCGCGGCGCCTCCGGTGACCGCGAGCGATCCGCCCTCACAGAAGTCGTTCTGTACGTCGACGATGATCAACGCTCGGGACATGTCGACCTCCCTTTCCACGGATGTAAACGCCGGCGCTACCTCGTGCGGATTACATTGTGCCGCCTGATCGAACGGGCGGGCTACGGCACTTGGAGGATCACATGAGCAGCACCGTCAGAGTTTCGATCGCCATGGTCATCGGCTACCTGGCCTACCTGGCCGCCGCGTTTCTGGTCGGCGACCGGCCTGACGACGTGGGCGACTGGGTAAAGCTCCTGGTCAAAGGATTTCTCGTCGTGCTGATCGCGGTATCAGCCGTCGAGTGGGTGGCCAAACGTCGCAGTCGAGGTCTCGACGTACGCCGCTGATCAGCCCGCGAACGTCGTCGGGATCGCCGGGTCGCCGTCGGAAAGCTTCAGGCCTTCCCACGGCAGACTGACCAGCCCGCGCGATACCAGTTTGCGGCTGTCGGCGAGTGTCGGCAGCCCATCGACCATCTTGCCGCCGCGCACCAGCGGAACAAGCAGTTCCCTGACCTCGAATCCGTTCGCCGCCGGCACGGTGCCCGCGGCCGGGTAGACGATCTCCTCCACGATCGTGCCGGTGCGTCGGGCCAGTCGAACCGCCTTCTTGGTGCCGCCGCGCGACTCCTTGTGGCTGCTGCGCTTTGCCACCGGCAGGCCGTCCACCTCGACGAGCTTGTAGACCATGCCCGCCGTGGGTGCACCGGACCCGGTGACCAGCGAGGTACCGACGCCGTAGACGTCGACCGGCTCGGCACGCAGCGCGGCGATGGCGTACTCGTCGAGATCACCGGACACCACGATCCGGGTGTTGGTGGCGCCGAGGCCGTCGAGTTGGTCGCGCACCTGCCTGGCCAAGACACCGAGATCGCCGGAGTCGATACGGACGCCGCCCAACTCGGGACCGGCTACCTCGATGGCCGTCGCGACACCCGCGGTGATGTCGAAGGTGTCCACCAGCAGCGTCGTCCCGACCCCGAGCGCTTCGATCTGGCTGCGGAACGCGGCCGCCTCGTGCGCGCCGTCGGCGGCGCTGTGCAGCAGAGTGAACGCATGCGCGCTGGTGCCGGCGCCAGGCACACCGAAGCTGCGCACCGCCTCGAGATTCGAGGTGGTGTCGAAGCCCGCCAGATACGCCGCGCGGGAGCTGGACGGTGCGGCCAGCTCGTGGGCGCGCCGCGAGCCCATTTCGATCATCCGGCGTCCGCCGGCGGCGCTCACCATGCGGGCGGCGGCCGAGGCGATCGCGCTGTCGTGGTTGAGGATCGATAGCGCGAGTGTCTCCAGCAGGACGCATTCGGCGAAGCTGCCGCGCACCGAGAGAATCGGTGAGCCTGGGAAGTACAGCTCGCCCTCGGCATAGCCGTCGATGTCGCCGGTGAACGTGTAGTCGCGCAGCCACTCGATGGTAGCGGCGTCCGAGAAGCCCGCGACGATCGCGAGTTCCGGTTCGCCGAATCGGAAGCGCGTCAGCGCCTCCAGCAGCCTGCCCGTGCCCGCGACGACCCCGTAGCGCCTGCCGTGCGGCAACCGCCTGGCGAACACCTCGAAGGTGCAGCGGCGGTGCGCGGAGCCGTCGGCGAGAGCAGCGGCAAGCATGGTCAGTTCGTACTGGTCGGTCAGCAGCGCGGTGCTGCCGACACCGTCGCGGATGTCCACGAAGCCACTCTAGACAGCGGCGGCGGGCATGATAGGCCGGTGCTGTCGGGATGTTCCCCAGAATGACGAAATGATGGTGGACGGGTGTTGTGATTCCGGAGTCGAGTCGTACCCTGAGTGTTATGGGCTTGTGCGAAGCGAACGCGGCACTGTCGGCGGCACAG
Organism: Nocardia sp. GCM10030253; assembly: GCF_042675075.1. Classification (NCBI taxonomy): domain Bacteria; kingdom Bacillati; phylum Actinomycetota; class Actinomycetes; order Mycobacteriales; family Nocardiaceae; genus Nocardia; species Nocardia sp. GCM10030253. Next base: position 378,837 of record NZ_JBHTDL010000009.1, on the reverse strand, counting down.
GCGACTCCAGAGGCGGTCGAGGTCACCGAAATCCTGGAGGCCGAGGACCGTCCGTGGGTCACTGTGGTCTGGGACGACCCCGTCAACCTGATGCACTACGTTGCCTACATCTTCCAGAAGCTGTTCGGCTACACGAAGGCGAAGGCGACCGAACTGATGCTCAAGGTGCACAACGAGGGTAAGGCCGTGGTGTCATCGGGGTCGCGGGACAAAATGGAACAGGATGTCAGGCGGCTGCACGCGGCAGGCCTCTGGGCGACCATGCAACGGGACGACTGACCGGTACGACTACCCTGACACCAGTGCGAAAATGGAGCCGAAAGAACTCACTGAGCGGCCTCAAATTGCGCTCCGAAATGGACGCGCGTGAGGCCAGCGTGCTGCGTTCCCTGGTCGGCTCGGTCTCCGGGTTACTGACCGAACGGGCCAACTCGGCCCCTGAAGACGATCTCGCCGCACTGACCGGGCTGCGTACCGGCAACACCAGCCCGCCCGACGATCCGCGGCTGCACCGGCTGCTGCCGGACTTCCACCGCAGCGAGCCGGGTTCGCCCGACGCCGATCGCGCGGATCTCAACAGCGCGCTGCGCGGCCTGCACGAGCCGGAGATCATCGACGCCAAACTGGCCGCCGGTTCGGTGCTGCTGGATACGTTGCCCGAAGACGGCGGCCGGATCCTGCTGACGCCGGAACAGGCGGACGCCTGGTTGACCGCGCTCACCGATGTGCGACTGGCGCTGGGCACGGTACTCGGGATCGACGCCGAGACACCCGATCATCTGGACGCCGACGACCCCCGCGGTCCGCATCTCGACGTGTACCACTGGCTGACCTGGATGCAGGATTCGCTGCTGCAGGCGCTCGCTCCCTGACCCCTCCGGCGGGGTACGGCCGGAACCACCGAATTCCGGCCTTCCGCGTAGCGACGGAGACCAACCCGTGATCGACAGTCAGGAGACGGTGTTATGAACGGCCGAGCCGGGCAACGTAATTCGATCACCGATATACCCGGGCTGCTGGTCGGTCACCATCACCGGCTCGATCCGGATGCGACACTCGGCTCCGGTGCGGCGACCGGTTGCACGGTGGTCCGCGCACCGGGTGGTGCGATCGCCGCCGTCGATGTGCGCGGTGGCGGGCCAGGCACTCGGGAGACCGATCTGCTCGATCCGGCAAACACTGTGCGCCAAGTGAATTCGATCTTGCTCACCGGCGGCAGCGCCTACGGACTCGCGGCCGCCGACGGTGTGATGCGCTGGCTGGAGGAGCACGGCGAAGGCATCCCGATGGATCCGACGGACGCGAGCCGGGTGGTGCCTATCGTCCCCGGCGCGGTGATCTTCGATCTTCCGGTGGGGGAGTGGGACATTCGGCCCACCGCCGAGTTCGGGTACCTGGCCGCGGCAGCCGCGGCGGTCGAGTTCGAGCGCGGCACGGTCGGCGCCGGTGTCGGTGCGCGCGCCGGTTCGATCAAAGGCGGCGTCGGCACCGCGAGCGTGGTGCTCGGCGACGGCGCCGCCGCCGGAGTGACGGTCGCCGCGCTGATCGTGGCCAATCCCGTCGGCTCGGTATTCGATCCACGCACCGGACTGCCGTGGGGAGTCGGGACCGATGGCCCCGAGTACTTCGGCCTGCGTCCCGCCGACCCCGAGCAGTTGGCACGAGCGAACGCGCTCGCGGTCAAAGGCACCGTCCTCAACACGACCATCGGCGTTGTCGCCACCGACGCGCCGCTGGACCCGGCAGGATGCCGCCGGATGGCGACCACCGCGCACGACGGCCTGGCCCGCGCGATCCGCCCGGCCCATTCCCCATTGGACGGCGACACCCTGTTCGCATTGGCCACCGGAACCGCGCAGCCGACGAATGTCCCGCTGGTGCCCGCGTTTCCGCAGGACCTGCTGGTGCTCGACGAGGTGTGCACCGCCGCGGCGGTCTGTGTGGAACGCGCGATCGTGGACGCGGTCCTGGCTGCCCGATCCGTCGCGGGCATTCCCGCCTACGCCGACCTGTTCGCAGCAGCCGGGGAATAGCCGAATATTCTGGCTCGTTGTCGAGTGCGATATGTCGGCAACAGTTACGCCGAATTTGCGGAAGGGTTTGACTCGTGCTGGTGATCAGGGCCGACCTTGTGGAGGCGATGGTGGCGCATGCCCGCGCCGACCACCCGGACGAGGCCTGCGGCGTCATCGCGGGGCCGGAAGGCTCCGATCGCCCGGAGCGGTTCGTCGCCATGGTCAATGCCGAGCGCTCGCCCACCTTCTACCGGTTCGACTCCGGTGAGCACCTGAAGGTATGGCGCGAGATGGACAAGGCCGACGAGGAGCCGGTGGTGATCTACCACTCGCATACCGCGACTCAGGCCTACCCGAGCCGTACCGATGTGTCCTACGCGTCCGAGCCGAACGCGCACTACGTGCTGATCTCCACCCGCGATCCCGAGCAGAACGAGGTGCGCAGCTACCGGATTCTCGACGGCGAGGTCACCGAGGAGCCCGTGCAGGTCGTCGATGCGTACACCCCCGCCTAGACCCGCCCCATAGTTGTCGAAATCGAGGAGTCCCCATGTCGGTAACCGTATCCATCCCGACGATCATGCGTGGTTTGACCGGCGGTGAGAAGCGGGTAGCAGCCGAGGGCGCCACGCTGTCCGCGCTGATCGACGATCTGGAGGCCAACCACCCCGGCCTCGCCGAGCGGTTGCTCAAGGACGGCAAGCTGAACCGCTACGTCAACATCTACGTCGACGACGAGGATGTGCGCTTCTCCGGAGGTCTGGCGGCCGAGGTGCCCGCGGATGCTTCGGTGACCATCCTTCCTGCCGTCGCTGGAGGCTGAGCGACCCCGTGGCGCGCTATGAATCGCTGATCGCGACGCTGGGCAACACCCCGCTGGTCGGGCTGCGCAACCTGTCCCCGCAATGGGACGGCGAGAACCCGGTGCGGCTGTGGGCCAAGCTGGAGGACCGCAATCCGACCGGGTCCATCAAGGACCGTCCTGCCCTGCGGATGATCGAGCAGGCCGAGGCCGATGGCCTGCTGACGCCAGGCTGCACGATTCTGGAGCCGACCAGCGGCAATACCGGAATCTCGCTGGCGATGGCGGCCAAGCTCAAGGGCTACCGGCTGATCTGCGTGATGCCGGAGAACACCTCGGTGGAGCGGCGTCAGCTGCTGACCATGTTCGGTGCGCAGATCATCGATTCCCCGGCCGCCGGCGGCTCGAATCAAGCGGTGGCCAAGGCCAAACAGATCGCGGCCGAGAACCCGGACTGGGTGATGCTCTACCAGTACGGCAATCCTGCAAACGCGCTGGCGCATTACGAGACGACCGGCCCGGAGATCCTCGCCGATCTGCCGGAGATCACGCATTTCGTGGCCGGGCTCGGTACCACGGGAACCCTGATGGGGACCGGCCGTTTCCTGCGGGAGAAGGTGCCCGGCATCGAGATCGTCGCCGCCGAGCCGCGCTATGGCGAACTCGTCTACGGGCTGCGCAATATCGACGAGGGTTTCATCCCGGAGCTGTACGACGAGTCTGTGCTGACCACGCGGTTCTCGGTCGGTCCGTTCGACGCGGTCAAGCGCACTCGCGAATTGGTGCTGGAGGAGGGCATTTTCGCGGGCATCTCGACCGGCGCGATTCTGCACGCCGCGCTCGGGGTCGCGCGGAAGGCGCTACAAGCGGGTCGGCGGGCGGACATCGCGTTCGTGGTCGCCGACGGCGGCTGGAAATACCTGTCGACCGGCGCCTACGACGGCACCCTCGAAGAAGCGGAGGAGCGCCTCGACGGCCAGCTCTGGGCCTGACACGCCGCCCGGTCACGATGTGCACCGGTACCCTCGAAGTTGGCGGGGTACCGGCTTGCGATCAGACTTTCGCGACTGCGGCACCCCGCTCGACGAGGAGGTTGCGATGACCGGCGGTGCGGGAATCGGGTCGTCGTTCGACCCGGATCGGATTGCCGCGCTACGGGCGCAGCTGGGAAATCCGGTGGGTACGCCACCGATTACGCCGCTGCCTCCGTCGAGCCCGCCCGCGAAGTCCGACAACCTCGGCGTCATCAAACAGCTCTGGTTGCGCGCCGGGATTCTGATCGCCGGGTTCGTCGCGATGCTGTATGGCATCGAGGGCGTCGATACCTTCAACGACAACCAGCTCGACCGGGCGGGCATCGAGCCGCGCACCGCCGACGGGCTGTGGGGCATCCTCTGGGCGCCCGTCCTGCACGGGGGCTGGGACCATCTGATCGGTAACACCCTGCCGGTGCTGGTGCTCGGCTTCATGACACTGCTGGCGGGGATCGGGCGTGGACTGGCCGCGACGGCGATCATCTGGGTCGTCGCCGGTGTCGGGACCTGGCTCACCGGAGCCACCGGATCGGTCCACCTCGGTGCGTCCGCGCTGGTTTTCGGCTGGCTGACCTTTCTGATCTCACGCGGCTGGTTCGCCCGCAACATCACGCAAATCGTGGTCGGACTCGTCGTTTTGGCCCTGTACGGGTCGCTGCTGTGGGGAGTATTGCCCGGACAACCTGGAATCTCTTGGCAGGGACATCTTTTCGGGGCGATGGGTGGAGTGCTTGCCGGCTGGGTACTCTCTGGTGATGAACGTCGACACCGTCGCGGGGATCGAGCCGGAGTCAGTGCGTCGCCACGGTGATCGTGCGGCCCGTCGAGAAATGTGGGGGATCCTTTCCGTCAGCGAGCCGCTGTCATGAGCGAGAATTCGTCGTGGCAGCATGGGGGAATGCGCCTTACCGTCCTCGGGTGCTCGGGCAGTGTGTCCGGCCCGGACTCCCCTGCGTCGGGATACCTGCTGACCGGGCCGGATATGACGCCGGTGGTGATCGATTTCGGACCCGGCGTGCTCGGCGCGTTGCAGCGCTACGCCGATCCCGGTGAGGTCGACATCTTCCTGACCCACCTGCACGCGGATCATTGCCTCGATCTGCCGGGATTGCTGGTGTGGCGGCGCTACCATCCGACGCCTCCGGTGGGGAAGGCGATCGTGCGGGGCCCTTCCGACAGCGCACTGCGCATCGGCAATGCCTCCGCGGAGATCGGCGGCGAATGCGACGACTGGTCGGATGTGATCGATCATCGAGCGTGGGCCGACGGCGAGGCGATCGAGTTCGGGCCCGGTCACACGGTGACGGCGCGGCGGATGTACCACCCGCCGGAGTCCTACGGGCTGCGCGTCGTCACCGCGGCGGGGCGGACCTTCGTCTACACCGGTGACACCGCGATGTGTGATGCGGTCGGTGAGCTGGCTCAGGACGCCGACGTTCTGATGGCCGAGGCCTCGTGGACCCACGACCCGGCGAATCGGCCTCCCGGGATTCATCTTTCGGGTACCGAGGCGGGCATGATCGCGGCCAAGGCCGGAGTGAAGGAATTGCTGCTCACCCACATCCCGCCGTGGACCTCACGCGAGGATGTCATCGCCGAGGCGAAGGCGCAGTTCTCCGGCCCGGTGCATGCGGTCGCACCTGGGGAAACCTTCGACATCTGACCGTGCGTCCGACGCCCGGATTCCCCTCCGGCTCAACCACTGCGGAGCGAGTCTCGGCCGCTCGGACGCGAGCCTTGGGGCCGTGAACACGCAGCGCCGCAGGCGCTGCAAATCAAACACAGTAGGCTGTGCCCGTGTCGAGACGAGCCGATGGCAGGGCGGACGATCAACTCCGCGAGGTAAGGATCACCCGTGGATTCACCGCGCATCCAGCCGGTTCGGTGCTGGTGGAGTTCGGTCAGACCCGCGTGATGTGCACCGCGAGCGTCACCGACGGCGTGCCGCCGTGGCGGCGCGACTCCGGCCTCGGCTGGCTGACCGCCGAGTACGCGATGTTGCCTGCGGCCACGCACACCCGCAGCGGACGGGAATCGGTCAAGGGCAAGGTCGGCGGCCGCACCCAGGAGATCAGCAGGCTGATCGGCCGGTCGCTGCGTGCCTGCATCGACCTGGCGGCCATCGGCGAGAACACCATCGCCCTCGACTGTGACGTGCTGCAGGCCGACGGCGGCACCAGGACCGCCGCCATCACCGGCGCGTACGTCGCGCTGTCGGACGCGGTCACCTATCTGGCCGCCGCGGGCAGGCTCGCCGACCCGCAGCCGATCTCGTGTGCGATCGCCGCAGTGAGCGTCGGCGTCGTGGACGGCCGGGTGCGCCTGGACCTGCCCTACGAAGAGGATTCGCGCGCCGAGGTCGACATGAACGTGGTCGCCACCGACACCGGGACCCTGGTGGAAATCCAGGGCACCGGCGAGGGCGCTACCTTCCCGCGCACCACCCTGGACAAGATGCTCGACTCGGCGCTCGCCGGTTGCGAGCGGCTGTTCGCCGTGCAGAAAGAGGCGCTGGCGCTGCCATACCCCGGCGTGCTGCCGGAGCCGACCGAGTCGAAGAAGAAGTAAATGACGCGGCGCGTTCTGGTTGCCAGCCGTAATGCGAAGAAACTGAACGAGTTGCGGCGCATCCTCGATGACGCCGGTGTCGCGGGTATCGAGATCGTCGGGCTCGACGATGTGCCGGCTTACGACGAGGCCCCCGAGACCGGGGCGACGTTCGAGGAGAACGCGCTCGCGAAGGCGCGCGATGGTGCCGCCGCTACGGGGTTGGCTTGTGTCGCAGATGATTCCGGCATCTCGGTGGACGCGTTGAACGGAATGCCCGGCGTGCTGTCGGCGCGCTGGTCCGGCGGCCACGGCGACGATACGGCGAACAACGCGCTACTGCTCGCCCAACTCGGCGATGTGCCGGACGAGCGGCGCGGTGCGCAGTTCGTTTCCGCCTGCGCCCTGGTGGTTCCCGGCGGTGGCGAGACCGTGGTTCGCGGTGAATGGCCCGGCTCGATCGGGCGCAAGCCCGTGGGCGACGGCGGTTTCGGGTACGACCCGTTGTTCGTTCCGGACGGCGGCAGCGTCACCGCCGCGCAGCTCACGCCCGTGGCGAAGAACGCGGTCTCGCATCGTGGGCGCGCATTGGCCAAGTTGCTTCCGGCGCTCGCCGCGCTCGCGGACTGATTTCTCCAGCGGGTCGGTCCCGGCGGGTCAGAGGTTGAAGTCCGCCTTGACCTTCTTGGCGTTGACGTGCTCGACGAAGAAGGACAGCAGCGGGATGGTGCCCGCGATCAGGGTGCCAACGGTGCGCAGCACCGGCCAGCGGACCTTGACCGCGAGGTCTGCGGTAACCAGCAGGTAGGCGAAATACACCCAGCCGTGCACGACGGCGATCCAGCTCGGGGTGTGGACGTCGAAGCCGTACTTGGCGATGATTTCACCGGTCAGCAGCAGCAGCCAGAGGCCGGTCACCCACGCGAGCACCCGGTAGCGCTGCAGCGCGCCCGCGATTTTGCTCGTGTCGACCGTGACGGCAGTGCCTGTCGCCACGGTCTCGGTCATGGTGGGCTCGGTCGAGTTCTCGCTGGTGGTCAACCGGCGCTCCTCTCGGTATCGCGGGCGCCTTGGCCCGCCTCGCGGACTTGCTGGTCGATGTCATTGGCGTGCAGCTGCGCGAGGTACTTGTTGTACTCGGCGAGCACCGGATCCTCGGCTCGGACGGCCTTCGGTCGTTCCGGCAACAGACCTTCCGGAATCTCCCGTGGCGCAACGGGTTTCGAGGCGCGCCTCGGCTTCGCCGCGGCCTGCGCCTGGTTGTCGCCGGCCTCGGATTCGCGTTCGAGGCGCACGAAGCGGAAATAGGCGAACACCGCGAAACCGGCGAACAGCGGCCACTGCAGCGCATAGCCGAGGTTCTGGCCGGTGCCGCTGGAGGACTCGAACCGCTGCCACTGCCACCAGCCCAGTGCCAGGCAGCCAAGGGCAGCAACGATCACCAGCGCGATGAGGGCTGGGCGATTGTGTGCCGAGCGGCGAGGTGGAGCGGACACGGCTACCACGGTACCTGTCTACTACACGGCCCGTAGGAGCAGGTCCACTCGTGGACGTCACACCAAGGTGTGGGAAACGGCCACCCTCGGAGGGTGGAGGCCAGTACTGGGGTTCCTGTCGAAATGAGGCTCTGGCGACGAGATTTATAGACATACCAAAGACGCCGTGGACCAAGACTTTCGAAAGAGAGACGAACATGAGCACATTGATCGAATCGCCTGCTGAAACTGTTGTCCAGCTGCGGCCGAGCGGACTGTCCGCCCATGCCGAGAACGATCCGACCGCTGTCGCCGTGTCCGCCGCCGACTGCGAACTCACCTACCGTGAGCTCGACCTCTGGTCGAACCGTCTGGCCCGGCTGCTGCTCGCCCGCGGCGCGGGCCCCGGTGTCCGGATCGCGGTTGCCGTCACCCCCGCGGTCGAGGCCACCGTCACCAACTGGGCCATCGCCAAGACCGGCGCCGTCGCCGTCCCGGCCGCACCAGGGACGCCCGTCCCCGGTGCCGCGCTCGGGGTGACCACCAAGGCGCTGCGCCGCGAGCTCGCCGATTCGCTCGGCTGGCTCGTGCTCGACGACCGCTCGACGCTGGTGCACTACATGACCGGTTCCGACGCGCCCATCACCGACGCCGACCGCGGTAGTGCGCTCAAGATCGCCTGATTCAGCCTGTCACCTACGGGCGGATCTCGGCTTCCACGCCGGGATCCGCCCGGCCTTTTGTCTGTTTCGGGAGGAAATCGACAACTCATGCCGGTCCGGTGCCGAGATCACCAACATTCCGAAGACGCCACCTGTCGACACCTTCGAGGGGAAAATAGCCATGTGCAAGCCGGTCGAATCATCCGTATCAGCATTCGTTTCGATGTGGCCTGGCCTGGTCGGCTGACGCGTGGTGACCACCGAGTATCGGACATTGGCAGGAATCCCCATGCAGCAGCAATCCCTCTCGCCGGTCGCGGCGAGCAATGGTTTGCCCGCGGGTGCGTTCGCGCTGTCCGCGGCCCAACGTGGAATCTGGTTCGCCCAGCACTTTGCTGGTGACAACCCGATTTCCATCGCCCAGTACGTCGAATTAGTCGGATCGGTCGACCTCGACCTACTGGCTACCTCGGCGCGTCAGGCCGGGCGCGAGTTCGGCACCGGCTATCTGCGCCTTATCGAGGTCGACGACGCCCCGTTCCAGGTCATCGACACCACCCTGGACGACCGCATCACCACCATCGACCTGCGCGCCGAACCCGATCCGGAGGCGGCGGCGCAGGCCTGGATGCGTGCGGAGTACACCGCGCCGCTCGAACTGCTGCGCGACCGGTTGTGCAATGTCAAGATGCTGCGCCTCGCCGACGACCACTGGTACTGGTATTCGCGAATCCACCACATCGTGCTCGACGGTGTCGGTGCGATCACCATGCTGCAGCGCACGATGGACCTCTACAACGCGGGCATCGAGGGCAAGGAGGCCCCCACCGGCAAGGCCGAGGACCTGCGCAAGATCGTCGACGCGGATGTGGCCTATCGCGATTCGCAGCGTTTCGAGGCCGACCGGCAGTACTGGCGCGAACACCTGGCCGGGATGGCGGAGCCGGTGAATCTGGCGGGCCGTTTCGCCGACGTCGACGCGCATCCGCGGCTGGTCAGCGGCGCGCTGACCACGGAAAGCGCCGAACTGCTCGATGCCGTCGCCAAGACGAGTTCGTCGAGCACGGCACCGGTGATCGTGGCCGCGTTCGCCGCGTACCTCGCCGCCATGACCGGCGCACCCGAGGTGGTGCTGAGTTTGCCGGTGTCGGCGCGCACGACGGCGTCATTGCGGCGCTCCGGCGGCATGGTCGCCAATGTCGTTCCGCTGCGCCTCACGCTGAATCCGACCGCGACGGTGGGCGAGCTCATCCGCGCGACGCAGAGCGAGCTCACCGGCGCCCTGCGGCGGCCGCGCTATCGGCAGGAAGACATCGTTCGCGATCTCGGCTGGGCCCTGGACGAGGCGGCCTCGTTCGGTCCGACGGTGAACCTGATGATGATGGACTCCCGGATCCGGCTCGGGTCGGTCACCGGGCGACTGCATGTGCTCACCTCCGGGATGATCGAAGACCTGTTCGTCAACGTGTACCCCGGTGTGGCGGGCGAGAGCACGCACATCGATTTCCAGGCCAACCCGAATCTCTACAGCGACACCGAGCTGGTCGCGCACCACGGCCGATTCGGCACCTTCCTGTCCCGGTTCCTCGCGGCGGGCGCGGATGCGCCGCTGTCGACGGTGCAGGTCGTCTCCGATGACGAGCAGGCCGAACTTGTCCCCGCGCACGGGCCGAACGGTGTTGTCCCGCAAACGCTTCCAGATATCCTGGCCGCAGGTGCGGCCGTCGACCCCGACGCGATCGCCCTTCGGGCCGGCGAAGTCGCGATGACCTACCGTGAGCTCGACGAACACTCGAATCGGCTGGCCCGCCTGCTGATCGCGGCGGGCGCGGGACCGGAGCGCACGGTGGCGATCTCGATTCCTCGCTCGCTCGATTCCGTGGTCGGGATGTGGGCGGTGGCGAAGACCGGTGCGGCGTTCGTGCCGATCGACCCGAACTATCCCGCGGACCGGATCCAGCACATGGTCGGCGACAGCGGGATCGTCGCCGGTCTGACCGTCGCCGCGGCGCGGGAGTCGTTGCCGGACCGGGTGACCTGGCTGGTCATGGACGACGACGCGACCGATCACAGTGTGGCAATGCAGGATTCGTCGCCGATCACCGATGCGGAGCGCACCGCGCCGGTGCTCCTGGATCAGACCGCCTACGTCATCTACACCTCAGGATCGACCGGCCTGCCCAAGGGCGTCATGGTGCCGCATCGAGGACTGGCGAATCTGGCGACCGGCTCCGGTGCGAGCTTCGGCGTGACGGTCGATTCTGTTGTCGCGCACGCTGTCTCGCCGAGTTTCGACATATCGGTGGAGGAACTGCTCGTCGCCTTCGCCGTCGGCGCCACGGTCGCGGTGGTACCGCCGTCGGCGTACGCGGGCGAGGATATGGCGCAGGTGCTCCGGAAATACGGTGTCACCCAACTGAATGTGACTCCCGCCGTGGTGGGTTCGCTCGAGCCCGCGACACTGCCCCAGTTGCGCACCGTCATCGTCGGTGGCGACGCCTGCCCGCCCGAGCTGGTGGCGAAGTGGTCCGGTCGCGCGCTGTTGAACGGGTATGGGCCCACCGAGACCACCATCACCGTGACCTTGACCGCGCCGATGGTGCCGGACGCACCCGTCACGATCGGCAGCCTGGTGCGTGGCGTATCGGCCGTCGTGCTCGATCCGTGGCTGCGGCCGGTGGCCGCAGGCACGATCGGGGAGCTGTATCTCGCGGGCGATGGCGTCGCGCGCGGCTATCACCAGCGCAACGGCCTCACCGCGAGCCGGTTCGTCGCCAACCCCTATGAGCCGGGCGCCCGCATGTACCGCACCGGAGATCTGGCGCGCTGGCACCGGCGCGACGGCAGGCTCGAACTGGACTACGTGGGGCGCAGCGACTTCCAGGTGAAGGTGCGCGGCTTCCGCATCGAACTCGGCGAGGTGGACGCCGCCCTCCAGCGCCACCCCGACATCGACTTCACCATCAGCATCGGCGCCACGACCCCGTCCGGCGCCACCGCGCTGGTGTCGTATGTGCTCGCTAAGCCGGGCGCGCAGGTGCATCCGGAGGAGCTGAAAGCCTTTGTCGGCACGACACTTCCGGCGCACATGGTGCCGTCGGTGGTCATGGTGCTCGACAGCGTGCCGCTCACCCCGGTCGGCAAGGTAGACCGAAGGGCCCTGCCCGCACCGGACTTCGGCGCCCGCACCACCGTGCGGCGCGCCCCGAGCACGCCGAACGAGGAAGTGCTCGCACCACTGTTCGCCGAGGTGCTCGGGTTGGATGCGGTGGGCGTCGACGAGAATTTCTTCGCGCTCGGCGGCGACAGCATCGTGTCCATTCAGCTGGTGTCGCGGGCGCGTGTGGCCGGTCTGTCCTTCAGCGCGCGAGATGTGTTCGAGCGCAAGACCGTTGCCGGGCTGGCGGCCATCGCCACCGACGCTGCCGCGCATCAGGTGCGCGAACTGCCGGGTGGTGGGGTCGGTACCGTCGAGCTCACACCGATCGTGCACGCGATGCTGGAGCACGGCGACCCGTGGCAGCGGTTCAGCCAGGCCGTGCTGATCGGCCTGCCCGATGGTGTCGAACGGGCTCAGCTGACCAAGGCAGTGGCGACCCTCATCGATCACCACGACGTACTGCGCAGCACGCTGCGGCGAACGGACGCGGGCTGGGAATGGGTTGTCGGCGAGACGGGTTCGGTCGATGCCGACGGCCTCATCGACGTTGTCGCCGCAGGTCCTGATCTGGACGAGACCTGCGAGCGCGAGTTGCAGCGCGCGGCCGATCTGCTCGATCCCGCCGCGGGCGTTGTCGTGCGGGTGGTGCTCATCGAGTCGCCGGAGGCCGCTCCGCGGCTGTGGCTGGTGCTGCATCACCTCGTTGTCGATGGCGTGTCCTGGCGAATTCTGCTGCCCGACTTGATCACCGCCTGGATCGGCGGGACGCTCGATCCGGTCGGCACGTCGATGCGGCGCTGGGCGCACGGTCAGGTCGAAGCGGCGGTCGGCAGGGCCGGCGAACTGCCGATGTGGCAGCGCATACTGGCCACCCCCGACCCGGAAATCGGTACCCGCGCCATGGATCCGGCGCTCGACGTGGTCGCGACCATGGCGGACGTGCGAACGATGGTGCCGTCCGAGGTGGCGAGCGCCGTGCTCGAGCTGGTGCCGGACCGATTCCATTGCGGCGCGGACGATGCACTGCTCACCGCGCTCGCCATGGCCGTGTGCCGCTGGCGTGAGCGCACGGCCGTGCTGCTCACCCTGGAGGGACACGGGCGGGAGGAGGCGGTGCTGCCGCACGCCGCCATCGACCGCACGGTGGGCTGGTTCACCAGTGTCTATCCGGTCGCGATCGACCTGACGGGTATCGATCTCGACGACGCTTTCGCGGGCGGTCCCGCCGCGGGAGCCGCGATCAAGGCGGCAAAGGAGCAGCTGCGGGCGATCCCGGACAAGGGCGTCGGCTTCGGCATGCTGCGCTACCTGAATCCCGAGACCACCGCGGCCCTCGCGGATGCCCCCACACCGCAGATCAGCTTCAACTACCTGGGGCGCGCGGCCAGTGGTGGCGCGGGCGCGACCTGGCAGCCGGACCGATTCGCCGCGACGAACGACGACCGAGCGCCATTGGCGGCCGTAGTCGACATCAACGCCATCATGACCGACGCCGAGCTCGAGGTGACCTGGGGCTACGCGTCACGGCTTCTCGACGAGGCGCAGGTGCGTGCGCTCGCCGACCTGTGGGCGGACGCGCTGCGCGCCCTTGCCACCCATGCGCGGACCGCGGGCTCCGGCGGCCACACGCCGTCGGACTTCGACCTCGTCCCGGTGACTGTGACCCAGCTGAACACCTGGGAGCAGACCTACCCGAATCTGGCCGACGTATGGCCGCTGTCGCCGCTGCAGTACGGCTTGCTCTTCCACGCCTGGTACGACTCCGACACCGCGGACGGGTACACCGTGCAGACCCGGCTCACCCTCGCCGGTCGCGTCGATGAGGCCCGCTTGCGTTCGGCCGCACAGGCATTGGTCGAGCGGCACGAGAATCTGCGGGTCGCCTACGTGGAGACCGACGACGGTCCACGCCAGCTCGTGCTCGCGACCGCCGAAATACGGTGGTACGACCTCGATCTGCGCGCGATCACCGACAGTGTCGACCGCGACCGCGAACTGGAACGCCTCATCGCGGTCGACGCGAGCACCCGCTTCGACCTCACCCGTCCGCCGCTACTGCGGTTCACCCTCATCCGGACCGCGGTCGAGGACTACACGCTGGTGATGACGAATCACCATCTGGTGCTCGACGGTTGGTCGACCCCGCTGCTGGTGCGCGAGCTGCTGGCGATCTACATCGCCTCCGGCGCCGAGGGCCGGATTCCCGCACTGCCGCCCGCCCCCTCGTACCGGGAGTTCCTGTCCTGGCTCGACGGGCAGGACAACGCGGCGTCGATCGCGGCATGGAAGCAGTCGCTGGCCGGGATCGATGCACCGACGCGTGCGGTGCCGACCCTGGCCGGGATCGAATCGACCGAATCCGGCATGGTTTCGGTGGATCTGTCCGCCGATGCCGTTGCGCGGCTGGAGAAATCCGCGCGCGACGCCGGAGCGACGGTCAACACGACGGTGCAGGTTGCGTGGGCGCTGCTGCTCGCGATGGTGACCGGCCGGACCGATGTGGTTTTCGGCGGCACGGTGTCCGGTAGACCGCCGCAGCTGGCAGGCGTCGAGGACATGGTCGGACTGTTCATCAATACGCTGCCGGTGCGGGTGCGTCTGGAGCCGGGCGAGCGAGTCGTCGATCTGCTGGCCCGCATCCAGTCCGAGCAGGCGCGGTTGCTCGACCATCAGCACGTCGGGCTCGCCGCGATCCACCAGGCCGTCGGGCTTGCCGAACTGTTCGACACGCTCACCGTTTTCGAGTCCTACCCGATCGATCGGGAAGTGCTGTCGCAGTCGCTGGATATCGCGGGCATGCGGGTGCTCGATGTGGCGGGGACCGACGCGACGCCGTATCCGCTGAACCTCATGGTCATTCCGCTGCACGGCGGGTCCGAGGGCGACAGCCTGCGGATCACCGTGAAGTTCATGGCCGACCAGCTCGATGCGGTCGCGGCGCGGCGATTCCTGGACCGGTTCGTACTGCTGCTGACACAGATCGCCGAGCACCCGCAGCGGGCAGTGGCGCTGCTGCAGCATTGCGACCGCGACGAACGCGCCGCATTGCTGCCGGTCCGCGGTGCCGAGCCGATGCCGCCGCGCACGCTGCCCGACGTCCTTTCCGCCGGTGCGGCGATCGATCCGGATGCCATCGCCGTCAGCGCGAACGGCCTGACCATGTCCTACGGCGAACTCGACGCCTGGTCCAACCGCTTCGCCCGGGTACTGCTGCGGCGCGGTGTCGGCCCCGAGGTCTTCGTCGTGCTCGCGCTCACCCGCTCGATGGAGTCGGTGGTCGCGGTGTGGGCGCTGGCCAAGACCGGTGCGGCTTTCGCGCCGCTGGACCCGAGCTACCCGCCGGAGCGGATCGAGCACATTCTCACCGACTCCAAGGCGCCGATCGGTGTGACGGTCTGCGCGACCGGTGAGTCGCTGCCCGGCACCGTCGACTGGCTGCTGCTCGACGACCTCAACACCATCCGGAAGGTGATGACCGTCTCCGCCGCGCCCATCACCGACGAAGAGCGTGGCCGCGCCATCGACATCGAGCAGACCGCGTACCTGATCTACACCTCGGGCTCCACCGGCAAGCCGAAGGCGGTGCTGCTGAGCCATCGCGGCCTGGCGAATCTGGTGACGACCCAGAGTGGTTCGCTCGATCTCGACCCGACCGCCCGCGTATTGCAGGTCGCCTCACCGAGTTTCGACGCGTCGGTGTTCGAGCTGCTGATGGCGCACGCAACGGGCGGGAAGTTGGTGCTCTCGCCGCCGGATGTGTACGGCGGCAGCGCACTCGAGCAGTTGATCCGAGCCGAACGGATCACTCACGCGGTGATCACCCCGTCGGTGCTGGCCACCATGGATCCGCGCGATCTCGGCCAGCTGCGCATGTTGTCGGTGGCCGGTGAAGCGATCAGCCCGGAGCTGACGGCCGAGTGGGCGCCCGGACGCCGGATGATGAACCTGTACGGGCCTACGGAATTCAGTATCTGGGCGACCGGGCCCAGCGAGCTTCGGATCGGCGAGCCGGTCACCATCGGCGGCCCGATCCAGGGTGCGGCGGTGATGGTGCTGGACACCTGGCTGCGTCCGGTCCCGGTAGGCATCACCGGCGAGTTGTATCTGGCTGGGCCAGCCTTGGCCCGCGGCTACTTCAATCGGTTCTCGATGACCGCCGGACGATTCGTGGCGAATCCGCATGGTGCGCCCGGCGAGCGAATGTACCGCACCGGCGACATGGTGCGGTGGGTGCCTGACCTGCCAGGTGAGCTCGATTACCAGGGCCGCAGCGACTTCCAGGTGAAGATTCGCGGCCTGCGCATCGAACTCGGCGAGATCGACGCGGTGCTCGCGGCCGACGAGCGGGTCGAATACGCGGCGACGATCGGCCGCACCGGACCGGCGGGGGAGACCGTGCTGGTGTCCTACGTGGTCCCCGTCGCGGGAGTGGAACTGGATACCGAGCAGCTGCGCAACCAGATCGCGACCACGCTGCCCGGGTACATGGTCCCCGGCTATCTCGTCGCGCTGGACGAGGTTCCGCTGACCCCGGTGGGCAAGCTGGACCGCAATGCGCTACCGGTGCCCGACTTCTCGGTCTCGCGCCGCGCCTACCTCGCGCCGCGCACGCCCGTCGAGCAGGCCGCCGCGGAGGTGTTCGCCGATGTGCTCGACACCGAGCGGGTCAGTATCGACGAATCGTTCTTCGAGCTCGGTGGCAACTCGCTGAGTGCGACTCGCGTTGTCGCCAGGATCAATTCGGTCCTCGGCGCGCGTATCGCATTGCGGGATCTCTTCGACGCACCGACTGTCGCGCAGCTTTCGGCGCGGATCGTGCCCGCCACCGGTGGCGATCGGAGCAGGTTCGTGCTCGCGCCGCGGATCAGGCCGGACCGGATTCCATTGTCCCCCGCCCAACAGCGCATGTGGGTGCTCAATCAGTTGGATCCCGGGTCACCCGCCTACAACATCTCGGTGGCGCTGCGGCTCACCGGCGCGCTGGATGTCGAGGCATTGCGCGCGGCGGTAGCCGATGTCGTCGACCGGCACGAAAGCCTGCGCACCGTATACCCCGCCGACGCCGACGGACCGCGACAGGTGGTCCTGCGCAGCGCGACCGCGCTGCCCGCGCTCACTGTGCTGGACACCGAAGACGGTGCGCCGCTGCGCAAGCGGATCGCCGAACTGGCCGGGACCGGATTCGACATCGTCACCGCGCCGCCGCTGCGAGTGGGATTGCTGCGCATCGCGCCAGAAGTCCATGTCGTGGTGCTCGTCGTCCATCACATCAGCGCCGACGGTTCGTCGATGGCGCCGCTGGCAGGCGACCTGATGACCGCCTATTCCGCGGGCACCGCGGGGACGCCACCGGCCGTTCAATACGCGGACTACGCCCTCTGGCACCGCGAACTGCTCGGCGACGAGAGCGATCCGGAGTCGGTGGCCGCGCGGCAGATCGGCTACTGGACCGGCGCGCTCACCGGTGCACCCGACCTGCTCGAGATTCCCGCCGATCGCCCGCGGCCCGCGGTGCAGACGATGCACAGCGCCGACGTGGATTTCGTGATCGACCCGTCATTGCACCGCGCCTTGAACGAGCTCGCGGCCACGGCCGATGTCAGCCTGTTCATGGTCGTGCATGCCGCGCTCGCGGTACTGCTCGCCCGCCTCGGCGGCACCGATGACGTGGTGATCGGGACGGCGATCGCGGGGCGCGGCGAGGAGGCCCTCGACGGCCTCGTCGGCATGTTCGTCAACACCCTGGCGCTGCGCACGGCGGTCGACCCGAACACCGGATTCCGCGAGTTCCTCGCCGCGGTGCGGTCGAGCGACCTCGATGCGTTCGGCAATGCCGATGTGCCGTTCGAACGACTTGTCCAGGTGCTGAATCCGACACGTTCGACGGCGCATCACCCGATCTTCCAGGTGTCGCTGTCGCTGCAGAACTTCGTCGAGCCGACGTTGGAGCTGCCCGGCCTGCGCATCGAGGTCGAGGACCTCGACCGGGATACGGCGCAGTTCGACCTGACCCTCGATCTGCGCGAACACCTCTCGGGGACCGAACCGGCCGGGCTGAGCGGTGTGCTGTCCTACGCGACGGATCTCTTCGACGAGTCCACCGCGGCAACACTGGTGGCCAGGTGGCAGCGCGTGCTGAACGCGGTGGTCGCCGACAGTGATCAGGCCATCGCCGATATCGACATCCTCGAGGAATCCGAGCGCGCGGAACTGGTTCCGGTTCGCGGGTTCGACAGCAGCGGCACGGCCACGCTCGCGCAGGTTCTCGCGGCGTCGGCGGCGACGTATCCGGAGCGTCCCGCGCTGGTCGTCGACGGGCAGACCACGACCTATCGTGCGCTCGACACACGCGCCAACCAACTCGCGCGGGTGCTGGTCGATGCCGGTGCCGGGCCGGAAACCGTTGTCGCGCTGAGCCTCACTCGCGGCGCCGAATTTCTCGTCGGGATGTGGGCGGCGGCGAAGGCGGGTGCTGCCTTCCTGCCGGTCGATCCGAAGTACCCGGCGGACCGGATCGAGCACATGCTCACCGATTCCGGTGCGGTGCTCGGACTCACCGTCACCGCGCACCGGGCGCAATTGCCCGACGGCGCACGGTGGCTGGTGCTCGACGACGCGGAGTTCGCGACGCGCATGCAGGGCGTCGGCGACGGTGCGCTGCGGGACGACGAACTGCTCGGCCCTGTTCATCTGGACCAGCGCGCCTGGATGATCTACACCTCCGGGTCGACGGGAACGCCGAAGGGCGTCTCCATCTCGCATCGGGGCATCGCCGATCTGATTGCGGCGCAAAAGGAACTGCTCGCACTGGATGAGCACTCACGGGTCTTGCAGGTGGCCTCACCGAGCTTCGACGCCTCGCTGTTCGAGGCGTTCATGGCGTTCGGCTCGGGTGGTGCGTCGGTAGTCGCGCCGCCGGAGGTGTTCGGCGGCAGCCCACTTGCCGAACTGGTCGAAGCCGAGCAGGTCACGCATATGGTGATCACGCCGTCGGCGCTGGCGACGATGGACCCCGCCGAGGTGGCCGGCGTGCGGGTGCTCGCGGTGGTCGGTGAGGCGGTCGGCACGGAACTGGTCGAGCGGTGGGCACCGGGGCGCATCATGGCGAATCTGTACGGCCCCACCGAATCCACCATCTGGGCAACGAGTTCCACGATGCTGGCCGCGGATGCTCCGGTGACCATCGGTCTGCCGATTCGTGGTTCCGCGGTCCTGGTGCTCGATGATCGGTTGCGTCCGGTCCCCATCGGAGTGCCGGGCGAGCTGTACATGGCGGGGCCTGCGCTGGCGCGGGGGTACCACGGCAGGCCGGAGCTGAACGCGACTCGGTTCGTCGCCGATCCGTTCGGTGCGCCGGGCGAGCGGATGTACCGCACCGGCGATCTCGTCCGGTGGACGCGGGACCGGCAACTGGAGTACATCGGCCGGACCGACTTCCAGGTCAAGGTGCGCGGCCAGCGCATCGAGCTCGGCGAGATCGACGCCGTGCTCGGACGGGCCGACGGCGTGGAATTCGCGGTGACGCTGGGCGTTCGGGGACCCGCCGGTTCGACCGCACTGGCGGCCTATGTGGTTCCTGCCGCAGGCGGTGCGCTCGACCTCGCGCAACTTCGTGCCTTCGCCGAGGAGACCATGCCCGCGTACATGGTTCCGTCCGCGTTCGTCGTCCTCGACGAGATCCCGATCAACGCGGTCGGCAAGCTCGATCGCCGTGCGCTGCCGGATCCCGTGTTCGACGATGTCGAGACCGAATACCGCGCACCGCAAACGCCGTCCGAGGAGCGGCTTGCCGAGATCTATGCCGAGTTGCTCGGTCGCGAAAAGGTCGGCGTGCACGATTCGTTCTTCGCGCTCGGCGGCGACAGTATTCTCGCGATCCAACTGGTGTCGCGGGCACGGATGCACGGCCTGGTGCTCACGCCACTACAGATATTCGAGCACCGCACCGTCGAAGCGCTCGCCGCGCTCGCCGACGCCGCGGGCGAAGTGGTGACCCTGGAGGAACTGCCAGGCGGTGGGGTGGGTGAGCTGCCGCTGACGCCGATCGTGCGGTACATGATCGGGCGCGGCGGCAACTTCGACCGGTTCGCCCAGACGGCGGTCCTCGAGCTGCCGGTCGGCATCGAGCGCACGCAGCTCGTCGCAACCTTCGCGGCTGTGATCGACCGGCACGACATGCTGCGCGCCGGGCTGTACCGGGACTCCGCGGCCGGATGGCAGATGCGGGTCGGCGAACCGGGCTCGATCGACGTGGACGCGCTCGTGCATCGGATCGAGTTCGACGCCGATGCCGACACCCTGGACGTCCGCGAATACGCCATCGCGGAAGTGGATTCCGCGCTGAACCGGCTGGACCCGGCGAACGGTGTGGTCCTGCAGTTGATCTGGCTCGATCCGGTCGGCGACGCGGGTACGCGACACAGGCCGGGACGCCTGATCATCGTCGCGCACCACCTCGTCGTGGACGGTGTGTCGTGGCGAATCCTGGTGCCGGACTTGATCGCCGCATGGGCCCAGATCTCCACCGGCGGTACACCGATCCTTGCCGAGACCGGAACCTCCATGCGCCGCTGGTCGCATGCGCTGACCGAGGAGGCGCACCGGGACGCGCGGACGGCGGAGCTCCCTTACTGGCGCGATGTCGTGGATGGGCCCGATCCGCTGATCGGCTCCCGCGAGCTCGACCCGGCCATAGATCAGGCGCACACCATGCGGATGGTCGAGTTCGACGTGTCCGCCGAGGTCACCACCGCACTGCTGACGACGCTGCCGGCGCTTTTCCAAGGAGGTGCCGACGATGCGTTGCTCGCCACACTGGCCTTGGCTGTGGTGCGCTGGCGAGCTCGTTCGGAATCCGCTGGTGACACTGGGATTTCAGCCTCGCACCCGCCGGCCGAGGTGGGCAGGTCCGCGCTCATCCGGCTCGAAGGGCACGGTCGCCAGGAGGAGGTGATTCCCGGTGCCGATCTCTCGCGGACGGTCGGATGGTTCACCAGCATCTATCCGGTGCGATTGGACCTCGCCGAGGTCGATGTCGACGCCGCGCTGGTCGGCGGCGCGGCGATGGGTTCGGCGATCCGCGCGGTGAAACACCAGCTGCGGGCGGTGCCGGACAAGGGGATCGGTTTCGGCCTGCTGCGATACCTGAATTCCGCCGCGGCGGAACAACTGCCGCAACGGCTGCCTGGGCGGGTCAGCTTCAACTACCTCGGCCGGTATGCCACGTCGAGCATTCCGCCAGGGTTGGAAGGCCTCGGCTGGCTGCCGACCGACGAATTCGGCGACCTGCACGTCGCCGAGCATCCGGATGTCCCGTTGATGTCCGAGATCGACATCAACGCCGTCGTTCTCGGCGATCGACTGCACGTGAGCATCGGCTACCCCGAAACCCTGCTGGATCGCGGTGATATCGACGAACTGGCCAAGGTGTGGACCGAAGTGCTGGGTGCCGCAGCGGAATTCGCACTGACTCCGGAGGCACAGCAGGCGGCCGCCGAGGAGGCTGCCCTCGCCGCGCAACCTATCGCCGAGGCCACGCCCGGCGGACTCGGGCTGGACGTGCTGCTGCCGATCCGACTCGGCGGCGACGAACCGGCGCTGTTCTGCGTCCACCCGTCGTCCGGCATGGCCTGGACCTATCTGGGACTGGCGGACGCATTGTCGCCGGGGCGGCCGATCTACGGCCTGCAGGCTCCGGATCTCAGTGGAGCGCCGTCGGTTCGGTCCATCGAGGAGTTCGCCGACCGCTACGTCGGCGAGATCCGCCGGGTGCAACCAGAGGGCCCCTACCACCTGCTCGGCTGGTCCTTCGGCGGGCTGATCGCGCAGGCGATAGCTACCAGACTGGAACAGGCGGGCGCGGCGGTCGGTGTGCTGGCCCTGCTGGACGCCGACACCGCCGATATCGACGGCGACAGCATCGAGCGGCTCACCGCGGGTGCGTTCGTCAATGCCTTCGGCTCGGTATTCGGCATCCACGATGTGCCTGCCGAGGCAACTGCGCGGGAGGCGGCGGATCTGATCCGCGACCGGATGGGCGGCGTGTCGCTCATCGACGCGGCCACCCTCGAACGAATGGCCAACTCCTATAACGCATCGGCGCGCACCCGAACGGGCTATCAGCGCCCGGTCTACCACGGCGACGCGCTGTATTTCCACGCGACCGTGGACACCTCGGACATCTTCGGCGCGGATGGCTGGCGACCGTACGTCACCGGCGAGATCACCAACGTCGACGTCGACGCGACCCATGACGAACTGACCGCACCACACGCGCTGGCGACCATCGCCCGCGTACTCGACGAGCAGTTGGGAGGCAGGCGATGAGTTCCGATACCGGAGTGCTCGTCGAGGGCATCGAGAAATCCTTCGGCACCGTGCAGGCATTGCGCGGGATTGATTTCGCGGCGACACAGGGGGAGGTGCTCGGCATCCTCGGTCCGAACGGCGCGGGCAAGACCACGACGGTCAATATCCTGTCGACCCTGATCGCGCCGGACAAGGGTCGGGCGCTGGTCGCCGGGCACGACGTCGTCGCCGATCCCGCGGCGGTCCGCCGATCCATCATGCTGACCGGGCAGTTCGCCGCACTCGACGACATGCTCACCGGCTACGAGAATCTCGTGCTGTTCGGCAGGCTGATGGGTCTGCGCAAGCGGTCGGCCAAGGCGCGCGCGGACGAACTGCTCACCGAATTCGATCTGGTCGGCGCAGCAGGTCGCCGGGTCGGCACCTACTCGGGCGGCATGCGCAGGCGCATCGACATCGCTTGCGGTCTCGTGGTTCGGCCGGATGTGGTGTTCCTCGACGAACCGACCACCGGCCTGGATCCGCGCAGCAGGCAAGGGGTATGGGATCTCGTGTCCAGCTTCAAGAAGAACGGCATCACCACCCTGCTGACCACCCAGTATCTGGAGGAGGCCGACGCGCTCTGCGACCGGATCATCGTGATCGACCACGGTGTGGTCATCGCGCAGGGCACCGCCGACGAACTGAAATCGCGGACCGGTGGCAGCTACTGCGAGGTGGTGCCGCTGGACCTGAAGGATCTGCCCGCCATCGCCGCCGCGCTCGGATCGCTGCTGCCGGAGGAGACCCGCACCGCGCTGACACCCGCTTCGGACCGCATCGCGATCCCGGCGGTCGATGGTGCCAAGACCCTCGCGGAGGCGCTGCGGCGGCTGGACGGAGCCGGTATCGAACTGGTCGACATCGCGCTGCGCAGGCCGTCCCTCGACGATGTATTTCTGCAACTGACCGGCCATTTGGCATCGACGGACGGGGAGGCGAAGTCGTGACGGCGGGTACCTGGCTGACGTCTGCGCGCGCCACCCCGGTCACCGTGCAGCAGTGGTGGGTGCTCACCTCACGATTGATCGTGCCGTCGGTCAAGACCGGCGAAGTGCTGTCGTCGATCCTCGCGCCTGCGGCCTTCACCGCCAGCTTCTACATCCCGCTGAAGACCGTGATGACCTTCTCCGGCACCGGCTTCAGCAGTTACGCCCAGTACATGATGCCGCTGGTCATGCTGCAGGCGGCGGCGTTCACAGCCATCGCGGCCGCGTTCCGCGCCGCCTCCGACTCCGTCGCGGGGCTGGACCGGCGGTTCGGCGCGATGCCCATCGGCCCGCTCGTGCCCGTCGCGGCGCGCATGTCCGGCAATATCTTTCGACTGCTCATCGCACTGGCCGCCGGGATAGTGTGCGGTTACGTCATCGGCTTCCGTTTCCGGCTCGACGCCCTCCACACGCTTGGTTTCCTGGCTTTTTCGTTGCTCATAGGCATCGCATTTACGCTCGGCGCGGATGTCATCGGGACGGTGTCGAAGAGTCCGGAGACCGTTACCCAGGCACTGGTGTTGCCACCGTTGATCTTCGGCATGTTGTCGACGGGTCTGGCTCCGGCAAGCCAGTTTCCGCAGTGGGTGCAGCCGTTCGTGCGCAACCAGCCGGTCTCGCAGTTCACCATTGCGCTGCGGGCGCTGGCGGGTGACACCAAAGGCAATGCGGGCGAAGTGACCTGGTCACTCATGGGCCCGCCGCTGCTGTGGGTGTTCGTAATCTTTGTCGTGTGTATCCCGGTGACCATCCGACTGAGCGCGAGGAGGGCGTGATGACGCTGTTTACGACGCCCATCGTGAGTGGTTCGGAGGCATCGCCTGTCGCGCTGGTGCGGCACACGATTCTGCAGACGGAGCGGCTGCTGCTGCGCGCGGTGCGCCACCCGGTTGCCCTGTTGGAGACGCTGATCATTCCGTGCCTGCTGCTGTTCATGCTGGACACCGTGATCGGCGGTCAGATCGAGAAGTTCACCGGCGGCGACGCGCTCTACGGCTCGGTGCCGATGGTGGCCATCGTCGGCGCGTTGTCCGGTGCGGTGGCCAGTGGCGTGATGCTCGGGCGCGAGCGCGATGCCGGTCTGCTCGCCCGATTCTGGGTGCTGCCGGTACATCGCGCGTCCGGCCTGGTGGCCAGAATCCTCGCCGAGGGTTGTCGCATCGTCGCGGGCACCGTCATCGTCGTCATCGTCGGCCACCTGCTCGGCTTCCGCTTCCAGCAGGGTGCCCTCTCGGCGCTGGTATTCCTGGTGGTGCCAGTACTTTTCGGACTCGCCTTCGCCACCATCGTCACCGCGATCGCCGTCTACACCGCGAAAGCGACCCTCGTCGAAAGCATCACCATCATCAGCTCGCTGCTGATGTTCTTCAGCACCGGCTTCGTCCCGCTCGCGGCCTACCCGCAGTGGATTCAGCCGGTGGTGCGCAACCAGCCGCTCTCGGTCGCGGTCGACGCAATGCGCGCACTGGCTCTCGGCGGCCCGCTCGCCAGACCACTCACCCTGACGATCATCTGGTCACTCGGCGCGATCGCCGTGTTCGCCATCCCCGCTGCCGTGGGCTATCGACGCGCCAGCCGGAGGTAGGTCCGGGCGCAAGCGAAGTCAGCGGCCCGCAGTGGCGTGGAAGGTCTGCCGGTAGGCCGTCGGAGACACGCCGATGGCCGCGGTCAGGTGCTGACGCATCGAGGCCGCGGTGCCGAAACCCGCTGCGGCGGCGACTCGGTCCATCGGCAATTCAGTGGTTTCCAGGAGGCGGCGGGCGAATTCGACGCGTTGCTGGGTCAGCCATTGGCCGGGTGGCATCCCGGCCTCGTCGACGAAGCGGCGGCAGAAGGTGCGGACACTCATCCGTGCGTGTGCCGCCAACTCGGCCAGGGTCACCGTGCGATCGAGATGCCGCAGCGCCCACTCGCGGGTCGCGGCGGTGGTTGACGTCGTGACCTGCGGCATCGGGCGCTCGATGAATTGCGCCTGACCGCCCTCGCGCCAGGGCGGCACCACGCACAGCCGCGCGACGCGGTTGGCGAGTTCGCTGCCGTGGTCGCGGCGCAGGAGGTGCAGGCAGAGGTCGATGCCGGAGGCCGCTCCCGCCGCGGTGAGCACGCGGCCGTCGTCGACGAACAGCACGTTGGCGTCGACGTCGACCGCGGGGAACATCTGCTGGAAGTGGTGGGCCCGGTTCCAATGGGTCGTCGCGGGACGGTCGTCGAGCATGCCCGCCGCGGCGAGGACATAGGACGAGGTGCAGATCGACACGATGCGGGCATCAGGACGCAGCAGGGCCATCGCCTCGGCCAATTCCGTTGGCAGCCAGTCCGTCACGTCTATCGGATCGCGGGTGTAAGGCGGAATCACCAGGGTGTCGGCGGTGCTGATGACCTCGTGTCCATGCTGCACGGCGACCGTGAAGTCGTAGTCCGTCGATACCGGCTTGCCGTCGAGGCTGCAGGTGATGACCTCGTAGAGCGGCTCGCCATTTGTGCCGTAGGCGGTGCCGAAGATCCTCGACGGGATGCTCAGTTCGAAGGGGTAGACCCCGTCGAGGGCCAGAACGACGACGCGGTGCAAGGCGGAGACTGGCATGGCAAGATCCTTTCACATATTGGCCTTCTCGCCACTCGTCGCGGGTCGTCGCATCCGGAAATCTTGTTCCTGCGCGGCCGTCCACCAGGGAACGGCCCCGGAGAGCAGGAGATGTGCGATGCGCGCTATCGGTCAGGACGCATTCGGTGGGCCCGAGGTGCTGCGGGTGGTCGAGGTCGAGCGGCCGGAGCCCGGTCCCGCCGAGGTTCTGGTCCGCGTGCATGCGGCGGGCGTGAATCCGACAGACGTGTGGCACCGGGCCAGCGGCGGCTTGGCGGGCAAGGCAATTCGGCTGGGCTGGGACCTGTCCGGTGTGGTCGAGGCGGTCGGCATCGGCGTGACCTTGTTCGCGCCGGGTGACGAGGTCTTCGGTATGCCGCGCCAGCCGCTACCGGCAGGCACCTACGCCGAGTACGCGACCTCCCCCGCACGGCATCTGGTGCGCAAGCCCGCCGGGCTCTCGCATGTCGAGGCGGCGGCGCTGCCGCTGGCGGCGCTGACCGCATGGCAGGCGCTTGTCGACACCGCCGATGTGCGAGCCGGGCAGCGAGTGTTGATCCATGCCGCGGCGGGCGGCGTCGGTCATCTCGCGGTGCAGATCGCCAAGGCGCGGGGTGCGTACGTGATCGCTACAGCGAGCACAGGCAAGGTCGGCTTCGTGCGAGAACTCGGTGCCGATGAGGTGATCGACTACACGCAGACCGATTTCGCCGAGGCCGTGCGCGATGTCGATGTGGTGATCGACACCATCGGTGGCGAATACGGGCCGCGTTCGCTGCGCACCCTGCGTCCCGGCGGCATCGTCGTTTCACTCGCCTCGCCTGCCGAGGCGCAGCTTGCGGAAGTGGCCCGCGCGCAAGGTCTTCGGGCGGGATTCATGATCGTCGAGGCCGATCAGGCCGGGATGCGGGAGGTCGCGGCGCTTGCCGAGGCCGGTTTGTTGCGGGCGCGGGTCGACACGGTGCTGCCGCTGGAGTTGGCGGCCAAGGCGCACGAGATCAGTGAAAGTGGGCGCGCTACCGGCAAGATCGTGCTCTCTGTTGTGGACTGACCTGGCTCATTCCGGCCCATCGGCAACACAGCCGACAGCCTTCGTCAGAACCTGTAAGTGATCCCGGTCATCCGCTCGGATTCTTCCCACAGCCGTCGCTGCAACTCCCGGTTGTTCGACAGCTTGCTCGACGGCGCGGCCTCCACCGGTCCCTGGCTCTGGAAGTACCGGGTCGGGCCCCAGTAGGTATCCGGGTCGGCATTCGGCATGGTGGCCGCGAACAGTGTCGAATGGGCGGCCTTGGCAGGGGAGTGGCCGATCAGACGGATGAACGGCTTGCTGATCCGGTCGATCGGGGTCTCGGTCTTGGCGAACAGATCCGTGGCCGAGACGCCGGGGTGCACGGTGTAAGACCGCTTGCTGGAACCGGATTCGGCCAGTCGATGCTGCAATTCCCTGCCGAACATCAGGTTCGCGAGCTTGGACTGGGCGTAGGCCAGATTGCGCTGGTAGCGACGGTTTTCGTAGTTCAGATCATCGATCCACAGCTTGGGGGTCTGCTTGTGGGCGATGCTCGCGATGCTCACCACTCGGTCGCGCATCCGGTCCAGCAGTAACCCGGTCAGCGCGAAATGGCCGAGATGGTTGACGCCGAACTGGGTTTCGAACCCGTCCTTGGTGCGCGAGAACGGAACGTTCATCAGCCCGGCGTTATTGATCAATACGTCGAACTCGCCGGTACTGTCGGCGAATCGGCGCACCGAGGCCAGATCCGCGAGATCCAGCACCTCGACGCGGACATCGCCGTCGATGCGGTCGGCGATCGCCTTGGCTTTCTCCGCGTTGCGGCAGGCCATGATCACCGTGCCACCTTTGCTCGCCAGCACCGTAGTGGTCTCGACGCCGAGGCCGCCATTGGCTCCGGTGACGATAAAGGTGCGCCCGCTCTGGTCGGGTACTTCTGTCGGTTTCCACGCCATGGCCCGACCTTACTCTGGAGTAAGTTCTGTGGGAAGTGGAATCGCCGGTTCGTGACTCGAGTGTCTCAGACGACAATGCCCCGCGCGACTGAAAACACTCGGTCGCGCGGGGCGAAATCGATCAGCGTCCGCTGCCGATCGGCTGCTGGAATGCGGCGGCCAGCGTGGCGCCCGCGGTTTCCTCCCAGACCTTCCAGGTCACCGGGTCCAGCATCATCGAGCCGACATCGCTGGTGGAGCAGCCCGCGGCGACCGGAGTGCCCGCGAAGCGGTCCTTCAGCCACATCAGCGCCCGCGGTGCGCCGATGGGATCGAGAGTGAGGTGCTCGCTGAAGTGGTCCCGGGTGTACTCGACCCTGGCATTCGGATCCTGGCAGTAGGTGTCGACCACCGCGTTCACCGGTCCGACCGGAATCAGCCAGTCCGCATTGGCCTGATACATGAACATCGGCACATCCGGAACCTGCTGTCCCATCCGGGTTTTCGCCAGCGTCTCGGCGACGGCCGGATCGCTGAACGGATCGGCGTCGAGCATGCCGAGATTGTTGCCGAACGGGAACAGCGCCGCCTGGTAGCTGGCGCAGAGTTGGTCCTTGGCCACCAGCATGACCCGCCCGAGCGGGTTCATGTGCCGGTCGAGGAAGTTGCGCAGCGCCGGGTACTCGCGGGAAACGCCGAGTGCGCCCGCCATGATCAGGCCCGACGACAGGTTCCCATTGGCCAGCTTCAGCGCGGCCGCGAGATCGGCGGGGATGCCGCCCTCCGCGACGCCGACCACGTTCAATTCCGGTGCGTACTCGCGGCGCAGCTCGGCGGCATGGCCGGTCGCGATCGCGCCTCCGGAGTAGCCCATCAGGCCGACCCTGGTCTGTGTTCCGGACAGTTGCATCGGGTCGAAGTTCACTGCGGCGCGGATGCCATCGAGGGTGATTCGCCCGGCCAGCGGGCCCGCGGCATAGGCAGAGTCAGGGCCCTGGTGGTCGGGGATCGCCACGGCCCAACCCTGCGCCAGCGCGGCCTGTACCTCGAGGAATTGCGCGGCCACCAGTGTCGAACCGGTGATGGTCGCCGGGATCGAGCCCATCTGCAGCTGGTAGGACGGCATGCAGTAGTTGCCGGTCGAGTCCTCGGCGATCTGGTAGGAGAACAGCGGCCGATCGGCGACGTAGCCGCGCGGCTTGATCACCGTGGCGACCGCGGGGATCGGTTCGCCGCGGGTGTTCGTCGAGCGGTAGGACAGCTGCCAGGCATCGACATTGACCGGTATCAGCGACAGGTTGGCCAGATGCACCTGCCGTGCGGCAATGAGCTCGCCGGGAGCTTTGTCCAGGTAGGTCTCGGGAGGCGGGCGGTAGAACGCCGGATCGAATCCTGGTGGCGTCGGCGGAATCGGGAACGGCAGCGCGGGCTGGACCGGCGGATCCGCGGGCGCCGGGGCGGCCACCGCGAAGTGCAGACCGGCGAGGGTGGCCAGTGTCGCCACCATCGCTCGCCGGCGTTTGGAAGTGAATAGTGCGGGCAAGATGAACCTCTTCGTCCAACCGGGAGGAATGTGATCCCGGATGGTCTCACATTAAACATGTGGCGACGGTCACCCTGCAAGACGCTTCTCGGCAGCCGGGGGCGATCCGGAGTCCGAGCGGCTACGGCACTGCCGGTCCCGCTTCGCTAACGTGAAGACGTGACAACCACGGTGGGCAGGCAATACGGCGGTCGCGCCGTCACCGAGCGGAAGGCTGAGCGCCGCCTGCGGTTCCTCGATGCGGCGACAAGGATTTTCGCCGAACGTGGATACCCCGCTTGCTCGCTCGCCGATGTCTGTGCCGCGGCCGGATTGTCCAAGCGGCAGTTCTATGAGGAGTTCCAGACCAGAGAAGACATCTTGATCGCGGCATACGACCGCATCCAGGACGAGGCTGCGGTGGCCATCATGGCGGCGCTTGAGGAACTCGATCCGCGCTTCGACATGACCGCGGCGATGACTACGGTCCTGACCGCTTATCTGGAGTCGGTGGGCACCGACCCGTACCGGGCCAAGGTCGCGTTCATCGAGGTGGTCGGTGTCAGCGAGCGAATGGAACGCCACCGTCGCGAGCGTCGCCACTCCTGGGGGACGGTGCTGGAATCCATGGTGGTCCCCGCCGTCGCCGAGGGCGGGCGGGTGCGCGGTGGGCCCGGGCTAAGCACCAGCGCCCTGATCGGCGCGATCAACGGACTCGCTCACGAGTGGCTGCTCGCCGACCCGCGTCCACCGGTCGACGCGTTGGTCGAGGTGCTCGTTCCGGTGGCGGTCGCGTTGATCGAAACGCCATGACCGCCACCGGAATACCGCGCTAGGCGAGCATCCCCTCCAGCACGCGAGTGCACGACGGCCTGCGCAGTTTGCCCATGCCCTTGGCCTCGATCTGCCGGACCCGTTCGCGGGATACGCCGAGGGCGCTGCCGATTTCGGCCAAGGTCCGCGGCTCGCCGCGATCCAGGCCGAAGCGCAGCCCGATCACCTCGGCCTCCTTGTCGGTGAGCGTCGCGAGCGCCGCGTCGAGGTGACCACGCAACAAGCTCTCGGCCACCAGCTCGGCCGGGCCGCGAGCATCGTCGGCGATCAGCCCGCCGAGTTCGGTGTCGTCCTCGCCGATCGGGGTGTGCAGCGAAATCGGTTCGCGCCCATGGCGCATCACTTCCCGGACCTGGGCGACCGGTAGGTCGAGCTCGGCTGCCACCTCCGCGGCGGTCGCCTCTCGGCCCAATTGCTGCGACAGCGTGCGCTGGGTGCGGGTGACGCGGTTGAGCACCTCCACCACGTGCACCGGGATGCGGATGGTGCGGCCCTGGTCGGCCAGCGCGCGGCCGATCGCCTGGCGGATCCACCAGGTGGCATAGGTGGACAGCTTGAGCCCGCGCCGGTAGTCGAATTTCTCTATCGCACGGATCAATCCGAACGTGCCCTCCTGGATCAGATCCAGCAGCGACATGCCGGTCGGCGTCGGGTAGCGCTTGGCGACGGAGACGACCAGGCGCAGGTTGGCCTGGACCATCTGATCCTTGGCGCGCAGACCGTCGGCGGCGGCGCGGCGCAGTGCGCGTCGCTCGGCGGCGGCGAGTTCGGTTCCCGTGGTGGCACTTTCGTCCAGGCGCTGCTGGGCGAGCACGCCCGCCTCGATGCGCTCGCCGAGCTCGACCTCCTGAGTAGCGGTCAGCAGCGCGGTACGCCCGATCTGTCGCAGGTAGTCCTTGATGGGGTCCTCGCTGACCGTGCCGTAGGCGGTGCGGGTGGGGCGAGCGGTGCAGATCTGGGTCACGGGTGCGCCTTTCGGTCGAGCGAGGAGGGGATGCCGGGTAGTCGATGCGGGTGGGCCGGATCGACTACCGGCTGGTGTGCGGTTCGGCGGCCTATGCGGCTCAGCGGCCGGGAATCCGCAGCGGGCGACGTGGCTGCGCGTGGAACCCCTGCCCGTGCGGCACGGTGGTGGACTGACGGCTACGGCGGCCGTTGGTGCCGCCCGGGAATCCGGTTGTGGTGCGAGTCTGTTGGGCGGCTGCGTGATTCGCGGATCGCGCAGTTGTGGTCTCGGCGGCCTCCGGCGAGGAGCCCTGCTCGAGCATCCCGCGAATCGCGGCGTCCAGGGTGTTCTGCGTGGTGCGGTACTCGGCCATGGTTGCGGCTCCCTCGTGGGTGGTCTGAATCGTGGTGCGGGTCGGGGCTGCTACGTCGTGACCGTGGGGCATCCGGTTTCTCCTTCGTCTTCGTCGTCTCTCGGCGACAAAGGCAAACTTAGATCAGACCTAAAAATATGTCAAGCACAAATTTATGACGAGATCATGTAGCCTGGTCGACATGAGTGCACAGACCCTCGATTCGGGTGCCGAGCAAGTGGGGCTCCGGGCCAAAAAGAAGCAGCAGACCAGGGAGAAGATCTCGCATCAGGCCACGCTGTTGTTCCTGGAGCGCGGATTCGACAAGGTGACAATCGCGGAGGTGGCCGCGGCCGCCGAGGTCGCCAAGATGACGGTCACCAACTACTTCCCGCGCAAGGAGGACCTCGCGCTGGATATGGGCGAGGTATTCGTGGATCAGCTCGGCCGTACTGTCCGCGAACGCGAGCCGGGGGAGTCCGCGCTTGCCGCGCTGCGGCGTGCCTACCTGGCCGCGGCCGCCGATCAGGATCCGGTTGTCGGATTCTCCGGTCCCGAATTCGCCGGGATGATTGCGGGCAGTGTGGCGCTGGTCGCCCGACTGCGCGAATTCCACGAGGAGCGGGAGGCGGCGCTCGCGCGGGCACTCGCGGCCGAAACCGGCGCTGCGCCAGGCGATATCACGCCTCGGGTGGTGGCGGCGCTGCTGGGTGGGGTGCATCGGGTGCTGTTCGGCGAGACGATGCGGCGCACGCTCGCGGGCGAGTCGAACGACGAGATCGCCGCGGCGCTGCGCGGGTACATCGAGGTGGCTTTCGACGCGCTGGAGCCGTCGCTTGCCGACTACGCGGTGCGGGCAGTCTGACCGGAAGGTTCGATTTTCGTTTGGTGTGCTTCGGTGAATGTGGAGCGCGATAGGAACATTTGCGGAAAGATTGCCCGCGAGCGGTGCGGTAGCTCGTGAGTGTTGTTCGGCAAGTTCCCGATTACCCACGATCCTGGAGGTTCCGCAATGGTCAACATCCTGCTCGTGCACGGCGCTATCGCCGACGGCTCGTCCTGGTCCCGTGTCATCCCGATACTGCAGGATGCGGGCCACCATGTGGTGGCGGCCCAGCAGCCGCTGTCGTCGATCCCCGACGATGTGGCAAGGGTTCGTCAGGCGCTCGACAACCTCGAAGGCCCGACCGTCGTCGTCGGGCATTCCTTCGGCGGCTGCGTCATCACCAATGCCGCACACGGCGCTTCCAATGTGAAGTCGCTGGTCTACGTCGCGGCGTTCGCGCCGGACGAAGGGGAAACCGTCACCGCGCTCGGTGAGCCATTCGGTCAGCCACCGGCGGCGAAGTACTTCGTGACCGACCCGCAGGGCAGGGTCACCCTCCCGCAGGACATGTTCGTCGAGTACTTCGCCTTCGACGTCGATCCGGTTCAGGCCCGCATCATGGCCGCTGTCCAAGGTCCGAGCGACGCGGCGCGCTTCGGCTTCATCTCGGGTCCGCCCGCCTGGCGCGAATTCCCGAGCTGGTACGTCGTCGCGGGCAATGACTTGATCATCGGCACCCAGCTCGAAGAGGTGCTCGCCGATCGGATGGGCGCGAAGACCACCAAGGTCGCCGGCGCCAGCCATGCGGTGATGGTGTCGAACCCGGACGCGGTCGCCCAGGTGATCCTCGAGGCAGCGGCGGGCTGAGCGTCCGGTCGGTAGCCCCCCGTTTGCCTGTGGCTCGTGTCGCGCCCGTCTGGTCGCTGATTCGGCACATACTGAATCGATGACCGGTGCAGTCGCCGAGAAGTCCGCGCCCGCGCCGCTGAGCCGGGCGCGGACAAATATCGTGTTCGGCACCATCGTGCTCGGCATGCTGATGGCCGCGCTCGACCAGACCATCGTCTCCACCGCACTGCCCACCATCGTCGCCGATCTCGGCGGCGCGGGGCACATGGCCTGGGTGGTCACGTCCTATCTGCTCGCCGAGGCGGTGGCGACGGCACTGGCGGGCAAGCTCGGCGATCTGTTCGGCCGCAAGCTGGTGTTCCAGCTCAGCGCACTGATCTTCATCGTCGGCTCGATGATCGCGGGCATGGCCAACGGCATGCTGCTGCTGATCATCGCGCGCGCCGTGCAGGGCCTCGGCGCGGGCGGCTTGATGGTCACGGCGATGGCATTGATCGCCGACATCATCCCGCTGCGCGAGCGCGGCAAGTATCAGGGCGCGCTCGGCGCGGTCTTCGGCGTCACCACGGTGATCGGCCCGACACTCGGCGGATTGTTCACCGACCACGCGAGCTGGCGCTGGTGCTTCTACGTCAATGTGCCCGTCGCGATCATCATGATCGTCCTCGCCGCGCGCACCATCCCGCGCGTGCGGGCCGCGATCAAACCGATCATCGACTACGCGGGCATCGGGCTTGTCGCGCTCGGCGTCTCCAGTCTCATCCTCGGGCTGGAATGGGGTGGCACCGAATACCCGTGGGGTTCTTGGCAGATCCTCGGCCTGTTCGCCGCCGCGGTGATATTGCTCGCGGCCTTCGTCGCGGTCGAATTGCGGGCGGCGGAACCGATGCTGCCGATGGGTCTGTTCCGCAGCAGAGTGTTCACGGTCTGCTCGATCCTGAGCTTCATCGTCGGCTTCGCGATGCTCGGATCGCTGACCTATCTGCCCGCCTATCTGCAATATGTGAAGGGTGTGTCGGCCACCGCGTCCGGTGTGCGAACGCTGCCGTTGGTTGCGGGTCTGCTGTTCACTTCGATCCTGTCCGGTCAGATCGTCGGCAAGACCGGTCGCTACCGGTATTTCCCGATCGTCGGCACCGCAATGATGGCGGTCGGGCTGTATCTGATGTCCACGATGGACCAGACCACCAGCATCTGGCGGGAATCGCTGTACATGCTGATCCTCGGTCTCGGCATCGGCCTTGCCATGCAGGTGCTGACCATCGTCGTGCAGAACACCGTGCCCTACGCGCAATTGGGTACCGCCACCTCGGGCGTCACGTTCTTCCGCACCCTCGGCAGCGCCTTCGGCACCGCGATATTCGGCACTCTGTACACCAACCGGATCAGCACCGATCTGACCGCGGCGCTGACGGAGGTGAAGGTCGTGCCGCCCTCGGTCGCGGCGAATCCGCGGGAGCTGCGGGCCCTGCCGCCTGAGTTGGCCGCGCCGATCATCGACGCCTACGCGAAGTCCATCGACCACGTCTTCCTGTGGGTGGTGCCGGTCGTGCTCGTCGGTTTCGTAGTCGCCTGGTTCCTGAAGGAAGTGCCGTTGCGTGACAGCGCCCGGGCGGGCGCTTCCGATGTGGGCGAGGGCTTTTCGGTGCCCGATTCCCCCGACCGCGTGGTGCAGTTGGAACGCGCGGTCTCCGGCGCGATGCGCAAGGTGCACGTCGGGGGGCCGATCGGGCCGCGCATTCTCGCGGACTCGGGGTCGGAGCTGAGTCCAGGATGGGCATGGGCGCTCGGCCAGGTGTACATGCACATGCGGGTCCGCGGCGAGGCCACGCCGGCGGCGATCGCACACGCCCACAAGGTGCCGCCCGAGGTGATCCGGCCCGTCTACGACCAGGTGATCGCCGCGGGCTATGTCACGGAAGAAGATGGGCGCCTGCGACTTACCGATACGGGCCGGGCTGAGGTGGACCGGATCAAGGCATCGTGGCGGCGTTGGCTGAACACCGAGCTCGAGGACTGGGACTACAGCGACCCGGCCGATCGCGCGCTGCTCGATCGAGCGCTGGAGAACATCGCCACCAAGCTCCTCGACGAAGCGGCCCAGGAACGCGAACCCGCCAACGCATGAGCCCTTGCGCCCGATTACTCGTAGACGTATATTCGTAGACGAGTAATCGGGAGGTAGTCATGGCCACGAAGCGCAAGGTGAACAACCTGCTGGCGCTGGCAGTGCTCTCGGTGATCGTCGAGCGGCCGATGCACCGATACGAGATCGCGTCGACGCTGCGTGATCGGGGCAAGGACCGCGACATGGATATCAAGTGGGGCTCGCTGTACACCGTCGTGCAGAACCTGGAAAAGGCGGGCTTCCTCGAGATCGTCGGCAGTGAGCGCGACGGCGCGCGGCCGGAACGCACCATCTACCGGATCACCGACACCGGTCGTGCCGAAATGGCCGACTGGACACGGGAATTGATCGCTACGCCGGAAGCGGAGCATCACCGGTTCACCGCAGGGCTTTCCATCGCCGCGGCACTGCCGCCGGACGAGGTGGCCGAGTTGCTCGGCCAGCGCATCGAGGCGCTCGGCCACATCATCGACGCTGTGCGCCGAGAACTCGACGGACTCACCACCACCCTGCCTCGGCTGTTCATCATCGAGTCCGAGTACGGGCTTGCGATGTTGGAAGCCGAGCAGGCCTGGGCGCGCTCGTTGCGCGACGAGCTCACCTCGGGCAGCTTCCCAGGCGTGGATTGGTGGCGGCAGCTACATACCGAGGGCCTGGAGCCCGCGGAAGTCGTGAAGATCGTGGAAGGGGGGAACGCGCCGCTATAGGCGCTCGAGACCAGGCCCGGCGGGGTGCGGCAACACCGCCGCCGAGCC
This sequence comes from Nocardia sp. GCM10030253, assembly GCF_042675075.1. NCBI lineage: Bacteria > Bacillati > Actinomycetota > Actinomycetes > Mycobacteriales > Nocardiaceae > Nocardia > Nocardia sp. GCM10030253. The sequence continues at coordinate 343,060 of NZ_JBHTDL010000009.1, read as the reverse complement.
CGATGTAACCGTCTCGAACCGTGCCCGCATACGCACACCCGGCCACGAGGTTGGCAACCACAGGATAACTGGGTGAGCGGTAAGTGGGTCGGTTCGGGGATTCAACACCACCCGTATCGCACAAACCTGGAGACACCCATGTCCACAACACGTACCGCACTTGTCATCGGCGGCGGGATCGCCGGACCCGTCACCGCCACCGCACTGCGCAAGGCCGGCATCGACGCCCGCGTCTATGAGGCATACCCCGGCCCGACCTATGGCGTCGGCAGCGGGCTCGCGCTCGCCCCGAATGGCGTTGCCGCACTGGATATCATCGGCGTCGGCGATCGCATTCGAGAGTTGGCGTCGCCGATCACCAACATGGAAATGTCGGTCGGAGGCAAGCACCTGCGCTTGCCCACATTGCCGAACACGTTGCTGCAGCTGGTCGATCGGAACGAGCTGCATCAGGCGCTGCACGATCACGCGGTCGCCGCGGGCGTGCAATTCGAGTACAACAAACGACTGGTGAGCGTCGACGAGCACGAGTCGGGCGTCACCGCGCACTTCGCCGATGGCACGACCGCCACCGCGGACGTACTGATCGGGGCCGACGGTATCCGGTCCACGGTGCGCGGCCTCATCGACCCGAACGCACCGGGACCGGGCTACACCGGCATGCTCGGGTTCGGGGCGATCATCGACAGCGATATCGACATCGAGCCGGGAACAATGACTTTCGCCTTCGGCAAGCAAGCGTATTACCTGTACGGAACGGTCGATAAGGGCCGGATCATGTGGGGCGCGAACCTCCCGCACAAGGAGTACATGTCGCTGAGCGAGGCGCGGGCGATCCCTGCCGAACACTGGCTGACGATCTTGCGCGAGACCTACGCCGAGGACACCCCCGGTGGTGAGTTCGCCCGCAACGCGACAGCGGAAAACCTCGAAACGACTGGAGCGCTGCACATCATGCCGCCGGTACCGCACTGGTATCGGGGTCGGATGGTGCTGGTCGGCGACTCGGTACACGCGCCGTCCAACAGTTCCGGTCAAGGTGCGTCGCTGGCCATCGAGAGCGCTGTCCAACTGGCGCGGTGCCTGCGGGATCTGCCGGATCCGACGTCGGCCTTCGCCGCATACGAGCGGTCACGGCGAGCACGGGTGGAGGGTATCGCGGCGCGTGCCGCGAAGATCAACCACAGCAAGACGCCTGGCCCGGTGGCGCGCAAGGTGATGCCGGTGATCATGCGGGTGATGGTCAGGTTCCTGGACCTGGAGAAGACAATGGGCGCCGAGCAGCGCTACCGCATCGACTGGGATGCCCGCGCGGACCAGGAGCTCGCAGCCGTCGGCTGACCCGGCGGAGCTCGGCCGTGGCAGCGCCTGCCACGGCCGAGCAGTCTCGGCCCGGCTGATGGCCGTCCAATGCCAATAGACTTGCTGGGTGACCGATAGGGATTCCGATGGCATTCTCGATCTGAATCAGTTGCGCAGCTTCCTGGCCGTGCACCGTGCGGGTTCCATTACCGCGGGTGCGCGGCTGATCGGGTTGTCCCAGCCGACGGTGACCACCCAGCTGCAGGCGCTGGAGAAGCGTCTCGGCTACCGGCTGTTCGACAGGCTGCCGCGGGGAGTGGCGGCGACCGACGCCGCCGTCGAACTCGCCGCCCGGGTGGCCGGACCGCTGGACGCGCTCGGCGGCATCGTGGGCGACACGGTACCGGCCGAACCGATCACGCAGCCCCCGGTGCGACTGGCCGGACCCGCCGAAATGCTTGCGGTGCAAGCGCTTCCCGCGCTGGTGCCCTTGATCGCCGGTGGCGTGCGGTTGAGTGTCACGGCAGGGCTTTCCGAGGAACTGCTGGCCGGACTCCGTGCTGGGCACCATGACCTTGTCATATCCACCGTCCGGCCGCGTGGTCGGGCCGTTGTCGCCGAAGCGCTTGTCGACGAGGAGTTCGTCCTGGTCGCCGCACCGCCGATCGCAGGGCGGATCGATGTCGCCCGGCTGCGCACCGCAGGGCCGACGGCGCTGGCCGGAGTCCCTTTGGTCAGCTATGCCGCGGATCTGCCTATCCTGCGCCGGTATTGGCGGCACGTGTTCGGTGTGCGGCTGACCGCGGACGCCGCCGTCGTCGTTCCCGATCTGCGCGCGGTCGCGGCCGTGGTTGCCGCCGGTGGAGGCATCAGCGTGCTGCCGCGCTACCTCTGCGCGGCCGATGTGGCCACTGGTGCGTTGGTCGCACTGCTCGAACCAGACGACCCACCGATCAACACTGGATTCCTGGTGCGCAGGCTCGGCACCACGACGCGCCCGCACATCGACCTGGTGTACGACCAACTCGTTGCGGCCCGTCGCAACTGGTAGGCGCATGGCAGCGATCGTGCCCGTCCTCAGTCGGTGTCGGAGTGGTTTCGTCGTTCCGCGTGGCGGCGCAGGATGTCCGCGGTCTGTTCGTCGGCGGGCAGGAATGCTTCCAGATGCAGCTCTGAGAGGGTGATGTCGACAGCGGTGGCGAACGAGGTGATGGTGGTGATGAGTCTGAGCTCGCCGTCCTCGCTCCGCAGCCGCAGCGGAACGGCGAAGCCGAGGTGGTCGGGGCCCGGATTCGATTCCGGGAGATAGCCTTCCAGCTCGGCGATGAAATCGTCGAGCTGCGGATCAGGGCTGCGCATGGCCTTGCCGCGCATACTTTCGGTGACGTGCCTGCCCCACTCCGGCAGGTTCACCACCCGCCGCGCCAGACCTTCGGGATGCAGGGCGAGGCGCAGCACATTGACCGGCGGCGCGAGCAACTCCGGCGCGACGCCCTCGGTGAGTACGTCGAAGGCGGCGTTGGCGGCGAGCAGAATCCCGTAGGGCCGCACGACAACGGCGGGGTAAGGCAGATGCCCGTCGAGAATGCGTACCAGCGCATCGCGCACCGGACCCAACTCCGCGGTGTCCATGTCCGATTCGGGAAAGACCGGCGCGAACCCGGCGGCCAGCAACAGCCCATTGCGCTCGCGCAGCGAAAGCTCGAGCGACTCGGCCAGCCGGACCACCATGGTGCGGCCGGGCCGGGACCGCCCCTGTTCCAGGAAGCTCAGATACCGCTGGCTGGTGTCCGCGCGAATCGCGAGGTCGAGCTGGCTCACCCGGCGTTGGGTGCGCCAGTGCCGCAGCTGCGTGGCGAATGGGCTCGGTTCTAACGCCGTCGTCATAGCTCCAGTGAATCCGACCGAGCTGGTCCGCGCCATTCCTCGCAGGGAATTACCGGGGTGTACCTGCGGCTTATGAGCGTCATTCCCTGCTGGGAATCGCGCACCGGCGCGGGGCTCGCAAAACTCGGTGCCATGAGCAAGCAATTCGATGAGAACGAACTGGCCCAACTGACCCAGCGCTACGTCGCCATGTGGAACGAGCCCGACGCCGCCAACCGCGGCAAGCTGATCCGCGAACTGTGGGCGGCCGACGGGGTCCAGGTGCTGGCGGACCCGCCGCAGGAAATCCGCGAGGCGGCCGCGGCACTCGCGTTCCCGATTCCGACACTGGAGGTCCGCGGGCACGAGGCCCTCGACCGCCGGGTCACCCGCGCCTACGAAATGTTTGTCGCACCAGGCGAGCACGCCTTCGCCGCCCGCGGCCAGGCCACCCAGCTCTCGGTGAACCTCGTCGGCATCACCTGGCTGATGGTGGCGCAGGCCGACGGTTCGGTGGTGGGCGGCGGCTACGACGTGCTCGCCCTCGATGACGACGGGCGCATCCGGGTCGACCACCAGTTCATCGGCGTCTCCTGATACCGGCACCACAGATTCCAACACCACAGAATTCAGCGTCACAGAGTTTCTAAGGAGCACGTCATGAATGCGATTGCCTACCACCTCGATCCGCTGCGCGGCCTCGAAGGTCTGACGACTCGGGCCCAGGAGGTTCCGGAGCCGGGACCGAATCAGGTGGTCATCCGGGTCCTGGCAGCCTCGATCAACCGGCGCGACGTGATGCTGATGGACGGCATCTACCCGTTGCCCGCCACTTCCGGCATCATTCCGCTATCGGACGGGGTCGGCGAGGTGATCGCCGTGGGCGACAAGGTGACTCGGGCCGGGCTCGGCGATCGGGTGACCGCATCGTATTTCGTCCGGTGGATCGAAGGGCCGCAGCGGCTGGCCCAGGTCGCCGAACAGTACGGCGCCAACTACAACGGGATGCTCGCCACCTACGCACTGATCGAAGAGGACTCGGTGGTGCATGTGCCCGAGCACCTGACCGATGTGGAGGCGGCCACGCTGACCTGCGCGGGTGTTGTCGCTTGGGCAGCGTTGACCAAGCCGTTGCCGGTGGGGCCCGGTGAAACAGTGCTGACCGTCGGCAGCGGGACGGTCGCGCTGTTCGGCGTGCAACACGCCAAAATATTGGGTGCCCGGGTCATTTCGATCACCTCGGGCCCGGACAAGGCCGAGCGGCTACGGAAGCTCGGTGTGGACGAAGTCATCGACCGGAGCCGCACACCGGATTGGGACGAGGCCGTGCTGGAGCTCACCGACGGACACGGTGTCGAACATGTGCTGGAAGCCGTTGGCCTGCCGACGCTCTCGAAATCGGTGAAGTCCGCCGGGTACAACGCGGTGATCACCATGATCGGCGCATCGCAACTGCCCGGAGGCCAGCCGTTCGAGAATCCGTTCGTCGGACCGTATCTCGGCATCCGCCGCATCGCCGTCGGCAGCCGCACCGACTTCGAGGCGATGAACCGCGCGATCACCGAACACCGCCTGCACCCGGTCATCGATCGGACATTCCCGCTCGACCAGGCTGTCGAGGCCTACCGATACTTCCGTGACGACAACCCGTTCGGCAAGGTCGTCGTCACCATGCCCTGATCAGGGCTGGTCGTCGAGGTCCGCTGTCATGGCATTCTTTCGACCGGTGTCACCCACAGCCGATGGGTCGCTGTGACCTGGCTGTTTCTGGTCACTCTGAATGTCGCCCGACTGGTCGCTTCGACTGCCAGCGGGCTGGTCGCTTTCGCTGTCTGCGAGCTGGTCGCCGCGGCCGTCAGCAGGCTGGTCACTCTCGGCGCCGGCCGACACCGCCTCGAAGGGCATGACATTGCCTGCCACGTCACGTCTTCCGATACCGGCTTCGATCGCGGCTGCGAGGTCGGCGACCGTGGCCCAGGTGCGTGGCACCTCGGCCTCGAGGTTTCCGATGGTGTACCAGCTGTCGGTGCCCCGATAGCGGACCAGGCCTTTGCCCGTCTGGTCGACGGTGACATCGAGGTCGCCGGACACCGTCCCTTCCTCCTCGGTCATGACAGCTGCTTCGGCGGAAATCTCGATGATGTCGCTTATTTGAACTCTCCTCGACGGACGCAGTCATCGACTGCGGTGCGCAGTGCGGTGTGTTCGGCGGGATCAACGGTCAGCGCGTACTTTATCTTGATCTTGACGTATCGCTCGATGTAGACACACCGGAAGGTTCCCGGTGGCAGGTAGTTTGCCGGGTCCTGGTCGCCCTTGGATCTATTGGCCGACGGATCGGAGGCGGCGAGGTTGCCCGCGTCGTTGGCGATGCGGCGGCGGGTATCTTCATCGAGCTTGTCGGCACCCGACCGCCATGCCTCGGCCAGGGCCACGATGTGCTCGGCATCGACGGTGGCCGGGTCGGTCATCCACTTGTACGGCTTGAGCTTTCCGGTCTTCGAGTCGATGAATCCGTACTGATCCCGCCAGCCACCGTCGCTCCCGACCGTGAGGTCGCAGGTTTTCGGGTCGAGCTTGACCGAGCCGGTGGCGTCACGAAGCATCATTACCTCACGGCTGGTGCAACGGCTGTACTGCGCGAACTCGGTGCCGAACCCGTGTTCGGGCTTGTTGCTATCCCAGTGCGGGAACTTTTCGCGGCTGTAACCGGTCATCGGCGCCTCGGGTGCGTCGACCAGCTGCCTGAGCAACTCGGTGACATCCTTGGCGGAAACCGTTGCTGCGCTGGCCGAACCAGGTCCACCGCCGTCGGCATCGTTCAGTCCGTCGATGTATGAGTACCCAATGGCCACGACCACTGCGAGACAGATCGGCGCACACACGGCCAACACTCGACGCGCGGTGCGGGAGGAAAGTAAATTCACAAGAACACCGACATCATCGAACTTCCTTACGCCAACACCGAACTGAGAACGGGCGTCAAGCTACCGGGTCCGGGTCTCCATGGAAGTCATTGTCCGTTATGACCTTCGGCACAGTCCAGAGAATCTTTCTGCGTGGCAAGGGGGCTGGAAACGCAGATCACCCCCGAGTCGCCGTGCCGGCGCCGACTCAGGGGTGATTGATCACGATCGAGCGATGTTGTTTCGTGTGACGGGGAGCGGGCTGGTTGTCCAGACCGGGTCCGCGCCCGAACGTCCGAGGCCGATGAGGGAGGTCTCGAGCGTCCTGTCTCACGACCGACTCGTCGTGACGGTCTACAGGTAGGTGTCGGGCGGCGGAGTTCGCGGGTCTGCTTGTTGCCGATGCATCGCGCACCTCCATCCGATCGTTCCGCGTCCTACGTAGCAAGATAGTAGGTGAGTGTTGATCTCTTTGCAATCACATTACCTTCGACGTGCGTTACGCCTAGGGCGCGTCGGTGGATGTTGAAACTGTTACTACCTGGATACGGAAGTACTGCCCATCTGCGGATGTGTGGGGAGCCGTGGTGGAAGGCGCGGGCAACCAGCGCAAACCGCATGGTGACGAGCGTCACATCATGGCAGTAGGGAAAGCGGTCACAGCAGGGTCGGATCGTGTGTCGAAACCGGATGAAGGCAGAAAACCGGATCAAGGAAGGGCGCACAATCATGGCTACCGTCGACGTTCTCGACTCGTTCATCAACTACATCGACCTCGGCACCGGCTCGGTCCCGGTGGTGTTCCTGCACGGCAACCCGACCTCATCACATCTGTGGCGCAAGGTGATTCCGCACGTAGCTGACCAGACTCGCATCCTGGCGCCGGACTTGATCGGCATGGGCGCGTCCGGGAAACCCGACAGCGACTACCGTTTCGTCGACCACGCCCGCTACCTGGATGCCTGGTTCGACGCGCTCGAACTGGATCAGGTGATCATCGTCGGCCACGACTGGGGTGGCGCGCTCGGCATGGATTGGGCCGCACGGCATCCCGGCCGAGTTCGCGGCGTCGCGCTGATCGAGACGTTCCTGCGGCCGATGCGCTGGGACGAACTGCCGCCGCTCGGCGCCGAATTGTTCCGCAAGTTCCGCACCGCGGAGGGCGAGCGAATGGTGCTGGAGGAGAACATGTTCATCGAGTTCAACCTGCCGAAGGGCATTGTCGATCTGTCCCCCGAGGATCACGATGTCTACCGCGCGCCCTACCCGACCCCCGAGTCGCGCAAGCCACTGCTGGTGTGGCCGCGCGAGTTCCCGCTCGACGGCGAACCTGCCGATGTGGTCGCGATTGTGGAGAACTACGACCGGTGGATGGCGCTGTCCGCCGAGGTGCCGAAGCTGGTGATGGCGTTGGACAACGGTGTCGGCCTCGGATCACCCGAGGCCGTCGCCTGGGCGGCCGAGACGTTCGCCGCGGCAGAAGTCGTGTCGGTCGGCGCTGCGGGCCATCACGCTCCGGAGGACCAGCCCGACGCCATCGGCACCGCGGTCTCGACCTGGCTGCGCAAGCACGCGTTGACCGAGGTTGCCGCGCCGGCGTGAGATACCCGCTCGAGACCGAGTTCGACTGACTTGCGCGAAGTCGGTGTCCGCCGAAAGATTGTGAGGTGGATACCGAGGTCGATAACGAGTCACCAGCGGCCGACGTGGCTGCCGGTGCTCAGGAGCGGGAGCTGGTCGCGCGTGCCGTGGCCGGTGACAGTGTCGCTGTTTCCGACGTCGTCCGTCAGTTGCAGGATCCGCTGTATCGGTTGGCGCTGCGCATGGTGTGGCGACCGGCGGAGGCGGAGGACGCGACGCAGGAGATCCTGCTTCGGGTGGTCGGCAACCTCGCGACCTGGCGCGGCGAAGCGAAGCTGCTCACCTGGGCCTACCGCATCGGCGTCAACTATCTGCTGAATCTGCGCAGGCAAACCCCGCAGGAGGCGGCGCAGCTGAGCCTCGACGCTTTTCGGGAGGGCTTGGCCGATGGACTCGCCGCCGAGGACTATCGAGGGCCGGAGTCCGCGTTGCTCTCGGCCGAGGTCCGCCTCAACTGCAGCCAGGCCATGCTGCAGTGCCTGGCCCGCGACGAGCGCATCGCGTTTGTACTCGGCGATGTCTTCGAGCTGAGTTCTACCGATGCCGCGTGGGTTCTCGACATCTCGGCGCCCGCCTATCGAAAGCGTTTGGAGCGGGCCAAGAAGCGCATCGGCACCTTCCTGACCGCGACGTGCGGCGTCGCAAATGCCGCGGCCTTCTGCCGCTGCTCGCGGCGCGTGGACAAGGCCGTCGAGCTCGGACGGATCGATCCGCGCAAGCCGCGGTTCGCGACGCATCCGATCAGCCCCGGCGGTCGCACCGTGACCGAGGCCGAGGATCAGATGATCCGGCTGCACGACGCGGCCGCCGTACTGCGCGCACATCCCGACTACGCCGCACCACAGGCGAAGGTGGAGGCGATCTCCGTGTTGCTGCGATCCGGGCGGTTCCCCCTGCTCGACAAGTGATGTAGGTCATATGGGAGTCGTGTCGGAGTCGGTCGACATCGTGTGTCGAAACGAGTGAAAGCAACAACCACTTCGAAAGGACACCCATGGCCACCGTCGTCGTTCTCGACTCATTCATCAACTACACCGACACCGGCGTCGGGGACATCCCCGTTGTCTTCCTACACGGCAACCCCACCACCTCTTACCTGTGGCGCAACGTGATTCCGCACGTCGCGGGCCAGGTGCGCTGCCTCGCTCCGGATCTCATCGGCATGGGCGAGTCGGGGAAGCCGGACATCGACTACCGACTCGATGACCACGCCCGCTACCTCGACGCCTGGTTCGACGCGCTGGGGCTGGACGAGGTCGTCCTCGTCGGACACGACTGGGGCGGGACGCTCGCGATGGACTGGGCCGCACGGCATCCCGGCCGCGCGCGCGGCATCGCGGTGATCGAGACGTTCCTGCGTCCGATGCGCTGGGAGGAACTGCCGCAGGGCTCCGCGGACATGTTCCGTAAGTTCCGGTCTCCGGAAGGCGAGCAGGCCGTGCTGGAGGACAACCTCTTCATCGAGTTCAATCTGCCGAAGCTGATCGCAGGCCTCACCGAGGACGACCTCGATGCCTACCGCGCGCCCTACCCGACCCCCGCCTCGCGCAAGCCGATGCTGGCCTGGGCTCGCGAGTTCCCCCTCGACGGCGCCCCCGCCGACGTGGCGCAGCGGGTGCGGGATTACGGACAGTGGATGACCGACAGCGCGAGTGTGCCGAAGTTGCTCATGACGGTCGAGCCCGGCGTCGGCCTCGGCTCACCGGAGATCATCGAATGGGCCGCACAGACTTTCGCCGCCGTCGAGGTCGAGTCGGTCGGACCAGGTCAACACCACAGCCCCGAGGATCAGCCGGACGCGATCGGCAAGGCGGTCGCGGGTTGGCTGCGTCGCCACGCGCTGACGAGAGCGACGGCCGCGGTCCGCTGAACAGGCTGAGCCGTTGATGGAGAATGGGCCGGTGCGTGCCGAGCCGGCAGAAGTGGATCTGGTCGCCCGGGCGGTAGCGGGCGACAAGGCGGCGCTCGGCGAAGTCATCCAGCGTCTCCAGGATCCGCTCTACCGGCTCGCGCTGCGCATGGTCGGCAGACCCGCCGATGCCGAGGACGCGGTGCAGGAGATCATGATTCGGGTCGTCACTCGGCTGGCGACCTGGCGTGGCGAGGCCAAGTTGCTGACCTGGGCCTACCGGGTCGGCGTCAACTACCTGCTCAATCTGCGCCGCCAGAGCGACCACGAACGGGATCAGGTCAGCCTCGACGACTTCCGCGACGACCTGGCCGACGGACTCGCGGTCGAGGACTACCGCGGTCCCGAGGCCGTGCTGATGGCTGAGGAGGTCCGGCTCAGCTGCACCCAGGCGATGCTGCAATGCCTGAGCCGCGACGAGCGCGTCGCCTACGTTCTCGGCGAGGTCTTCGAGCTGAAAGCCGCCGACGCCGCATGGATCCTCGACGTCACCGCGGCTGCCTTCCAAAAGCGTCTGGAGCGCGCCAAGCAGCGCTTGGCTACCTTCGTCCGCTCGACCTGCGGTCTCGCCGACGCGACCGCGTTCTGCCGTTGCCCACGTCGAGTGGAAAAAGCCGCATCTCTCGGCCGTATCCAGCTCGGCGGCCCCCAGCTCGCGAATCATCCCGTCACTCCCGGCGGACGCAGTGTCGCCGAGGCCGCCGCCCAAATGCTGCGCCTGACCGACGCTGCCGGAATAATCCGCGCTCACCCGGATTACGCTGCGCCACAAGCAAAGATGGACGCGATCACCGGACTGCTGCACTCGGGCCGCTTTACCTTGCTGGACTGAGTACTTCCCACGCACCATCGTCGGTGCCTGCAGCACATTGCCATGAGGTCGAGATGGTGGGAGTTCGGGCACTGGGATGGGAACGTCGGCTGGCGATCAGGCAGCGGCTGGGGTGGGGCGGAGCAATGTTCCCGCCAGCAGACCCCGGACGGTTCGCGTTGCCACTACCGCCCAGGCGGCCACAACCAGGATGTACAGCGCCACTGCGGCGGCCGCGAACAGGTTCGCGCCGGTGTGGGCGTAGAGGACGCTGCTGCCGGTGATGCAGGTGCCGACGGGGAAGGTGAAGCCCCACCAACTGAGGTTGAATTCGAGTTTGCCTGCCCGAGTGGTCTTGATCGTGACCGTGACGGCCAGTGCCAGCCACAGCATGGCGAAGCCCCAGGTGACGACGCCGAAGACGACCGAGAAGACGGTCAGTCCCCTGGCGTAGAGGTCGGGCAGAGCCGAAGGGGCGGCGTTGGCCAAAAGCCCTGCGGCGGTGACTGATTGACCGAGGGGGCCGAGCACGATCCACAATGTGGGGACCATGCCCGCCTCGGGGGTGCCGTGGTGCACCAGCCGGGACCAGATCATGGTGATGGTGACGAGGGCGGCGATCAGGCTCATGCCGAACATGGCCAGGCACAACAGGATCATGGTCAGTCGCCACTGGCCCGCCGGGACATAGGGCACCAGCAGCGCTCCCGTAGCGGCGGACACCATCGGCGGCACGACGGGCATCAGCCACCCGCCGAAGGCGGCGTCGGGCTCGACGTGGTGGTGGGTGAACATGCGATAAGGAATGGCGAACGCGGTCAGCAGCCCGAGCACGGTGCCCGCCGACCACAGCACCCAGTCCACGGTCACCGCCGCCGACAGCCCGATCGCATCGCGACCGAGCAACAGGGTGCCCGCGCCGACGGCCAGCAGCGCCATCGGGGGAGCGCCGTAGAACTGCGACATCACCGGATGATTCCAGTGGTCGCGTGCCGAGTCGGGAAAACGCACCCAGTGCACCGCCCACGCCGAGCTGAGCCCCGCCAGCAGCAGTGCGGCAAGCGCCCACACCACGGTCGCCGCCCCGCGCATCCCGGGGAACTGCAACGGCAGCGTGGCCGCGGCGTTGGCGACAATGCCGGTACCCATCACGGCGGCGAACCAGTTGGGTCCTAGATGACGCAGACTGGCGTGTTGGTCGAGACGTTCCGCCTGCGATGCGTTCAACCGGTTCGCGCCGGAAGTGCTCAGCAGGTTGCCGCGCCCGGTGCCGGTCCGGTTGTCCAGGGGGCCACCCTGACGATTCCGACGTTCGGGGTGTTGGTCGAGTCGCGCGGTGTCCTGGTCGAGCTCGCCGAAGAGACGCCGCGATCCGGCGGGGTGAGGAGTCACTGTGGCGGTCATGTCTCCAGCGTCGCCGCAGACAGGTGCCCCGAGTAGCTACCGCGTTCCTATGGGTCCATAGACTCGATCTATGCCCCTGTCGCCGCGTGTCCCCGATCTGGCCGCGCTCGACCTATTGCTTTCGGTCATCGAGCTGGGCAGTCTCGGTCGTGCCGCAGAGGCGCACGGCATCAGCCAGCCGTCGGCGTCCTCGCGGATCCGGTATTTGGAGAAGCTCGTTGGGCTGCCGGTCCTGGAACGCACGACGCTCGGCTCCCGGCCGACACCTGCGGGCGCGCTGATCGCCGAATGGGCGCGTGGCGTGGTGGACGCCGCTGGGCAGCTCGATGCGGGTATCGACACGCTGCGCGCCGAACGCGACTCCCGCCTTCGTGTCGCCGCCAGCCAGACAGTCGCGGAGTATCTGTTCCCTGGCTGGTTGATGACGTTGCGCGCCGCCGCCCCCGCCACCACCATCGCCTTGGAATCCGGCAACTCCGTCGAGGTCGCCCACGCTGTGCTCGACGGTAGGGCCGCCATCGGGTTCATCGAAAGCCCGCAGAGCTTCCGCGGCATCGAAAGCCATGTTGTCGCGCGCGACCGACTGGTCGTCGTGGTGGCGCCGCAGCATCAATGGGCTCGGCACGGCTCGGTTGCGCTCGAAGAACTTGCCGAAACCCCGTTGATTCAACGGGAGATCGGTTCGGGCACCCGGACCTGGTTCGAGCATGCGGTCGCTCATGGCATCCCGGGCTGGCAGCCGACCGTCGCGTTGGAGCTGTCCTCGACGACCGCCATCAAAACAGCCGTCGCTTCCGGTGTGGGCCCAGCGGTGCTCAGCTCGCTGGCCGTCGCCGCGGAGATCGCCGCGGGAACCCTGGTCTCGCCCACGGTGACCAGCCTCGACCTCGATCGAACCCTCCGCGCCATCTGGCCCACCGGTCAGCGCCTGACCGGCCCCGCCCGCGACCTCTACGCCATCGCCCGCCGCACCCAATAGCCCAGACCGCCGACTCCCTCCGCTGCACAGCAACTCAGCGACACCTACTGCCATAGCTGACGCTTTCCGGAGGCACCGCGTACCTCACACCCCGTGTCACAGCCGAACACCCCGTGCAGCGAGTGTTCGGCTGTGACACGGGGTGTGAGGACGGGTGACCCGACCGGCTGCCAGTTCTGTACCGACCTCGGTTCGGGACGCGCGATCAGGCGTCTGGACGCTAGGGAGCGTCTTCCGGCTGCGCTGTCGGGGGGATGCCGGTGTCCAGGAAGCGGATCAGTCGATCGATGCGGGCGGTGTGGTCGACGCAGCGTTCCAGATGATTGCCGACCAGGGCGATGTCGATGGAGGTATCGGTGGGCTTGGTCCAGGTCGGGTCGGCGAGGGCCGAATGCAGTTGCTGGTGCAGCTGTTCCATGGAGCGCGTGACGGATATCGGTTCGGTGGGCGGTTGATGACCGGTGGCGACCGCCTGGCCCGCGATGGCGGTGTGGTGCGCGGCGAGCCTGCCCATGGCCACCAGCAGATCCATGATGGGTTGTGGGGCGACGAGTTCGGGGTGGGACTTGTAGACGTGCTCGGCGGCGTGGTTGATCAGCGTGCCGATTCTGGACAGTTCGCTGGCGATCTGGATGGCGGTGACCACGTGGCGCAGGTCCCTGGCGACCGGCGCTTGCAGCGCGAGCAGCACAACGGTCCGCGCCTCGCAGGCGCTGTACATCTTCTGTAGTTGCTCGTCCAGCGCGAAAACCTCGTAGGTGGCGGTGAGATCGGCGTCGACGAGCGCATCGGTGACCCGCTCGGCGGCGTCGTGGGCGAGTCGGCACATCAGCGTCAAGTCATTGGTCAACGCGACGAGCTCGCGAGTGAACTGGGTCCGCACCGGCAAATTGTCGCCTATCCGCGCGCAATCGAGTACTCGAAAGTTGTGTCGGCCGCCGCTTTGACCGGAACTCGCAGGCTGCGGCGCTGCGGCTGGCAAGATTCGGGGTATGCGGGAGACTGTGGAATGAAGCGTGACGTCTCTGCACAGTTGGATATCGCGATCTCGGGGCCGACCATCCTCGAGTTCCAGATCGCCGTAGCCCGGCAATCGGGGATCGAGCTGACCGAGTCGCTGGTGATCGACCTCGACGGCCGGACGATCGTGCCGCAGGAAATCCTCGGCCCGCACGGCACCCGCATTCACAAGTTTGCCGTCGGCACCGGCGCACTGCAGGTCCGCTACAGCGCGACGGTACTCGGTACCGCTGTGCCGGAGCCGATTTCGGACTATGACCTCGCGGTATATCTGCGGCCGAGCCGTTTCGTCGAGTCCGACAAACTACTCGGGTTCGCCGGGGCCGAATTCTCCAGCGGCGCAACGCATGCGGACCTGGCCGCCACCGTGTCGTCCTGGGTCGGCCGTCGCGTCCGCTACGTTGCCGGCAGCAGCGACCCGATCGATGGTGCGGTGGAGACACTGCTGGCCGGGGCGGGTGTGTGCCGTGACTTCACGCATCTGCTGGTTGCGTTGTTGCGGGCGCTCAAAGTGCCCGCCCGTCTGGTTTCGGTGTACGCGCCCGGCCTGTTTCCCATGGATTTCCATGCCGTCGCCGAGGCCTACGTCGACGGCACGTGGCGAGTGCTCGACGCCACCGGCCTGGCTCCGCGCTCGTCGCTGATCCGGATCGCCACCGGCCGGGACGCCTCCGACGCCGCGTTCCTCGACAACCATGGCGGCGAGGTCTACGTGAACAACATGCGGGTGGGCGCCACCATCGATGGCTACCTGCCGTTCGACAACGGCGCCGACCAGGTCTCGCTCTGGTGAGCGCCGACCGCGCCGCCGCAGTATCAGGTCGGGGAAAGACGCGCACGGAACCATGACGGCGCGCGTCACATGGAGACGTTGGCGTCGAGCAGAATTCGTCCGATTGCCTACCACCGACACCGTTGGAGCAGGCACTCCGCCGATGCCTGGATCGGTGTTACGGTCGGCAGGTGCCGAACAAGCGCGATATCCAGCATCGGGTAGTGACGACTCTTCAGCGGCGGGTCGGCAATCCGATCCTGCGCAGACTACCGAGCCAGCCGCTGCTCGAGACGGTCGGCCGGGTGAGCGGTCAGCCGCGCATCACGCCGATCGGCGGACGGCGGACGGGCAATGAGTTCTGGCTCGTCTCCGAATTCGGTCAGCGCTCCCAATACATCCGGAACATCAACGCCAACAACCAGGTTCGGCTGCGTCTACACGGCCGCTGGCACACCGGCACCGCACACCTGCTGCCCGACGACGACGCCCGTGCTCGCCTGCTGACGCTGCCGAAGGGCAATAGCACGGCAGTCCGGTTGGTCGGCACCGACCTCCTGACCGTCCGTATCGACCTCGACAACTGACGCCCACCCGCCCCTACCCGCGAACCCCCGACGGCCTAACACCCCTTCTCCCATCCGGACACCCAATACGCGGGGTGTGCACATACAACACGGGGTGTGAAGCCAACAGCCACTGCTCGAGACGCGACCACAGACGGCCGACCACGCTGGGAGGCGACGCCGCGCACAGGACTGCGGGAGGTAAGTCGGGTACGGCACCCGACGCGCCCAGCACTGCCTGGTCCCGCATGCGGCGGCATCGGCGCGAACAGGATACCGACGGTGAGTGCCTGACGCCGTCGTCGCTGCGTGATCACGACGGTGGCAACCGAATGCGGACAGTTTGCTGGAACGATGGTCGGCATGATCCGTGCGTCGACTGCCCGCTGGACCGTGTTCATACCCCTATTGGCCGCCGCGGCGCTGGCCGTGACCTGGGGGCGAAGTCTGCACCCGGTGGGTGTGATCATCGTGGTCGCGGCGTTGATGGGCGCGGTTCTCGCGGCGGTGCGTCACGCCGAGGTCGTCGCGCACCGGGTCGGCGAGCCATTCGGATCGCTCGTGCTCGCGGTCGCGGTGACGGTGATCGAGGTGGCGCTGATCGTCACACTGATGAGCTCCGGTGGCGAGAAGACCGCCTCACTTGCGCGCGACACGGTATTCGCGGCCGTCATGATCACCTGCAACGGCATCTTCGGTCTGTCGCTGTTGGTCGGTGCGCTGCGCAGACGGGTCGCGGTGTTCAATGCCGAGGGCACCGGCGCGGCGCTGGCCACGGTCGCGACGCTGGCCACGCTCAGTCTGGTGCTGCCGACGTTCACCACCAGCAAGCCGGGTCCGGAGTTCTCGACCGCTCAGCTGGCCTTCGCCGCGGTGGCCTCGCTGGCACTGTACGGGTTGTTCGTCATGGTGCAGACGGTGCGGCATCCCGGCGACTTTCTGCCGGTGGAGGGCAATGGCGTTGTCACCGATGACGACTTTCCCGACGAGCGGCCGTCGGTGCGTGCCACGCTGATCAGCCTTGCCCTGCTGTTTCTTTCGCTGATCGGTGTCGTCGGGCTGGCCAAGATGGTGTCGCCGTCCATCGAGTCGGCCGTCGCGTCCGCCGGGCTGCCGCCGTCGGCGGTCGGTGTGGTGATCGCGCTGCTGGTACTGCTGCCGGAGACCCTCGCGGCGGTGCGGGCCGCGCGGCGCGACCAGGTGCAGATCAGTCTCAATCTCGCGCTCGGTTCCGCGATGGCGAGCATCGGTCTGACCATCCCCGCGATCGCGCTGGCAACTATCTGGCTAGAGGGTCCGCTGGTGCTCGGTCTCGGCGCCACCCAGATGGTTTTGCTCGGCCTGACGGTCGTGGTGGGTGTGCTCACGGTGGTGCCCGGTCGGGCGACGCTGCTCCAAGGTGGCGTCCACCTGGCGTTGTTCTCGGCTTTTGTGTTCCTCGCCGCCAGTCCATAACGGTTGCGATCGGAACCATGAATAACTTGCCTGAGCGCGGTGAATGGCGAGTAAGTGGCGAGCGTCACATATCGCGAATTTTGTGTAACCGCGCGTAGCGATTAGCTTGCTCGGGTAGGCATTGACGCCGGATCCGGAGAGTGCGGCATGAACTTCGACACCCCACGTGCGGCGCGCGCGGCGCGAGGACATCGCCGATGACACCGGAAAATCGCACTGCGACAAGCGAATCCGCGACCACGATCGTCCGCGAGAATTTCTCGGACACCGTCGTGTCGTCACTGCGGACCTTCGGCCGCGCAGTTGGCGTCGCACAGGAGTCGGTAACCGGCGCGATCGGTGACATCGCCCGCGGCCAATTCCAGTGGCGCGAAGCCGTGCTGCAGGCCTGGCGACTGGTGACCGTCACGACTATCCCGGCGATCCTGATGGCGATCCCGTTCGGCGTGATCGTCTCGATCCAGGTCGGCAATCTGATCCACACCCTCGGCGCCGATTCGCTGCTCGGGGCTACCGGTGGGCTCGGCGTGATCAAGCAGGGTGCGCCGATGGCCACCGGATTCCTGCTCGGCGGCGCGGGTGCCGCGGCCATCGCCGCCGATCTCGGCGCGCGCACCATCCGCGAAGAGATCGACGCGCTCAACACTATGGGTATCAGCCCGATTCACCGCCTGGTGATCCCGCGCATGGCGGCCATGCTGGTGGTCGCACCGCTGCTGAACATCCTGATCATCTTCGTCGGCGTGCTGGCGGGCTACGCGGTCGCCATCGGCGGTCAAGGTGTCACACCGGGTAGTTACTGGGCGACCTTCGGCTCGTTCACCACCACCGCCGATGTGTGGATCTCGCTGGTGAAGGCGTTGATCTTCGGCTTCCTGGTGGTGGTCATCGCCTGTCAGCGCGGGTTGGAGGCCAAGGGCGGTCCGCGCGGCGTCGCCGACGCGGTGAACGCGGCGGTGGTGCTCTCGGTGGTGTCCATTGTGCTGGTGAACCTGGTGATCACCCAGATCACCGCCATGTTCCTACCGACGAGGCTCGCGTAGATGGCTACTTCGTTCTACGTGCCCAAGGGGCTCGGCTGGGTCGCGCGCTACTTCCGGCGCGGCAGCCGCGTGCTGCGCACGGCCGACTCGCTCGGCTTCGTCTCGGTATTCGTCTGGCAGGTGCTCTCGGCTATCCCGTTGACGCTCAGGCGGTATCGCGAGGAGACGATGCGCGCGATCACCGACATGACCTGGGGTCGCGGGTCGGTGATCGTCGGCGGTGGCACGGTGCCGATGATGATCGTGCTCGGCCTGGCGATGGGCGCGTCGGTCGGCGTCGAATCGTTCGCGACGTTGAATATGCTCGGGATGGGACCGGTCACCGGCGTCGTCTCGGCCTACGCGACCACCCGTGAGCTGGCGCCGATCGCGGCCGCGGTCGGGTTCGCCGCACAGGCCGGCTGCCGGATCACCGCGGAGATCGGCTCGATGCGGATTTCCGAGGAGATCGACGCGCTGGAGGCGCTCGGGTTGCGCTCGGTGCCGTTCGTAGTGACGACCAGGGTGCTCGCGGGCGCGCTGGCGATCGTGCCGACCTTCCTGATCGCGCTGATCTTGAGTTACGGCGCGTGCCGTGGCCTGCTGACCCTGGTGCACGGCCAGTCCGCCGGCGTCTACGACCATTACTTCTTCCAGTTCGTCTCCGGTTTCGATGTGATCGCCGCGGTGATCAAGGTGGCGATCTTCGGCACGGTGGTGATCCTCGTGCACAGCTACTACGGGTTCTTCGCCACCGGCGGGCCCGAGGGTGTCGGCATCGCGTCCGGCCGTGCGGTGCGCACCAGCTTCGTCGCCATCATCGCCATCGACATGGTGCTCAGCATCCTGCTGTGGGGCTTCAACGCGGCGATCAGTTTCACGGGGTAGTGGATGCCTGAATATGGATTGCCCGGGGTAGCGGCCGACAAGAAGCGTTCGCGCATGGTCGGCGGCGTCATCATCGCGTTGGTCGCGGTGGTGCTGCTCGCGACGACGCTCTACCGGAACCTGCGCTCCGAGGACGGTTTGCGGATCGCGCTGCACACCGAGCAGATCGGTGACGGTCTCACCGCGGGCACGCAGGTGCGGTTGGACGGCGTGCGCGTCGGCACGGTCGCACGGATCACACCCGACGAGCGCGGCACCCAGCGAATCACCTTGCAGCTGGACCGGTCCCGGCTCTACGGCATCGACGACAGCCTCCAGGTGGACTACGCGCCCGCGAACCTGTTCGGAATCAGCGAGCTCGAATTGCGGCGCGGGCCAGGCGGTTCGGCGCTGCGTTCGGACGCGGTGATCGATCTGACCGGTCCGCGTGCGGTGCGGGTGTACGACGCGACGATGGGCAGCATCCTGCGCAGCCTCTCGCAGGTCGGCGCGACCGTGCTGACCCCGCAGCTGGCCAGTGTCATCGCACAGGTGTCCGCGGACTTCCAGTCCTTCACCCCGCTGCTACAAGCGCTGATCACCGTGGCGCGCACCGTCGCCGACAACCAGACGATGCCGACCTCCGAACTGCTCGGCAAGCTCGGACCCGCCTTCGACGGCGGCGGCCGGTTCGCAGGGGCGACGATTCAGGTGCTCGACCAGATCCACGACATCCGAATCCTGCAGACCGATCGCGAGCACTACGACGTCGGCGTCGCGGCCCTCACCGGAAGCATCCTGCCCGGGCTTGCCACCACGCTGACCACCGCGGGCGGCCAGTTCTCCGGCGCCACCGACATGGTCGCGCCGATGCTGAAAGTGCTGGCGCAGATCGTGCCGAGGCCGCAGCAGTCCGCGACCGAACTGCGCACGCTGTTGGAGCGGCTGCGCGCCGCGATGCCCGAAACCCCCGGCGGCCCGGTGCTGAACCTCGAGGTCGATCTGCAAGGCGTACCCGGCATCGCCGTGCCATTGCTCGGTCAGGGAGGTATCCGATGACGGTGCGTGGCGCGGCGTGGCGGCTGGGCGTCTTCGCCGTGGTGATGGCGGTGGTGCTCAGCCTGATACTCGCCGCGATCAAGCGGCCGGTGTCCGGTGACACCGAGGCGCACGATGCGCTGTTCACCGACGCCAACGGCCTGAAGGTCGGCGACGACGTGCGTATGTACGGCGTGCAGGTCGGCAAGATCGAGCGCATTTCGCTCGATGGGATCAGGGCGAAGGTCCGGCTCACCGTGACAACCTCGACGCCCATCTACGACAACAGCACGCTCGCTATCCGCTACCAAAACCTCACGGGTCAGCGCTATATCGACCTGCAGCAGCAGCCCGATCCCGGTGTCCGGCTCCCGGCCGCCGCCGCCATCGACACCAAGATGACGGTCCCGTCCTTCGATGTGACCAGCCTGTTCAACGGCCTGAAGCCGGTGCTTGCCACCATGTCACCGGAAGCGGTCAATCAGTTCACCGAGAGCATGCTCGCGGTGATCGAGGGCGACGGCTCCGGACTCGGACCCGCGATGGATGCGATCGGCAAGCTGAGCAAGTATGTCGGCGACCGACAGCAGGTGATCGCCACGCTGGTACGCAATATGTCCGACATCGCCGACCGGGTCGGCGGCCGGGTGCACTACCTTGTTCCGCTGCTGGCCAGGCTCACCGATATCTTCCAAGCGCTACAGGCCAATATCGGTGGCCTCGCCGAGTTCGCGATGACCGCGCCGTCGGTACTCGCCCCGCTGGACCGGCTGCTCAATACTTTCGGCCTGACCGAACACAGCGGCCCGGATGTCGACGCGCTGATCCGCGGTCTGTTCCCCGACCCACGCGAGGCCGTCGAGGTTTTCGGCCGACTGCCCGGCCTGCTCGCCTCGGTCGACGCGGCGCTGCCACGTACGGTCGCGGGCTGGCAGCCGGAGTGCAGCAAGGGAAATGCCGATCTACCGAAGCCGGTGCAGGTGCTGATCGCCGGGCAGAAGGTCGCGATATGCAACGGATGACATTGCTCGGCCGCTGGTTCGGCGGCGATACCCCGATCCTCGACGAGCCTTCTCGCCTGCGCAAAGAGGTGCGGTTCGGCATCATCGGCGCGGTGCTCGTAGTGATCGGAATGATCGCGGCCGCAGTGCTTTACGTGGTTCCGTTCGGCAAGGCGACCTACACCGCGGAGCTGTCGGAGGCGCAGTCGGTGAAGTCGGGCGACGATGTCCGCCTTGCCGGGATCTCGGTGGGCACGGTGAAATCGCTGGAGCTGAAGCCGGATCGGGTGGTCATGAAGTTCACCGTGGACTCCGATGTCTTCCTCGGTGACCAGACCTCCCTCGATGTGCGCATGCTCACCGTTGTGGGCGGCCACTACGTCGCGC
Organism: Nocardia sp. GCM10030253; assembly: GCF_042675075.1. Lineage (NCBI taxonomy): Bacteria > Bacillati > Actinomycetota > Actinomycetes > Mycobacteriales > Nocardiaceae > Nocardia > Nocardia sp. GCM10030253. The sequence continues at coordinate 322,114 of NZ_JBHTDL010000009.1, read as the reverse complement.
TTTTCCCCGCCGGAACCGAGCCGTTGGGCGACACACCCATCCCTGCCGATCGAGTCCGCCTGCCCTACAGCCTGATTCAGACCTTCCAGGACGCGACCACGCCGCTGGCAAAGCTCGACGGCGACACCCTGCGGCGCAATCTCGCCGCGCTCGACAAGTCTGTCGACGGCGCGCCCGACAGCCTGCGCACCACCCTCGACACCGTCGGCGGCTACATCGACGCCATCGACCGGCAGCGCACCCAGGTATCCAATGCCATTGCCGTGGCCGATGAGTACGTGACCATGTACGACGGCGCCAAGGGCGATCTGCGCAGGTTGATGGAGAACGCCAATCTGCTGGAGACCGTGCTGGTCGACAAGCGCGCCGAGCTGCGCGAGTCGATCGCCCTGCTGACGAGCGTGATCCAACGGGTCGCCGCGCTGGCTCCGTCGTGGGAGGTCACGCTGAAACCCACAGCGCAACAGCTGGCCGACGCATTGCCGCGGCTGGAGGAAATGGGCAGCCGCCTCGAACCGATCATCGCCTCCGCGCAAGCCCTGCGTCAGAAGGTGCAGGGCCTGGTGATTCCCGAGGGCGGAATCGTGATCGATCGGTCCGGTGAGACCGTGCAGGCGCCACCAGGACTCGACCCGGCGGCCGTGCTCGGCCAGGTGTGCGTCCCGATACCGGGAAAGGCCTGCTGATGTTGCACAAGGTTTTGGGTAGCCAGGCGTTCATGTCGATCGCCGGCACCCTCGTCATCGCCGTGCTGGCGGTGGCCGGATACTTCGTCGTCTTCGATCCGCTGCAGAAGACGCAGTCCTACTGCGCGATCATGCCCGACAGCATCGGACTGTATGCGGGCAACCAGGTTTCGATGCGCGGCATCACCGTCGGCAAGGTGACCGCCGTAGCGAACCAGGGCAAAACTGTGCGTGTCGACTTCGAGGTCGACGCCGACTACCCGGTCTATGCCGACGCCTCGGCGACTACGGTATCGGACACCGTGGTCGCCGACCGTGATCTCGCGGTGCTTGCCAGCGGCAAGGACACCGAGCGGTGGGACAGCACGCGATGCATCACCAAGACGCTCACCCCGAAGAGCCTCACCGAAACCCTCACCGCGCTGGCCCAATTGTCCGACCAGATTGTCGGACCCGATCCGGCGCAACCGAATTCGCTGGCCAACGGGCTGTCCGCGCTGGACGCCGCGACCGTGGGCACCGGGCCGAAAGTCAACGACCTGATCCGCAAACTCGGCTCGGCGCTGAAATCGCCTGACGCCGACATCGGCCATCTGGCAGGCATTTTCGACGCCTTCGCGTCGGTATCGCAGAAGGTGAACCAGTACTGGGGTGACCTGCAATCCATGCTGGTACGGATCGGACCCGCGCTGGATCAGGCCAGTACCGAACTGCTCGGTCCCGGCGCCGCGCTCTTCGACGGGCTGCGGCAGGTACTGCCCATGCTCAACGACCTCACCTCGATGTTCGGCGGCACGATCATGCGCGCGCTGGACGACACCGTGCCGCTGATCAAACTCCTGCGCGCTAATGTCGGGTCGCTGCGCGACATCGTGCTGATGACGCCCGCGCTCGCCTCCGCGTTCCGGACGGTGGTCGATTCCGGCACCGGTGCGCCCGGACTCACGTACGCACCGCCTCGGGTCGCCATTCCGCAGCAGAACGCCGAGCAGGTCTGTGCGGCAATGAATGCCATCGCGCCCGGCCGTTGCGCCGGTGCCGCCAACGGCATGGTCGAGGTCCAACTCGTCCAGCTGGTGCTGGGAATGGCAGGTACGCGATGAAGCTGTTGCGGATCGCGGCGGTGGTGCTCGCGGCGGGGCTGGCTCTCGGTGGCTGCGCGTTCGACCCGTCGTCGGTACCAGTGCCAGGCACCTCGGTGTCCGGCCCCACCTATCGCCTCAAGATCGAGTTCGCCAATGTGCTGAACCTCCCCGCTCGCGCCAAGGTGATCGCCAACGGCGCCCAGGTCGGCACAGTCGAAGGGGTCACCGTCGTCCCCGCCGCCGATGCGGCGCCCGGTCGCGGCGGCTACGTCGTGGTGGACGCGGATATCCAGCAGTCGGTGCGACTGCCGACCACCACCATCGCCGAACTGCGGCAGAACACCGTGCTCGGCGACATCCACATCGCACTGGCCACTCCGCCCGATGGTTTCGACGCGCTGCTGAAGCCCGACGGCACCATCCCGATCAACCGGACCAAGCCTCCGGTGCAGCTGGAAGACACGATGGCCGCGATGGCCTTCTTCGTCCAAGGCGGCGCGATCGGCCAGCTGCAGGACATCATCAACCGGTTCAATTCGGTGCTGCCGCAGGATCCGCGGGAGACCGCGCGCATCTCCCGGGTGATGGGCGGTGACGCCGCCGACCTGGCCGCCAATCTCGATCAGGTGGACAAACTGCTCAATGGCCTCGGTACCAATGCCCAAGTGCTGCACGATGTTCGGCCCGAGCTGGACAGCATTCTCAGCGAGCAGTCGGTACGGCAGGTGAATGCCGCGACGAATTCGATCCTCGCGGTGACCGATATCTTCGGCGTGCTCGGTCCGGTCGGTACGTCGCTGGTGTGGCTGGCACCGCTGGTGCAGGCCAATGACGCGGCGCTGCAGGCGTTCGTCCCGCTGCTGACCGGTGGGGGACTGGAGCTGCGGTCGCCGTCGAACCTGAACGCACTCGTCGCGCTGTTGCGAGACAAGATCATTCCGTTTGTCGAGCGTGGTCCGAAGGTGAATGTCACTGGGGTACAGGTGAATTCGAATGTCGCAGCGGTGTCCGAACAGGATCAGGTCGATCGAATCGTCCAGACGTTGCGCATGATCGGAGCGGTGCGATGAGGGTGGGCTCGCTGGTCTCGCTCGGCGGCATCGCCGCCATTCTGGTCCTCGGCGTCGGCTATCTGACCTTCGGTGTGGTGCGCTACGACCCGTTCGCCGACTACACCAATGCTTCGATGGTGCTGCGGAATTCGGGTGGGCTCGGCGTCGGCTCGCCGATTCTGCTCACCGGCATCGAGGTGGGCAAGGTGACCTCGGTGGACAACACGTCCTCCGGTGTCGAGGTCGGCTTCCGGGTGGACAGCTCGCATCGGCTGCCCACCGACAGCACCGTCACCATCGAGCAGCTTTCCGCGCTCGGCGAGCCGTATGTCCAGTTCGTGCCCAACGCCGACGGCGGGCCGTACCTGAAGGACGGCCAGCGGCTCGAATCCAGCACCGTCCGCATGCCGCTGTCGATACCGGAAGTGGCGCGGCTGGTCACCAAGACCATGAATCAGCTCGACCCCGCCGTGGTCGGCTCGATCGTCGACACTCTCGGCAAGTCCATCGCTGGCACCCAATCGGTGATGCCGGAGCTGGCCCGCTCGGGCGACCTGCTCGCCTCGACCATCATGACCAGGTCACCGAAGATCGCCGAACTGCTCAATAGCTTCCAGCTCGCCGCGGGCGACATCGAATGGGCCGGGCCCGCCACCGCGGCTGGCGCGCCCAGCTTCGTGCGGTTCGGCGAGGCGCTCGACGAATTCGTCGAGTCGGTCGGCAGGCTGATCGAGACCGGGAACAGTCCGGAGATGTACCTCGAGGGCAATGGTCTGGTGCCGTTCCTGCAGAGGTTGACCGAGTGGCTGGAGAAGGTCGGTCCGGAGCTGAAGTCGCTCATGCCAGGACTGCAGCCGCTGACCGACGCGGTCACCGCCACAGCGCCACGCATCGATCTCGGCAGCCTGATCAGCCAGGCCTTGCACGAGACCGGTGACAACTCGGTCAGGGTCCGGGTCACCGTCAGATAGTCGGCAAATTTCCGGCATCCGGACGCTAGTGGCCTCTACCTGGGACGACACGTTGCACGGAAGTTGATCTTTTGATGCGCAACCTTCGGTAACGTGCAATCCGGCGAGCTTTTCGTGACGGTCCACTCGAAACGAAGGCGGTGCGATGGTGGAACTCGGCGGCAGTCCGGCACCCGGCGGGGGAGACGACAACACGCGGATACTGGCCATCGCGGCGGTGCTCACCGCGGTGCTCGCGCTGGTGGTCGCGATCGGGCTGCTCATGCGCTCGAATCAGCGAGCCGGTGACTCCGAGACCCCGACGCCGCCGACATCCACCGTGGTGTCCACCGCGAAGCCGAAAGCGACGTCTGTGGACAAGCTCCCGCCCGCATCGCAGTCCCATCGTCCGACGAGCCTGGTGCCGACGCAACAGGCGCGCCGGCTCGGCGACGACTGCTCACACGACGGCATCATCGCCCATTGGGATCTGCGCGACGCGCTATGGGTGTGTGTGCCTCAGCAACCGGGTGGCCACCCGTATCAGGTCGGTGACGATTGCTCCAGCGGTGGCATCGCGGCCCAGTTGGATGTGACCCCCGACGGTCGCTGGGTGTGTGTGCCGCAGGAGCAGCGCCGCGACGAACATCAGATCGGTGACGATTGCTCATACGACGACATCATCGCCCAGTGGGGCCTGAACCCCGATGGTCGCTGGGTGTGTGTGCCGCAGGGGCAGCGCCGCGACGAACATCAGATCGGTGACGATTGCTCACACGACGGCATCATCGCCCAGTGGGGCCTGACTCCCGACGGCCAGTGGGTGTGCATTCCACAGGAGCAGGGCGTCGCCGACGAGCCAGAGCCGTTTCCCGCGGTTCCCGGCGTGCGCTGAGCCCTGCTCAGTGGTGACACCCGGCGATGTTGCGCGGCGAAATTCGATGGACATGGCTGAGATGCTCGATTGGTGATTGTCGTCCCGGATTTCTTCGCCAAACGCCTGGTCGGTATGGAACCGGCAGCCACCGCCTGGCTGGATCGGCTGCCCGAGCAGGCTGCCGAATACGCCGACCGCTGGCAGGTGCGTATCGTCGGCGAGCCGATGCACGGATACGCCGGTTTGGTGCTGCCGGTGCTGCGCGACGACGGCGAGCCCGCCGTACTGAAGCTCAGCTATCTCAACCCGGAAACCCGCGACGAGCCGGTCGCCCTCGCAGCCTGGCAGGGTCAGGGCGCGGCACTGTTGCTCGATAGCGACCCCGAACATGGTGTGCTGCTGCTCGAACGCCTCGATCCGAGCCGATCGCTCGAAACCGAGCCGATCGAAGAAGCAGTGCATATCATCGCCACCCTGCTCCGCAAGCTCGCCATTCCCGCACCACCCGGCATGTCCCGCGACCTGCGCCGCGAGTCCGAACGCTGGGCAGCGGAACTGCCGAAGGACTGGGAGCGACTCGGCTCCCCATTCCCGCGCAAGATGCTCGACGCCGCGGTCGAGGTGTGCCGTGAACTGGGACCGACCGCGGACCGCCTGCTGGTCAACGAGGATTTGCACTTCGAAAACGTTCTCGGTGGCTTCCGTGAGCCCTGGCAGGTCATCGACCCTCAGCCGCTGATCGGTGACCTCGAATTCACCATGCTCTCGCTGCTGTGGAACCGCCGCACCGAGTCCGTCCTCGACGACCGCTTTGCCGCCATAGTCGATATCGCGGGTCTCGACGCCGACCGCGCCCGTGCCTGGACCCTCGTACTCGCTGCCAGGAACTGGCTCTGGTTCGTCGAAGACGAGGACACCGAGGACTTCGGCTGGCCCGCCGTCCAAGCCATCGCCCCCTGGGCCATGCGCTGAGCCGCGGCAATGAAACGAAAACTAGCCCGACACATCACCCGTCCGGCCCCGGCCCCATCGCGAAACCGAGCGCGCGCCGACACGACAGTGACCAGACCGCCCAATAAATCTGCCGCCCGCCGCCCGATTCGTCGCCGGTGAGCCCTACGGGGTGAAGGCGGGGACCACGAATCTGTCGACGAGGGTGCGTTCGCTGGTGGGATCGCTTGCGGGCCAGAACAGTAGCGACAGGACCACCCGGACGATCCACTGTCCGGTGGCCGGGTCGTCGGTGGTTGCGGTGAGCGCGGTCGCGGTGTCTGCGAGCCGGGGGTTGCCTGCGAGGTAGGTGCCGACTTCCTGCGGCGTGGTGGCGGCGAGGAAAGCGACGGCGACGGGGTCGGCACGCACGGCATCCAGGGCGGCGAGGATCGCGCGGGCAATGCGGTCGGGGCCGGTGAGTGTGGCGACCGAGCGTTGGATGGTCGCGGCGATCCGGTTGGTCGCGGCGGTCAGTACGGCCTCGCGCAAGGCGGATTTGCCGCCGACGTAGCGGTAGACGGTGGCGCGCGAGCAGCCCGCGTGTGCGGCGACGTGGTCGATGTTGAGTCCGGCCATACCGTTGCGCGCGATGAGCTCGGCCGCCGCGGCATGGATGCGTTCGACGGCGAGCGCGTGGCGGTCGCCGCCGGCGAGCCAGTCGGGCTGTCGTCCTGACTGGACACTCTTCGGGCTGACCGTCGGGATTCGGCGCGCTTGGGTGGAATGTGTCCGCGTAGGGCGGTTGGTCATCACCTGGCTCCTTTTCTGCGCAGAGACGGTTGAACAATTTTGTCTCATAGTGAGACATTTTGGAAGAGAAGTCCATGGTGATCCGCAGGTTGGCGAGCTGCCTGAGACCAGGTTTGACCTGGTGATTCGAGTCCGGTGTCTCAGTTTTCCGAGGCTATTGACGGGGGTGGTCGCGGGCGCGAAATCTGGCGTGTGGAAGCAGATATCGTGCGTGAGGAAAGGCGGATCGGATGACCCGTGCGTTGGATGAGATCGATGTGTTCGACCGGGGTCTGCTCGACGATCCGTACCCGCTGTACGAGCGACTGCGCACCACAGCGCCGGTGCATCGGGTCGCGGAGACCGATTTCTACCTGGTGAGCCGGTGGGATCTGGTCATGGAGGCGACCACCCGGGTGGCCGATTTCTCCTCGAATCTCACCGGCGCACTGGTGCGGCAACCAGACGGCTCGGCCACGGTGTTCGATATGGACGGCGGTGGCCAGGCTATCCACGTCCTGGCAACCGGCGACGATCCGACCCATATGGCGCATCGAAAGGTGGTGTTGCCCGCCCTCGTCGCGAAACGTATTCGCGCACTGGAACCGAGGATCGCCGCGATCGTGGATCGGTTGTGGGAGGAGGGTTTCCAAGACGGCCGCATCGAATGGATGTCGGCACTGGCCGACCGGCTGCCGATGGCGATGGTCGCGGGACTGATCGGCCTGCCGGATGAGGACATTCCACAGCTCGTGGCCTGGGGATACGCCAGTACCGAGCTACTCGGTGGCGTGCTCACCACCGAACGGCTCGGCGTAGTCGTGACGGCCGCCGCCGAACTCGCCGGATACCTGCATCGACAACTCACCCAAGCGTGCGCCGACCCCGGTGACAACCTGCTCGGCGACCTCGCGAAAGTATGCGCCGCAGGCGAACTCGACACCGAGGTAGCGGTCCTGATTCTCGTCCAATTGGTCGGCGCGGGCGGTGAATCCACGGCGGGCCTCATCGGCAATGCCGCCCGACTACTCGCCACCGATCCGGCTCTCCAACGCCGCGTGCGCGAGGATCCCGCCCTGCTGGTGCCATTCCTCGAGGAAACCCTGCGGGTGGAATCACCCTTCCGGGCCCATCACCGCCACGTTGTCGCCGACACCACCCTCGGCGATGCCACCCTCCCCGAGGGCAGCCACCTCCTGTTGCTCTGGGGCGCCGCCAACCGAGACCCGGCCGTCTTCCCCGACCCCGACGAGATCCGCCTCGATCGGGCCGCCCAACGCAACCACCTGGCTTTCGGCAAGGGCATCCACTTCTGCGTCGGCGCCACCCTCGCCCGCCTGGAAGCCAAACTTGCCTTGCAAACTCTCCTGGAGCGTACCGACTCGTTCCGAATTGCCTCCGAACCCGCTGCTGCCCAATGGGTTCCGAGTATCTTCGTTCGACGCCACGTGCGACTGTCCCTGGCCATCGATCGAAATCCGTCCTGACTGAGCGCCGGTTGCCCGGAGCGCATGGGGTGTGCCATAGGGTTGGTAAACCGAGGTCACCTTCCGGCGGTGTTCCGGGCAGTGCTGGGCACGTTGCGTGTCGTACCCGACCTGGTCTTCCGCAGCCTGGGTAGGCAGGCACATGGCTTCCGGCGTGAGGACTGGCTGTGGTTGCGTCTCGGGCGGTAGAGAAATCCGTCCTCACACCCCGTGTCATAACTGCACACCCCGTATAGGGGGTGTGCGGCTGTGACGCGGGGTGTTCGGACGACAGTTTGGTCCTTCCACAGCTTTTCGAGGCAGGCACACAGCTTCCAGTGTGAGGACTGGCTGTGGTTGCGTTCTCGGGCGGTAGAGAAATCTGTCCTGACTGAGCGCCGGTTGCCCCGAGCGTCGGGAGCGTCCCCTGGGATTGGTCACCTCCCAGCGGTGTTCCGGGCAGTGCTGGGTGCGTTGGGTGCCGTACCCGACTTGGTCTTCCGCGGCTTTTGCAGGCAGGCGCACGGCTTCCGGTGTGGGGACTGGCTGTGGTTGCGTTCTCGGGCGGTAGAGAAATCCGTCCTGACTGAGCGCCGGTTGCCCGGAGCGCATGGGGCGTGCCATGGGGTTGGTAAACCGAGGTCACCTCCCAGCGGTGTTCCGGGCAGTGCTGGGTGCGTCGGGTGCCGTACCCGACTTGGTCTTCCGCAGCTTTTGCAGGCAGGCAGACAGCTTCCGGCGTGAGGACTGGCGGTGGTTGCGTTCTCGAGCGGTAGAGAAATCCGTCCTGACACCCCGTGTTGTAACCGCACACTCGGTATACGGGGTGTGCGGTTGTGACGCGGGGTGTTCGGACGGCAGTTTGGTCTTCCGCAGCGGGGCAGGCACATGGCTTCCGGCGTGAGGACTGGCTGTGGTTGCGTTCTCGGGCGGTAGGGAAGTCCGTCCTGACACCCCGTGTTGTGACTGCACACTCGGTATATGGGGTGTTCGGTTGTGGCGCGGGGTGTTCGGACGACTGTGCGGGTGGGTTGTCGGGTCTTTCTCTGTTGACGGTAGTGAAATGGTTGCCGTCGAGGCGATTTCGCTGCTGTCGACGCTTCAATGGTCGGTTTGGCGGGGTGGGTTTGGTGGTTCGAAGTCGGGGGAGGTGGGTTCGTGGTCTGTGGGTTAGGCGTGGGCGGTTTTGCCGCCGTCGATTACCAGTTGGGCGCCGGTGAGGTAGGGGTGTTCGTCGGAGGCGAGGGTCAGTGCGAATGAGGCGATTTCCTGCGGGGTGGCTAGGCGGCCGAGGCCGGGGACGTTGGACTTGGCCCACTGTTTCATCAGGACCTGCCAGGCATCGTCGGGGAGGGCTTCCATGCCTGCGGCGCGGCGGACCAGTTCGGTGTCGGTGGTGCCGGGGATGAGCGTGTTGACCCGGATGCCGTCGGCGGCGTAGTCGAGTGCCGCGGATTGGACCAGGCCTGCGAGGCCGCGCTTGCTGGCCGTGTAGGCGCCGCGGCCGGAGTCGGTAGCGAGGGCGTTACTGGACGCGGTCACGACTATGGTGCCGCCGCCTGCCCGAAGCAGGTGCGGCACTTCGTATTTGATCGCGAAGAAGGTGCCGCGCAAGTTGGTGTGCAGCACTCGGTCGAACTCGTCGGCGCTGTACTCGTGCAGCTTCTTCTGAATGGTGATCCCGGCATTGTTGAACGCCACGTCGAGCCCGCCGTAGGTGCGCACCGCCGCGTCGACGAACGCCCGCACATCGTCCTCCACGAGGACGTCGGCACGGAAATAGGTGGCCTCGCCCCCTGCCGCGCGGATTTCCTGCTCCACCGCCCGCCCGCGCTCGACCCGCCTGCCGCAGAACGCGACTCGACCGCCCTCCGCGGCGAACAGTCGTGCGGCGGCCGCGCCGATCCCGGAGGTCGCGCCGGTGATCACGACGACCTTGTTCTCGAAGCGGCGCAGACCGGACGGTTGAAATGCGGGCGGGTTCGAATTAGCGCCGAGTGCCACCCCGCCGGCCAACCCCGCCGTCGCGCCGACCACCAGCCCGGAGGCGGCGGCCATGCCGAATAGCCTGCGCCGGTTCGGCTTGGCTGCGATCTCCTCGGAAGTTGCTGTGTCGGTGTCATTCTCATCGTGCGTCATGACACAACCGTGGCCGATACAGCAGCCGAGCGATTCCCTCGATGGGCCCGAGTCGCGGCCTCTAGGAGGGGTGGGCGGCTCCTCCGTCGGGAGGAGTTGGATCGGACGTCCGAGTCTGGGATGAGCGAGGTCGGCGAGGGATCGGCTGTGCGGTCCGCGGAAGGAGGGGTACTGCTGGTGCGGGAGGAGTTGGATCGGACGTCCGAGTCTGGGACGGGCGAGGTCGGCGAGGGATCGGCTGTGCGGCCCGCGGAAGGAGGGGTACTCCTCCTGCGGGAGGAGCCGGGCTCCGCCGATGCCGGGCATCATGGTCTGCGTGGTGGATTCGGCAGGCGTGACGCGCGGCATTCAGTGGGTGCTCGATGCGCGGTCGCTGACGGTGCGGTTGGCGGTGCTCTGTGCCCTGGCCGTCGGGTGTCTGCTGCTGCTTTCGGATTCGCCGGGGCTGGTGGACTGGGTGATCGGCCTGCTCGCGGTCTTCGCGACGGCGGCCGGCGTGCGCTGGCCGCTGGCCACGTCGCTCGTCACGACCGGGCTGCTTGTGCTCGGGTTCGAGATCGGCCAGATAGGCCCGGTGGTGCCGAAGGTCGCCGCCGCCATCGCCCTTGCCGAGCTCGCGGCGCGGCGCGGCGGTTGGCAACCGCTGCTGGCGTCGGCGGCATTGGGCGGCGCGTATCTGCTGCATCCGGCTGGGGCGGTCGCCGCCTCCGGCTATCGGGCGCTCGTGATGGCGGGCGCGCCACTGCTGGTCGGCAGTCTGCTGCGAGCGGCGCGCGAGGGCGCCGAACGGGCAAGGTGGGCAGCCGGGGAGATCGCGCAGCGGCGCGAGTCCGACATCGCGGCTGCCCGGGCGCTGGAGCGCACCGCCATCGCGAGGGAGTTGCACGACCTGATCGCCCACCACGTTTCGTCCACCGTGCTGCGCGTTGGCGTTGCCAGGCATGCGGTTCCCGACGCGCCGCCCGCCGTGCGCGAGGTACTCGACGACATCCACGCCAGCGGCACCGAAACCCTTGCTGACCTGCGACTACTTGTTTCGATCCTGCGCGATCCAGCCATGGCGGGCGAATCCTTCATCGCACCAACGGATTTACCCGCCGCACTCACCGCCGTCGCCGATCGCGCCGCCCAACTGGGCCGCACCGTCGAGGTACACGTGGACGACGCCATCACCACCGTCGATGCGCTACGCGCGCTGACGCTCCTGCGACTGACGCAGGAGGGTGTCGCGAACATCGCGAAACATACCCGCCCTGGCACGAAAGCAACGCTGACCATCGACGTCGGCGTCGATCGAACTGTCGATTTCGCGTTGCACGACACAGGGATACGCATTGAGGCGAACGGGACAGGGCAGGGCCTCGGGCTTGTCGGACTACGCGAACGAGTCGAGCTACTCGGGGGTGAGTTCACTGCGGGGCCAGGTGACATCGGGTGGCAGCTGGCCGCAAGGTTGCCCGCCGCCGTACAGGTGGCGTCGTGAGTGTGCGGTTCTGGACGGCGGTTTCGCCGCATGATCGAGCGACACCGTGGTGGCAGCTGGTCAACGAACGCCTGAGGCAGCGTGGGTTGCGTCGTGAGTGCTATGTGCTTGAAGAGATTTCGTCGCCGAACTGCGTCGATGAGCCGAACTTCGTCGTTGACGCGCATGACATTGCGCTACTCAAGTGGGCGGGTTGCCCGCTCGCGGTGTGCGGCGAGTACGGGGCCGGATCGGGCGGTTTCGGGTGATAGTAGGCCGCACGCTGCGGCATGGGGCGCGTGGTGAGTGTGCGGTGCTCGATGGGGATTCGTGCGGATCGGCGCCACCGTGGTCGCCGTTTGCCGCTCGCTGCGGCGTGTGGTGCCAGGCTGCGCGTGGACCTGCTGTGACAGGCTGCGGGCCATGACCATCCGTGTGCTCATAGTCGACGACCAGCAGTTGGTACGTGCCGGGTTGCGCATGCTCTGCCAAACCGATGACGAACTCGATGTGGTCGGGGAGGCAGCCGGTGGCAGCGACGCGGTCCGGCTCGCCGAGCAGATGCATCCGGATGTCGTCCTGATGGACCTGCGGATGCCGGGCATGGACGGAATCCGTGCCACCGAAAGGATTCTCGCGAGTCGCCCCACGATTCGGATCGTGGTGCTGACCACCTTCGACGACGACGATCACCTCTACCCGGCCCTGGCCGCGGGTGCCTGTGGGTTCCTCGTCAAGGACGCGTCTCCGACCGACTTGCTTGACGGCATCCATCGCGCCGCCGCCGGCGAATCCCCGTTCACCCAAGCCATATTGCAACGATTGGTCGGCTCGGCGGTAGCCGCACGCGTGTCTGCGGACATGGACGTCCGAGCAAATTCCGCAGCGCCACATGGGATCATGCCGAATCTGGCCGAGCGGCTCACCCCACGCGAAGTCGAGGTGCTAGCCCTCGTCAGCACGGGCCTATCCAACGCCGAGATCGCCGAACGACTCCACCTCGGCGTCACCACGGTCAAAACCCACATCGCCAACCTGATGGCAAAAACCGGTGCCACCAATCGCGTGCGCCTCGCCGTGTTCGGCACCCGGGTCGAGCAACCGGATCCGGGGTAATCGCCGCTCGGTCAGTGTGGGTGCTGCGCCGCGTACCTCGCGCGTTCGATGTCGCGCCGCCGCGTGCGTTCCGGGTTCTCGAGATCGGCGGGCAGACCGTGCTCGGCGAGGCGATGAGCGCGGTTCATCGGCATGAAGGCCGTTGTGTAGAACAGGGCGAGCAGCACGGCGAGCAGGACCATCGAGCCGCGTAGCCAGAGTTCTCCGGGGAAGAGCAGGAACACCGCGAACAACGGGGTGAAGGGGACCATCCCGCGCAGGAGATGGCGTGCGGCGGCGTATTTCCCGGTGAGGTCGTTGCGGACCCAGTCGCGCAGGGAATCGGGGAGGCGGCGGCCGAAGGCGTAGCCGATCCATTGGATCGGGTTGGGGCGCGCCCGGCTCATCGGCGGACTCCTGTCGTTGAGGGCTGTTCGTCATCGCTGAGTACAGCGCGGCGGGCGGCTTCGTTGACTCGGTTGAGGACGTCGCGCAGTTCTTCCAGATCCGACATCGGTACACCGAGGCGTGCCACCACGGCGGGTGGGATCTTTTCGGCCTGCTTGCGCAGATCGGTACCGGCGGGGGTCAGGTCGACCAGCAGGTTTCGTTCATCGCGTTGGTCGCGCTCCCTGGTGATCAGTCCGGCCGCTTCGAGCCGCTTGAGCAGCGGGGACAGTGTCGGGGAATCCAGCTGGATCGCTTCGGCGATCGCCTTCACCGACATCGGCGCTTCGCCCCACAGCGCCAGCATCACCAGATATTGCGGGTGGGTCAGCCCGAGCGGTTCGAGCAGCGGGCGGTAAACGCCGAGTACCGCGCGGTTGGCGACGGCCAGCGCGAAACACACTTGGCGATCCAATTGCAGCGGGTCGTCGATCCGAGTCTTCATTGCTCCTCCTGGTCTCGCTGTCAGGTTAGCGCATTAATAGTTAGTGCATGAAGCAAATGTGCGCGACACCTCCTCGGTGGAGCGGCAACAACCGTGCTCGTCTCGATAGCGTGGCCGCATGAGTCACGACGCTGTCGGCCCGCGTCCGTGCATCCATGAGCTCGACGCCGTGCGCGGCATGGCGCTGTGCGGGATTCTTGTGGTCAACATCTGGCAGATCACCGATATGTCGGCGACGGTGCGGCCCGGGATCATGGATCCGACCCGGCAGGTGCTGTCGGTGCTGTTCGAGGGCCGATTCTTGCCGATCTTCGCGTTCCTCTTCGGGCTGAGTTTCGCCCTGTTCCTCGACAGCGCCGCACAACGTACCGGTCGGCCGCGACTGGTGTCGGCTCGCAGGCTGGCGGCGCTCGGGGTGCTCGGGGTGCTCGGCGCGGTCCATCATGTGTTTCAACCGGGCGGAGCGCTGCTCCCGTACGCGATTGTCGGATCGGTGATCTTGCTGCCTGCTGCGGGGCTGCCGCGGTGGGTGCTGCTGATCGCCGGAGCGGCGGGCACCGTCGGTGTCGCGCTCACTCTCGGCGGCGGGCTCGGCCTGGTGCCGGGACTCTTCCTGCTCGGTCTGGCAGCCGATCGCTTCGGTCTCGCCGACCCGCTGCGCGATCGAGGCTGGCTACTCGCCCTGGCCTTCGCGGTGTCGCTACCTGCCGCGGTGGTCGCCGGCCGCCTGGTGGCAGCTCGTGCCCAACCGGCGCACCCGCGACGAACGACGAGAGCGTGCCGCCATGGCCGGTATGCCCCGGCGATGATGACGTGGAGTCAGCCCAGTTTCACCGGCAGCATGAGCGGACCGCGATGCCTGAACCCTGAGCGCCACAAGATATCTCGCTGCGACACCGCGAGAGTGGTGCCGGGCCAACGGGTGAATACCGCGTCGAGGGTGGCTGCGGTGATGGTGCGCACCAACGCGGTGCCGAGGCAGGAATGGATGCCGTAGCCGAGGCCGAGGTGTGGGTTGCGCTTGCGGGCGAGGTCCAATTCGCCCGGCCGGGTAAAGATGCGGGGATCGTGGTTGGCAGCGGCCAGGCACAGCAGCACCGTCTGCCCGGATCGGATGGTGTAGTCGCCGAATCCCATATCGGCGGTCGCGAAGCGGGGCCCGGCCAGCACCTGCGGCGACAGGAAGCGCAGCAACTCCTCCACGGCGGGCTGTTTGTCCGCCGCGGAGTGCAGGACTGGCAGCTGGTCGGGGTGGTTCAGCAGGGCCAGGATCGAACCGGCGATCAAGTCGGCGAGCACCTCGTACCAGACGAACAACAGGTAGAACAGCAGTCCCGCAAGTTCTTCCGCCGAAGGTGATCCGGTGTCGTCGTGTGCGGCGACCAGCCTGCCGAGCAGGTTATCGGCCCGCTCCGCCCGCGCGTGCTCGGTCGCCGCGGTGATAATGGTCTGCATCGTCGTCAGCGTGTCCCTGGCCCGTGGGGCAGCGGCGGAGCCAAGCAAAGTTGAATTCGCCCATGCCGCAAGCGCTTTCCGTTCAGTGTTGCCGAGGCCGAGCAATTCCCCGAGCAGCGCGGCGGGTAACGGCACCGCCAGTTGCTCGACCAGATCGACCTCGGCATCGGAATCCACTTCCCGCAACAAGGATTCGACGAGTGTGGGGGCGAGCCGATTCCACTCGATCAGTCGTCGCGCAGACAGTTCGCTGGTCACCAGTCTGCGCAGGCGCGCGTGATCGGCAGGCGCGGCGACAAGCAGCGCGTCCAGCGGTGCCGGGACCGCGAAGCCCCGGTAGTCGATCGGTCCCGCCGTGCGAATATCGGTCGCCAACCGGTCATCCAGCAGTCCGACCCGCACGTCGTCGTATCGCGTCACCAGCCAGGCGGGCGGGCCGTCCGGAGTCCGCACCCGGTGCACACCACCGTCGCGGCGCAGCCGGTCGAGCACCGGCCACGGATCCGCCGCGAACTCGGCATCGAAGATTTCTTGCACCGGTCACCATCCCCGTTGTCTGCCAACATTTCCCGCCACCGCCCGACGCGCACCAAGGTACACGCGACGGCCCCGCCCGCCCATGCCCATCGACGTTGTCCCGGCGCGGCTGGCGGTATCGGCCGTGAGTCGTCGTGGACTGGACGGACATGGGCCAAGCGACTCGCACGCGCCGACCCGGCGGCCGCCGATGCGGACGCCAAGTCGAAGGCCGCACGGGACATGAAGCTGGCCAAGAGGATTCGTGAAATCAGAGATGATGTCGTCGAGACGGGCCGCCGCGAAGCTAGCGTTTATTTCGCGGCTACTCCTGCCGAGCGGATCGCATCGAGGACTTCGCCGTAGCTGAGTGTCGAGTTCACGTTGATAGTTTCCGAAACTCGGTCGACGTCGACGGAACTCACTCCGCCGAGGCCGAGCAGTGCTTGTTCTGCCGCCCTGGCGGATTGGTCGGAGTAGTTGGGCATATTGAATGTGTAGGTCATGTGATGGCCATATCCCGATCGGCCGGGTTCAAACACCTCGATTGTGGTTGTTTGACTTCTGAACTACCGGGAATAGCGAGGGTGTAACAACAACCAGCGCAACGGGATTGTCATGATCATACTTATCGGACTTATCGTCCTGATCGCCGCGGTAATCATCGGCGTTGCCGGGGTCGCGGCCAATATGGGCGAAGTAAGCACGTCCACGAATGATTTCGCCATGTTCGACTATCACTTCACCGCCGACGCCGGGCAGTTGTTCGGCTACGGAGCTGCTGTCGGCGCCATCGGGATGCTCGGGCTCAGCCTGCTGTTGACCGGTGTCTGGCGCAGTTCTCGACGTGGCGTGGCGACGCGACGCGAATTGCGGCAGTCGCGCAAGGAGGTGGCCGCGGTGCGCCGCAGTACACCACCTGTCACACCATCACCTCCCGCCTCGCGACCAGCGAGCCCGCCGCCGAGCGGGAAGTCGGTCTGGAGCTGGAACCGGTTCATGCGCCAACCGTCCGGGGATACCCCGGTCGAAACAGTAAGGAAATGACAATGATTGTCTTGGGATTGATTTTGCTTGTCGTCGGATATCTGATCGGTATTCCGTTGCTCATCACCGCAGGCATCATCCTGCTGATTATCGGAGCCGTCCTCTGGGTTGCCGGATCGGTAGGCCGTCCGGTCGGCGGCCGACGTCACTATTACTAGAACATCGACCCACAGTGGTGGCCGAAGAGGCGATTGAGCCCCTGCGGCCACCACAGCGCTCCCTGCGGCCGCCACAGTGCTCCGGGGTGGTCGGTGATCAGATCCCGGCCACGTCGGCGAGCTGGCCGATGCCGTAGGTGATCAGCATGGCCAGCGCGCCACCGATGACAACGCGCAGTACGGCCCGGCCGCGATGGCTGCCGCCGAGGCGGGCGCTGACCGAGCCGGTGATCGCCAGTGCCGCCAGCACGGCCGCGAAGGTCACGGGGATGCGAGCCGTGGTGGGCGGCAACAGGATTGCCAGCAGCGGCAGCAGTGCGCCGAGGGTGAAAGAGATCGCGGAGGAGATGGCCGCTTGCCACGGATTGGTCAGCTCGTGGGGATTGAGCCCCAGTTCGGCCTCGGCGTGCGCGGTGAAGGCGTCGTGCGCGGTCAGTTCCTCGGCGACCTGACGCGCGGTGGCCGCCGACAAACCCTTGGCCTGATAGATGTCGGCCAGTTCGGCCAGTTCATAGTCCGGTTCCTCGTTGAGTTCTCTGCGCTCCGTGGCCAACAGTGCGCGCTCCGAGTCGCGTTGGGTGCTGACCGAGACGTACTCACCGACCGCCATCGAGATCGCGCCCGCGCTCAACCCGGCGATGCCCGCGGTGAAGATGGTCGACGCACTGGTCGTCGCCGCGGCGACACCGACCACCAGGCCCGCGGTCGACACGATGCCGTCATTCGCACCGAGCACGCCCGCGCGCAACCAGTTCAGCCTCGATGCCAGACCCTCGCCGTGTGGCTCGTGCGGATGCGGCGCACCGATGCCTGGTTCGGTCGTGTCACCCATGAGTCGCACACTATGTCAAAGCCCGCAAAGTATCAGCTAGCCGGACCGCCAGCGCCACGATGGTCAGGGTCGGATTGGCGTGGCCGGTGGTCGGGAATACCGAACTGCCCGCGACGAACAGGTTGTCGACACCGTGCACCCGGCAGTCGACGTTCACGACGCCGTCGCGGGGGTCCGCCGACATGCGGGTAGTTCCGGTCGGATGTGCCCAGTCCGTGAGTTGCAGTGGCAACGTGCTGCCCTCGCGCGCCCAGTCGTAGAGCGTGGGCGCCGGGAAACCGAGGCGAGTGAATTCCTCGATCGCCAGCGCCGCCGCGCGGCGGATGGTGGTGTCCTCCTGCGCGTTCACCCGCCAGTCGATCCGCGCCAGCGGCATGCCGAGCCGATCGTCGCGGTCGGTGAGCATGACGCGGCTGTCCGGGTTGGGCGCCTGTTCGACCATGCAGCGCAACTCGATTCGGTCGAGTTTATGCGGCAGCCCGGTATGCCGGATGAGCCTGCGCCGCGCACCGGACAGCAACAAACCGGAGTTGGCGAGCGCGACCTTCGCGTCGTGCCTGGTGCCCCTGCCGCGCAGCAGTTGCTTCACCGAATCCCACGGATCGTCCTCGGCGGGCACCTCCTGCAGCCACAGCGCGCAATTGAGCAGTCCCTCGGCCTCCTGGACATCGGGTGACAGCGCGACACCGTGCAGAAAGGTGTGCTTGCCGTGCGGTGTCTTGACGACGTACTTGCCGAAGCGCTCCAGCGTGCTGTCCGCGATGGACGGGTCGAGCGTGCCGACCGCGCCGCAGCGGTGGTCCATCAAGTAGCGACCGACCAGGTCGTGCCGGTTGCCGATGCCCTCGGGACGGATACGGCGTGAGGCGAGCAACAGGCGCGGGTTTCCGATACCGCCGGTGGCGAGCACGAATGTCCTTGCCCGCACGGTTCGCGGCCGCGGGTCGGCGCCTGCGACCTGGACCGAATCCACTCGGGCGCCATCCGGGTCGGTGTCGATATGGGTGACGGTGGCATTGACGAACACGCGGACATTCGGCGCGACAAGGTCTTTTACATGCGCGCCGAATCGCTTGCAGTCGAACGGATCCACCGGATCCCGGCTGATCTGCCAGAAGTAGGGACGCAATCGCGCCGGATCGAGCGAGTCGGGCGGTTGCGGACGACCGGCCAACTGCCAGAACGCGTCATCGGTGAAGCCGCTGCCGAAGCCGATCCCGATGTGCCCGGCGGCCCGCTCCAGGAACGGCTCGACTTCGTCCGTGCCGATCGGCCAGCCTGAGTAGGGAACCCACGGGCGGTCGCTGAAATCGAGCTCGTCGAGCAGCCCGCAGCGTCCGCTCCAGGTATGTGAGGCGCCGCCGAGGATCCGGTCGCCCGCGACCCTGGTCGACTGGGCTCTGCGCGCACCCACATTGTCGATATCGGCGAGTGCGTCCACCTCCTCGGATAATTCGAGGCCACCGCTCTCCACCACCAGCACCCGTAGCGGCGTTCCGGCCAGCTCGGCCGCGAGGGTCAACCCCGCCGGGCCGGAGCCAATGATGCACAGATCAGCGGACAATTCGTCGTCCCCGACCGATCGCAAATCATCGATACGCAACGGAGGTCCTCTCCCGCAAACACCCCGGCAACGAACCCCCCTGCAGGCTCGCGCGTCTCGTTCACTCTAAGAGGCTCGTCGGACTTTTGCCTGTGCTTCAGCACCCCCGGCTGAAGAACGCGCGTATGTAACCCGCGGACTGACGGATATACATCCAGGACCAGAACTTCACGCCGGAGTCGCTCGGGCTCGCCACCATGGTCAACTCGCCGTCGAAGCATTTGCTCACGATGTACCTGGCCCGCGACACATGTGGGGTGTAGGTCACCACGATGATGTGCTGCCAGCCGAACAACTGTGCTCGGCGACGGATTTCGCGTGCCTCGCCGTCGGTCGTCCACGGATCCGGCACGAAACAGCTGACCGCGAAATCGAATCGGCCCGCGCAGTACTTGTCCATCACCCGGTCGTTGACGCCGGTCGACCGTGAGATCAGCAGCTGCGGCGCGTATCCGCGCTCGGCGAGATCGAGACCCATATCGAAGCGTTCGTAGGCTGTCCCGCCCAGCACCACTATCGCATCGGCCTTCCGCAACGGATCCGTCTGTGGATGGATATAGACCGGCACGCCCGCCAGCCCGAGGGCGACCACCAGGATGACCAGCGCACCGAACAGCAAACCAGCTCGTCGAAGGCCGGGCACGTTTCGACGATACCCAAATTCGCGCAGTGGGCGACGGGGCCGTAAATGCGTGCGCCGGAACGAATATGAGGTGATCCGCGGCGTGACGGGCATCGTTTGTGGTACGTGCTCGGGCTGGGAGTCGTGGTCCAGCTCGTCGTTGGAAACAGCGGTCATACCGACCAGCGTGCCATCGGGCAGGTTAGGGGCGGCCGTGGGTTCCTTCGCGGCGGATGGCGGTGGGGGTTGTGGCCCACCATCTTCGGCAGCAGCGGGTGAAGGTGGACTGTTCGGACAGGCCGATCAGAGAGGCGACCTGGCTCATGGGCATGTCGGTGGTGGTGAGGTAGCGGCGGGCTGCGTCGCGGCGGACGTCGTCGAGTATCGCAGCGAACGAGGTGCCCTCCGCGGCGAGGCGGCGTTGCAGGGTGCGCGGGTGGGCGGTCAGAAGTCGTGCGACAGCGCCGATCTCGGGGGGAGCGGTGCCGAGTAGCTGCTGCACGGCGGCGCGCACCTGGGGGACGATGGATGCGTTGGCGCCGCCGGACTGTTCGGCGAGGAAGGCGATGGCCAGGCGGTGCAGGTTTTCATCGCCGCCGCTCAGCTGACGTGTGGCGAGGCTGCTCGGCACACGCAAGATCGCCGCAGGGCGGTCGACGCGCACCGGGGCACCGAATAGTTCCTCGTATGTCTGGATCGGCGCCTCCGGTCGGTAGGGGAGTTCGACCGAGCGCAGCCCGTAGCGATCATCGACCAGGCGTTGAATCGTGCGGTGCACGAATGCCAGGCCCAGGTCCGTGCCCTGGATGGGTGTCGGATAGCCGGGCTGCACGCCGTAGCGCAGCGCGATTACCCCGCGGTCTCCGTAGGGGTCCGGCTCGAGGGTCAGGCTGAGTGAACGGGCATGCAGGAACAGGTAGCGCGAGGAGCATTCGACGACATCGGCCAGGGTCGGCGAATTGCGGATGGCCAGCGCCAGCGGGCCGAGCATGTCCAGATCCTGGCGGCGCGCGATGCGCAGGCCGAGGTCCGGGCAGTCGAGGCGATGTGCTGCCAGTTCCAGGACCGCCGCGACCGCCTGGTCGGGTACCAGCAGGTCGTCGGCGTCGAGCGCGGCAATCGGCAGGCCGCAGGCAGTGGCGAACTCCTCGGCGTTGCCGCCCAGCTCGGCCACCGTGGCACGAAATCCGCGCAGCCCCGCGGATCGAATCACCGACATGTCGCCCAGAATCAAATACTTGTCGTGCAAAGTCAAGAAGCTGTCCCGAAACCCTCCCACACTGGAGTCATGACCGAGACCGTCGTAGCTCCGGAACACCTCGATGTCGTGATCGTCGGCGCGGGCCTATCCGGAATCGGCGCCGCCTACCGGCTGCAGACCGAGTGCCCGACCAAGACATACGCGGTACTCGAGGCGCGCGACGCGCTGGGCGGCACCTGGGACCTGTTCCGCTATCCGGGTATTCGCTCGGACTCCGACATGTTCACCCTCGGCTACCCGTTCAAGCCGTGGCGCGACGCCAAGTCGATCGCCGACGGCCCATCGATCCTGCGCTACGTCGAGGAAACCGCCACCGAGTACGGCATCGATCGGCATATCCGCTATGGCACGAAGGTCGTCGGGGCCGACTGGTCCACCGACACGGCTCGATGGACACTGACCCTCGAGCATCGCGACTCCTCGGGCGCTACCGAGCAGCGCACCCTGACCTGTGGCTTCCTGTACACCTGCGCCGGGTACTACAACTACGACCACGGCCACGCGCCTGATTTCCCCGGCGCCGACACTTTCGCCGGACAGATCGTGCACCCACAGTTCTGGCCCGAAGACCTCGACTACACGGGCAAGCGCGTCGTGGTCATCGGCAGCGGCGCCACCGCCGTCACCCTGGTTCCGTCGATGGCCGACCAGGCGGAGCTGGTGACGATGCTGCAGCGTTCGCCCACCTGGATCAGCGCCGTCCCCGGCCGCGACAAGCTGGCCGACCGTATCCGCGCGACGCTGCCACCCAACCTCGCACACCGCCTGATCCGCACCAAGAACATCCTGTTCAACATCGGCTTCTACCAGTACTGCCGCCGCCGCCCGGAAGCCGCGCGGAAACTGCTGACCGGCCTGACCACCCGCATCCTGAAGGACGAACAGGCCGTCGCCGAACACTTCACGCCGACCTATGACCCGTGGGATCAGCGCCTGTGCGCGGTCCCCAACGCGGACTTCTTCAAGGCGATGAAGAAGGGCAAGGCCGAGGTCGTCACCGATCACATCGATTCCTTTGTCCCCGAGGGTATTCGGCTGAAGTCCGGCCGAATCCTGCAGGCCGACATCATCATCACCGCGACCGGCCTGCAACTGCTGGCCTTCGGCGGCATCGCCCCGCAGATCGATGGACGGCCGGTGACCCTCTCGGACCAATTCGTCTGGCAAGGCACAATGCTCACCGGTGTCCCCAACTTCGCGGTCTGCATCGGCTACACCAACGCCTCCTGGACCCTGCGCGCCGACCTCACCTCGCGGCTGATCTGCCGGATCCTCAACCACATGGACAAGAACGGCTACGCCGCGGTGGTGCCCAAGCCCGACGGCAACCTCGACGAACGCCCCCTGCTCGACCTCGCCTCCGGCTATGTCCAACGCTCGATCGGCGACTTCCCCCGCCAAGGCGACCGCCACCCGTGGAAGGTCCGGCAGAACTACCTGCTCGACTCCGCGACCACCATGCGCACCAGCCTGCACAAGACCCTCGAGCCGACCCCGAATTCCGCAGTGCGCCAGCCTGACCTGTCGGCCACCCGCTGATCTATCGCGCCTGAGTGCGCAACGCGCTGCGGCTCCCCGCTGATCCGGTGGTCGAAAATCCAGTTCAACGGTGCGACACCGGCTTTGGCGGGCCCTTCACCGTGATCGTCGGGTCGGCGGGCACTTCGGACCTAGCCCTTCGATTCGCACGTAGCAGGCGTAGTCGCCTCGGCTGGACTGACAGGTCGGCCGAAGCTGACGTGCACCGGCTGGTCGCCCTTGTTGAGTTCGCGACTCGCGATCGGATCCGCGACAGCCGCGAGGCGGGTGCGGGAGCGCACACAAAGAGTAGGTCGAGCAGCCGCAATGGACCCTTCTAGTCAGACTCGCGCCCAAGCGTGCGCTGACGCTCTCGCTCCTCGACCCTCGGGCCCGGCTATGCGGTCACTGACGTGTGTTCTGTTCGCGACCAAGCAGGCGCTCGCGCTCGCGTTCTTCGACGCGTTCGCGTGCCCGGCCTTCCGCAAGGTTGCGGTGCTCGGCCGCTGCCGCGTCCCACCGGTTCCGGCTGCAGTTGTTCCCCGGGCTGAGCCCATTGGGCATGCAAAATCCGCAGCACATCAGGTGAGACGCCCTCTCGCTCAGCGCGTTCACGCTGCGCCGCAAGGGCTTCCCGGTGTAGATGGACCCGCTCCGCTGCTTCGGCTGCCTCCCGTGCCCGGTCAGGTTGCTCCCGAGCCTTTTCTGCCGCTTCACGCTCAGCCCGTGCCTTTTCGCGTTCACGTTCCCCACCGTCGGCCGCTACCCGCCCCAGGAGCTGATTGGGTACCGGGAATTCTCGCGCCACCCGTTCAGCAGCCTCACGTTCAACCCTGGCGCGTTCCTCACGCGCCCGCACGATTTCGCGTATGTTCTCCAGCCGTTGACGGGGTCGTTCGGCTTGCTGAAGGCTCTCGGCCTTGCCGCGCGCGGCGGCTTCCAGGAACTGCTGCATGCGCTGGAATTTCTCGGCTCGCTCGCGTGCCTTCGCCAGCTCTGCGACTTTTTCCCGCTGCTCCCGTTGCTGCGCTTTTTGTTCTCGCGCCTTCTCGCCAACACCAGGCAGTTCGAGCTGCTTACCCACTTCTCTTTGCCGCCCCCGCGCCCAGATTTCACGAGCAGCATCTCTAGGGATTATTTGATGCGTGAACTTATCCCCAAGGTCCCGAACCATGCCATCGATAAGTATCTGCACATCTTTCGATATGATTTCACCTTCGACGGTCCGCAGCATGTGGTGGTTGATTTCACCCTTTTCGAGGAGGGCGCGTACAACCTTTAGTTGGGTTGCATCCTTCTTTCCGCCGACCCTACCCGACTTGTCTTCGATGCTGGAGGTGAGACCTCCAG
This sequence comes from Nocardia sp. GCM10030253, assembly GCF_042675075.1. Lineage (NCBI taxonomy): Bacteria > Bacillati > Actinomycetota > Actinomycetes > Mycobacteriales > Nocardiaceae > Nocardia > Nocardia sp. GCM10030253. Next base: position 298,326 of record NZ_JBHTDL010000009.1, on the reverse strand, counting down.
CCTCTTTGATCTTATCGAATTGAATCCTGTCTTTTCCTACTTCGTATGTTCGGGCGTCGCGGACATATCCGTTCTCGCGGTCGTGGAAGTATCGGTCGGTGCCATTTTCGAAGATCCGCCCGCGCTCATTGCTGTCGAATCCGTTGCGATCACTGTCGTAACCGTCACCAGACATGGCGATCCCCGCCCCCAAAATCTACGAAGCAGACGTTATTTCATGGTCACAGGAAAGGGGGATGATCAGCAAAGTAGCCTGTGCTCAACTCGGCAAACGTCGGACTGCCGCCTTTGCGTAGCCTCCAGAATCCCACGGACACCAGCTCGATTATCCTGATGAACTCTTGCTCTATCGCAAATTTCACGAGAAGGTCTGCGGTACATGTCGTCCAATCATGGAATTTGAAGGCTACTCCCGGTTTGATTCCGTCATATATGGATATGTCTGCGCAGTCGTTGTATCCAGGTGGCATATTGGTCAGATCGAGCCATCGCGCATCGAGATACCGGACGAACCATTCTCCGATCAAACACACCAGCTGATCGACGGCATCTGCATTTTCGGGAATCCTAACAGCTTCGACATCCGGAAACAGCTCCGCGATCATGTCGCTGATCTGAATTGCCTCTTCTGATTCGAAATCCCATGGTTCCGGCGGCAATGCAGGCAATCCGGCACGAATGAGAAAGTTCCGCACCTGTATCGCACGCCGGTCCCGGTCGACCCAATTACCCCATGCGGTCTGCTCGACTGACACACCGAGGTCCATCGTCATCTGTTCGTCGTCCACTGGCCGGGCCTTCCCCTCGTGTTGGCTGTCTGGTGTCACGGTGCATCGAATCTAGTCGGCTCGTCGCTGTCGCAGCGGTGAGATGCTGCCTCTTTCAGGCGTGCCGCAGCCGCGTTGTACCGGTCGGCCAGCTCCCCGGCTTGGGGGGCACCCGCTTTGTGGAACACGTCGGAGACGCGGCGGAACTCTTTGAGGGCAGCGCTGTATTCGTCTGGTGTGCTCATGACATGCCTCCTCGCCGATCAGGGGATGTGCAGGGGATGCGGTGGGTCGGGGTGATCAGGTCGCACACCACGGCGATCGCGCGAGCGTGCTTGATGTGGTCGATGCTCGGCGCGATAACTGCGGAGGCACCCATATTGTGTGCTGTGGTGACGATCAGGACGGCGGGCATGAACGTGTCGTGCGCGATCGTGATCAGCCGCATCAGGGTGTAGCCGTGCTGGTCGGCCAATTCCGTGATGACTCGTTCGTCTCGCAGGAGGTGCGGGCCGCTGGCATCGAGTAATAGCAGCCCGATCGCTTTAACAGTCACCGGATTCGCTGTTCGACGGAACGGCAGCGACGTCTGATTCAGAGACCTGATCCGAGGGCCGCAACCACATTCAGGCATGTGACACCGCCCGCACTCGGCCCGGTCCCACGCACGCGCGAACCGATTCGATGACGAGGAGGCCGGAGGGACGGAAGGTGTCACGTGGTGGTTCGATCCATTGCCTGATGGCTCCGGATTGCGTGGTCGGTGACGGCAGCGCCACTGTTCCGCCGTTCCGGATCACAGATACGTTGTGCCGGAACAGATCAGCGAACAGCGGCACATCGTCGGGTACGTCGGGTCGTATCAAGAACGTCCATCTGTTGGACCGTGGATGCGACAGGATCGGGCCGATAGCGGCTCCGCGTCGACCCATGTCGTGTTTGACCGATTGGCCCATCGGTGCGGGCATCGTGAGCCCTCCGACGTGGGCGGCCGTCATGATAATGCGACCCAAGCTCGGCGGGTCGACGGTCGCGGGCAGATCACACACCCGCCGATAGAAGATGCAACGGGACATAGGGGTATCCCCAAAAGGTATGTGCTCCATTGAGTTCAATCCCTTGGGTCGCGGTCGGTGCTGTGGTCGATGGCTGAGACCGGGACGTCGGCAACTCGAGGCAGTGTGCCGGGGTCCCATTCGCGTAAGCCGTCCGCAACGAGTTCGATGAGTTCGACAGGCAAGGTTCATTGCACCGCCTCGGTTGGCGTCACTGGCACCGATGGCGGAGGACCTGACACTCCGCCACCGGGCCGCATAGGGTTTGTCCATTCGGCGAGTGCGTCGCCGATACGGGCCATCTCATCGCTGGGCAGTTCACAGGAGACAGGGTCGGGTATGCCGTCCCAATTGGTGAGGGCGTCGCGGTAGCGGGCGATCACCTCGCCCGACACGTCACAGAAGACTGAGCGGGGCGGCCCTTCGAACGCGGTCCGCTTCGGGAATTCTTTCGCGGTCAACAACTTTGACCCCCTAGTCACGGTGTCAGGCTTGGAAGCACTCCGGCGACGGGTGCTCGTTCAGCATCGGTTCCCCATGACCGGCGATACAGGTATGCAATCGGCAAATTGGTCCTACTCTTTCGGTATTCGACACGCCGAGTTGAGGGGTGGACCAGCGGTGATCGAGAAATGGACGGGTGCCGATGTGAAGGCACTTCGGGACGCGATGCGCCTGTCTCAGGCGGAGTTCGCTGCGGCGTGTCAGCGTGGTGTGCGCACAGTCGGCAAGTGGGAGCAGGAAGGTGCGGGGGCGTTGCTGAGCCCACGGTCGGCGGACGTGATGGATACGTTGCTGGACAGTCTGACTCGTGAGCAGGCGCACCGGTTCCACAAAGCCGAGCGATCGTCGGCGCTCGCTGTGGTTGTCGCGGCGGCAACGGACCGAACGGGCCTACACTCGCCATCGAATGACGATTTGCGGATGTGGGTCGAAATGAATCGACGGGAGCTTTTGCAACTGTTCGGCGGTGTCGCGGGCGGGCTGCCTGCCGTCGCCGCGATCCTCGCGGGCCTGGACTCCAACGAGCGGCAGCGAGTCGGTGAGGTGCTGATCCGGCCAGAGCGTGTCGACGATGCCAGCATCGCTCACATCGAGGACGCGCTGAATATCGCGCTAAAACAAAATGACTTGTATGGCCCGCAAGCTGTACTGCCGATGGTGACCGCGCAACAGGCTATTGCGCGGGCGCTGCTGGCGCAGGCACCCGAGCGGTTGAAGCCTCGGTTGTTCACCGTGCATTCGCAGCTGGCGCAGCTCGCCGGGTGGATGCATTTCGATCTGCGTGCGTTCGATCTTGCCAATGCGAGCTACGAGGCCGCCCGCGAGTCGGCGCACGAGGCGGGCAACGATGAGCTGGTCGCGCTGGTCTTGTGCAATCTGAGCTACCTGTCGACCTGGCGGGGCTCACCGCGGACCGGTATCGATCATGCTGTGGCAGCGCAGGTGTGGGCGCGCAGCGTCGACGACGGCCTGTTGAGGTCCTATGCGGAAGTGATCGCGGCGTTCGCGTACGCGTCCAGCGGACGGGCCAACGCGTCTCTGGCGGCGTTGGACGCGGCGGACGATGCGCTCGTCGACGGTATCGGGACGGAGGCGAGCGTCGCCTATTTCCACGGGCCGGGGCTGTCGCTGTCGTTCCGTAGCGACTGCATGTATCGGCTCGGGCGGGCGGCCGACGCGCATCAGGCGGCCGTATCGTCGCTGGAGCTGATCGGCGAGGGATACACGCGCAACCGGGCGATGGCCTACGTGGATCTGGCGCACGCCCACATCGAGGGACGTGAGATCGATGAGGCGGCGCAGGTGATCGGGGAAGCGGCCGTGCTGGCGGCGTCGTGCCGCTCAGACCGACTGTCAGAGATTATCGCGGGCGCGCGGGCGGAGCTGACGCCGTGGGCGGACGCGTTGTGTGTCCGCGATTTGGATGACCTGATGAACGACTACGGCCTGTCCAATTCCCGGATGTAGATATCGAATTCGGGGGACAGCATTTCGGGTGTTTCTTGGCGTCCAATCAGGTGCCATCCGCCGATCGCCCGGTAGAAGGCGTGGCTAGTATCGGCCTGCGGTTGCACCGCAAGCGTCGCGCGTTCCTCGGTACGGCTGCCGAGCAGGGTGTCGAGCAGGCGGCGTCCGATACCTTGCTGACGCGCCGAGGCGTCGACAGCGAGGTCTATGACGGCGAAGGTGCGGCCAGACCACTCGGTCGTCACCTCGGCGGAGACCGGCTGCTGGAATCCTTTCCACCATCCGGTCGTAGTCGTAAGCCTTGTCCCGTAGACGAATCCGATCAGGGCGTCCGCAGCGGCGGTGGCTACCGCGATCCCGAAGTTCGGCGACTCGATCATGCCGGTCAGTATGTCCCGGTGGCGCTGCGACTCGGTGTCCGGCCACACGAACGGCGGTTGCGAGAATGCGGCGTCGTAGAGTTCGCAGATCGCGTCGAAGTATCGCCGTGCGTCGGCGGCGGTCCCGAGTCGCACCGATACTTCGTCATCCATAGATCCGACCATAGTGGCGATTTGTGGGCATCGGCTGCGGGTGGGGAATTCGCCTGGCCCGCTTCGGCTTTCGCGAACTTGATATCGGCCAGTAGGCATCGCCGATCAGAGCGCGCATCCGTGTGATGTGGTCGTGCGGATCACCGACGTCGGCCGCGAGTGCGAACTCGCCGATCCGCCGCCGGGCCGTGGCCGGATCCTGCCCGGGTTCGCGTAGCGCGGCGAAGCCTCTGTCATTCCTATCGGCTCGTAAACCGATGGACGACGTGGTGAACGCCCGCAGATGCGCCAATGCGGGGATTCGACAGCGCGAAGCGTGATCGTGCGTCATCGACGAGCGTCATCGTCTACCCGCCCAGCCTCTGGGGATGCCGATGCATCGTTGCCGATCGATTGTTGCCAGCGTGGGGAAGCGAGCGCCCGTCGTTATGGCGAAATATCAAGTGCGACAGCTATTTTGGTCGATCCGTTCGCGTGGTCGCATCGATGATTTGACTTCTCTACCCACATCATGCAACTACCCTTGATCCATGTCCGCCCCGCAGACTCCGTGGTCCAGCCCGTCCAGGGGCTGGTCCAACAAGCGGCGTCGTGCCCCTTGGTCGGGGCCGACGCAGGTCGGTGTCGGTGGCGGCCAGTCGAGGCGGCATGGCGACCCTCCGGGTGGTGATCCCGATCCGACGCCCGACCAGACACAAGTATTCGGTCCGCCACTGCTGTATTCGCCCGTCGAGGAGGCTGCCCGCAGGGAACAGTACAGCCAGCCGACCGTAGAACTCGGCGAGACTCCTGCGCCGGAGCATCAGCAGCCAGAGGCACCGAGCAGAACCGGATTGTTGATCGGGGTCGGTGTCGTGCTGCTGATCATCATCGGGCTGCTGCCGATGATGCTGCGCGACAATTCGACGTCGGCAAGCAGCTCATCGAACGCCAAGCCGGCCGCGTCATCGAGCGCCAAGGCGCCACCGGCCGCATCACCGAGCACCAAGGTCGCACCGGCCGCGTCCGCCGCAAGGTTTGTCCGTGGGTTGGCGGTCGGCAGGGTCACCGCCAACGACGGATCGACGCTCACGGTCGAAGGCGTGCTGGGCAGCAGGGTCGCGGTGCGCACCGACGCAGGCACCCGGTTCCTGATGTTGGCTGCTACCCGCGCGTCCGACGTGCGAGTCGGCACGATGGTTGTCGTGCAAGGGGACAAAGCATCGGATGGCTCCATCAAGGCGAAATACATCATCGGCGGGCCGCTCGGCGCTGTATTCGGAAGGTGAGTGGCAGCTGAAGCACTCGCCGCACTCGTTGGCGGGTATCGGATCATGCTGTGTTTCAACGCCTGTCGGGAGCGGACGGTCTGCGCGCTGTTTCCCGCACCCGAATCGACTCGGCGATCTCGTCCACCGCCTTGCGAACGATGGCTCCGTAAGCGTCGTCGCCGAGGGTGTGCAGACTGTCGCGGGCCGCGTCGATCTCACATTGCGCGGCTTCGAAGGACCCGAGTCGCCGATAGTTGTCCGCCAGGTTCAGATGCAATGACGGGTAGAAGCCGCGAACGTCGAGCTGGGAATCGTATTGCCTGGCGCGGTCGGCTGCCAGGCTGTCTGCCGCGTCCAGCGCCCGGATATCCCATGAAAGCGCCTGCGCCGCATCCTCGTACAGATCGGCCAGGTAGTGCGCCGAAGTGCAGCGGTGCAGCGGATCGCCCTGTGGTCCGAGGGAATCCCAGATCTCGAGCAGCGCATTGCGGGCGGCGTCCGGGGAGCCTTCGCGCCCGAGCGTGATGGCGCGGGTGATCGCCGCCATCGTTTCATCCGGCGATCCTGTTGTGGTGGTCATGCGTTTGTCCCTTCGGGTTGATGGTGGGCATTGCGAGTGTGGTGAGGTCGCCGTCGGTTGCCGATCGGATGAGGATCGGCAGGTCAGGCGCGGCGATGTCGAGCATGATTTCCGGTCCGAGCGCGGCACGGATCGCGGGCGTCAGGGTTGTGGGAGCAAAGGCGAGTTCGACGCCGGGTCCGGTCACCGCCGCGGGCAATCGCCCGGCGTGGCCGCCGTGGCGGGACACGATCAGCTCTGCCTCGTCGACGGAAAAGACGATCGTGTCGTCGTCGCTCTCGATCATCTCCAACAGCTTGTCGCGCGCGACCACCACTCGTGTCAGCACCGGTGCCAGCCCGCCCAGCATGGCGCGGTAGTCCGGGAACGGTTCATCGATCGTGCGACATCGGAGCTCCGTGCCACCGCCTGCGAGGACGAGCACCCCCTCCGCCGCGGCCACGGTGACCTCCTCGACCGCATGAAGCCAGGAACCGATCGACGCGAGATCGCCCGCGTCGACAACCAGCGACCAGTCACCGACGGGCCGCCGCAGCGCAATCGTCCTGGTCGAAAGCCGGTACCGATCCGTTGCCGTCAACGTCAACGAACCCGCACCCGCCTCGACCAGAACACCTGCGAGCACCGGTATTTCGTCGGTCCGAGCCGCGGCGGCCCGTACTTGTTCGATCGCCGCCGCGAGCGTCGCGGCGGACAGCGCGACCTGGGCCGTAGCCTCGTCGCCGAGCGTGCCCTTGATCGCGCGAGCGACCACGGCCGCGTCATCCGCTCGCCGCCGGAGTTCCAGCACATGCGCATCGAGCAACTGCTCCGCCCGCCCGACGTCACCCGCCAAGACCTCCGAAATGGCCTCTAGCGGTACCCCGATCCCTCTGAGCTGCCGAATCATCACCGCACGCGCGCATTGCGATTCGCTGTAATACCGGTACCCGGTCGCACCATCGACCCGCGCGGGAATCAACAACCCACAGTCGTCATAGAACCGAAGCGCACTCGGCGTGAGCCCACTGGCCCGCGCGAGCACCCCGATGGTGATCAATTCTTCCGACCCGAATCCTGTCACCCGGCCATCATGAAGCTTCAGGTAACCCGAAGGTCAACACCGCCCGCCATACCTACTCCCACGCGGCGAACCGCCTAGTGGGTCCACATCAAACCTGGCCTGGCCGTTGGTAAAACCGCCTCCAGAAGTCGAGTAGACTGGTGACTACCGACGCGGGGTGGAGCAGCTCGGTAGCTCGCTGGGCTCATAACCCAGAGGTCGCAGGTTCAAATCCTGTCCCCGCTACTAGGGAGCGGCCCGGAACACATAGTTCCGGGCCGCTTTTCGGGCTCAGGGTTGTGCTTCGGCAGGGCTGACCGCCACTACCGCCACTACCGACACCACCGGCACCACCGGTACGCCGTGGGGAATCGGTTCGAATTCTCCGAATTGTGGCTCCGCGGGAAGATTGACCGGAATGCCTTCCACCGGGCCTGACCCTACGTCGAGAATGTTCTCCCAACGCGCTCTGTATGTGCCGGCGACCGTGCCGTCCAATGATTGGACCACAATCGAATAGATTCCTGCCGGCACCGCATCGAATCTTATCTCCACCGAAGCACCAACAACAAAAGAGGCTGTGGAGCTCTTCACCCATTCGGGTGTTCCACCTGGTGTACGAAGTACCAGCCCGAGAATGAACCCGCCGTCGTTCTGATCGACCTGCAGCCCGAGGACAATATCGACGGTTCTATCGAGGACGAACTCGGTCAGCTTATTCGGATTGGGGGGACTGTTTGTAAATGATCCGGCATCGAATTCCACTCCCATTGCGGTCACCGCCTCGAGTAAATAGATGGGATTTCTGTGGTAGCAGCGTTGCACCGTCTCAGGCGCTTGTAACGAGTAGTGGCCTACTCGACTCGGCGTCGGTGTGGCTCATAACCCAGCGGACTGACCGGTCGTACGCAATTCGTCGATCACCTTGTTGGCCTGGTCGAGTAGATCGACAGGGCAACCCCAGTAGTCGTAGATCCCGCCGCGGTCGCGGTTGCTGCCGCAGACGACGAAAACGCCAGTCCCCAGTTGTGTTTTGAGGTGGGTGGCGAGCCAGCCGACGAACCCGCTGTTGTCCATGTTCGGTGGGAAGTGGAAGGACCACAGGCCGAATCGTTCTGCGGCGGGGTCGTCGGGTGCGGGAAGCAGGCTGCTCCAACTGGTTTCGTCGCGGACGACCGCGAGGGTGCCGGGGGTCAGTGCCGGTGGCTGGTCGATCGGGGTTTCGTGGAAGGACCAGACGCCGCCGTGCACGACGAAGTCGGCGGCCGCGATGACGCGACGTAGCCGCTGTTCGATCTGTTCGGGGGTTTCGACACTGACGTTGACCATGGTGTCGAGCGTAAACGCCTGGATTACGCGGGCGGTTTATTCGGTGGCCCCGAGTGTGACGGTTGCGCCAGCGGGTCTGACGGCCGCTGCCACCGGCTCGGCGCTAACCTCTGGTGAATGAGCTCAATCGGGAGGCGATATGGCGCGCGGACGGATCCGTGATCCGATTCGGACGCGGGCGGTGATCATCGACGCGCTGCTGACGGCTTTGGATGCGGGCGAGGTATCACCGACCGCGAAGAGTATCGCCGAACGGGCCGGGGTTTCGCTTCGCAGTATCTTCGTCCATTTCCCAGACCTGGACGAGCTCAAGGCGGCTGCGACGATTCAGCAGACCGAACGGGTCGAGCTGCTGATCACCGGCGCCGACCCGGTCCTGCCGTTGCGCGATCGGGTGGACGCGGTGGTGGCACAAACCGCGCGGGTGTTCACGCTGCAGCGCCGAATCCGGGTGACAGGTCTTGTCGAATCACCGAGTGTGCCCATCATCGATGAGCGGATGCGGCGCGGAGATCGTTTGCTGCGCGATCACCTCGCCCGCACCTTCGCTGTCGAGCTCGAGCGGCCCGACGGCACCGTCGACGAACAACTTCTCGACCTGGTCGAAGCCACGACCGCGTGGAGCTTCCGTCATCATCTCGTCGACCGGTGTGGGAGAACACCCGAGGCGGCTTCCGATGCGGTACGGCGGACGTTGCTCGGTCTGCTCGCTGGGTCGGCGTGAGCCGCCACGGTTGGTCAGGATCGGTGGATCGGCCCGTGGGATTCGGCGCAGTGCAGGTCTTTCGGGGACGGATCGAGGTCCGAGACATGGTCCACCTGCAGGGTCGTGTGTTCCAAGCCGAACTCGTCGTGCAGGGTCGTTTCGATCGTCGAGCGAGCCGCGTGGCAGTCGGCGCCGTCGGCGACGAGGACGTGTGCGGACAGCGATGGCTGGCCGGAGGTGATCTGCCAGACGTGCAGATCGTGCACCTCGGTCACCTGCGGGATGGTGACGATGCGGGCGCCGATGACGTCGGGGTCCAGATGGGCGGGCGCGGCTTCGAGGAAGATGCGGCCGGATTCGCGCACCAGCGACCAGCCTGCCTTGGCCATCAGGACGGCCACGACCAGCGCGGCGATGGCGTCGGCGCGGGCAAAACCGGTCAGCCACACCACCGCACCCGCGATGGCGGTGCCGATGAAGGCGTAGAGATCGTTGAGGATGTGTTGGAAGGCGCCCTCGACATTCAAGCTGGTGCGATTGGCGCGACTGATGCTCCAGGCCGCGACGATGTTGACGACGATCCCGACCAGCGCGGTGATCAACACCAGCGGACCCGAAACATCCGGCGGATCGATCAGCCTGGTGATGCCTTCGTACACGAACCACACCGCGAGCAGGAGCAGCGTAATGCCGTTGGCTTGGGCGGAAAGGATCTCGACGCGCTTGAATCCGTAGGTGAACCGGCCTGCCGCAGGCCGCCTGGCCAGCCGGATCGCGATCATGGCGAGCACGATCGATGCGGCATCGGTGAGCATGTGCCCGGCATCGGTGATCAGCGCCAACGAGTTGGCCAGAACGCCGACGACCACTTCGACCGCCATGAAGGCGACGATCAACCCGAGCGCGATGGACAGCCAGCGCGGGTCGGAATTCGTCGAAACGCCATGGTCGTGACCGTGCGAGTGGTCATGCGAATGGCCGGGTCTCGCCTCCGCGCCATGATCGTGGTCGGTGTGGGGGACCGCCCGCACCGACTCCTTCGGCGACACGCACTGCTCTCCCATAGTCGAACGTCCCTTCGGTTTCATATGGCTGCCGCAGGATAGGGTACCCCATTTTGCAAACATGCGCATGTATGAATATAAACCGTGGGTCGCGCGGCGATCGGGGCGCGAAGATCACGCGCCGCGGTCCGACTGGGGCGATTTCGTGATCATTTGTGGTGCACCGGGATTCGCAGGTCCAGCTACTATGCGGACTGCACCTTTCGGGTGATCGAGAACACCGCATCCGGACGGGGCGGGCCGGCCTGGAGTCGGGAAGGTCCGATCGTGAGCGTAGAGGGGTTTCGATGGATAGGCCGGCGTGGGCGCCCGAGGGCGTGGATATGCAGCAGGCGAGTCCGGCACGGATGTATGACGCCCTGCTCGGTGGCTCGCACAATTTCGAGATCGATCGCAAGGCTGCCGAGATGGGCAAACAGCTGGTGCCCGACCTGCCGCGATTGGCGTTGAGCAACCGTGCTTTCCTGCGGCGTGCGGTGCGATTTCTCGCTGATTCGGGCATCCGGCAGTTCCTCGACATCGGCTCGGGAATCCCGACCGCGGGCAATGTCCACGAGGTCGCACAGACCCTCCACCCGGAATGCCGGGTGCTCTATGCGGACATCGACCCGGTCGCGGTCGCCCATTCACGGGCGATATTGCAGGGCAACGACAATGCCACCGCGATCGAGGCGGACCTGCGCAAACCGGACGAGCTGCTGGCTCGCGTCCGGGAAACCGGTGTGATCGACTTCGACCAGCCCGTCGGCGTGCTGCTGATAGCGGTCCTGCACCTGCTTTCGGACGAGGATCGACCCGCCGAGATGGTCGCCCGGCTCCGCGCGGCCGTCCCCGCCGCCAGTTTTGTCGCGATCTCGCATCTGACCTCCGAGCTGCGCCCCGAAGACGCGGGCAAGCTGGGTGCCAATGCGGCCAACGAGAACCGGATCGGCATCCATTTTCGTTCCCGGGACGCCATCGCGACTATGTTCGAAGGATGGGAGCTGGTCGAGCCCGGGGTGGTCGAGCTGCCTGCGTGGCGGCCGGAGTCCGAGCGCGACCTACACGAGGCGCCGGGCCGCTCGCTCGGCCTGGCAGGCGTCGGCTTCAAGGTCTGAGAGGGCGGATAGAACCGGCAGGGGGTTGGTGGCGTGGGGTTGCGTGAGCTGGCGGTGCGATGGGCCGACGCGCTCGATGGCGTGGTGGCGCCGACGCTCACGCGAACCCAGATCGAAAGATTGCTCGCCGAGCTCGCCGAGGTGCTGGTCGACGCGGTGCGGGGGACGACCGACATTGCTGTCGCGCACGATGCCGCCGCGGTGCTGGTCGCCGTCAACTACCGCGACCCGGTGGCCGTCAGCCGCTCGATTCCATTGATCTGTCACGACATGGTCGATGAGATCCGCCCGAACGCCACCGCCCCCGACTACGAGCAGATCCGCGATCGGGCGATCGCCGTCGCCGCCGAGTTCGCCGCGGGGTTCACCAAGGCGCTACGCAGTGCGGTATTGGGAGAACAGGAGACAACGCTGGTGGCTGCCATGTCCGCGGCCCAGGACGCCGAGGCGAGGGGACAGTTGTCGGAGGCCAGGTTCGAGGCGGTCTTCGCTGGGGCGTCGGTCGGTATCGGCACGATCGACGTCAACGGCACCGTGCTGGACGTGAACGCGGCCATGGCCGAAATGCTCGGTCAGCCGGCGGACGGCATGCCCGGTCGTTCGGTGGCCGAACTGCTCGGTCCGGAGAATATCGGGCACGCCTTCACAGAATTGCAGCGAATGCTCAGCGGGACGATCAACCGCTTCCGTCTCGAGACCGACCATCTGCGACCGGACGGCACGGTGGCCAGCATCGACTTGTCGATGTCCGCGGTCCGCGACAGCAGCGGTCGGGTCCGCTTTCTGATCGGCGTCGCCGTCGACGTGACCGAACGTAAACAGCTCGCCGATCGCCTGTGGCACGACGCGAACCACGACAGCCTCACCGGCTTGCCGAACCGCGTGCTCTTCTTCGACCGGCTGGCCGTTGCCACTCCGCCGTTGGGTATCTGCTATCTGGATCTCGACGGCTTCAAGGAGGTCAACGACGTGTGGGGACACACGGTCGGTGACCGGGTGCTGCGCGATGTCGCCCAGCGACTGGAGGCCTCCGTCGCACCGGTCGGCGGCCTGGTGGCCCGAATCGGTGGCGACGAATTCATCGTGCTCATCGAAAAGTGCTCCGGCGAAGAGCAATTGGCGGCAGTATCCGACCTACTGCTGGCCGCCCTCGCCGCGCCGATGCAGGTCGCCGGACGTCCGGTTGTCGTCGGCGCCAGCATCGGCAGCGTTTTCGTCGAGGACCGGCCGACGGAGGTCGACGAGCTGATGCACGCGGTCGACACTGCCATGTATCGGAACAAGGCCGCAGGGGGATCACGGGCGCGAGGTCAGCGTTTCCGGCTGCCGTAGCCGGTGATTCGGTGTCAGTGATCCGGAAGTGCCACCGGCGCACTGCATTCCACGATGCCCGAATCGCCGAACGTGCTTGTCCCCGCGGTTGCCACCACCCCGCCGTGCTCGCTGACCAACCACTGGCCGCATACGCAGCGCAGGTAATGAACGGAGCCGTGCGACGACACGAGCGCTGGAGAGGGCCAGGAGCAGGAGGGGCAGGTGGCGATCATGGGTTCAGCCTGATGTAATGAGTTAGTGCATTTCAACCCTTACGGAGGCGCGGCGGCCGAACTCGCGGTCCGACTGGTGAACGCCGAGCCGCACCGGGACCTCCTCGAGCTACTCGGCGAATCCGGCTACAAGCCGCTGAGCTCGCTGAATGCCCGGCAAGAGGCCGAATTGCGCCGCTGGATCGCCAGGCTCGACGAGGCTTTCACCGCTCCCAGCGTCGAGTTGCTCAACGCACTGCTGGCCGAAACCACGAGCCAGCCCTACATCTCCACCCACGACGGCAGGAAGCCACACCTGCACTACGCCCGCGAGACCGCGCCCATCGATGAGCGAGTCAAGGCATACACCGCGGCCGGCCTCGCGGAACTGTTCTGCGAAGACCCGACCCGAATCGGACGCTGCGCCCGAGCAGGCTGCGGCATGGTCTTCGTCGACACCTCCCGCAATGGTCGACGCCGGTTTTGTTCGACGCGTTGCTCGAACCGTGTACACGTGGCCGAGCATCGAGTTCGCCGATCGGCCTGAAGGCGCTGGCAATCAGGTGCAGCCGACGCTCTGGTGCGTATCGCGGGAACAGAGCGTCGACTGCGGTATTCGATCAGGCGGAGATGATTCCGCTGTAGATCGAGAAGCTCCGGCCCTTTGTCTGGCAGCTGAAGCTGCCGTGGAATCCGGATTCACACCTGGCCCCGGCGTGCTCGATGAAAGGCCCCCACCTGCCGTCGCCGGTCCTGGCGTCGTAGAGAGTCGGGTTGCCGCCCGGCAGTGTGCGCGGCGTGCCACCGGTGAAGGTGGGGTGGGCGGGCAGTTGCGGCTGGTCGATGACGATGTTCCGCACGGGGAAAAGGAATGGCAGGAACGAGTATTGGATCTGCATGGAGTTCGCCAGATCGCATCCGACGGTGCCGTCGCCGGTAATAGCGCACTGCAAAATGCCGTTGCTGAAATACACGGTGTTCCCGTCATCGGCCTGTGCCGTACCTGCTAGCAGGACCGGGGCCGCCGCCGCGGCCGCGAACACGCCGACGAACTTCTTGATGATGCGCTTCACGCAAACTCCTCGATGATTTCGATTGCCGGCCGAACCTCTGGGTCTGTCGATCCCAACGAGGTATTCGTTTCAGCTATCGGCGAAGATTGCATCATCCCAGGCGTGCGCATATTCGTCGTTCGCGCTCGGGGGAGCCGCCCACTCACACGCAGACGAAGGGGCCGCGCGCGACTCGCGGCACCGATGCCGTCGGCGCGGTCACTGTTGCCGAATCGTGATGTTATCTGGACCCTCAGCACCCCCTCCCGGCATATGTTGTTGCCCACAACATATTAGCTCGACGCGGTGCCGGAGTCCTTCCGACGGGTCGTCGGTTGTTCCAGGAAGGTTCCTCCAGATGCGGACTAAAAGCCAGGTCTCGTTGAGAAAAAACGGGCACGGACGGGCGCGGGTCGGGATGCGGCACGGGGCTGTGGCGGTGGGGCTGGTCGGGATATTGGCGCTCACTGCCTGCGGCGCGAACTCCTCTCGTGAGGATGAGGGCGGCGGGACGAACACCGGGGGTGGCAAGAACGGGACGATCGGGGTGATCCTGCCGGAGACCGCTACCTCGGCTCGGTGGGAGGGGTTCGACAAGCCGATGCTCGAGAAAGCCTTGAGCGCACAGGGTTTCGATGCCGATGTGCAGAATGCTCAGGGGGAGGTGCAGAAGTTCACGACCTTGGCGGACGGGATGATCGCCAAGGGCGTGAAGGTGTTGATCATCGCGGCGATCAACAGTGAGGTCGGCGGTGCGGTGGCGGCCAAGGCGAAAAAGGCCGGTATTCCGACGATCGATTACGACCGGCTCAATCTCGGTGGGTCTTCGGACTACTACGTTTCGTTCGACAACGTGCGGGTCGGACAGTTGCAAGGTCAGGGGTTGGCCGATGCGCTGAAGGGCAAGCCGGGTGGGCAGGTCGTCGAGATCGAGGGGGCGCCGACCGACAACAACGCCACCCTGTTCCACGACGGGCAGCGGAAAGTGCTTCAGCCCCTGTATGACTCGGGCGCGCTGAAGCTGGTGCAGAGCCAGCCGATCGATGGGTGGAACAACCAGACGGGCGGCACCACCTTCGAGCAGATCCTGACCACGAACGCCGGGAAAGTCGACGGGGTGGTCGCTGCCAATGACGGTCTGGCCGGCGCGGTGATCACGGTGCTGAAGAAGAATGGGCTCAATGGGAAGGTGCCGGTGACCGGCCAGGATGCGACGGCCGAGGGCCTGAAGGCGATTCTGCGCGGGGATCAGTACATGACCGTGTTCAAGCCGATACAGCAGGAAGCCGATGCGGTGGCCAAGCTTGCTGTCGCGCTCGCCAATAACGACAAAGCGGCGGCCGATGCCCTCGCTACCGGTGTGAGTCGGGATGCGAAGGGCAAGCGTGAGGTCAAATCCGTGCTGCTGGAGCCGTTCTCGATCACCCGGCCGGATGTCAAGCGGGTAGTTGCCGAAGGGTATGTCCCGGCGCGGGAGATCTGCGGCGGCGACCTGGCGGCGGCCTGCACCGAGCTCGGCATTTCCTGAGGCGCGGACTATGAGTGAGCCGCTTCTTCAGATCACCGGTCTCAATAAGAGTTTCGGACCGGTCCACGTCCTGCACGATGTGGATTTCACGGCGCCTGCCGGTGAGGTCACCGCTCTCGTCGGCGACAACGGTGCTGGCAAATCAACATTGGTGAAATGCATTGCGGGCATTCACGCTTTCGACTCCGGGACGGTGAAATACCGGGGTGAGCCGGTGCACATCCGTGGTCCGAAGGACGCGGCGGAGCTCGGAATCGAGGTCGTTTACCAGGATCTCGCGTTGGCGGACAATCTCGACATCGTGCAGAACATGTTCCTCGGGCGGGAGCGCGGGCGTCCGTGGCTGCTGGACGAGGCGAGCATGGAGGAGGCGGCACGGCAGACGCTGGCATCGCTGTCGGTGCGCACCGTGAAATCGGTGCGCACCCCGGTGTCGGCGTTGTCCGGCGGGCAGCGGCAGACGGTTGCCATCGCGAAATCGGTGCTGTGGAACAGCAATTTGGTGCTGCTCGACGAGCCAACGGCCGCGCTCGGCGTCGCCCAGACCCGGCAGGTCCTCGACCTCGTCCGGCGGCTCGCCGAACAAGGCCTCGGCGTGGTGCTGATCAGCCACAACATGGCTGACGTTTTCGAGGTCGCCGACCGTATCTCCGTGCTGTATCTGGGCCGGATGGCGGCCGAGGTGCACACCAAAGACGTCACCCACAGTCAGGTCGTCGAACTGATCACCGCGGGCCGCTCCGGTGATCTTGGGCTGGCTCGACCCGAATCCGCGGTGCTGTGAACGAGAAAGACAACGAGATGACGAATACTTCCGCTGTCCCGGCGAAAACGGCGGTCGCCGACTTCGGGATCGACACCACGACGCAGTCCACCGCCGATGCGGTCCGTGAATACCTGTCCCGGCTGCGCGGCGGCGATATCGGCTCGCTGCCCGCGCTGCTCGGACTGGTCGCGCTCGTCATCATGTTTTCGGCGCTGTCGGATGTGTTCTTCTCGCTGAACAACATCGCTAACCTGCTCGCGCAGGGAGCGGGGCAGACGATTATCGCGATCGGCATCGTGTTCGTGCTGCTGATCGGGGAGATCGACCTGTCGGCAGGCACCGCGTCCGGCGTGGCGGGCGCCGTACTTGCCATGCACTATGTCGAAAACGGAAATCTGGTCGGGGGTATGGGTTCGACGGTGTTCATCATCTTCGTCGCGATGCTCATACTGGCGGCCGTGCTGGCGGGGCTACTGCGGATCTGGCCAGGCGTCGCGATGTCGCTGCTCGGGCTTGTGCTGGCAGTGTCCGGGCTTGGGGCGAATCCGTGGATCGAGATGCTCCTCGCGGTGTGCGTCGGCACCGCGATCGGCTGCATTACCGGCTTCCTCATCGCCAAGATCGGCATGCCGTCGTTCGTCGTAACCCTCGCGCTGTTCTTGGCGTGGCAAGGGGTGATTCTGCAGTTGATCGGCGAGGGCGGTGTGCTCGGCATCAGCTCGTCGACGGTGCTCGATCGAGTGGCCAACGGCAATCTGTCGACGGTGGGCAGCTGGACGCTGTTCGTCGTGGCGGCAGGAGGATATGCGGCGCTCACCATCGGCCGACACATCTTGCGACTGCGGCGCGGCCTCGTCACTCAGCCGACACCCCTTGTGGTGGCCAAGGTTTCGACGTTGACCGTGCTGGCGGCGGTGGCTACCGCGTTGCTGACGATCAACAGGTCTCGCAATGACGCCATCGAGATCCGCGGTGTGCCATACGTGGTGCCGATTGTCTTGGCACTGCTCGTCGTCGGAACCTATGTCCTCAACCGGACGACGTACGGCAGGCACATCTACGCGGTCGGCGGCAATCGCGAGGCCGCGCGGCGGGCGGGCATCAACGTCACCCAAATCCGGGCGAGCGTTTTCGTGGTGTGCTCGTCGTGCGCGGCGATCGGCGCGATCGTCTACTCGTCGAAGGTCGGCTCGGTCGATCCGCAGGCGGGCGGGCTCAACACCTTGCTGTTTGCCGTCGGTGCCGCGGTGATCGGCGGCACCTCGCTGTTCGGCGGCAAGGGTCGGGTCGCGGACGCGGTGATCGGCGGCACGGTGCTCGCTGTCGTCGCCAATGGACTCGGTCTGCTGAAGCAACCCGCCGCGGTGGTCGCCATCGTCACCGGGCTGGTGCTGTTGCTGGCTGCGACCGTCGACGCGCTGACGCGCCGCCGCGCCGCCACAACGGAAGGTTGAGTGCGGGTGATGGTATTCCTGAGGGCATGACCAGCCCCGCCGTCGCCCGCCCGGACGAGTTGCGACGAGTCAACCGGGCGATCCTGCTGCGCCGGTTGCACGCGGGCGGCCCGGCGACAAGGGCGGCGTTGGCGACGGAACTCGGTCTCAACCGTTCCACCATCAAGATGCTGGTGGACGGTCTGGCCGAGACCGGAGTGGTGGAGGAACGGGTGCCCCGGCTCGCGCGGGGCGCGGGCAGACCGTCACTGCTGGTGCTGCCGCAGCCGCAGGCGGTGGTCGTGCTCGCGGTGGACGTGCAGGTGGAACATGTCGGGATTGCGCTGATCGGCCTCGGTGGCCAGATCCTGGGCCGCGACAGCTGGAATCTGCGTGGGCGACAACGAGAGTCGGGCGAGGTGATGACCCACGTCGCGGAATCCGCGGCACTGCTGGCCAGCGACCTGGGTCTGCGCCCCGCCGCAGCAGGGATCTCGGTACCGGGCGTGGTGCGCCGCTCCGACGGCCATGTGCACGACGCGGCCAACCTCGACTGGATAGATGTCGCGCTGGGTGATCGGATGCGCACGCTGCTCGGTGTTCCTGTGGTCGTTGGCAACGATGCGGAGTTCGGCGCGCTTGCCGAGCATCTGCGCGGCGTCGGACGCGGCGTATCGGACGCGGTGTTCGTCTCGGCCGACATCGGAGTAGGTGGGGGACTTATCGCGCAGGGTTCGCTATTGCGTGGAGCGGCGGGATATCTCGGCGAGATCGGCCACATGACGGTGCGACCCGGCGGCCGAAAGTGTCACTGCGGTAATGAAGGCTGCTGGGAGACCGAGGTCGGCGAGGCAGCGCTGACCCGAGCTCTCGGCCTCGCCGCCGACAGCCCACGTGGTGCGATCGTCGCGGAACTCCGTGAGCTGGAACGCAATTCCGCCGCGATCCACCGCCTTGACGAGTACATCGACTGGCTCGCACTCGGTCTGGTGAACGTGGTCAACATCCTCGGCCCCGAACTGGTCGTCCTCGGCGACCTGCTCACCGCGCTGCCCGACGCCGTAGTGGAGCGAGCCGCCGACCAGGTCCGCCGCCGCAGCATGGTCAGCCGAGCGATCGGCGGTGTTCGCATCGAAAAGTCCTCCCTCGGAGCCGATCTGAAACTTCTTGGTGCCGCGGAAGCCGCATTCGACGGTGTTCTCGCCACCGTCTGACCGCGCCATCTCCTCGCGGATTTGAAGGCGTCTGCTCGGGCGATCGGCGGTGTTCGCGGCGAAAGTCGCTCTCGGAAGCGCGGCTGAGACTCTCGGTGCGGCACGTACGACACTGTGCGACGGCATGCGGCGGTTGTGGTCGGGAATCGGTGTGCCCGAGCGGACGCTTGGGTTGCTGACCTGCATCTTTACTCGGCTCGAAATCCGTGGCATGCTATCGCGATTCGGTCGCGGGGGTCGCGATCTGGGGTGAGGGGGATGTTGGATGGACGGGTATCGCAGGGCGTTGTCGCGTGCGCCGCGGAGTGAGCCGCCTTTGCAGCCGTGCAGGCCATCTCGTCGGGCAATGGAGTTCGATGAGTTGCCGGTGGCTGCGCGCGAGCGGATGTGTCACGCACGCTCGCCGGGGGATTCGGCGGGCGTTCGTCGGACTCGGAGCGGATTGTCAGCCGCGGAGGCGGCGGTTCTCGAAGTAGATTCGGCGACAAAGATATTCGTCGATAGAACATTGCGGCTCGCGCTCGAGGTGCTCGATCATCGGCGGCCGGTCGCGCAGCTTGTCGCTGTCGCGGAGGCTCCGGTGGTGTCCGCGATACGGACTCTGGTCAGAGCCGACCTGGCACCGGGCCGGACGCTGGGTGCGGCGGTGCTGACCCGGGTGGATGTTGTCATGGTCGATGCCGCCGCCGCGGAAGTGTGCGCCGCATACGACCGCAGCCGCCGCCACTTCGCCCTGGCCGCCAGGATCACCCACACTCGCGCCAAAGGCTGGCGCTTGAGCGTGCTGAGATTGTTTTGATGGCGAGCCGAACTGTTCGAGATTTCCCGATCTGGTCGTTACCGGCGAGGTAGCGCAGGATCGCCGGTAGGGGCTTCGGTACCGCCGAACATTTCCTGACCGCGGCGGGTGTCCATGTACTCGCGCACCCGGTGGATCAGGCCATCGGATAGCTCGAAGATGAAGCAGTAGTCATTGTCGTAGTGGCGTCCGTTCATCAGGGTTGCGCGGATACGGGTCTCCACTACGACTGTGGCGCCCTCGGCGGTGAGGGCCTTGAAGTCCACTCTTCTGTCGGCCGCGAATACCGAGGGGAATTCGGTGGTCAGGAAGTGCACGACGCGGTCTCGGCCGATCAGGTGATGGGTGCCGTCGAGTGCGCGGGCAGTGGCGTTGTCCGGCGGGGCGAGCCATTCGATGTCGGGTGTGAACAGCGGGGCGATCCGGTCGGGGTCCTGGGTGGCGAACTCGCTCCACGCCCGCAGGATCAGCTTCTTGCTTGTTGTTGCGTCCATGCGGCCAATCCTGGGTCGCGCGCGGCCGCCGATCCGGCCATATTCGGACGCGGTGACAGACCTGTCCGAATATGTCTGGTCGGCGAGCTTTCCTGCGCGCAGACTTCGGATATGGGAGCGTTCCAGGCCGTTGTCACGACAGGCATCTACTGTCTGCCGCCGTGTCCGGGACGCCCACTGCCGTCGAACGTCGTGTCCTTCACCTCGCAGGCCGGTGCGGAAGCGGCGGGGTTTCGCGCATGTCACCGGTGCAGGCCGTATCGTGCCGAGGCCAGACTTACGAGCACATCCGAATTGGTGTGCCGCGCGGTCGATCTCATCGCAGAGGGCGCACTGGACGTGGGCAATGAGGCGGCGCTCGCCGCTCGGCTCGCGGTATCGGAACGGCATCTGCGCCGGATGTTTCACGATCACGTCGGCGCAACACCCGATCAGCTCGCGCGGTCCCGTCGCGCGCATTTCGCCCGGCGCCTGCTGGACGACACTGACCTCTCGATTACCGACATCGCTTTCGCCGCCGGTTTCGGCAGCCTCCGCCAGTTCAATCGAGTCATGACCGCCACATTCCGATCCGCGCCGCACGAGCTGCGCCGACGACGGCGCCGCGCGGATCGGCTGGTCGCCGACGGCGGTCTCACCCTGCGCGTTCCGCTGACCGCGCCCGCGGACGGACGACTGTCACACCTCGCTCGCCACGCGATCCGCGGCATCGAGAACGCCACGACGACGATCTACCGACGGACGGTGAGTGTCGACGGCGATCCCGGAGTGATCGAGATCAGCGCGGCCGAACCCACCGATGCGCGGCTGATCACCCACCTACCTCGCATCGAAGGGCTCATCCACCAGGTCGACCGGGTGCGGCGTTTCCTTGGCGGCCGCGGTTGGGACGCCTTCGAGGACGGTATCCGCGCCATCGTGGCCGACCACGTCGGCGCGGCAGCGGCCCCCTCCGTCCTCGGCGAAATCGTCACAGAGTACGGCGCACCGATCGCCGGGCTCCGGCAGTTCGGCCTCAGCCACCTCTTCCCGACGATGGCTGTCCTTGCGGACTTCCGTGGCACCGGCGTCGACGACGAGTGTGCTCTAGCCATCCGCGACTACAGTCGACATCCCCGTCCGAATCTGTCTCGGTAACCGAACACCGCGTTCGTTGCCATGTCGTCGATGGTGCCGGTCCACTCGTTCACGAGTCAGCGAGTTGCGCTTCAGGTGGCTCGTTCATTCGCGCAGTAGGTCGACCACAGTGGCCCGCGCGCCACGGGTATGCAGGCTTGCCAAGGCCGTGCGGTAGGCCGCGACGAAGCGGGGCTCGTCGATCAGGTTTCCGAACACGGATCGGTCGGAGAGGAATACGGTCGGGTCATCGCGCTGGCGGCGGGCGAGTGCCATCAGGCGATCCCGCAGCGGATCGACGACGTCGATCGGTTCACCCTGCTCGTCGATCCCCTCGCAGTAGCGCGCCCACGCGGCGACCACCGTTGCGGCGCACACTATTTCGCCGCCCTCGGCCAACTGGCTGCGCACTACCGGCAGTAGCCACTTCGGTATCCGGTCGGACGATTCCGCGCACAGTCGCGCCACGGTGTCGCCGATCGCGGCGTTGGAGAACCGTTCGATGAGCGTGTCCCGGTAGGCGTCGAGGTCGATACCCGGGACGGGCAGCAATGTCGGCCGCGCCTCCTTGTCCATGTACCTGAGCAGGAATTGTGTGAACGTGGGATCCTGAACGACCTCGTGCACCAGCCGGTATCCGGCCAGGTGTCCGAGATAGCACAGCGCTTGGTGGCTCGCGTTCAACATCCGCAGCTTCATCAATTCGTAGGGCGCGACGTCCTCGACCAACTGCACACCGACCCGGCCGAAATCGGGTCGGCCCAACGTGAACGCATCCTCGAGCACCCACTGCATGAACGGTTCGGTCGCTACCGGCCATCCGTCGTCGATGCCGAACCGGCGAGTGAGCTCGGCCGTCATGGCAGCGGTCGTGGCGGGGGTGATCCGGTCGACCATCGAATTCGGGAACGCGCCTTCGTGGGCCAGCCAGTCGGCCAGTTCGGGATCGCGCAGTCGGGCGAAGGCGGTGAAGCAGGTGCGGGCAACATGTCCGTTACCCTGAATGTTGTCGCACGACATGATCGTGAACGGCGCCGTTCCGCGTGCTTTGCGCCGTGAAAGCGCCTCGGTGACAAGGCCGAAGACGGTCGCGGGGACAGCGCCAGGAGCCAGATCGGCGCGGATGGCGGGATTCGCCACGTCGAACTCACCGGTGGTCGCGGAGATGTTGTACCCACCCTCGGTGATGGTCAGCGACACAATGCGGGTGTCAGGGTGGGCGAGTTTCTCGATGACCGCTTCGGGATCGGCCGGTGCGTAGCGGTAGTCGACAATCGAGCCGACGACGCGAGGTATCCAGGTGCCGTCGGGTTCGGTGATGCACAGCGTGTACAGGCAATCCTGCTCGACCATCACCTCGCTCATCCGATGATCCTGCGCGAGCACGCCGACGCCACAGATTCCCCATTCCCGGGCGACGCCCAGCTCGAGGAGCAGGTCGAGGTACCGGGCCTGGTGTGCCCGATGAAAGCCGCCGACACCGAAATGCACTATCCCGGTACGTATTCCGGTGCGGTCATAGGTGGGTGTCGATACCGGAGCGCCGAAATCGGAAAGGGTCCGAGAGTTGAGTGCGGTCATCGCCGAGACCGACTGAATGTTGCCTGGGTCACATTTCGGACGATACCGTACATGATCAGCAGCGCGGGTATTGCCGACTGCGATGGCCGCCGAATCAATGTCCGCGGCCAGTAGGTCGTATTACGAACCAGGCGTAGCAGGAGAATTCCGGTACGCCTGGTTCGTGGTCACGTCAGCGCAATCGCCGGATATCGCCACGGACTCGGTAGAACCCACCGCGAGCCGACTCGGCGACCGCGTCGACGACGTACCGGACGCCTGCCTCGCGAATATCGCGGGGGAACTGGACGTTCCAGCCGCGCTGGTAGCCGGGGGATACGACATGTACCCGCAGGTTGCCGCCATCATTGACGCACTCCACGACGATGCCCGTGCCCGCGTCGACAGCGACTTCGACTGTGCTGCTGGGAGTTACGGCGGAGATCTCCGGAGCCTTGACCGACATCGTCTCGGGCAGAACGCCCTGCTCCGCATCGTGGATGGCCGCCTCGCTGACGTCGAGACAGGCCAGCGTCCCGTTCGTGGTGACGAGGTACAGCTTGTCGTCGTGGTACTGCATGGAGTACGCCGATCCGCAGCCGGTGGCCAGCTTCCAGAGGCGCTGACCGCTGGAATCGAAGCAGTAGACCGAAGAATAGTTGTCACCCGCGAAGACGTAGCGGCCGTCCGGTGAAGTGGCACAAGAGAATACGGCGGCATCGCACTGGTAGGCGCGGTCGGACCGGCCGTTCTTGGCGACCATCCGCACCTGGCGGGTGCTGGTGCCCGCGTACACCGCGTCGGTCTCCTGCCAGCCGAAGAGGACCGGACCGCCGGTGCGGACATGCCACTGATGGTTTCCGGTGGTTAGGGCGTATTTGGTGACACCGTCGGAATGGCCGTGGTAAACACCGTCGCGGTCGATGCGCACCATCCAGCCCGAGTTGCCGGTGCTGCTCCGGGTCCACAGCGACTCCTCCTCGTGGTCGATCACGGTGATGCCACCGTCTCGATCGGAGACGCCGAGAATGCCGTCGTGGATGTCGAGCCAGTAGATGTCGACGTTGGCGGCGATGTCGTAGGCGGCCCGGGGCACCTTGCCGGAAAGGTCGTATACCCTGCCGTCGTCGCACCCGGCGTAGATCCAGAAGTCGTCGGCCACAATGCATTTGACCGCATCCGGCAGACGGAATCGGCCGGTGACATCGCCGGCGGGCGTCAGGGTGAATACGTCGCCGTGCTCGTTGCCGACCCAGCAGCGGTGCTCGTCGACGAAGATGCCGAAGGCGGCCGCTCCCGAGTCGAAGGTCCACAGGACCGGTGCCGACTTCGCGGTGGAGCGCTGGCTGACGATCGCGCGCCGGGTGACGGGACGCTTGGTCCGCGCACCCATGACCGCGGGGGCATAGCCCCGGCGCACCTTCGCGCCGACCTTCTTCGCGGCGGCGGACCTCGCTTTCTCCTCGGTGGCAAAGGAGCTCACCTGAGTCTGTCCCTGGTCGCCGATGCGTCCGTAGCGAATGGTCACCTCGGTGCCCGCTACGACAACCTCATAGAACTTGTGTGCCGAACCGCCGTCTTCGGACAGTTCGAGATAGGTAGTGCCCCCGGTGGTCATTCGCATAGCCCCGCTTTTTTCGTGAGATCAGAACATCTCGAAAGTTAGCAAGGGGCACCGACATTCCCCGTGCGCCACCGGCGGGCAGCGAGGTTGTCGCAGGCACAGTCCGGCCTCGTATCGGGACAGCGCGCAGGCTTCCTCGAGCGGTCCCGCGTGCGTTGTAGACGGTGAGGCCATGATCGGCGGCCATCCGGCTGTAGGCGGCGAAGACTTCCAGCGCCTGTTCGCGCAGCACATCGGAGACCACTTCGATGCCGCGGCTGCGGAACTGCTCGGCCCAGTCCGCGCGCATCGGGCCTTCGTCGAAGCCGGTCAGCTGCTCCAGTTCCGGGCCTTCACCGGCGACGACCAGGCGTTCCACGCCCGACCACAGGGTGGCGCCGTAGCACTGGGCGCAGGGTCGCCAGTTGACGACGAGCTCGCGGTCCGGAGCACCGGCCGCGCCGAGGTCCCAGCCTCCGACGCGGGTCTGTGCGAGCGAGAGCGCGACGATCTCGGCGTGCGCCGCCGAAAGGCCGCTGGCGAGAACGAGGTTGACGCCGGCTGAAACGATTTCGCCGGTGCCGCTGTCGACGACGAGTGCGGCGAACGGGCCGCCGGAGCCCTCCACCGGGTTGCGTGCGGCGAGCTTGTGCACCAACGACATTCGTTCCTCGTCGGTGGCCAGTGTGTTCGGCACCGCGTTCAGCTCGTCGAATACCCAACTCGGCAGGGTGGCGCCGTAGGAGCGCGGCATGGTCGAGATGTCCAAGGCACTGCCCTTCGGTCGAAGATCAGCGCAGTGCGCTGCCCTGTTGCCACTGGTCCCACGGGAGGCCCCAGTCGCCGTTCTGCCAGACCTCGAGCGGGGCGCCGCCGGTGTTGCGGACCTCGACGATGTCGCCGGGCACCGCGAAGTTGAAGAACCACTGTGCGTTCGCGGGGCTGAGGTTGAGGCAGCCGTGTGAGGTATTCGTATTGCCTTGGGCCCACACACTGGATGCCAGCTCGTGCAGATAGATGCCGTCGGTACTGATCCGGGTCGCCCAGTTGATGGTTTCTTTGTAGCCGAGTCGGGAGTTGACCGGCAGTCCGAAGGTGGAGGAGTCCATGATCACCGGGTTGGCCTTGTTCATGACCGTGTACACGCCGGGCTGGGTCCAGAAAGTGATCGTCTTTCCCGCGACCACCTCGCTGCCGCCCATGCCCATCGAGGTCGGCATGGTGCGGATCAGATTGCCGTTCTCGAAAACCTGAACCTGCTTGGTGTTGTCGTCGGCGATCGATACGTGGGAGGCGCCGATGGTGAACGAAGTCTTGCTGTCCTCCTGGCCGAACAGGCCCTTGCCGAGCTCGGCGCCGAAGATGTTCGCCGCGACGCTCACCTTGGTGCCCGGCGTGTAGTACTGCTGCGGGCGCCAGTGCGCGTTGCGGTTGTCGACCCAGTACCACGAGCCTTCGACAGTCGGTGTGGTCGTGACTACCAGCCGCTTCTCGGCGGCGGCCCGGTCGGGGATGTCCTCGTCGAAGTGCGCGACGATGACGGTGCCGACGCCGAACGTGCCGCCGTCGGTCAACGGTGTGCCGCCGGTGGTGTTCAGATAGGCCTTGGTCTGGTTGTTCGGGGTCAGCGTGGCGAACGTCGCCGTCGTCGGGCCGGTGGGGCCGGTGATCGTGAGTGCCTCGGCGGTCACCTTGTAGACGCGGCCGTAGCCGAGCGGCTCGGCGGGTTTCCAGGCTGTCTTGTCGGGGGTCAGGATGCCCTCGACAGTCTTGCCCTGTTCGTTGGTCATGGTCACCGAGGTCAGCTGGCCGTCGCCCGCGGTCACCCGGACCGGGCCGAGCGGGTCGACATCGCTCGCGCCGTCCTCAGGACTGATGGAGATCGCGGCGGACGCCGGATCGGCAGGTCCCGTCGCCTGCTTCGGCGCCGAGGAACACGCGGCGACGACCAGGGCTGCCACCAACACAACACCCGCTGCGACACTCGATCGGAAGCGGCGACTCGACATGGATCTCCTATGCACGCCGTGTGTTCCCCGCGGCGCACCATCTAGTTACTGTCCCGCCCCGTAGTTTACCGGCGGCTGAGGGTAGCCTTGCCGGCGCTGACCGACCTGGGCGAATGACTTGATTCACAGGCACCGGACGCTCTCACAACGCGAGGAGTGCCCGCTGACCGATCCGTGGATCGGCCAGCGGGCGCAAAGCGATCCGCATCAACGCCAGCGCGTTGTCGTCACCGGCGATGCGGTTGGCCTTCAACGATCCGCAGGCCAGGCACTGATGGACGAGTAGCCATTCGCCGTCCTCGCGTGCGGACATGCTCACCACGGTCATCCGGCCGCCACAGGATTCGGCCCGATCGCCCGGGACACGCCGGTCGACGTGACGGCTGGTCAGACAGTGTGGGCAATGGTTGCGGTGTGCGGTGCCCGGCGCGTCGACCGGGACCTCGAGCCGACAGCCGACACACCTTTATGCGATGCGTACGCCGCTGTCGAGATCACCGTCGAGCAATGCCGCGCCGAGTGTCGTCACCTCGTGCCGCATGGCATTACGGTGCCGTCGGCTCTCGATCAGCCCGGACTCCCGCAAGATCGAAGCGTGTTCACTCGCCGTTGCGGGTGAAACACCCAGTCGGCGAGCAAGTTCGGTCGTGGTGCAGCCTGCCGCGATCTCCTGGAGCGCGGCTGCTCGCGTCCGCCCGAGCAGGGCGTTCAATGCCTCGTTGGTCGCGCGGGGACCCCACGCCGCCGCGAAATCGCCGATGTCACGCAATACCGGGACAACCAGCGTTTTCGGCGCGTCCTTTTCGACGGTCGAATGCAGCACGAGCGCCCGGGGGCCGACGAACAGCGAGGGAACGATGATCAAGCCACGTCCGCCGAGCGGCTCGGCATGGCATTCCCTGGGGGTATGGACTTCCAGGATGGGCGCACGCCAGTGCACGTATGGGCGCAGTCCGGCGAACAGTCCTTCGACGCCTTCGGTGGCCATCGTCCGAGCCATTCGTTCAGCGGCCACATCGAGATACGACTGAATGTGCACCCATCTGCCTGCGAATGCCGCCGTATGGAACGCCTCGACGGCAGCGGCGACATCGCGCAGCGCACTGCCATCTCGGTCGGGTAGATACGCCGTCCACGCAGGGAGTGGCCGGTATCCGAATTGTGCGCGGCGGCGAACCACGGCGTCCAGCTCCCGGCGGATCTCGACGCGCGATGCAAGGTGCAAGGCCTCGATACCCTCGGGCATCGAGCGCGCACCTCGGGTGGGGGTGATCAAATCGACGAAGTCGTCCTCGGCGGGAACGATGCCGGCGAGGACACCGAAGTCGTCCGGCATCGCGTCCTGTACCTGCCTGCGCCAGCCGTCGAACACGGCCACGCCGGTGCGTTGCACAACCCTGGTGGCCAAGATCGTTTCACCGAGTGCACCGAGTGGCGCCCCGATCCGGACACGCATCAAATCCTCAGGTGTGCAGTGGATTCGCTTCATGGGCTGCCCCGCATCGTCGTGACTCGATACCGCACCACGGTACGCGCGTTGTCGAGGACCTCACCGCCGTGCGGAGGTGAACGGATCCAGTCCCGTCAGCAGTGCGTCGACTGTGGCGGGTGGCCGTGGCGCCAGCGGCTCCTGTTGCACCGGCTCGGCCGTTCGCCACCGCTTCCACGCGACCGCGACACTATCGACCGCGTCCGCGATCGCCAGCGCGACAACTCCGTCACCCCGCGCCGCTACATCCTTCGTCATGTCGAACTCCTGAGTCGTTGGCGCTCAGCAGCGTAAGAAACGGCGGGCAGTACGCGCACCATCATTCGGCTGAGGCCGAAACACCACGCGGGTGCGCACGAACGGAATCGGCGCCGAGCCCCACGGGTGGGACTCGGCGCCGATCGGAAGCCGTTGCAGCGGCTTCAGCTTTCGAGAGGGGTGATCAGCTCTGCAGCCCGACCTCGATCTCGAGGGTAAGGGTGATCTTGTCGCCGATCACGGCGCCGCCGTCGGGCAGCGGCATGTCGATGGTGATGCCGAAGTCGCGGCGGTTGATGACGGTCTTGGCTTCGAAGCCCGCGACCGGGCCGTTGCCCATACCCGGGTTGACGCCGAGGAACTCGACATCGAGCGAGACCGGCTTGGTGACGCCGCGGATCGTGAAGTTGCCGTCCACCACGAAGTCGTCACCATTGACCCGGAATCCGGTCGAGGAGAAGGTGGCGACGGGGAAGTCCTCCGCGTGGAAGAAGTCCGCGGTGCGCAGGTGGCCGTCGCGCTGCTCGTTGTCGGTGGTCACCGAGTCGACGCGGATCTCGGCATCGGCCTGTGCGGTGCCGTCCTCGTTGATGACCAGCTTGCCGGAGAAATCGGCGAACCGGCCGCGGATCTTGCTCACCATCAGGTGGCGAACCGAGAATCCGAGGGCGGAGTGGGCGGGGTCGATCGCCCAGGTTCCGGTGGTCAGGGCGTTGACGGTGTTGGTCGACATGATGTCTCCTAATATAATTGATTATTCAATTACTGTGGTGTGAAAAGGGTATCCAGCAGTAGCGCTGGGGGATTGGTGCGCCGGTGCACCAGTGGTCAGCTCGCGGCACCTCCGAGCAATTGCGCGAACGGCACCGGCTCGTTGTAGGGATCGGACGGGCGGTCGTGATGCGCCGTGGCCAATGCGTCGGCGAATTCCACTGCCGCGCGGTCGATTCGGGCGCTGAGTCCGTCGGTGTCGGCGGACGCCCAGTCTTCGGAGGCCGCGTACACCGAGGTCGGCGCGATAACAGCGCGCAGGTAGGTGAACATCGGCCGCACGGCGTGCTCGAGTGCGAGGGAGTGGCGTGCAGTGCCGCCGGTCGCGCCGATCAGCACCGGCATTCCGGTGAGTGAATCCGACTCGGGCACATCGAAGAAGGTCTTGAACAGGCCGCTGTAGGAGGCGTTGAAGATCGGTGTCACGGCGATGATGCCGTCCGCTTCGACGACGGTGTCGATCGTCTCCCGTAGGCTGCCCGCAGGGAAGCCGGTCACCAGGTTGTTGGCCAAATCGTGGGCATGGTCACGCAATTCGATGACATCGAACCGCACGGCCCGACCGGACGCGGTCAGCGCCCGATCGGTCGCGGCGGCAAGGCGGTCGGCAAGCAGTCGAGTCGACGACGGTTGTGACAGCCCGGCCGAGATGACGGCGATGCGAGTCACTCCGCTACCTCCACTACCGTGTTTCGGGCAGCGACGAGAGCGGCGTGGGTCGGTGCCGAGGGGACGTGCTCCGGGCGCAGCGCGTCGAATTCCTTGCGCAGCACGGGGACAACCTCCTCGCCGAGTAGATCGAGTTGTTCCAGCACCGTTTTCAACGGTAGGCCCGCGTGGTCCATCAGGAACAATTGGCGCTGATAGTCGCCGAAGGATGTGCGGAAGCTCAGCGTCTTGTCGATGACCTCTTGCGGACTGCCTACGGTCAGCGGCGTCTGCTCGGTGAAGTCCTCCAGGGTGGGGCCGTGGCCGTAGACCGGGGCGTTGTCGAAGTACGGACGGAACTCGCGCACCGCGTCCTGAGAGTTCTTGCGCATGAAGACCTGTCCGCCGAGGCCGACGATCGCCTGGTCCGCGGAGCCGTGACCGTAGTGCTCGTAGCGGCGCCGGTACAGCTCGATCAGCCGCTGGAAGTGCTCCTTCGGCCAGAAGATGTTGTTGGCGAAGAATCCGTCGCCGTAATAGGCGGCCTGCTCGGCGATTTCGGGGCTGCGGATCGACCCGTGCCACACGAACGGTGCGACACCGTCGAGCGGGCGGGGTGTCGAGGTGAACGACTGCAGCGGCGTACGAAACTTGCCCTCCCAGTCGACCACGTCTTCGCGCCAAAGCCGGTGCAGCAGATGGTAATTCTCGATGGCAAGTGGGATGCCGTCGCGAATGTCCTTGCCGAACCAGGGATAGACCGGCCCAGTGTTGCCGCGCCCGAGCATCAGGTCGACCCGGCCGTCGGCCAGGTGCTGCAGCATGGCGAAGTCCTCGGCGATCTTCACCGGATCGTTGGTGGTGATGAGCGTCGTGGAGGTGGACAGTTGCAGCCGCTCGGTGTGGGCGGCGATGTAACCGAGCATCGTGGTGGGCGACGAAGGCACGAACGGCGGGTTGTGGTGCTCACCGGTAGCGAATACGTCGAGGCCGACCTCTTCGGCCTTCCGTGCGATCGTCACCATCGCCTTGATGCGCTCGTGTTCGGTCGGCGTCCGACCGGTGGTTGGATCGGTGGTCACGTCCCCGACCGTGAAGATTCCGAACTGCACGACACCTCCTCAATCCAAGTCTTACATCCATTTGGTGGATGTGGCAACCAATGGAACGGGGATGGCGCGCTCGCTATTCCGTCGCGGGGAAATGTGACCTACGTCATGCTTTTATGTGCCCGCGGCCTCGCGTTCGATCTGCTCGGTGGCCTCGCGTTGGATCCGGTCGAACTGGGCGCCCATGGCCGCGGCGAGCGCATTGGCTGCGGAGAGCGGGCGGATCATGACCATGAGGTCGTCGATCTTGCCGTCGGCATCCATGTGGATGAAATCGCAGCCGGTGAGCTGCTTGCCGTCGACGGTGGCTTCGAAGACCAACGCGTGGTCGAGTCCGTCGGCGTCGGCGATCTCACGGATGTAGTGGAACTCTTCGAAGACGCGCATCACGCCGCGGATGATTGCCGCGGTGATGGCCCTGCCCGGGTAGGGCTTGAATGCGACGGGGCTGGTGAAGACCACATTGTCGGCCAGCAGTGCTTCGATGGCGGCCGCGTCACCAGCTTCGACGGCTTTCCGGAACGGGTGCATGCCCCACCTTTCATAGTCAATTTGTTGAGTATCTGATTCGAACGCTATCGAGGCAGCCGGGCGATGTCCAGAGGCACATGGACGCCGCCGCAGCTGCATCGCGAGCTCGGCCGCACGGCGGCCGATGAGCTTGGACCGCCGCATCGTCACGCGTTTCTAGTCCGTACGGTCGGTGATAGCGTTCGGGCATGTACGACAGCGTGACGGTTCGGATGGCCGCGCCCGCCGGCAAGATCTGGGAATTGGTCAGCGACATCACGAATACCGGACGATTCAGTCCGGAAACGTTCGGCGCCGAATGGCTCGGTGGTGCGACTGCCCCCGCCGTCGGCGTCAAGTTCCGTGGCCATGTCAACCGCAATGGCTGGGGCCTGAAGTATTGGACGGTCTGCCGGATCGACGCTTGCCGGCCCGGCCGTGAGTTCGCCTTCACCGTGCTCGGTCCCCGCGGGATGGCGGTCAACACCTGGAGCTACCGGTTCGAGACGGTCGAGGGCGGCACCGATGTCACCGAGTCGTTCCGGCTGGCCGACATCATCCCGCTGCGGCTGTATTGGCTGGTGGCCGGTCGGGCACGAGGAAGGACCAATCGTGACGGCATGCGCGAGACGTTGAACCGCATCAAGGGGTTCGTCGAGCAGGAGTGATACCGAGTCGTCGGTTGTTGCATATCGGCGACGGTTCGAACCGAAGGAGTCCCGTGCGGGTATGCCCTCGCGCAGTACTTGGATTCGAGCCTCGAATGATCGCCTATCGGTAGGACGGTCACGGGCAGAGGAGAATGAGGCCCGATGAGACGGTTTGCCATGACGGCATTTTTGGCTGTGGCCGCAATGGTTTCGCCACTGGCTCCGACGACGTCGAGTGCCGATCCGGGATCCGTTCCGGTGCACACCGAGAAGCTGCAGGAAGGTCTGGACGCACTGGTCCGGGGCTCTTTGGTGCCCGGTGCGCAGTTGGTGCTCACCGAGAACGGAACCGATACCCAGCTCAATAGCGGTGTAGGCGATTTGACGACCGGTACGGCCTTCCCGGATGCGGCCCAAGTGCGGATCGCCAGCAACACGAAGACCTTCGTCGCAACGGTCGTGCTGCAACTGGTAGCGGAACATCGAATAGAACTCGACGCGCCGCTGGAGCGGTATCTCCCGGGCCAGGTCCACGGACCCGGTGGCGACGGCAGGCTGATCACCGTCCGAAATCTGTTGCAGCACACCAGCGGGATCCCCGACTACCTCGACTATGTGGACCTCGGATCGGTCGAGGCATTACGCCGGTATCGACCGGCCGATGAGCTGATCCGAATCGGCCTCGACCAGCCGTCCGTATTCCTCCCCGGCTCGGACTTCGGCTACTCCAACACCAACTATCTGTTGGCGGGCAAGCTGATCGAGGAGGTCACCGGTTCCTTGGTGGGCATCGAAGTCACCCGCAGGGTCCTGGTGCCGCTCGGGCTCCGCAATACCTACTGGCCATTGTTCCCCGTGGAGAACGTGATTCGGCAACCGCATCCGCGCGGATATCACAACTTCGGCGGCACCCTCGTCGACATCACCGACATCGACCCTGGCTGGGGTCTTTCCGACGGCGCCCTGGTGTCCACCGGCGCCGACCTGAACCAGTTCTTCATGGCCTTGCTGTCGGGAAGGCTGCTGCCACCCGCCGAACAGGCCGAGATGCAGCGCACCGTTCCCACCGATGACCCACGTCGTCCCGCCGAGGTAGGTCTCGGCCTGTTTCGTCGAATCAACCGCTGCGGCATCGAGACCTGGAGTCACGGCGGCGCCATGAACGGCTTCCTCGTCTTCGGCGCCGCGACCGCTGACCGCGCAGTGACGGTCAGTACGAACCAACTCACCGTCCTACTCACTATGGGCGTATTCCTGGGCGAAATGGAGGACCTCGTCGATACGGCTCTCTGCGGGTAGTGGTTCAGGACTGCCGCGAGGTACGCAACCGTGCTTCGAGGCCGTCCATGACGCACAGCAGGCCGAAGTCGAAGGCCATCGCGCGGGCGACAGTCGCGTCGGTCGGGACCGTATTGCGGTAGTCCTCCATCATCTCGGGGTAGTCGTGGCCGACCTGGTCCATCACCTGCATCATGTTCTCGGGGTCGAGGCCGCCTTCGAATATCTTGTCCGCGGTGGTCTCCGGAATAACCTGGCCGAGTACGTAACTCATCACCGTGCTGGTCGCGAGATAGTTGTCCACGCCGGTGAAACCGGCTCGGATGAAGGTGCGGCGCAGTCGGTCGCCGAGGCGGAACGAGTTCGGGCCGATGCTCGGCATCTGGACCGCCATGGGCGCCACCCACGGGTGGGCGAGCATGGTGACGCGCAAGCTGTAGGCGAACGTCGTCACCACTTCGCGCCACGATGCTTCTTCCGGCTCCGGGGTGTCCACCAGGCCCCAGATTTCGTCGAGGACCAGTTCCAGCAGTTCGTCCTTGTTCGCGACGTGCCAGTACAGGCTGGTCGCGCCCGCGCCTAGTTTGGCGCCGAGCTTGCGCATGCTCAATGCCTCCATCCCCTCGGCGTCGAGGAGTTCGACCGCGGCGGTGACGATCTGCTCGCGGCGTAGTCCCGCGGTCTTCGGCTGGCGGGGCTCGCGGGTCCACACCGAGGTGAACTGCTTGGTCATCGGCCAAGCTTAATTCGCTCGCACACCGTTCGATTCTATCGTACAGTGTGCGAGTGGAATCGAACGTTGTACGAGATCCTCGCCGTTGGTGGATTCTCGGGGTCCTGTGTCTGTCCTTGCTGGTGCTGATGATCGACGGCACCGTGCTCAATATCGCTATCCCGTCACTCATCCGCGAGCTCGGCGCCTCACCGTCGGACGTGCAGTGGATCCTTGACGCCTACGTCCTCGTCTTCGCCGGTTTGCTGCTCACCGCGGGCAGTCTGTCGGACCGGTTCGGCAGACGCCGCATGCTGATCATCGGCCTCGCGGTGTTCGGTGCGGCGTCCCTGTTCGCCGTATTGGCCACCGAGCCGTGGCAGGTTGTCGCGGCGCGGGCGGCGATGGGTATCGGGGGCTCGCTGCTGATGCCCTCGACGTTGTCCATCCTGATGACCACCTTCGCCGAAGACGAACGGCGCAAGGCGATGGCCGCCTGGTCCACCGTCTCGATGGTCGGCATCGTCCTCGGCCCGACGCTGGGTGGCTTTCTGCTGCAGCACTATTGGTGGGGCTCGGTGTTCCTGCTCAACATCCCGGTCGCGGCGCTCGCGATCGTCGCCGCGATCGTGCTGATGCCCGAATCGACGGGGGAGCAGCGTCCGGTCGATCTCGTCGGTGTGGTGCTGTCTGTCACCGCGCTCGGTTCGACGGTCTACGTGATCATCGAGCGTGAGTGGAACATCGGGATGATCGTGCTGGCGATCGCGGCGTTCATCGGGTTCACCTTCTGGGAGAGCCGATCCGAACACCCGATGCTGCCGTTGGCGGTCTTCCGCAATCGCGACTTCACCGGCACTGCGCTCACCCTGCTGCTCATGGTGTTCGGCATGGGCGCGATCATGCTGATGCTCACCCAGTACCTGCAGTTCGTGCTCGGCTACGGGCCGATGAAGGCGGGTCTGGCGTTGCTGCCGTATGCGCTGGCCGCCGCGGTGTTCAACGGTCTCGGCGCGACCCTCGGGCAGAAGTTGAGCAATAAGACGCTCATCGTCTCGGGCCTGCTCGTGATGGGGGTGGCTTTCGGCATCCTGGCCCTCGGCACCGGGTACTTCGCGGTCCTGGCGAGCATGATGGTGATGGGTATCGGCGGCGGCCTCGCCGGTCCCGCCGCGTACGCCGCCATCATGAGTGCCATCCCACTCGAGCACGCGGGTGTCGGCTCGGCCATGAACGACACCCTGCAGCAGGTCGGCATGGCGATCAGCATCGCGATTCTCGGCAGCGTCCTCGCCGGCGTGTTCACCTCGAACATGCCTGCGGAGGCCCCGGACGCGGCGCGCGAATCCATCGGCGCCGCTTTCCAACTCGGCTACATCGAACCGGCCAAGACGGCCTTCACAACCGCCATGTCCACCGGCGCGTGGATCAGCGCGGGCTTCAGCATCGCCGCCGCCGTGCTCGGTCTGGTGCTGCTGCGGTCGCGCTCGGCGAAGTCCGAGGAAAAGCCGGAGACGGCGACGGTCGCATAGTACGGTGCCACGGCCGGTGCCGTCCGCCGAATGGCACTGGCCGACACCGGAATCGATTCGTCGCCACAGCTGGGGAATAGCCACTCGCATCTCGTGGACCGCTCGGTTATGCTCCCCTCTGCCTCCTTGTTGTGCGTGTCGGCACATTTGGTCGGGGAGTATCGCGTGTGCGGAACAGTGTCTAGCGTCGGTGTGCGGGACGCGGCCGACGAAATTGCCCCTGATGACGGATTGGAATACCGAATGAGGCTTTGCGACAGCACTGCGGCGGCCGTTCTGGTCATCGGCGCCGTAACCCTCGGCGCCGGCGTTTCCCACGCCGAACCTGCGGCGCAGCCCGACATCACGTACTCGGTGAAGCTAGTCGACAAGGCCGTCGTGACCACCGTGAAGGGTGGCACCTTCGAGCTGTCCAAGGCGCTCGGGGAGGTGCTGGCCGCGGGCGGTGACGCCCGACTGGTCGAGCGGGACGGCAAGCTTGTCGACTCCGCGGGCAAGGCCGCCGACATCGCCGATGTGGTCGATGTTGTCGATCTCGAGGACAGCGCCGGCCACACCGTACTGACATTGCCGCTCGACTTCCGCATCGCCGAAACCGGAATTCCGGTCAAGCCGGTCGTGCAGAAGGACGGCACGGTGCTGGAGTTGACGCCGCAGAAGCCGGAGGGGCTCACCGTCACACAGCCGGTAGCCGTCAAGCCGGTGGCGTCCATGATCGAGAACGAGCGCGCCAGAAACCAATTCGCCAGCCACTTCGGCCTGGCCACCGCGATCGGCGGTTTCATCGGCACCGCCATCGGGGCGACCATCGGTTGTGTGGTCACCATTGCCGCGGGCTGCATCGCCGGGTTCCTCACCGGTGCCACCATCGGCGGGATCATCGGAACCGTGGTCGTCGGTGGTCCCGTGCTCCTTGCCGCGGGTGTGGATCTGGTCAGCACGATGATGGCCGCGGACGGTACGACCCATTGGGCGGACAAGCCGACGCCGGTCCAGGCGCAGCCGGTCCAGCCGGAGCCGACCCGATCGGAGTCGACCCCGGACCAGCCGCGATAGCTACACCGTGTCGTTGACCAGCTGAAACGCCAGGGCTTGACCTGCCGCGCGCAGGGGTTCCGTCGAATGCAGTGTGCGGCTGAGGATGAAGGCGCCCTCCAGCGCACTCAGTAGCGCGAGCGTGAACTGGCGTGCCTGCGTGTCGTCCAACCCTCGGTGCGCGAAATATGCGGTTCCCCGGACAACCCACGAGTCGAGGATTTCGGCCGCGACCGCACGCAGCGCCGGTTCGCTGTCCGCGATCTCGCCCGCAATCGTGACGACCGGGCACATATTGATCCAGCCTGCCTGTTCCATCTGCTCGCCGGCATCCGTGAAGGCGGCGGTCACTGCCTCGCGCAGATCCTCGTGCGGATCCATCAGCAACGGCAGCAGCTGGATGTAGGCCGCGCCCGCCGCGCGCAGCGCCTCGGCCGCGATCTGCTGTTTGCCCTGAGGAAAGTGGTGATAGAGCGAGCCCATCGGCGCACCCGCCAGCTCGCTCACCTGCTTCACGGTGGTCGCGCCGTAGCCCTGCGTGCGCATCAGTTCCGCCATCGCCGTGCGGATTCGTTCCCGGGTGTTGGTTGACATCTTCTCGGCCACACCGTAAGACTAGAGCAAATGCTCTAGAGCGACTACTCTAGCGGAGGTGCGAGATGCCTGAAGTCGATATTGCCGCTGGTCGAATCCACTATGTCGAGCGTGGCGATGGCCCGCCCGTAGTGCTTCTGCACGGCCTCTTGATGAACCACACCGTGTGGGACAAGGTGATCGACCTGCTGCCGAGCGGGTTTCACTACGTGCTGCCCGACCTGCCGCTCGGCGCCCATCCGGCGCCGATGAATCCCGACGCGGACCTCTCCCTGCGCGGACAGAACCAGATCATCGCGGGCTTCCTCGACGCGCTCGATCTGCGCGAGGTGACGCTGGTGCACAGCGACTGGGGTGGGGGACTGTTCCTCACCGCATACGGTCTCGATCAGCGTGTCGCCCGGCTGATCGCGCTGCCGTGCGAGGCATTCGACAACTTCCCGCCTGGGCTGCCGGGAAAGATGGTCAAAATCGCGGTGTCGATTCCCGGCGGGATCGCACTCGCGTTGCGGCAGTTGCGGATCCGACTCTTGCGCGACTCGCCGCTGCTGATGGGGCTGATGGCGCGCAAGCCGCTGCCCGACGACCTGGTGCGCGGTTGGACCGAACCCGCGCTGCGCGACAAGGGGATTCGGCGAGACTTGCTCAAATATGCCAAGTCGGACTTCCTCGGACCCGAACTGATCGCGAATACCGAGGCATTGCAGCACTTTTCCGGTGACGCCCTGGTGCTGTGGTCGTCGGCAGGAAAGGTGATGCCGAGGAAGCACGGTCGTCGGCTCGCGGAGTTGCTGCCCAAAGGCAAGCTCGTGGAGCTCGATGATGCCTACGTCTTGTCCATGCTCGATCAGCCCGAAGCGGTTGCCGCGGCGATGGCGGCATTCCTGACCAACCAGCGGACCGGAGCAGTCTGAGGCGTGGTCAGCCCGGCCAGTTCACCGACGCCCGGTGCGAGCGGGGTGTGGTCAGCCCCGCCGCCGTACTCTGATTGCCATGTCGGTGATCTCGGAACCGCGCATCGACGCGGACTTCGACCGGCTGCTCGAGCTGCTCATGGGCCGCCGGGTGGCGGTGCTGACCGGTGCCGGTGTATCGACCGACAGCGGCATTCCCGACTACCGCGGACCCACCTCACCGGCCCGCAATCCCATGACCTACCAACAGTTCGTCGGTGATCCGGTCTTCCGGCAGCGGTACTGGGCGCGCAACCACATCGGCTGGCGTGCGATGGATGCCTCGCGTCCCAATCCGGGGCATCGCGCGCTGGCCAGGCTGGAGTCGCTCGGCGTCGTCACCGGTCTGATCACCCAGAATGTCGATCTACTGCACACCAAGGCGGGCCACCGCCGCGTGATCGACCTGCACGGCACCTACGCGCGCGTGCGCTGCCTCGGCTGCGAAGCCCTCATCTCCCGCATGACGCTGGCCGAGCGACTGGAAGCGGCGAACCCGGGTTTCGCGGCCGATGCGAAGGCCAGCGGCGTCGAAGTAGCACCCGACGCCGACGCGGTGATCACCGATACCGACAACTTCCGCATGGTCGACTGCGAACGCTGCGGCGGCATGCTCAAGCCCGACATCGTGTACTTCGGCGAAAATGTCCCCAAGGACCGCGTCGCGGCCGCCTTCGACCTCGTCGACAATGCCGAGGTCCTCTTGGTCGCGGGTTCCTCGCTGACGGTCATGTCAGGCTTGCGCTTCGTGCGCCACGTGGCGAAACACGCACGGCCCGTTGTCATCATCAACCGGGGCAGGACCCGCGGTGACGAGTTCGCCGCGCTCACGCTGGACGTCGGCTGCTCCGCCGCGCTGACCAGGCTGATGGACACGGCGACTGCTGTCGGTGGCCTGCGTTAGCGTCGAAGACATGCGGCTTCATGTGGGATGTGCGATGTGGACGCACGCCGCTTGGCAGGATCGGCAGCCGGTTGCGGGGGAGAAGTTGCGGTCGTATGCCGAGTGGTGCAATGCGGTGGAGGGAAACACCACCTTCTACGCGACGCCGCAGCGGCGGACGGTGGAAGCGTGGGCCAAGCAGATCGGGCCCGATTTTCGGTTCGTCGTCAAGTTGCCGAAGTCGGTCACCCACGAGCGCAGGCTGGCCGGTGTCGATCAAGAAATGCGCGCATATCTGGACGCGATCGAGCCGCTCGGGCCGAGCGCGCACGCGCTGTGGGTGCAGTTGCCCGGCTCTTTCGGGCCGACCGATCTCGGGGCGCTTGCCGGGTTCCTGCGCAGACTCCCGCGCTCGTATCGGTCTGCCGTCGAAGTCCGGCATCCGGCGTTCTTCGAGAACGACTCAGCCGCACGGCAACTGGAAAGTGTGCTCGGTCGTGTCGACGCGGAGTGGATACCCTTCGACACGTCAGTACTTTTCGATGGCCCGGCGACCAGCCCGGCCGAGTACGAGGCGCGATCGAAGAAGCCACGCCTCCCGCGCCGGACGCGGGCACTCACCGAGTTCCCGATCGTTCGCTACCACGGTCGCGATGCGCCGGAGCGCACGATCGAGGGCTGGCGGCCGTGGCTCGATACCGTCGTCGACTGGTTGCGCGAGGATCGATCGCCAACAGTTTTCATCCATACCCCGGACAACGCAAGCTCTTTGGACCTCGCGCGCCGGTTTCACGATGAGGTGCGGGCGCGACTCCCGGAATTGGAGCCGCTGCCCGAGCCGCAGCCGGTCGAACCGATGACCCTTTTCTGACGGGCGATTCAGTTTTGTTGCTCGGGACCGGGATGTGGAGTGGCTCGATCCTGGCGGGTACGCCTCGGATCACCGGCCGGTTAGATCGGGATGATTTCGCTGTAGGTGACCGGGATTGTGGCGGGGCCGCGGAGGGTTAAGTGGTCTCGGTATGGTGGCGGGTCGTCGGTGAGTCGGGGGTTTACGACGCGGCGGGCGAAGCGGGTGATGGCGATGGCGGCTTCGCGGCGGGCGAGTGGGGCGCCGAGGCAGAAGTGCTGGCCGAGGCCGAATGCGAGGTGGCGGTCGCCGCGGGCGGGGTTGAATCGGGTGGGGTCGGTGAAGACGGTCGGGTCGTGGTTGGCGGCGGCGATGAGCATGATGGCGAGGTCACCGGCCGCGATGTCGATGCCGGGCAGCCGGATGGTGTCGCGGGCGATGCGCGGGATCAGTTGGACCGGTGGGTCGTAGCGCAGGCTTTCCTCGATCACCGATTCGGCGAAGGCGGGGACGGTGCGGAGTATCGCGAGGTGGTGGCGGTGATGTAGCAGGGCGAGGGCCGTGTTGGCGATGAGGTTGACGGTGGTTTCGTGTCCGGCGATGAGCAGTAGCGCGCAGGTGGCGATGAGTTCGTCGTGGGTGAGGGCGTCGCCGGATTCCTCGGCGGCGATCAGTGCGGACAGCAGGTTGTCGCCGGTCTGGGTGCGGGCGCGGCGTACGAGTTGTTCGAAGTAGTCGTGTAGTTCGTTGTTGGCGCGGACCAGTTCGGCTGGGTCGGGGCGGCTGCCGGTGACAGTGGCCGAGACCGGGTCCAGAGTGCGCGCCAGCAGGGTCGACCACTGCCGGATCTGGGGTTCGTCGGCGAGCGGGACGCCGAGCAGTTCGCAGATCACCGTGATGGGTAGCGGGTAGGCGAGATCGGTGACGATATCGAGCTGCCCGTGTTCGGCCGCGCGGTCGAGGGCGGCGTCGGCGATGGCGGTGATGCGTGGTTCGAGCCCGCGCACGACGGCGGGGGCGAAGGCTTTGGCGACCAGCCGCCGCAGGCGCGTGTGGTCGGGTGCATCCAGGAAAAGCATCGAGGCGGTGCCGGTGAGCTCGCCGGAGAGACTTCCGGCGAGGTCGTGAACGGGCGTGGGGCCCAAGGGAATCGATGCGTGGTGGCGGTCCACACTGGCCGCTCGGTGACGCAGCACGGTCGCGCAGTCGTGGTAGGACGACAGCACCACGACCGGTGTTTCGCCGAGGCGGGTGGGTCCGTGCTCACGGATGCGGGCGTAGAGGGGGTATGGGTCGGCGCGCTGCGCCGGATCCAACAGTTGAGCGAAAAAGCCGGGGCCGGGTGCGCGTGTCGTGGTCGTCATGGTTGCGCCGAAGAGATCAACCGTGCCGGATGGCGCGGTGGGTGAAGGTGGGTGTGGTGCCGGGATTGAGCAGCCCGCCGGTCAGCTCGCTGGAGGGGAAGAACTGCAGGAAACGCGAATCTTGCTGGGACACATCGACAATCATCTTTTCGATGACCAGCGAGTTGTACTGCTCATAGGTGGTTTCGATGGTGTTGGCGTTGAGGATGACCTCATGTCCCCAGGACTTCGCCGCATGCGCCAGACCCGGGATGCGGGACCGCTCCGGAGTGAGACATTCGGTGGCGATGGCGTTTTCACTGATCGCCCAGATACCGGTGTCGGTATTGAGTACCAGCGACTGGTTGCCCATGGCGTGGCCTGGGGTGGCGATCAGCGCGACGCCAGCGCCCAGCAGCACGCTGCCGTCCAGCGGCAGGATCTTCTCCGGCGGCAGGTCGACGAAGGTGGTGGGCTGGTACCAGGGCCGCTGGAAGGGATGCAGGTCGGCCATGGCCTCCAGTTCGTCACGCTGGGCCAGCAGTGTGGCGTTCGGGAACGCCGCCGTCACCGGTTTGTCCGGGCTGATGTCAGGTTGCGGGCGGGTGGTGCCCAGCCAGCGGCGCACGTCCTGGGTGTGCAGGTGGTCGAAGGCGAGGTAGTCGACCTCGGCCGGATCGACCCCGGCACGGCGGCACGCGGTCAGGACGTCGGTGTGCTCGTGGACGAACAGGTTGCGCACCGGGCCGGGCGTATAGCGCTGAAGTTCGGCGAAATATGGTGTGTAGGAATCGAGTTCGTGATCGCTTGGCTCGAACAGCAGAGTGTGGCGGGTGCCGTCGGTCTCGGTCCAGCGCACGATCAGCATGCGGTTGCTGATGGTGAGGAACGGTGTCGGGCTGATGGCGGCGCGGAACAGCCCGTAGCGGGTGGGGTACGGGAGCGCGATCAGATCGTGGGTGCGCACCGAGTCCGGGCGGCCGGTGGCGGCGAATTCGCGGCGGAATTCCAGTGCGGCCGTGCGGCATGCGCGCAGCCGCGCACCGAAGCCGCCCGGTGCGGTCAGCGCCTTGTCGAAGGTGTCGATACTGGGGAACGGTGCGGTGGTGGCCGGTCGCGGGATGGCGACCGGGTCGGTGGCGAGGCGGTCGGCGATGCTCATGCGAGCCTCCTGGAGGTAACGGTCGGGGAAACGGCGGTCACAGGATCCGAGGCCGCATGTGGGTCAGGGTGAACAGCGGGGTCAACGGGCGCAACGGAATGGGCGGCACCCATACGCCCAGCAAATCGACGCGGTGCAGCCGCGCTTCGATCACCCGGCCGATGCCCATCTGGTCGAGGGGATCGCGCTCGGAGCCGTGGACTTCCAAGCTGAAGTCCTCGATCCGCCGGACCTCGACCACGCTCTCGCGCGGGGTGAAGGCCACCA
Organism: Nocardia sp. GCM10030253; assembly: GCF_042675075.1. NCBI lineage: Bacteria > Bacillati > Actinomycetota > Actinomycetes > Mycobacteriales > Nocardiaceae > Nocardia > Nocardia sp. GCM10030253. The sequence continues at coordinate 255,788 of NZ_JBHTDL010000009.1, read as the reverse complement.
GCCAGGACGGGAAGATGCCGGTGAAGCCGACGACATTGCGGTGCGGGCGGGCCAGGATCGGCGGTGGCTCGGCGATGATCTCGCCGAGCCGTCCGACCATGGTGAGCAGCTTGTGCCCGCGGCGGGTTGCCTCGGCGCGGATCTCGGTGTCGGTGAGTGTCCAGTCGACCTGCCCCAATTTCTTCGGGTAGCCGAGCAGTTCGCGGCCGATGATCAGGGCGACGTCGTCGTCGAGAATCATCCACGGGCAGTGGATTCCGGTGCCCTGCAGGGTTTTGATGTGCACGAAGAGCCCGGCCTCGTGGTAGCCCGGCGATTCGAAGTTGTTGTCCGGGAAGAAGGCGGTGAACACCTCGGCGCGTGCCGGTTCGGCCAGCTGTACCCCGGCGGGCAGCCACTGCTTCATGCGTTCGGGATCGATGTCGACTGTGGCGCTGAAGTAGTGGGCGTCGCGGTAGAGGCTGCGGCGCGGATCGCCCAGCGCCAGCAAGCGGCGCAGATCGGTGCCGAGCGAGCGGCCGACCGTACGGATGGCAGGTTCCCAACCCATGTCAGGTGACCTTTCGATAGACGGTGCGCAGGATCGGGCCGATCAGCGCGCGCGGGGCGTACTGGCCGCTGACGGTCTGCACCTTGGCGAAGACGCCCGGGACCACGCGGCGGCGACCGGCGGTCATCCCCGCGATCGCTTCCGCCGCAGCCTGTTCCGCGCTGACCCACAGCGGGCCCGGCACCATACGATTCAGGTTCGGGACCTCGGCCGCCTCGGCGTATTCGGTGCGCACCGGGCCCGGCGCGAGCAGTGTGCACTGCACACCGGTACCGGCGAGCTCGCCGTGCAGCGATTCGGCCAGGGTGTTGGCGAATGCCTTGGACGCGGCGTAGGTGGCGTTGTTCGGGCCGGGCTGGTTGCCCGCGGTGGATCCGGTGATCAGGATCGCGCCCGCACCGCGCTCCACCATGCCTGGGAGTACGGCCAGGGTGAGGTCGTGTACCGCAACGGAATTCAGTTCGACCTGCTGATGCTCCCGGGCGGGGTCGGCGGTGGCCAGCTCACCGTAGGTGGCGAAACCGGCGTTGTTGCACAGCACAGCGATATCGCGGTCGGCGAGCTCGTCGCACAGTTTCGCGCGCTCGCCGCGATCGGACAGGTCGACGGCGCGGATCTCGGCCTCGACGCCGTAGCGGGCGGCCAGCCGGTCGGCCAGCTCGCGCAGCCGATCCTCGCGGCGGGCCACCAGAATCAGCGAATATCCGCGCCGGGCAAGGCCGTCGGCAAGCGCGGTGCCGATGCCGGAGGAGGCTCCGGTGACGACGGCCCGCGTGCCGGGGGCGGGAGTGGGCAGGCTCATGGGTTCGCTCCTCGGCGATCAGAATTGGGTGAGCGCGCGAGCGGTCACGGTGGTCCCGGCGGCGGCCAGGGTACGGACTGCGCCCGGCCCGCTCACCTGCTTCTCGCCCGCGGCGATGCTGCGGAAATTCGCGGCGTGCCAGGCGAGTTGGAGGTAGGAGTTGATCGGTGTGGCACCGGGCAGCGGGACGCGTGGTGCGGTGGGCAGCACCTGCGGTTCCTGGGTACCGGCCAGCAGGGCCCCCGCGATATCGGGCTGTACGGCGAACGGCCGGCCCAATCCGATCACGTCGACCGCGCCCTGAGCCAGGACGTCGTTGATGAAGTCGAGGGTGCGGATGCCGCCGGTGAGCATGAGCGGCATCCGTGAGCGGGCGCGCAGATCCTCGGCGTAGCGCAGGAAGTACGCTTCGCGCTCCCGCGTGCTGTCCTGCACGACACCGGTCATGGCGGGGGCTTCGTAGTTGCCGCCGGAGATCTCCAGCAGGTCGATCCCGGCCTGTCCCAGGGCGAGTGCGACATCGAGGGATTCGCTTTCTTCCAGCCCCCTGCGCTGGAAGTCGGCCGAGTTGAGCTTCACCGAGAGAATGGCGTTGGGGCCGATGGCCTTGCGCACGTCCGCGACCACCTCGAGCAGCAGGCGACAGCGATTCTCGGGGCTGCCGCCGTAGCGGTCCTCGCGCTGGTTGGCGATCGGCGAGAGGAACTGCGACAGCAGGTACCCGTGTGCGGCGTGTACCTGCACGCCGGAGAAACCTGCGGCCACAGCGAGTTCCGCGGTGCGCGCGTAGCGGCGGCGCAGGTCGGCGATATCGTCGAGCGGCAGTGCCCGTGGCTTGCGCAGATTGAATCCGATCGCCTGTGGACGCAGCGCCGACGGGCCGACCGGGCGCCGGTGCAGCGGGCCCACCGCCACGCGGCCCGGGTGGTTGATCTGCATGACCATCACCGCGCCCTCGCGCGATCCCGCGCGCGCCCAGTTGCCGACGGCCTCGAGATGCCGGTCGTCCTCCAGCGTCACATTGCGCGGCTCGACGTAGGCGCGGCGGTCGATCATGACGTTGCCGGTGATGAGCAGACCGGCGCCACCGCGGCCCCAAGCGCTGTAGAGCCGGGTCAGTGTCTGGCTGGGCGAGCCGTTGATCGCGCCGAGTTGTTCGCTCATCGCGGCCTTGGCGATGCGGTTGGGCAGGGTCACGCCGCAAGGCAGGGTCAGTGGACTGCCGACGGCGATGATGCGGGGTGCGCGGTACTTGGGTGGCATGGGGGACTCCTGGTGTTGAGGAGGGGATTCGGGGTCAGGCGATTCGGCGTGCGACGGCTAGGATCGGGCGCAGTACGCTGCCGGGCAGGCTGCGCGACGTATCCTGCTGCGGCTCAGGGACATTCGTCCCGCTGATGGCAGTAGCGGGCGAGCCGGACAGCAGCGAGCGGAGCGTGGACAGCTGGGTCATGGTGCGCACCAGCCACCGGCCACGCAGCACCTCCCAGCGCAAATCCGGTCCACCCGCGAGGATTTCACCGGACGGCTTGGACACGTGTGCGTAGAGATCGCCGACCGGAGTACGCAGGCGCTGTTGCAGCAGCGCTGCCTCGGCCAGCAGGCGGGAACTGTTCATCAACAGCATGCCCGCGCCGGAGCGAGGCGCGACCAGTCCGGCGAAGTACAGATTGGCCAGGCCCGGAGCGAAGGTGTGCGACACCAGCCGCGGCTGCCCTCTTTCCCAGTCGAGCAGTCCGTCGCGCAGGAACGGGAATGTGGTCTTGAACCCGGTCGCCCAGATGATGGTGTCGTACTCGCCACGGGTGCCGTCGGTGAAATGCACCGTGCGACCGTCGAAGCGCGCGATCTCCGGGCGGACGGTGATCCGGCCGTGCTTGAGGAAATACGGCAGCTGCTGGTTGACCACCAGGTCTTGCTCGAAGATCCGGTGTTTCGGCTTCTCCAGTCCGAAACTGCGGTAGCTTCCCATACCGAGCGCGACGATCGACCGGAAGATGGCCTCCTGCGCCAGTTTCGGTACCGGCGCCGAGCCGACATCGAACTTGCCGCTCGGTATGCCGAACACATACTTCGGGATAAACCAGTAGCTGCGGCGCAGCGAAATCTCCGAATTCCCGAATGTCACCGCGGCTTCGACGGCCAAGTCGCAACCGGAGTTTCCGGCGCCGACCACCAGTACGCGCCCGCCGTCCAGGTCGGCGGGGCGCTTGTAGTTCTTGGAATGGATCTGCTTGCCGGTGAATTCGCCCGGGTACGAAGGGATATTGACGTCCCAGTAGTGGCCGTTCGCGATCACGACACCGGCGTACTCGCGCACCGCGCCGTTCGCGAATTCGACCCGCCAGCCTGCCGATCCCGAATCATCCAGCGGCGCGACGTCGGTCACCAGCGTCGCGAACTCGATCCGGTGATCCAGGCCGAATTCCGCGGCGAAGGCGCGCAGGTAGTCGCGCATCTGTGCGGCACTGGGGAAGTCCGGATAGTCGCCGGGCATCGGATAGTCCGGATACTCGGTGACATCCTTCGAACTGATCAGGTAGGTCGAGTCGTACACCCCGTGCGACCAGTTGCCACCGATCGACTCGGTGGCCTCGACATGGTCGTAGTCCAAGCCGAGATCCGTGTATGCCTTCGCCACCGCCAACCCGGTGTATCCAGCCCCGATGATGCAGTAACGACGCGCCATTGCGACCTCCAGTAAAAGCTACAGACTGTGTAGCTACAGTGAGTGTAGTATTTGCCACGGCGCTGCCGGATGTCAAGCAGCACCCGGAGCAGAAAGGTGGACGGCGACCATGGCCGAACGGCGAAACCGCACGTACGCACCGCGAATGGCCCCCGAGCAACGGCGAGAACAACTCCTCGACGCGGTCCTGCACGTGATCGTGAAGCACGGCATCCACAAGGTGTCCATCGACACCGTGGCAAAGGAAGCGGGCGTCAGCCGCCCGGTCGTCTATGGGCTATTCGACGACTCCGACCAGCTACTGCGCGCCTCCCTCGACCGCGAGGAGACCGCGGCACTGAGCCAAATGGCCAAGGCCGTGCCGTTGGCGACGACCGGCGACCCGATCCGGGCCATGTCCGACAGCCTCGAGCACTTCCTCGCCGCGATACAGTCCTCGCCCGATCGGTGGCGGGCCATCTTTCTCATCGCCGACGCCAGCACCCCCGCCTTCCGTCGCCGCCTCGAACGCGGCAGGCAGGCATTCATCGCCGCACTCGCGACCTTCGTGCGGGCGGCGACACCACCCGAGCGGCTTCCCGCGGTCGACGTCGAGCTCACCGCCCGCACCATGTACTCACTGTTCTGGGAGGCGGGCCGCCTGGTGCTGGCCGATCCCGAAACCTTTCCCCCGCAACGGATTCGCGACTACGCCGACACCCTCATCCCCGCCCTGCCCGCATTCCACGACCCGAAAGCACCCCACTGACCGACCGGTGTCACTCCGGCCCTGCGCACCCGCACACTCGATCCGAGCCGTGCTTGCTGAGGTATCGCACGATCTCGGCTGTGCCCGCGGAGTGGCCGACCAGCGTTGCATTCCGCAGGTCGAGGTGCTTCAGCGGGGCGGCGAGAGCGTCTGCGAGAGTGTCGAAGTCGTAGCCACCGCGAGAACCATCCAGTCGACCAGGCTACGGTGCAGCAGCGGCGAAATCGTCGCGCATGTGAGGGACACGTGCTCCCTCGCGCGGGGGACCTCGCGGCCTTCACTCGGCTCGAAGGTTGTCTTCCGTGGCGCTGGTAGCGGGGCTTGCGCACGGCCTGGATGTCTCGGCGCGCGGGTCGATGCAGTGGTCGCCGTGTCGGCCGTCGCGCGAGACGAAGTCCGATGGCACGATCGTCGGCAATGCTGTGATCGACTCATCGCGGGGGACTCAGGAGATGGCTGTGGATTACTACGATCTCGGGAAATACACGCGACCGGTGACAACGTCGTCGGCTGCCGCCCAGCTGTGGTTCGACCGGGGTCTGATCTGGACCTATGCCTTCAATCATGAAGAAGCCGTTCGATGCTTTTCCCGGGCTCTGGATGAGGATGCCGACTGCGCGATGGCCTTCTGGGGTCTGGCCTATGCGCTGGGGCCCAATTACAACAAGCCGTGGGAGTTGTTCGACGAGACGGAGCTGGCCGACACCGTCGTGCGCACCTTCGACGCGACGCGGCGGGCGGTCGCGCTCGTGGATTCGGTAGCGCCGGTCGAGCGAGCGATCATCGAGTCGCTCGCCGCGCGTTATCAGCGCAATCGGCCCGACGGTGACGGCTCGGCGTGGAATCGTGACTACGCCGAGGCGATGCGCGCGGTCTATGAACGGTTTCCGGATGACATCGACGTGGCGGCACTGTTCGCCGATGCCCTGATGAACCTGACACCGTGGGGGCTGTGGGACCAGCACACCGGTGAACCGGGCGTCGGCGCGCACACTCTGGAGACCAAGGCGGTGCTCGAGCGGGCGCTGCGCGGCGACGAAGGCCGCGCACATCCTGGTGCGCTGCATATGTACATCCACCTGATGGAGATGTCCGCGACGCCGGAAGACGCGCTGGCGGCGGCCGATCGGCTGCGCGGATTGGTGCCCGATGCCGGTCATCTCGAGCACATGCCCTCCCACATCGATGTGCTGTGCGGGGACTACCGGGCGGTGGTGTCGTCCAACTCGGCGGCCATCGTCGCGGACGAGAAGTATGTGCACCAGGCGGGCGAGATCAACTTCTACACTCTCTACCGCGCGCACAACTATCACTTCAAGATCTACGGCGCGATGTTCCTCGGACAGTCCGAAGTAGCCATGAAAACTGTTGCACAGCTGGAGAACTCGATCTCGGAGGAACTGCTGCGTGTGCAGGTTCCGCCGATGGCCGACTGGCTGGAGGGGTTCCTGTCGATGCGGGCGCACGTGCTCATCAGGTTCGGCGAGTGGGCGGAGATCATCGACCTCCCGATTCCGAAAGACCAGGACCTGTACTGCGTCAGCACCGCGATGTTGCACTACGCCAAGGGCGTCGCCTACTCGGCGACCGACAACATCCCGCAGGCACGCGAGCAGCAGCGACTCTTCCATACCGCCCTCGACCGAGTCCCGGAAACCAGAACGCTGTTCAACAACACCTGCCGCGACATCCTCGCCGTTGCCTCGGCGATGCTGGAGGGTGAACTGCAGTACCGAAAAGGCAACTACGACAACGCCTTCGACGCCCTGCGCCGAGCGATCGAACTCGACGACCACCTGCCCTACGACGAGCCATGGGGCTGGATGCAGCCGACCAGGCACGCCTACGGCGCATTGCTGCTCGAACAAGGCCGTGTACCTGAGGCCGAAGCCGTCTATCGTGCCGACCTCGGCATCGACGACAGCCTGCCCCGCGCCGCACAGCACCCCGCGAATGTGTGGAGCCTGCACGGATATCACGAATGCCTGGTCCGGCTCGGCAAAACCGGCGAAGCCCTGATAATCGCCCAACAGCTGAAACTGGCTGCCGCCGTAGCGGATATCCCGATCGAGGCATCCTGTTTCTGCCGATTGTCCGTCGCCGCGAATGACAGCAATGGGCAACCTGACAGCCACTGCTGCGCGGTTCCCGCTCAACCGAGGTGAGTCCGAGCGGGAAGTCGAGCAGGATGCGAATGTGCAATTTCTTCGCTAAACAAACAAAATGGCAGTTTGTGTCTCTCACTCCATTTCGAGTATTCGACTACTCATGCGCTGACGCGCTGTCGAGGTTCAGAATCTGACTTGGCTGCACGCTGCTTCGACCAATGCCGTGTCGGCGCCGGTGCGCAGTAGAAGGCCGCAACAGTCGATCCGGAAAGGAACCAATGAAATGGGAAAGATTCAGTCTATCGAGAGTGGCTCGGATTTCACAATCACCTTGAATGCGAACAGTGGAAGTATTTCAGCAGGAGGCAAAGGTAAAATTGGATTGCTACAACTGCTGGACAGTGCCGGAAAAGCCACCCTTTCGCTGGGGGCTGGAGGGTTCCTTCCCGGTATATTCGTCAGCACTGACAACAACTCTGCTCTGCTCAACAATCAGGGTCTATTCTTGAACGGATCGCGTGACCTGCCCGCGCTCGTTCGTCTTCAGGTCAACGGCAAAAAAACCATTGAACTGGACGGAAGTGGCGGGAATATCTGGCTGGGCGGCAACGGAAAGGATGGTGATTTGGTAATATTTCCGTCCGCTGCCACTGATACTCATAACCTGGACCAGGCCAGCATACATCTGCAAGGGCAAGAAGGAGATATTCTCTTGAAGAATGCGGATTGTGCTGAAGAGTTCGACCTGGCGGAATCCGCGAGTGTTGAGCCGGGGACCGTTATGGTTCTTGATCAGGAGGGTAAGCTGCGGCAAAGCGAGGAATCTTACGACAAGAAAGTAGCCGGTGTCATTTCCGGTGCCGGCGACTATAAACCAGGAATCGTCTTGGATAGGAAACATTCGCAAGATAACAGGATGCCGGTAGCCTTGATGGGTAAGGTTTTTTGCCGAGTCGATGCCGAGTATTCGCCAATCGAGGTGGGTGACCTGATGACTACATCCGCCACCCCTGGTCACGCGATGAAGGCAGACGATCCGACAAGAGCTTTCGGCGCGGTGATCGGGAAAGCATTGCGTTCGCAGAAAGAGGGACGGGGCTTGCTGCCCATTCTGATAGCCCTACAGTGAGGGAAAATAAGGCAGCCTGCGTGGACATCATGAAGGCGATGCGTTCTCCCCGACCTGAACAGTGGGCAAAATTCAACCATGGAGAGTCCAATAAATAAGGCCCCTGTGCCTGAAAAGTCAGAGGATCGAAAATGTCGACTAGTGTTCGTTCAATCTTGTCGAGGGAGACGCGTTCGGATCCCTTAAAGCTCAAAAGTCTTGCGAAGAAGCATAGCGTAAGGAGCGTGCGAGCGCTGCTTGCCTCGGTCGCCGCCCATGAGCACCATCGGGCGCTCTATGGGAAGTTCGGTCCTTTGGGTAAGTCGATCGGGCCGATCGGTCTTTCCGACGGCGCCTGGGTGATGCCGACGGAAGTCGGGCTTGTGGTGGCTCAGCTCGGGAATTGGGACTGTTCAGCATACGTCACCCACGTTGCTAAAGTCGAATACCTCGCCGTTCGTGTCGACCGACCCAACGAGACGTATGATGACCCATACATAATCTTCGGCGTTACTACGCTCAATCCAAATCACCGTGGAGTGGATGAGCTTGTGGCGGTCAGGAAAATAGGGCCGTTGGACGACGTATCGCGGCGGAAGGTGTACTCGGAGACGACTACTATCTGGGAAGATAGAATCGTTTCCGGTACGGGGATTCAAATTAACATCGGCGCCTGGGATTACGACTTGGGTTCTCCTGGTGAGGTAAGAAAGGCGATAGAAAAGAAGGCCAAGGAGTATGCAGAGAAGGGGGCCAAAGCGATTGGCGCAGCGTTCCGGTCGGGAGAGAAGGAGGCAGACCTGATAGTAGACTCAGAAATAGGAAACTTGGCGCTCCAGCTACTTTCCCTTGGCCTGGTCGAAGTCTTTGACCTAGGTGACGACCGGATTGGTCAAGTTAACGTCGATGTTCCGCTTTCAGAGATTAAGGCTTTATCCACTCAGGAAGGCTACAACGCCCGGAGAATCATTGCCGATGGCCTCGAGTTCACTCACAAGGTCTCCGTCGAGAGTGAGGAGGGTAGGTACACCGTTTGGTTCAGGGTAATGGGCCGGGAAGTTCCGCCAATACCGTGTGACCCGCAAGTCGGACAGTGATAACCGTCAGCCGACCTCGGCGACGAGGTCGATGGCGCGGCCGAGGGTGGTGAGCCGATCCTCGGGGGTGTCGCCCGCGGGATACAGCCGGACGGTGTCGATGCCCGCGTCTCGCCAGACCCGGAGGCGGTCGCGGACCATGGGTTCGGTGCCGATCAGTGTGGTGGCCAAGACCATTTCGTCGGTGACCAAAGTGGTGGCGCCGATTCGATCGCCGGCTTGCCAGCGGTCGCGGATCTCGCCGGTGACCTCGGACCAGCCCTGTCTGCTGTAGGCGGCGTTGTAGAAGTTGGTGTCGGCGCTGCCCATGCCACCGATGCTGAAGGCGAGTTCCATTTTGCGACTCTGGATGTGGGACTGCAGCAGTTCTTCGTCGTCGAAGAGGGCGACCTCGGCGCCCTGGCAGGCGTCGAGATCCTTGCGGGATCTGCCCGCGGCGACGAGTCCGGCATCGAGGTGGTCGAAGTAGGCGTCCGCGCCCTCGGGCACGAAGCTGGTGCCGAGCCAGCCGTCGGCGATCTCGCCGGTCAGTGCCAGCATCTTGGGCGAGAGGGTGGCGAGATAGATGGGAATTTCTGGGTTTGCGGCTTGCGACAGTCGCATAGGTCTGGCCTCGCCGGGCAGCGGGATCTGGAATGCCTTGCCCGAGAAGCGGATCTTTTCCCCGGCGAAGGCCTGGCGGATGATCTGCACCGTCTCACGCATCCGGGTCAGCGGCCGATCGAAGGGCACACCGTGCAGGCCCTCGATGACCTGCGGACCGGACGCGCCGAGCCCGAGCAGGAAGCGTCCATCGGACAGGTCGGCGAGGGTGAGCGCGGTTTGGGCGATGACAACGGGAGTTCGGGTGCCGAGCTGAATAATGCCGGAGCCCAACAGGATTCGGTCGGTGCGTGCGGCCAGATAACCCAGCACCGAGGGGGCATCCGATCCCCAGGCCTCCGCGACCCAGCAGATGTCCAGGCCCAGCTTTTCCGCCTCTAGCACGAAGTCCAGCCGCTGCCCTGCGGCATCGGACACCTCGATCGTCGTCGCGGTCCTCATCGGTCACCTGCCGCTTCTGCGCGCTGCTTGATGGCGGCGACTGTCCCGGTCATCGCGGTTTCGAACTCCCGCATCCGGACGAAGACGATCTTCTCTTCCTTGTCCGGCATCTGGTCGATCGCGTATGAGAGCCCCGATCGGCCAGGACCCACGCGGACCCACTGCGATAGCTGCGTGCCGCCGTCGCGGGGCTGCAGGGTGAACCGCCAAGTGGCTGTCGGATTGTCGGGATCCTGTACGGCCCAGGTGAATACGTGTAGGGGGTCGCATTCGACCACGTAGGAGGTGGTCGACCACTCGCCAAACGCCGCATGACTGTTCCGGCCGACGAACGTGCTGCCGACAGCGGGCCCTGCCGCGTCGAGCCAGCTCGCCGATTGCAACTCCGGACTCATCTCCGGCATCGACTCGACGTCGGTGACGATCTCCCAGACCCGTTCCGGCGGAGCATCGATCCACGTCTCGACCTCCGCGGTCGGACCGTCGGCGTACTTTGCGCCCGTCCATTCCATGGCAACCACCTCTCTGTGACATGCCTTGCGATGGATAGTCTCGTAGATAGACTTAGCATGTCAATGGGCGGAAGTGGCTACTCCTTCGAGAAGCGTCGGGCGATTTCGGGCCGCTCGGCCAGGCGTGGCGGATACCCAGGCCCCATCCGCATGCGGGACTCCTCGATGGGGATCGGTTCGCCGCAGTGTTCGCAGACGACGTTCACCTGAGTGTCGTGACCGCACCGGGTGTGGTGCAGGACGACCGGCGGCCCATCCTCGGTGGCGAGCCACCGATCGCCCCACTTCGACATGGCCAGTAGCACGCTCCAGAAGTCGGCGCCCTTCTCGGTGAGCACGTACTCGTAGCGCACCGGCTCGTCGTGATAGGCCTGTTTTTCGAGCAGCCCTTCGTCGACCAGCCGGCGCAGCCGCTCGGAGAGCGTGGTGCGGGCGATCCCGAGTTCCTGTTGAAACTCGTCGAAGCGCCGAATCCCATAGAACGCCTCGCGCAGCACCAGTGGCGTCCACCAGTCCCCGAGTAGATCCATAGTCCGCGCGACCGAGCACGGCCAGCGTGCGAAGGAAGTCCGTCTCATGATCCCAAGCATAGGGGGTCCTATGGTAAGACTTGGCTGGTTAAGGCGGTGGACTTGCCAGTTTCCGCTAACCGCGAAGCTGTCGGCAGGCTGCGTCCGGCACCGTCTGTCAAGGCGCTGGGGTGGCTGCCCGAACGGCGGTCGATGCCGGGAAACGTCGTGCCCATGGCTCGTCGGCGAGACCGACTGTGGCGGCATAGATTTTGGCGGTTCGGCCCGGGAGTTCAATTCGGGGTGATCGCCCCGGAGTGGTAGCGGCTGGCGGCGTTCCAGAGGAAGAAGCTGTGGTCGCCCGCCGCCGCCGCGCCATCGATCTGGGCTCGGACCTCGGCGTCGCCGTAATTCACCCCGAGGCTGAAGTCCTGCAACCACGGAATGACCTGGGCGTGGGTGCCCTCGGTCTGTTTGTGGAAGTCCGCGAGCGAGCGGAACACGATGTCGTACGGCTGGGAGTTCGGGTTCGCGACGTCGTATTCGCCCGAGTTCCAGTGCGAGGGGTAGAGCATCGGCGCCACGTAATCGACGTACTCGGCGATCAGTGGAATGTCTTGAGCGATCTCGTCCGGTCGGGTCGAGGCGATCCCGAATACCGCAGCACCCAGATGTGAGCCCCTGTCCCGCACCGGGTCGCGACTCTCCCGTAGGAACTCCGCGATCGACACGCTGGGCGTGTCGGTCAATCCGGGGAACCGCATCTGTGACAAGGCGCCGTCCGGACGCCGGACATAGTCGTACATGATCCCATCGAAGCCGAGTTCGGCCGCTTCGGCCGCGAGATCGATGTTGTACTTGCGGATCTCGGGATTGGCGAAGTTGGTGAACGCGATGGCGCCATAGTGACTGGAATACGGCTGACCGGAGCCATTCTGGATGACCCAATCCTGATGTCCTTCGCGCCAGGCCCATTCCGCCATTGTCGGATCACGGAACGCCACGATTCGGCCGACTACGCTCAGCTTCATGTCGTGCAGTTGTCGCAATACGGCGCGGGCATCGTAGATCCCGGCGACGGCACCAGACTCTCGTGCAAGCGGCACCTGGGAGTCATAGCCGACAACGCCGTCCTCGTCCTTGATGTCGAGTTGGACGGTGTTGATGCGCCCCTCGCGCGCCATGTCGAGCACGGCCTCGCGCAGACCCTCGTGCATCCACCCGTATGCGGTCACATGCACCGCCTTGATCAGCGGCACCTCGACAGCCGTTGTGATCGCTGTGGTCGCCTTGTTGCCCGCCGCGTCCACGGCGATCATGTCGACGCCGACCGGGGCGCGCGGCAATGTGATCTCGAAGGAGCCGTCCGCGGCGGTCGGCGCCGACTGCGCACCGACCGATACCCGGTCGGCCCCGGTTGCTTTGCCGCGCAACATGACCGGCTGCCGATAGGACGGCACGCTCGCGGGCTGACTCAACTCCACCGTCGGCGGCTCGGTATCCACGGTGAATGTCTTCGCGACTCCGGGTCCGGCCTTCAGGAGGCCGAGCAGGCCGCCGGATCGGATCTCGGCGGTGAACCTGTGTGCCCCGTCGGGCAGGTTTCCCGGCCGGTAGATCATCGCGTTGCCCGCGACTTCGCCGATGACCGACTTGCCGTCGAGCTCGAGTCGCATGTCCTTCGGATTGTGACCGCGGGCATCCACCCGCAACTCCAGCGCACCCAACGCCGCCGCGCCGACAACACCTTCCGGGAGCCCCACCACCGTCAATCCCTCGGGTTCCGCCCGGAACGCACCGATGGTCACCGAAGCGCCGAGAATTGATAAAACTGCGATAACCGCTATTGCCAGCAGTCGACGTCGTCCTGTAGGCAAGACCGGTTTGTTCACGCGCGCACCAACTTTCCTTTGTTGTTTTCCCTACTATCCACCCCGAGGGTCAGAAAGCAGCCACAATTCACCTGATGTCGCAGCCAAAAATACTTGCCGCCCAGTAATGTTGGATCGGTGCCGAGGAATGCGCTCATCGGAATCAGCATTGTCTTGTCGGCGTGGGCTCTGGTGCCCGCCTGTGGAACACCGAAGGATCCAGTCACCGCTGTCGTCGAAATCGGGTCGCCGCCAGCGCCGACGAGCTCGGCGCCTGACCCGGCCGCTGTAGCGGCGAACGAGCTCGGGCTGGTGCCGGTCCTGATGTACCACCAGCTGACGCCATCACCGGTGAGCGAATACGACCAGACGGCTGGGGAATTCCGCCTCGAACTCGAGCGGCTCTACCGCGAGGGCTACCGCCCGGTGACCGCCGCCGACTACATTTCCGGCCGCATCGATCTCCCCGCGGGCACGCACCCGGTGGTGCTCACCTTCGACGACTCGACCATCAGCCAGATCCGATTCACCGACGACGGCAACGTAGCGCCGGACACCGCGCTCGGTATTCTCGCCGAGTTCGCCACCCGGAATCCGGATTTCGCTCCAAGAGCCACCTTCTACGTCAACAACGAACCCTTCGGCAACGACCCGCGAGCTCTGCCTTGGCTGGCCCGACACGGATACGAGATCGGCGCCCACACCGCGTCCCATGCCAATCTCGCGAGCCTGGACGGCATCGGCGTGCAGCGCGAGTTAGTGGAAAACGCGCGCGTCATCAGATCCGCAGCGCCGCAGAATGATTTGCGCACCATGGCTTTGCCGCTCGGCATATTCCCAACCGACCACGCCCTGGCTGCCGAGGGCAACTGGGACGGCACCCCGTACAAGTTCGACGCCGTGATGCTGGTCGGAGCGGATCCCGCCCCTTCCCCATTCGGCAAGGTCGACCCCCTGGGGATCCCGCGGATCCGGTCCGGCAAGGGCGAGGTCCCCTTCGACTCGGCCTACTGGCTGGATCGGCTCGCCGAGAACCCTGCCCAGCGCTACACCTCCGACGGCGATCCGAACACAGTCAGCTTCCCCGAAAGCCTGGCGGGGGAACTGGCTTCACCGCGATCCCAGCGGACCAACGCCTACTGATACCCCCGTGTCCCAGGAACCCCGACGGACCTGGCCTTCCTCGTTCAACCGCTGCCCGTGGAAAACTGACCGGCGTCACTGGGCGAGACACGTGCTGCGCGGAAGCACCCGCCACCACCGAGATCGTTGCCTCTTCTGTCGGATTATGTATCCATCAGCGCGATCGGTAGTCAGTGGGCGGACTCGGGTCCGTGCTCGGGCGCGGCCTGCAGTTCGGGCGCGGCGGCGGCCAGCAACGCGTCGCGGTCGCGGCTCAACGGAGGATAGATACGCCGGGTGTTGATGGCGCGCTTGGTGTCTTTAGCCTCCTCGCCGCACGCGACCACGTGGCGGTTCCAGCCCTCGGTATACACCGCGCCTGCCGGTCCCAGATCGAGAACCGTTACATACCAAGGGATCCGCAACGGCTTCACGGGCTTGCCCAGAAGATCGCCGATGACGTTGTATCCGGCCCATCGGCCCATCGGGCGGCTGTGCTGGCAGGACATCACCGACATATGCTCGTCGTCCATTCTTGCGGCGGCGACGTCACCGGCGGCGAATACCCCGGGCACACCGCAGACCCGCAGATAATCGTCGACGGGGAGTCGACCCAGCCGATCACGGTCGACCCCGAAGTCTGCGGTCAGCGGGTTGGCCCGCATGCCGGCACACCAGACGACGGTGGCGGCGGTCACCACTTCACCCGAGGAGAGCGTCACGCCGCGCTCGTCGATGGCGACGACCCCGACGCCCAACTTGGTCTCGATCCCGGTGTAGGTCAGCGCCGCCTCGATGACCGGTCGCGCCGATGAGCCCATGTCCGAGCCGACGAACGGGTTGCGGTCGATCAGGATGACCCGCGGTGCGACGGCACACGTGGCAAAGGCGTCGGCGAGCATTGCGGGCAGCCCAGTCGCCTCTTCGATTCCCGTCAAACCTGCCCCGACGACGACTACTGTCGCGGCCGCCGGGTCAGCGGGGCCTTCGGCAAGCCGGCGCAGGTGGGCTTGCAGTCCGGTCGCTGCGTCATGGGTGTCGATGTCGAAACCGAACTCCCGCAGGCCAGGGATATCGGGCTTGACCACCTGGCTGCCCAACGCGAGCACCAGCCGGTCGTAGCCGTGAGCGCCCGCGGTGGATTCCACGACCCGCGTCAGAGCATCGATCGCCGTCACTTCGCCGATGATGTGCTTGATTCCGACTGGATCGAGGAGAACGCTCAGCGGGATGCGGGATGTGCTCAGATCGGTCTCATAGTCGCGCACGCGGATGTCGTGGTACGGCGTGGAACTGATCATCGTGACATCGACGGTTCCGACCGCCACACCGAGCTCGTCAAGCCGCCGGGCCGCCGCGAGCGCCGCCCACAGACCCGCAAACCCGGACCCGAGAACCACGACACGCGAAGGGTCGGTCACTGCAGCGCGCTGCACATCGTAATTTTAATACTCCAGCCGGACTGCGTGATCGTCGATGCTGCTGGTCGGGGCGATGGAAGTGGGGCGGCCACCGCGTGATCATGTTGTGTTTTGTTTGGCCGCGCTCCAGGCGGGCGAAGAGGTAGGGGAGGGACGTCATCGGTTGCACGGCAACGCCTTCCGCTGTCGCGGCAAGCCACATCCGCTGCATGGCGCGGCCGCGGCCGCCGCCGATCTGGGCGAGGCACTCCATCCGCGCACCGCAATTTCGGGGGCCTCAGGCTGTGTCGATGCGAGGCTCGAGTGCTGAGAGCTGCCAACCCGATTCCACCGATCGGCGGCATTGTTCGGGATCATCGCCTGCCGCGGTGAAGAGTGCGGTCAGCATGGGAATGCCGTACGCGAGTGCTTCGAGGGGCAGCGGGCCGGTGGTGACGAGGGTTGTCAGTCCATGGCCGATGGCCCAGCTCTGTGTTGCCAGCTCGAGCGGATCGACGTCCGCGCGAAATCGTCCCACTGCCTTGGTTCGTTCCACGGCGCGCACCAGGCGCAGCAGCGTTTCGTCGGCGGCGGTGGAGTCTTCCAGGTCGAAGCTCGCATCGAACATCACCCGGTACAGATCGGGGTTCTCCAGCGCGTTGGCGAGGTAGGCGATGCCGAGCGCGGCTTGGTCTCGTACCGGGTCGGAGGTCACGGTGACTTCGGCGAGCTTCGCGGACAGCCGGGTGAAACCTTCCTGTCTGAGCACCTTCCAGAGGCCGTCCATGCCATCGAAGTAGGTGTAGACGGCCATTGTCGAGACGTCGGTCCCCGCGACGAGGGAGCGAAGTGTCAACGGCTCTCTCGTCCGGAGCATCTGCGCGGCTCGTTCGATCAGCATCGACCGAATACGGGGATTCTTGGTGCGAGCCATGGCGCCACATTACATAGCGTTGTTATGGTTTGCTCTGGCCGCCGCGCATCGCGGACTGGAACGAAGGAGTGGTCATGGTTGTGAAGCTTCTCAATCCCAATGGATTGCCGAAACCCGATGTTTACCGTCAGCTGTCGATCGCCGAGGGGTCGAAGCTGGTGTTCCTTGCGGGTCAGGTCGCCCGCGACGCCGACGGAGGTCGGGTCGGCGAAGGCGACTTCGCGGCCCAGGTAGAGCAGGCGTACCTCAATGTGGCGACAGCCTTGGCGGAGGTCGGCGGCTCGTTCGACGATGTCGCGAAGCTGACCATCTATGTCGTCGACTGGAGCCCGGAGAAGATGCCGTTGCTCGGCGAGGGGGTTGCCAGGGCGGCCGCGAAGTTGGGGGTCGACCCGGTCAAGCCGATCACGCTGTTGGGTGTGTCCGCGCTGGGCGAGCCCGACATCATGGTGGAGGTCGAAGCCACCGCCGTACTGGACTAGGTGCGGCTGGGCCTCGCGGTCCGGGGTTCTGGCGTATCGGGGGGTAGCTCGTATGGCGTTTCGTTGACCGCGCGGTCATGACGGTCGGCGGCATCGGTCCTGCGTCTGTCGAAGCAGGGCCGATGCCATACCCTCGATCGGGCAGGTCGCCTGCCGCGGCACCCGGAACCTGTCCGATGTAGCCGGTCATGAGAATTCGCTGAGTTTATCTTCTTCGTCCTCCCCTTTGTGGTAGAGGATGTCTGCACGGTGTGGATTAGTATCGCTGAGGCACGAATAGTCGTCTGCACATTCGTAGCGGAGTTCCGTCCTCCGGTAAGTTCTTGCCGTTATTAATGATGGCTTGACTTCCATGAACTGCACGTTCCTTCGTGGCATACCACATAGTGTGCGGAACGAACTTCTTCAGCGCTGGGAATCCACGGTAACTTGCGCAAATTGGACACCGCTGGCAGGCTTGCTTCTGGGCGGGCGGCTATCTCTCGACCTTGCGGTCGAACTGGTTGAAATGATGTTCGGCATTCGTGCGCATTAATTCTGCTGGTTGGATTGTGGGGGTCTGGCGCGGATCAACGAGAATACGTCGCGCGCGAATGCCGGCAACGTGGCCTGCGAAGCTCTTGTAATGGAGTAAGGGGTGCATCGATGGATAGTCTTGCGGTAGCCACCGAGAAGCTGATACCACTCTACGAGCAGCGTCCGGCTGGTTCCCGTGGTGCTTTATTGTCGGAAATAGCCGAAGTCCCGATCGAGCGGATTCGCGTGACGGACTCGCCGCGAACGGGTGGCGAGAACGCGCGGCACATCAGCCAGCTCGCCGAGGCATCCGGCCGGTTGCCACCGATAGTTCTCCACCGCCAGACAATGACGGTGATCGATGGTGTGCATCGGCTCCGGGTTGCCCAGCAATCCGGCGCGGTGTCTATCAACGCCGTATTTTTCAACGGTGATGAGCGAGACGCCTTCGTCCTTGCCGTCCAGCTGAACAGCTCGCACGGCCTGCCACTCTCACTGGCTGACCGGAAGGCGGCGGCGGTGCGGATTCTCGGAGACTTCCCCGAGTGGTCCGACCGCAGGTTGGCGGAGGTGGCAGGCCTGTCGGACAAGACGATCGCGGCCATCCGAAGACGGTCGGGTGCGGAAATTCCGCACCCGCCCCCCGGCCGCCTAGGGCGGGATGGACTGATGTACCCCAACGACTCCGGTGACCGCCGCCGCCGTGCGAAGGACTTCCTCGAAGCGAATCCCGATGCGTCGGCGCGGGAAATCGCCCTTGCCGCTGGCATCTCCCTGACCACGGCGAAGAACATTCGGCGTCGACTACGCGACGTCGACAGCGTCAAGCCGCAGCGACGGCACGAAGGCAGCGCCACAGCGGAGCGGAGCGCCGCGGGAGCCGGTGTACCGGGGGATGGTTCGCCGCATGTGCGCCAAGAGTCCGCGGATCCGATGCAGATGGTGCGCCGATTACGTGCGGATCCGTCGCTGCGTTTCACCGAAGTCGGCAGACGGCTGCTGCGACTGCTGGAGGTTTCGACCTCCGAGCCGGTCGAATGGCGATCTATGGCGACCAGTCTTCCCATCCACTGCGCGCCGACCGTCGCGGAGCTGGCGCGCCAACATGCGGAGAACTGGATGGCTCTTGCCGAGTCGTTGAGTCGTCGTATCGATCAGAGCGACGGGTAATTATGTCAAGCGGGCAGAATTAATTCTTCGACATCGACACAGGCGGGCAAACAATCCGGTGACCACGACTTTTTATAATTGGAATCCGCTGTAGTCTGTGCGCAAAGCTCAATTCTCGGAGGATTAGATCATGTGTGGAATAACCGGCTGGGTCGACTTCGAATCGGATCTACGGTCGCAACGCGCAATAGTCGAGGCGATGACGGAGACAATGTCTCTGCGTGGACCTGATGATGGTGGAGCTTGGGTTGCGCCACACGCGGCGCTCGGCCATCGCCGGTTGGCAGTTATCGATCCGCGCGGTGGGGTCCAGCCGATGGTGCGAGACAGTGCCGTATTGACATACAGCGGTGAGGTCTACAACTATCGAGAATTGCGCCGAGAATTGATCGGCAAGGGCCACGAATTCACCACGCAGAGTGACACCGAGGTGGTGCTGCGCGCCTATCTGGAGTGGGGCGAGGATTTCATCGGCAAGCTCAACGGCATGTATGGATTCGCCATCTGGGACAGTGCGAAGGAAGAACTGCTGTTGATTCGGGACCGGGTGGGCGTCAAGCCGGTCTACTACTACCCGACCCCGAACGGCATTATCTTCGGTTCGGAACCGAAGGCGATCCTGGCCAACCCGATGGCGCACCGAAAGGTCGACCTCGACGGATTCTGTAGCTTCCTCATGCTGCAGGCGAACATGGGCGGCCATACGCCGTTCGACGGGCTGATCGAACTGCAGCCGGGCGAGTATCTGCGGGTGACCAGGGCAGGCATCGAAAAGCGCCGCTACTGGCAGCTGGAAGCGCGGACGCACGAGGATGACCTCGACACCACCGTCACCAAGGTCCGGTCGCTCATGGAGGACATCGTCGAGCGCCAACTGGTGTCCGATGTTCCACTCGGCATGCTGCTGTCCGGCGGTATCGATTCGAGCCTGCTGACCTCGCTGGCGGCCCGCTCCAACGGCAACAGCGACGTGCTGCATTCCTTCTCCATCGATTTCGTGGGGTACTCCGCCTCGTTCGACCAGGCCGCGGACGCACTGCGCGGCACCGACGACGGTCCGTTCATTCAGCAGGTCGTCGACTACGTCGGCTGCCTGCACAAGGGGATCAGTGTCGACACCTCCGACCTGTCGGATCCGGGTGTGCGGCGCGCGGTACTGCGGGCCTGGGATCTGCCGAATCACCTCGCGGACATGGACGTCTCGCTGTATCTGCTGTTCCGCGCGGTTCGGGAGTACTGCACGGTGGCGATCTCGGGCGAGGGCGCCGACGAAGTCTTCGGCGGTTATCCCTGGGTGCACGACGAGAAGGTGCTCGAGGTGCCGATCTACCCCTGGATGGCCTTCCAGGTGATGCAGGGGACGCCGGGACCGTTCAGCCTGTTCAGCCCCGATGTCATTCAGCGCACCGGCATGTTGGAGCGGCTCGGTGGCATGTACACCGAGGGCCTGGCCGAGGTGCCGCGGCTCGATGGCGAGTCTGCGTTGGACGCTCGCATGCGCGAGGTGAACTACCTCGATCTGACCCGGTTCATGCGGGCGTTGCTCGACAGGAAGGACCGCACCAGCATGGCCGTCGGGCTCGAGGTGCGGGTTCCGTTCTGTGATCACCGGCTGATCGAATACCTGTTCAACGTCCCGTGGTCGATGAAGAAGCGCGACGGCGTGGGGAAGTGGCTGCTGCGCGCGGCCGCGGGCGACCTATTGCCGGAATCCGTTCTGCACCGCCCGAAGTCGGCATTTCCCGCCACCTTGGACACCGGTTACGACGACATGCTGCGCACCGGTCTGAAGCAGATCCTCGACAACGGGGACGACGAGCCGATCCGGCCGTTCCTCAATACCGAAGCGGCGCAACAGATTGTCGACGGCACCGATCCCGCGGGCGGGGGCGCGTGGAAGCGGCTGCGAACCGAAAGTGTGCTCCGCGCCAATGCCTGGATCAAAGAGTACGAAGTGGACATGAGCGCGCTGTCCTGAGCGTTGTAGACAGCCCGGTTCAGCGTCAAATTTTCGAAAATATCAGGGTGTGGGTGGCTCATGACAGAGAACGTTGTTGAGGATCCGTCGTCGGCTCGGCTGCTGGAGTACTTGAAGAAAGTAACGCTGGAACTGCTGGAAACCCGAGACGGGCTGAAGCGGCTTCAGGCACGGGTGGATGAGCCCATCGCGATCATCGGGATGAGTTGCCGGTATCCCGGTGGAGTCGAATCTCCCGACCAGTTATGGGATCTGGTGGCGTCTGGTACGGATGCGATCAGTGAATTCCCTTCCGACCGTGGCTGGGATCTGGATCGATTGTTCGACCCCGACCCGAACAAGACTGGCACGGTCTATACCCGCGAAGGTGGATTCCTTTCGGATGCAGGTGATTTCGATGCCGCGTTCTTCGGTATCGGTCCCCGGGAAGCGTCGGCGATGGATCCGCAGCAGCGGTTGCTGCTGGAGGCGTCCTGGGAGGCATTGGAAAGTGCCGGAATAGATCCGCTGTCACTGCGTGGTAGTGATACCGGTGTTTTCGCCGGGGTGATGTATCAGGACTATGGATTCTCCGCGCAGTCCACCGCCGCCGAAGGATATGTGGGAACCGGGTCGGCGGGCAGTGTGGTGTCGGGTCGGGTGGCGTACTCGCTGGGTTTGGAGGGCCCGGCGGTGACGATCGATACGGCGTGTTCTTCGTCGCTGGTGGCGTTGCATTTGGCGTGCCAGGCCTTGCGTCAAGGGGAGAGTTCTCTCGTTCTGGTCGGTGGTGTGACGGTGATGTCGACGCCGTTGCTGTTCGTGGAGTTCTCTCGTCAGCGGGGTTTGTCTCCGGATGGCCGGTGTAAGGCGTTTTCGGCGTCGGCGGATGGTGTCGCGTGGTCTGAGGGTGTGGGTGTTCTTGCAGTAGAACGGCTTTCGGATGCGCAGCGGCTCGGCCATAAGGTGTTGGCGGTTGTGCGTGGTAGTGCGGTCAATCAGGACGGCGCGAGCAATGGGTTGACGGCTCCGAATGGTCCCTCGCAAGAGCGGGTGATCGCACAAGCGTTGGCTAATGCCGGGCTCGGTGCCGCGGATATCGATGTCGTAGAGGCGCATGGCACGGGTACGACGTTGGGTGATCCGATCGAGGCGCAAGCGTTGATCGCCGCCTACGGCCAAGATCGCGGCAAACCGCTTGGGGTCGGTGCGCTGAAGTCGAATATCGGTCATACCCAGGCTGCTGCTGGTGTCGGTGGTGTGATCAAGATGGTGCAGGCGCTGCGGCATGAAATCTTGCCTGCGACTTTGCATGTGGATGCGCCGTCGCCGCATGTGGATTGGTCTGCGGGTTCGGTGCGGCTGCTGACGGAGAGCGAATCGTGGCCCAGTGGTGAGCGGGTGCGTCGTGCTGGTGTGTCGTCGTTCGGGATCAGCGGCACGAATGCGCACGTCATCATCGAGCAAGCACCGACCGAGCTAAACGAGCCGACTACTGGTGAAGACAATGGAAATGGCGGCCTGTCGCAGTCGAACGGTGCGGCTGGTTCGGCGTCGGCCGAAACCGTCGATCCCGCGCCGATCACGACGGCCTCGACACCGTGGTTGATTTCGGCGAAGAGCGAGGCTGGGCTACGCGAGCAGGCGGGTCGGCTGCAGCAGTGGCTGCGCGATCATCCCGGTGTGGAGCTGGCGGATGTTGCCTATTCGCTGGTGCGTTCACGGGCGCAGTTGGAGTGGCGTGGGGCGGTTGTCGCCGGTGATCGTGACCGGATGTCGGCTGGATTGGCGGACCTTGCTGCTGGTTCGACTGTTTCTGGTGTGGTCGAGGGCAGTGTCGGTTCGGGTAAGACCGCACTGTTGTTCACTGGTCAGGGTGCGCAGCGGGTCGGTATGGGTGCTGGTCTCTACGAAGCCTTCCCGGTGTTCGCGGCAGCCCTGGATGAGGTCTGTGCGCAGTTCGATCCGTTGCTGGGCTGCTCGCTCAAAGAGCTGATGTTCGCTGGACACTTCAGTGGGGGCGGTGCTGGGAACAGTGCTGTAGGTGGCGGGTTCGCCGGGAGCGGTGCTGAGAACGTTGCTGCGGGTGGTGGGTTCGCAGGGGGCGATGCTGAGAACGGTGCTGCGGGTGACCGATTTACCGGTGGTGGTGCTGAGAACGGTGCTGTAGGTGTCGGATTTGCCAGCGGTGGTGCTGAGAACGTTGCTGCGGGTGACGGAGTCGCCGGAAGTCGTGCTGAGAACGTTGCTGCGGGTGACGGAGTCGCCGGGAGTGGTGCTGAGAACGTTGCTGCGGGCGATGGAGTCGCCGGGAGTGGTGCTGAGAACGTTGCTGCGGGTGACGGATTCGCCGGGAACGGTGCTGAGAACGGCGCTGCGGGTGACGGATTCGCCCGGGACGGTGCTGAGAACGGCGCCGTGAGTGGCGGGTTCGCGGGCGCGGTTTTGGATCGCACGGAGTTCACGCAGCCTGCGTTGTTTGCGTTCGAGGTGGCGTTGTTCCGCCTGGTCGAGTCGTTCGGTGTCACGCCGGATGTGTTGATCGGGCATTCGATCGGTGAGCTTGTCGCCGCTCATGTGGCTGGTGTGTGGTCGTTGTCGGATGCGTGCACGCTGGTGGCGGCGCGTGGCCGGTTGATGGGTGGGTTGCCTGAGGGTGGGGCGATGCTGGCGGTGGCTATCGATGAGGACCAGGCACAGGAAGTTATTGCCGGTCGTGGCGGTCGTGTATCGCTTGCGGCGGTGAATGCGCCTGGTGCGGTGGTGTTGTCCGGTGATGAGGAGGTGATTGCCGAGATCGAAGCCGTGCTGGTTGCCGAGGGGCGTAAGGCCACTAGGTTGCGGGTGAGTCATGCGTTTCATTCGGCGCGGATGGAGCCGATGCTGGCGGAGTTCGCGCAGGTGGCCGAGGGTTTGACCTATGAGTCGCCTCGGATTCCTTTGGTGTCGAATGTTTCTGGTGAGTTCGCTGGTGACGAGCTGTTGAACCCTTGTTATTGGGTCGACCAGGTGCGTGCTGGAGTCAGATTCGCGCCTGGTGTCGAGACTTTGGTCGGTTCGGGTGTGCGTCGCTTCTTGGAGCTGGGCCCGGATGCCGTTCTGGCCGCGATGACTCGGCAGTGTTTGCCTGAGGACTCCGAACTGCGCTCGCTGGTGGCTGCGGCGGGGCGGCGTGGGCAGGACGAGGCTGCTCAGTTCGTCACGTTCTTGGCGCAGGCGTATGCGGCGGGGGTCGGTATCGAGTGGGATGTGCTGTTCGCGGGCCGATCGCTATCGCAAGTTACTTTGCCCACCTACGCATTCCAGCGTCAGCGCTACTGGCACGATCCAGAGCTCGCGCCCAGCGGTATCGGCGACGTGACGCAAGCCGGCCTGGTGTTCCCCGATCACCCACTCCTCGGTGCTGCGGTGGAGCTGGCGGGCAAGGACGAATGGTTGTTCACCGGCCGCATATCGCAGCGGACCCACCCATGGCTGACTGATCATGTCGTGCTCGGGACGGTGGTCGTCCCTGGAACGGCGATGGTGGAGATCGCACTGTGCGCTGGCGACATGCTCGGCTGCGCGGTGGTCGAGGAGATGACGCTACAGGCACCGGCGATCCTTGCCGCAGACCTGGCCACTGAGCTGCAGGTCACCGTCGGCGCCGCGGACGCGGATGGCGGCAGGGCGGTGGCCGTCTATTCCCGAGTCGAGGGCGCGAGCGACGGCGAAGCGTGGGTACTGCATGCCACCGGGGCCTTGGCGGTCGCCGACGCGTCGCCGATACCCGACGACTCGGACTGGCCCGCCGAAAGCGGTGAGCCGATTTCGGGCGAGATGCTTTATGACCGGCTGTCGCAGTGGGGATTTGGTTACGGCGCGGCTTTTCAGGGCGTGACAACGACGTGGCGGCACGGAACCGAAGTCATTGCCGAGGTGTCATTGGACGAAGCCGTCGCAGGCCAAGCGGCGCGGTTCGGGGTCCATCCCGCGTTGTTGGATGCGATGTTGCACGGCGCCATCGACACCCTGGTGCCGAACCTGCCGTCGGGGCAGCTGCCATTGCCGTTCTCCTTCGCGGGCGTACGCGTGCACCGGCGCGGCGCCGACGCAGTGCGCGTTCGAATCACCCGCATAGGTGACTCCCAGATACGGATCGAGGCTGTCGACGACGCGGGTGCTCCGGTGCTGACTGTCGAGTCCTTGCTCGCACGCCCGATCGACGTCCGTGCTCTCGACCTGGCCGGCGGCCACGGCCGCGGCACGATGCTCGAGCTGGAATGGACGGAGGCAATCGGCGCCGCCCCCGTCGCGCCCCCGTCCATCGCGATTCTCGGGTCGGCGCCGCTACCCGGCATCGAGCAGCGCTTTCTGAACCTGACCGATCTGCTCGCGGCCGAAACTCTGCCCGACGCGGTGTTGTGGGTGGCCGAGCCCGGGGACGGCCCGGAGGACGCGAATATCGCTGCGGCAACTCGTGATCGAGTGCATGGCGCGTTGGCGCTGCTGCGCGACTGGTCAGTGGCGGACCGATTGACCGATACGCAGCTCATCGTGGTGACCCGCAACGGCGCCGCGCTGCCGGGGGAGGTTCCCGATCTGGCTGCGGCCGCGGTGTCGGGCCTGGTGCGCAGTGCCCAGTCGGAGTATCCCGGGCGATTGCTGCTTGTCGATCACGATGGCGCCGACAGCTGGGCGGCGGCGGTACCCACCGTGCTGGCGCTGGCCGAACCTCACATCGCGGTGCGCGGGAGCCGACTACTGTTTCCCCGTCTCGCAGACGCCGCCGGGTCGGTCTCTGATGTGGGCACATCGATCGAGTTCGGAACGGGCACTGTGCTGATCACCGGTGGCACCGGTGGACTCGGCGCGCGGGTGGCTCGGCATCTGGCAGCGGTGCACCACGTACGAGATCTGCTGCTGGTCTCGCGGCGGGGCGAGCAGGCCGACGGTGCCACCGAACTGGTGCGGCAGCTGGGCGGACTCGGCGCGCAGGCTCGAGTCGTCGCGTGCGACGTCGGCGACCGCGCAGCGCTGCGGAAACTGCTCGACACGATTCCCGCGCTGACCGGCATCGTGCACGCGGCGGGTGTGCTCGACGACGGCACGATTCGAACTTTGACCGCCGAGCAGGTGGACCGGGTACTGGCCCCGAAGGTCGACGCGGCTTGGCACCTCCACGAGCTGACCCGGGATCGCGGCCTGGCCGCCTTCATCATGTTCTCCTCGGTGGCCGGGGTGCTCGGTTCGGCCGGGCAGGGTAACTACGCCGCGGCGAACGGTTTCCTGGATGCGCTGGCGTACCTGCGCCGCGCCGAGGGTCTGCCGGGTCTGTCGGTGGCATGGGGGCCATGGAACCAGGACAGCGGCATGACCGATGGCCTGGACCGCGCGGGTTTCGCTCGGTTCGAGCGGTTGGGCGTGCGACCGCTCGACGACGAGCTCGGTCTACGCTTGTTCGACTCGGTGCTGGCGGTCGGAGCGCCGCTGCTCGCCGCGGTGGAGCTCGACCGGCCTGCGCTGGCGACCCAAGCGCGCGCGGGACTATTGCCCGCGGTACTACACAAGCTCATCTCCGTTCCGGCGCGGCGCGCGGGGAAGGGCGCGGCGTTCGCGCAGCGGTTGGTATCGACTCCGGAAGACCAGCGAGACGCGTTGGTGCTCGGGTTTGTGCGTGAGCATGCGGCGGCGGTGTTGGGGCACGCGTCGGCAGAGGCGATCGATGCGCGAGCGCCGTTCAACGAGTTGGGTTTCGATTCACTGGGTGGGGTGGAGTTTCGCAATCGGTTGGCGAAAGCGACCGGGTTGCAGCTGCCTTCGACGTTGGTGTTCGACTACCCGACCGCGACGGCGGTGGCCCAGTTCGTCCGCGCTGGTATCGAAGGCGCCGGCCTCCGTGGCACCGTGCGCCGGACCCGGTCCCGGGCACAGGTCGACGAGCCGATCGCGATCGTCGGGATGAGTTGCCGGTATCCCGGCGGGGCCGAGTCACCGCAACAGCTCTGGGATCTGGTTGCTGCGAGGACCGATGCGATCAGTGAATTCCCCTCGGATCGTGGCTGGGATCTGGATCAGTTGTTCGATCCTGATCCGGACAAGCCCGGCACCGTTTACGCCCGCGAAGGCGGATTCATCAGGGACGCGGGCGATTTCGATGCGGCGTTTTTCGGTATCGGTCCTCGGGAAGCGTCGGCGATGGATCCGCAGCAGCGGTTGCTGTTGGAGGCGTCGTGGGAGGCGTTGGAGGACGCTGGGATTGATCCGTTGTCGTTGCGCGGTAGTGATACGGGTGTTTTCGCGGGTGTGATGTACCAGGACTACGGGTTTTCCGTGCGGTCGGTGGATCCGGCAGCGGAGGGCTATCTGGCGACGGGGTCGGCGGGCAGTGTGGTGTCGGGTCGGGTGGCGTACTCGCTGGGTTTGGAGGGCCCGGCGGTGACGATCGATACGGCGTGTTCTTCGTCGCTGGTGGCGTTGCATTTGGCGTGCCAGGCCTTGCGTCAAGGGGAGAGTTCTCTCGTTCTGGTCGGTGGTGTGACGGTGATGTCGACGCCGTTGCTGTTCGTGGAGTTCTCTCGTCAGCGGGGTTTGTCTCCGGATGGCCGGTGTAAGGCATTCTCGGCGTCGGCGGATGGTGTCGCGTGGTCTGAGGGTGTGGGTGTTCTTGCAGTAGAACGGCTTTCGGATGCGCAACGGCTCGGACACAACGTGTTGGCGGTTGTGCGTGGCAGCGCGGTCAATCAGGACGGGGCCAGCAATGGCCTGACGGCTCCCAATGGGCCGTCCCAAGAACGCGTCGTGGCCCAGGCCCTTGCCAATGCCGGGTTGTCGGCAGCCGATATCGACGCCGTAGAGGCGCATGGCACCGGTACGACGTTGGGTGATCCGATCGAGG
Organism: Nocardia sp. GCM10030253; assembly: GCF_042675075.1. Taxonomy (NCBI): domain Bacteria; kingdom Bacillati; phylum Actinomycetota; class Actinomycetes; order Mycobacteriales; family Nocardiaceae; genus Nocardia; species Nocardia sp. GCM10030253. Next base: position 228,292 of record NZ_JBHTDL010000009.1, on the reverse strand, counting down.
CGCAAGCGTTGATCGCGGCCTATGGCCGAAATCGTGAGCAGCCACTGCGGGTCGGCGCCCTGAAGTCGAACATCGGTCACACCCAGGCTGCGGCCGGTGTCGGTGGTGTGATCAAGATGGTGCAGGCGCTGCGGCATGAAATCTTGCCTGCGACTTTGCATGTGGATGCGCCGTCGCCGCATGTGGATTGGTCTGCGGGTTCGGTGCGGCTGCTGACGGAGAGCGAATCGTGGCCTAGTGGTGAGCGGGTGCGTCGTGCTGGTGTGTCGTCGTTCGGGATCAGCGGCACGAATGCGCACGTCATCATCGAGGAAGCACCGACCGAGCACGTCGACGCCGCCGGCGGCGTCACTCCGCGCGGGACCGATACGGTGCCGGTCGCGGACTCGAACGGGATCACCGGCTCGACCGATCCGGCACCGATCACGACTGCTGCGACGCCGTGGCTCGTATCCGCCAAGAGTGCGGCGGGGCTGCGGGCACAGGCCACGCGGCTGCATCGGTGGCTGTCGTTGCGTCCGGACCCAAATGTCCTGGATATCGCGCACGCACTGATGAATTCACGGGCTCAACTGGAGTGGCGTGGCGGAGTCATCGGCCGCGATCGCGCGGGGATGCTTGCTGGTCTTGCTGAGCTCGCTGCCGGTTCGACTGCTTCTGGTGTGGTCGAGGGCAGTGTCGGTTCGGGTAAGACTGCACTGTTGTTCACTGGTCAGGGTGCGCAGCGGGTCGGCATGGGTGCTGGTCTCTACGAAGCCTTCCCGGTGTTCGCGGCTGCTTTGGATGAGGTCTGTGCCGAGTTCGATCCGTTGTTGGGGTGCTCGCTCAAAGAGCTGATGTTCACCGGAAACCTCAGTGGGGGCAGTGCTGAGAATGGTGTTGCGGGTGGCGAGTTCGCCGGGAATGGTGCTGAGAATCGTGCTGTAGGTGGCGAGTTCGCTGGGTGCGGTGCTGACGTTGCTGTAGGTGACGGGTTCGCCGGGAGTGGTGCTGAGAGTGTTGTTGCTGGTGGCGGGTTCGCTGGTGCGGTTTTGGATCGTACGGAGTTCACGCAGCCTGCGTTGTTTGCGTTCGAGGTGGCGTTGTTCCGGTTGGTGGAGTCATTCGGTGTCGTGCCGGATGTGTTGATCGGCCATTCGATCGGTGAGCTCGTCGCCGCTCATGTGGCTGGTGTGTGGTCGTTGTCGGATGCGTGCAAGCTGGTGGCGGCGCGTGGTCGGTTGATGGGTGCGCTGCCGGTGGGTGGGGCGATGCTTGCGGTGGCCATCGATGAGGACCGGGCGCAGGAAATCATTGTCGAGCATGGTGATCGCGTGTCTGTTGCGGCGGTGAATGCGCCTGGTGCGGTGGTGTTGTCCGGTGATGA